>CAYYJS010000005.1:0-98461 GCA_964472315.1 uncultured Victivallales bacterium | reverse complement strand
CGCCGTTCCACTTTACTCATCAGGGAACGAGTTGGACCAAGCCGGCCGATACGGCTGGGCGAATGGGGCTGTTATCGAAAGGTTGATCCCGCATCGCGCGTGCGTTTCCATCGCGACAAGCGCGAGGATCTCGACGCGCACCACCTTCGCCAAGGCTACGCCGGGACTAGCCTTCGTGCCGCAGCGCGGGCGCTGCGACTTGGCAAGCAAGAGCGCCTGCTGTACTGGGAGAGCGAGTACAGCGGGGGCTGTGAACCCGCTACCGGTGCATGTCAGTCCAACACGTGGCCCTCGGTCAGTTCTCTGAGAAAGCGCTGGATCGGCCAGATGCGCAGGGGGCCGTCTTTGAGTTCGACTGAACCGGTGTAGACGCCATGGCCCCCGGTCAGAACGCCGTCAGCCATCAGGGTCTTGATCGCGGTTCCGTATTCGCCGCGCCAGGTTGCCGCGGCCTTGACCTCGATGCCGATGGCGCGGTGGCCGCGCGTCCAGACGAAATCCACCTCGCTGCCGGACGGCGTGCGCCAATAATGGAGTTGCCCACCGAGGTTCCGGAAGGCCATCGCGGCGCGCAACTCATGAAGCACCCAGGTTTCCAGCAGAAAGCCGCGTTCCATTCCGTCCAGTGGCTCGCGCAGCCGTCCGGCCAGTGCCCGCGCCACACCGGGGTCGAAAAGGTAGAACTTCGGACTCGCCACTTCTTTCACCTTCGCGCGTTTGCGCCAGGCGGGCAGCCAGAAGCCGATCAGCGTGTCCACCAGCGTTGCGAAGTAGCCTTGGACTGTCGGCCGGGCCACGGCGGCGTCGCGGGCGATCCCGGCGACATTGACAATCTGTCCGTTCATCAGGGCGGCTACCTCCAGAAACCTGGCGAAGGATTCCAGGTTGCGCACGAGGGCCTCCTGCTGGATCTCTTCACGGATGTAGTTGTCTACATAGGCCTCCAGCGCCTCGATGGCATAGTCGGTCTCGGCCTGGAGCTGCGGCAGCAAGCCAAGACGCAACACTCGGTCGAGATCGCAACGGTAACCCAACTCGGCCGCTGTCAGTGGGAAGAACTGGCGGTTGATTGCGCGGCCGGCGAGAAGATTCACATCCAATCGCTTCAACTTGCGCGCGCTGGAGCCGCTGAGGGCAAAATGGTATGCCTTCCCATGCTCGGCAATCAGCGCATGAACTTCGTTCAAGACGCTTGGCAGTCGCTGCACTTCGTCCACCACGACCCAACTCCCTGGTGGCCGGGCTTCGACCTGCTGACGGAACGACTCAGGTTGACGGCTGAGCGACAAAAGTGTCTGTGTCCGCAACAGATCGAACCACAGCGCGTCCGGCAGCATATGTCTCAACCACGTGGTCTTGCCGGTCCCGCGCGGGCCGAAAAGGAGGAACGAATGGCCGGGTAGTTCAAGTCGTCGTGTTAACATGGCCAGCAGATTAACGGCAAAAATGCTGGCGAACAATACAAATGTCATCTTGCCACATTGCCAGAGTCGTGACAGTCTGTGTGGCACTGCGACGTGGCACGCAAGAGCGCCTACGGGGACCGCCGTGGGCTAACCCTGCCCGCTCTCGCTCGTAACCGACTGCGGAAAGGCATTGACATCTCCACACCCATAGTGTTACAGGTGCACCTATGAGAGTGGTGATCGACACCTGTGTGTGGGTTGCGGCTGTGCGGAGCCGGCGGGGAGCGAGTTTCGCGATACTTTCTGAAATACCGCACGGCAGGTTTCGATTTGGGATGTCTGTGCCTCTGTACCTCGAATATCAGGCCAGTTTGATGACAACTGTCGCGACGCGGGCCGTGCCGTTGACCAGGGAACAGGCCGCTGCGATTCTCGCGGCGTTGGCGCATTACGGCGCAGAGGTGCCCGTCTACTTCGGCTTGCGACCGAACTTGAAGGATGAGAACGACAACATGGTTTTTGAGTGCGCCGCCAATTTTGGCGCCGAAGCGATTGTGACTCACAATGTGAATGATTTCCGGGATCCGGAACTCCGAGGCTACGGGATTGAGATTCTCAGACCCAGCGAATTCCTGCGACGGATGAGGAGGACGAAATGAAGACACTGCAAGTGAGAATGCCCGACAACGTGCATAGCCGAGTCACCCGTCTGTCCCGCGACGAAGGGGTCTCGCTCAACCAGTTCATCGTCACGTCGGTGTCGAACGAAATCGTGCGGGAGGAAACCCGGGATTTCTTCCGCAAGGCGGCCGCCCGTTTCGATCCGAAAGCATTTGCGGACGCACTCGCGGCCGTGCCGGACGAACCTGTGGCGGAAGGCGACGCTTTGTAGACCAATCCCAACGCGCGCGCTGTCCCGCGTGCGGCCAGGAGTTCGCGCCGCCGTGCCGTTCGACGATTCAGATTTCTACAGCAGTTGCGACAGAAACGTGAGGGCGGGGACGCGGCAGGGGGCAGTGCGGGAAAAGAGATCGACGTCGACGAAAGTCAGATCGTAGACGACTGGGAGGTGGATTCCGGCGGGCTTGACCGTGGGTGCGTTTTCGCTATCCTGCCTGCATTCCGGGGCGGGCGCCGGTGCGGGTGTCGGCCATGGTCTTGTCATGCCGCATTCGAAAGGGGGTCTATGAGCGATCGTCCATACGTCGTAGCCGGGAAAGTCATGGTGCGCAACCGTGACGGCAAATACCTGTTTCTCAAGCGCTCCGCCGCATCCAGGCATTTCGCCGGTCAGTGGGAGATGCCCGGTGGCAAGATGGATCCGGGTGAGACGATGGAGGCCTGCCTCCTGCGCGAGACCCGGGAGGAGGCCGGCGTTACGGTTCGACTCACCCGCGTTCTCGGCGCCGATGAAGGCGTCATCGAGAAGTACCGCCTCGCCTACATCATCTTCGAAGGCCTTGCCGACGACGATACGGTCACCCTCAGCGGCGAACACGATGACTACACCTGGGTCAGCCCGGCAGCAGCCGCCGCGCTCGACCTGATCCCCGGTGTCGCCGCATTCGTGAGAACGTTCGCCGAATGAGTACGGCGGGGCGGGATTCCTCGATTGCCGAGGCGACAGCCGAGCAGGAATATTCCGCCGCATTGGGGGATGAGATCCGGGTAAGCATGACGGGAGATGAACCATGAGTAATGACGCCGAACGCATCAGTACCGAAGCGCTGCACCACCAGGTGGGTGCATACACGGCGCGGTTTGCCGACTACAAGATTTTCGCCGACGCGCTGAAAGAGGTCCTGGAGGCGGCCTGCAAGACGGCTTTTCCGGAGGCGTTCGTTCAGGCTCGCCCGAAGGCCGTCACGAGCTTCGCGGAGAAGTGCGTGCGCAAGTTCGAGAAGTACCCGGATGCCGTGAACCAGATGACGGACCTCTGCGGGGCGCGTGTGATCGTGCAGACGCTGGCGCAAGTGGATGCCGTGCGTGACTTCATCGAACACAACTTCGATATCGTGGAGTCCGACGAAAAGGGCAAGAGTCTGGGAATCGACAAGTTCGGCTACCGCGACATGCATTACATCGTCCGCCTTCCCGCGAAGCCGGGAATCAAGGAGTATGTGCCAGACGAGGGGGCCGCCGCCGCCCTCGGATTCAAACCGGCCGCCCTCGTCGCCATTGCCGCCAAGACCGCCGAGATCCAGGTGCGCACGTGGGTCCAGCACGCTTGGGCGGACACGCTCCACGACCGGATGTACAAGACCAAGCTGAAATATCCGGCGGAGTTCAAGCGTACCGCCTCGCTTCTGGCCGCGATCATGGAAGAGGGCGATCGGGACTTTGACGAGCTCGCGAACGCCATCGATGGTATGTTGGCGAACTTCAACGCCTATGCGCCACGCGACGAGGTGACGCGCGAGCTGCAAGTCCAGGAACTGATCCTCGCAACCGCCGAGCCGAAAAAGAAGCCGCATGTCGCGCTGCAAATCGCCCGACTCGCTGCCGCTCAAGGTCTGTATGGCCGCGTTGTCGACGAACTCAAATCGTATGCGGATACGCCGTCGCCGTTGGGATGCGCGATTCGGCTGGAACTTGGCTACGCGCTGTGCAAACAGGCACGGCCCGCGCCCGAATCGGACACCTATCGCGAAGGACAGCGCCACCTGCAACGCGTCGTCGAGCACTGCCGTCAGGAAACGGCGTACACGGCAACCGACATGCGGAGGCGCAAAAGCACGTTGGCCAAAGCCCTTGCCCGACTGGCCTGGACACACGAGGCGTTGGACGAGGATGCCGCCCTCGCGCGCGACTGCTACCGCGAGGCGTTGGAACTGGAGCCCGGCAACCCGTACTACCTGGCCGACGTGATCGGTCACGAAATCAGCAACTCGCGGCGCAAGGACTTCGTCGGCGCCATGGCGGCCGGGGTGCGGCACGCCATCGCAACCTGCCGTGAGCATATCCGCAATGGCACGGAGATGCCTTACGCCGCCTTCACGGCCGGGCGGCTGCACCTGCTGCTGGACGAACCCGATCAGGCGCTTGGCGACTATGCCCGCGGCATCCGGCATGTGCTGGACTGCAGCACCTGCGTGCCTGACGACATACTGACGATCGAGGAGAAATGGCTGTTTCTCGTGACCAAGCCCGACCCGCTGGTCGGCGGTTATCGCTGGGCCAGGGACCTGCTGCGACTGGCCGGGAAACTTCGCGCCGTTCCGCCGGGTGCGACGGGCGCCCGGGCCGTCCCAACGAAACTGGCCACACCGGTATTCATCGTGGCCGGCGGCGCGATGACCCTGAAGTCCGGGCAGGCGGATCAATTGCGGCCCATGCTGGTGGAGGCGTTTAGAGGGTTCGCCGGCACGGTGATCTCCGGCGGGACGCGGGTTGGTGTGCCGGGGTGCGTCGGCGATGCCGCCGACAGCATCGGCCCGCGTGGAAAGCGCCCCTTCAAGCTGTTCGGCTACATTCCCCGGGTTCGGCCCGGCGATGCGCCGGAGGATGAGCGTTATGACACCTGCATCGCGTGTGGCGAACAGAGCTTCACGGCGGAACAGATCGTGAAGAACTGGGCCGACCTCGTTGCCGCCGGCGTGCGCCCCGCGGATGTCCGCGTGCTGGGATTCGGCGGCGGGCCCCTGAGCGCCGTCGAATACCGCGTGGCCTTGGGCTTCGGCGCCTGTCTTGGGCTGGTTGACGGCTCCGGGGGCGCGGCGGATGCGCTGGCGGGCGACGAACTGTGGGCCGGAACGGACAACCTGTTGTCGCTGCCTTGCGACCCGGCTTCGGTGCGTGCGTTGGCACATCCCCCGCGGGCGGCATTCGATGCGGCGACGCTGGAAAGCATGGCCAAGGCATTCCACGAAGAGTATGTCGCCAGCAGTCAGGGAAAGTTGCCGGACAACATGAAGCCCTGGAAGAAGCTGAAGGACACGTTCAAGACCGCCAATCAGGAGCAGGCCAAGTACTCCGCGCAGATACTCGAAGCGTGCGGGTTCGAAGTCGTCTCTGTTGGCAATCCGGCGAACGTGGTTGTCTTCGACGAGAAAGGCTTCACCGACGAGGACATCGAGACGATGGCCGAGATGGAACACGGCCGCTGGAATGTCGAGCGGTTGCGTGACGGGTGGCGATTCGGCAAACCGCGCGACGACAAAGCCAAAATCCACGACTGCCTGGTTCCGTGGAGCATCCTGTCGGACGGCGAGGATGGCGTCAAGCGATACGACCGGGATTCGGTACGCAGGTTCCCCGCGATACTGGCCAAGGCCGGACTTGAGGTAAGGCGGCGAGCGGCAAACGCATAGCGCCTGCTGTACCGGTGGCGGCAGTACAGCGGGGGCTGTGCATCCGCTGCCGGTGGATGAGGCGGTGGTTGTGCACGGCGGTCGGGAAGGGGGGAGTGTGTGGGATGGGCCGTCAGGGGGTGGGTGCCGATGTGTGCCGCCGTACACAATAGGATTGATTTCTGACGTGGTTTGCGGTTCGATGCCGGCTGATGGTCAGACACATCGTGATAACCCAGTCGGCAAGGAGCATGGCGATGGAAGAATCGGCGTATCGGACATTCGAGGGACGGTTGGCGTTCTATCACCCCACGGGGACCGGCAAGGGCTGCGCGGTGCGGTTCGAGGTGCGGCCGGCGCGACGCAACCGGGACGGCTACATGTTTGCCGAGATGGCGGCGCAGAAGACTCTGGCCGCGCGCGGCGGCGGCGGGATTCAGGGGGCGACGTTCGACTGGAAGGCGCGGGTGGCGGTGAAGTTGGGCCTTACGGATGTCTGCGCCATGCTGGCGGTGCTGGAAGGGAAGGCGGCCGGCGCGGGCGGCGAGAAGGGCCTGTTCCACCAGACCGCCGAGGCTACCACGGTGATCGGTTTCCGGCGGGTGGAGACGCCGGTGAGCGGCTTCAGCCTGGAGGTCTCGCGCAAGGAGAAGCGCGGGGATGCCGCCGAACCGGTTCGCCTGCGGATCGGTCTGTCGGAGGCGGAGGGCTGCGGCCTGCGGCAGGTGCTCGCGGCCGCCGTGTTTCACCTCTGCTTCTATGAAACGACGGCCGCGGTCCAGGAGTCGCACGCGCCGGCTGACGCCTGAGCGGTGCACGGCGCCCGGTGGCGTTCCGCGCGTGCCGGCGTATGCGGCGCTGGCGTTTCGCGCGCATGCGGGGTAGATTGCCGTCGATGAGAGCATGGGTTCGACGGCTGTATGGGTTCGTATGCGAGCACGAGCGCGATTTGGCGGCGGCTGCGATGGCGTGCGTCGTGCTGGGGTCGGTGTTGTACGCCGCGCACCTCGGCGAGCGTGTGCGCTACCCGGATGAGCGGGAGTATCTGGCGATCGCCGCGAACGTACTGGAGGGACGCGGCTACTCGATCGACGGGGCGACGCCGACCGCTTACCGTGCGCCGGGATTCGTGGGGTTGGTCCTGCTGGGGAAGGTCATGGGCGAGGATCTGGTCGATGTCCGGATGCTGAACTTCGTGTGCCTGTTGGTGTCGCTCGCCGCGGTGTTTGCGCTGGCGCGGTCGGTTGTGCCTGGCGGCGGCATCTTCGCCATGCTGGCCGTGGTCGGTTACCCCGTGCAGTTCTACACGGCCGGGACGTTCTATCCGCAGACGTTGTCGGGCGCGTTGTTGACGACGCTGCTGGCGGTGGTGTCGCGGGGAGATCGGTTGACCGTGCGGCGTGCCGTGTGTGGCGGCGTGCTGGGCGGCGCGTTGATGCTGACATCGCCGTCGATGCTGTTCGCGTTCGGCGTTCTGGCGCTGTGGCTGCTTGCGGGGGGCGGATGGGTCGGCGGCGTGGCGGTGGAACGCGGCGAGCGCCGGGGCGACGGCGCGCGCGGTTCGGACGGTGTCGCGTCGTTGGCGCGGCGGGCGGGGGTGGTCGGGGTGCTGGTGTTGGCGGCCGTGCTTGTGCTGTCGCCCTGGCAGTCCCGCAACCATCGCCGGTTGGGGGCGACGGGTTTCATCGCCACGAATGGCGGCCTCAATCTTCTCCTGGGCAACGCATCCGGCGCGCGGGCGAATTCCGGCGTGAACGTGGACTTGTCCGCCTATGCCGCGCCCGAACTGGACGAGGTCGCGCGCGATCGGCACTACCGTCGCGCGGCGCTGGACGAGATGCGGGCGCGGCCGGCGCGGACGGTGTGGCTGTATGCGCGGAAGTTCGCGAACCACTTCAACTTCCGTAACGAGTTGTTCGTGGCGACCGAGCGGTCGCCGTGGCGGGATCTGATGGCGCTCGTCACCTACGGCGGACTATGCGGGGTGGTGCTGCTGCGACTGGCGCTGCGGAAGCGGCTGCCATTGTCGCGCATGGAGTGGTTCGTGCTGCTGCTTTACGTGGCGAACGGCGCCTTCGCGGCGCTGTTCTTCACGCGCATCCGGTTCCGCGTGCCGTTCGATCTGCTGCTCGCCATCGTCGCGGGGACGACCATGGCGCGGCTGATGCGGCACGCGTCAGGACGGGATCGGAAGCCGTCCGCACTGTGCCGATTCAAGCCCTTCATCGATCACTGCGAATGATGATGTCTTGTCCATGCGCGATGGCAGGGAGAATGCGCACGGATTTCCTGCGATCATTCGTCGATGCTGGCGGTCCATGAGAGTCTTATCTCCTTCCGTTCCACACGGTTGAACCGAATCGCCGATTTCGTTGGATCATTGATCACAGTGTGAAAAGGCGACTCGATGAAGTTTCGTACCAGCACAAGGAAGTATCTCTCCCCGAGCGCCTCTGCCACTTCGAATTCCAGTTCTGTCATTTGGATCTGACCCGCCCGCCCGCGCAGCCCCTTGACCTCGACAGCACAAAACGGATCCGAACCTTGGGGTGTGACCTTGAAATCGAAGCCACAGCCCCACTCCGTCGTGTCGGTAAGTAATGCCCCCGAAAACTCCGTCATGACCTCGTAGTGGGCCAGAAAATACTGTTCGGCAGCCTTTCCGGTGATCAAGCGCTTAGCAAAGGACGCGGACGGTTCAGGGTCGTGCAGATTCAACACTCGTTTGACCTCCGGCATGGTCTCCGCCTCGCGAACCGGCAACAAAAAACCCTTGATGATCTCCCCAATGTCATTAAGGCCAAGTGCCTTGTAGTCGTCGAGGATTCGCTGGCAGTGTTCTCGGAGTGCGCGTTTGTGCCAGCCCATCCGCGCATTCGGGAAGAAGGGATCAAGTTCGTCGCGGTAGTTCTTTATGGACGCGGGTTTTGCCTTCAGACTGTAGCCAAGCGCGTTGAATGCCTCGGTGTAGCCGTCAAAGCCGAGATACCGCAAGCCTCGCTTGTCGAACTTGGAAAGGAATAAACCGCACAGAATCTGGCGGTCTCGGTGGTTCAACTGTTGGGAGGATGCCGCCATAAGTTATCCTTGTCACGGTTGATGGTCTGTTGACGGAATCTTCCCAAATCCTGATGACTTTCCAACACTTTTCTCGCAGCGCTCCGTGCCGCCACCAGTCTGTCCCTTGCGATATCGTGTCCCTTGCGATATCGCCGTGCGGGTTCGCGATAGATGGGGAGTAATGCGGCAGGCGGTGTGAAGTGGCCGGGAGGGCCCGGGGCGCGCCGGGGCAGAGGGGGGCGGGCGGGGTCACCCGAGGCCGAGGCGCTGGAGGGTGAACCGGTAGATGAAGTAGGGGTTGCGGATGAGGTAGCGGCGCCAGAGGCGGCGGGGTTCGACGGCGAGGCGGTAGAGCCATTCGAGGCCGCGTTTCTGCATCCAGGGCGGGGCCTGGCGAACCGTGCCGGCGATGAAATCGAACGCGGCGCCGACGGCGAGGATGCCGGCGGCATGGACGCGCGACCGGTAGCGCCGCATCCACAATTCCTGCTTCGGGCAGCCCATGGCGATCCACAGAAAGTCGGGCGCGGTCGCGTCGATGCGGGCGATATGGGCATGCTCGACGGCATCGTCGAACGGACCGAAGGACGGCGCCAGCGCGCCGGCGATGACGGCGCCGGGCCAGCGAGCGGCGACCGCGGCTTCGAGACGCGCGAGCGTCTCCGGCGTCGACCCGTAAAAGAAATGGCGCGCGCCGTCGGCCTGGAAACGTTCCAAGGCCCGTTCCATCAACGTCGGGCCATAGCAGCGATCGGACAGCGTGCCGCCGAGTTGCCGCGTGGCCCAGACGAGCGGCATGCCGTCGGGCACGACGAGATCGGCATTCATGACGGCGGCGTGGAAGTCGGGATGCAGCGCGGCTTCGGTGACGACGTGGACGTTGGCGGCGATGAGTGTCCGGGCCGGCGCGGGTCGATCCCGCCGCCAGGCGGCCAGCGTGTCCAGCACATCCGCGTACGTGACCTGCGCGATGGGAACGTCCAGAACGGCGAGTGTACGCGTGTCGCTTGCGTCGAGAGTCATGGGGTCGTTCTCCGGCGGTCGCATGCGACCATCGTGTAGACGGTTTCGAGCGCGGCGCGGCAGGCATCCGGCGTATAGTGGCGCATGTAGGCGGCGTGCGCGGCAGCGCCGAGACGCGCGGCGTCGGCCGGGGTGTCCCACAGGCCGCGCACGGCGGCGGAAAGGGCATGCGCGTCGCCGGGCGGCGTCAACAGTCCGGTTTGCTCGTGGATGACGAGTTCGGGCAGGGCGCCGATGCGCGAGGCGATGACAGCCACGCCGGCGCGTGCGGCTTCGACGATGGTGAGGCCGAACGTCTCGTAGCCGATGGATGGGACCACCAGTATGCGCGCGTCGGCAAGAAGTTCGTCGAGCGCGGCTCGCGGTTGGTGCGCGAGGACGGCGATGGCGCGATGGCCCGCCGCCGCGCGCTCCGCTTCGGCGCGCAGCGGGCCGTCGCCGACGACGATCAACGGGATGTCCGGCAGATGCCGCCAGGCATGGATCGCCACCAGCGGGCCCTTTTCGGGGGAGAGCCTGCCGGCGAACAACACATGTTTGCCCGGGCGCCTGGCGGGTACGGCGCCGCCGTCGCTGGCGTTCGGTTTGACGACGATGCGGTCGGCGTCGAAACCCGCGCGCGTGTAGACCTCGCGTACAAAGGCGCTCGGGGCGATGAAGCGATCGACGTGACGTTCGAGCGCGCGGGAGCGGCGCAGCACCGCGGTCACCACGGCCATGCCGACCGAGGCGGCGAGGCTGTCGCGATAGCAGCGGTAGCGAATGCCCGGCCATGCCACGCGACGGCGCACGCAGCACTCGCACGGCCGACCGTCCCGCAGCAACAGGGCGTTGAGGCAGAGGGGGCGGAAGTTGTGCAGCGTCTGGACGATGGGCGTGCCGGTGCGCGCGACCGCGCCGTAGACCGCGGGGGACAGCATGCCGAACGTGTTGTGGAAATGCACGACATCGGGACGGTGGGTTTCGACAAGGCGCGTGGCCGCGCGTGCGGCATCGCGGTTCCATGCGGCGGTGAGCATGGCCCGCAAGGGCGCCATGCCTTCGAGTTCGCGGTTGTCGGCTTCCCATCGGATGACGGTGTGTCCGGCTTGCTCCAGCAGGGCGGATTCCGTGTCGAAGACGGCGTCTTCGCCGCCCGCGAAACGGTAGCGCGCGTGAGCCATCAGGATGCGCATGTGGCCTTCCGGATTGACGTGACGAACACCTGAACCATGGCGCCGACGTTGCCGCGGGTGAGCACGAGGTCCCGCGCGGCGGCGCCAAGAGCGGGCAGGTCATCCGCGTCCGCCGCGCGGGTCATCGCGAGAACGAGACTTTCGCGGTCGCCGGGCGTGAAGCGCCAGCCGGTCTGACCGTCGATCACCAGGTCGTCTTCGGTGCCGTCGGCTTCGGCGCAGATGCAGGGCGTGCCGTAGAACATGGCCTGATTCAGGGCCAGGCCGCCGATGCCGGGGAGAACGAAGACATCGGCGGCGGCGAACAGCTCGTCGGCCTCGTCGACAATCCGTCCCCAGAATGTCACCGTGTTCAGACCGCGCGCCGTCGCGCCTTTGCGCAGCTCCGGCAAGGCGGGTCCATCGCCGACAAGCCAGAGGGCGGTCGTCGCCGGCCGGTTCAGCGCCGCGAAGGCGTCGAGCAGAAGATCGACGCGCTTTTCCGCCAGCATGGCGCCGACGTAGAGGAACACGCGACGGTCGCCCGCGGCGGCGCGGCGGCGCACGGCGGCCCCGGTGCGAACGGCCGCTTCGTGGGCGGCGGCCTCGTCGGTGTCCAGGCCGTTGTAGGCGATGGCGATGCGCGCGGGGGGGACGCCGAGGCGGATCATGTAGTCGCGGGCCTTCGTGCTGTAGACGATCAAGGCGTCGGGCAGGCGGTGAAAACGGCGCAGGAGCAACCGTTTGAACGCGTAGGCGACCGAACCCGGTTGCTGGGCCTCCCAGCCGCAGACCCACATGATCACGGGGCGGCGGGTCAGGCGCGCCCAGAACAGGACGAGCCAGGAACTGAGGACGCCGGCGATGCCGGATATGACGATCGCATGCGGCCTATGGCGGTGCAAAGCGTGGAGGAGGCCGGACTGCCAGCGGATGTGGAAGGGGCCGAACCGGTAGAGGCGGTTGCGGACATGCGCATGGGCGAAGCCGCAATCCGACGGCAGATCGGCGGCCGGGCGCGCGCTGTCGCGTTCCGTACTGCCGTGGAGCACGCGGAGATCGTGCCCGTCGGCGGCAAGCGCCGCCGCCAGGCGACGATAGAACGTCAGCCGGTAGTGCGGGATGATGTTGGTGACAAAGGCTATACGAGTCATGGTGTGCCCGGGTTGATCTGCGCCGCCCCGACAGTCTTCCTGCCGGATGGCGGCGCGAGGTGTGCAAGCAGGGTTGATACGCAGTTTGCCCATCCGTATGTCGCGCGAACATGCTCTCGAAGGGCCATGGCTTCGGCGCGGCAATCCGCATAGCGATCCACCATGTTGCGAATGGCGCGCAGGCAGTCCGGGGGCGACTCGACATCGAATGTCGGCAGGTGCCATCCGTCGATGGCGAGTTCGGTCGCGAATCCGATTTGCGGGCCAGTGGCGATCGGTAGTCCGAGTGCGGCGGCCTCAAGGCCAACGATACCAAAGGATTCGAAGCGACTGGGAAAGAGAAATCCGTGAGACTGCCGCAATGCGTTCAGGATGATGCGAGGCGTTGTTGCCGAGACGACGCGCACATGCGCGCCAAGTCGCAGGTCCAGGATCAGGCGTTCGACAGGACCGCGTTCTGGACTATCATCCCCGACGAGGGTCAACTTTAGCGGTATTGCGCCGTCGGCATCGCGCCAGGCTGCGATGGCGCGCACCAGCACGGCATGGTTTTTTCGTGGCGTAAACCGCGATACGTAGATGAGCTGGAATCGGTCGCCGTCGAAAGCGGGTGCGGGCGTAGCTTTCAAGAATGCCTCGGAGAGCCCCAGATGGGCTACATGGATGCTGTCGCGCGAGCCCAAACTGACATGCAACTGATTTTTTGTGCGGGTGCTGTTGGCGAAGATCGCGTCGGCATCGGCGCAGAGCTGGCATACCCTGGTCGGGCCGAAACGCTGGGTGAACTCGTCAATGTCCTCGTGCGCGTAGAGCGCCCAGCGTGCGCTGCTGGCGGCGGCCAGCGCAACGGCCAGCGGGGCGGTTTCCAGGAAGTGGCCGACGATTACCGCGGGGCGTCGCTCCACGACATGTCGGGCAAGCCATGCCTGTCGTCGAGCGACCAGTACGTCGGCATCCCGGTTGGCGCGGTTTGTCCATGGCATCGTGACATATCGCGTGTAGTCATACCGTACGCCGTCTCGGTGCAGGGTTCCGCGTGCGTTATGCCAGAGTCCAACCCAGGCGCGCAGATGGCGTCGAATCTGTCGCCACCGGCGAGGATCGAGCATTGTGCGGAACAGGCGTGTATCCGGAAAAACCCTAACCGGCACGAGCACGGTGATGCGGTGTCCCGCGTCGGCGCATGCTTTGGCCATTTCGTGAACGAACAACCCCATGGTGGGGTTTTTCGGTCGGGGGGCGCAAAACGCGATAAAGGTGATGTTCATGAGATAGCCTTGGGCGCAGCCGGCACCGTGGCCGGCCCGCACAGCTGCGCGCGCGGTGCGCGGAGCGATACGAAGAGAATGTTCATGGCGTGACGATGGTATCCATGGGGATGGTCGCGGGACCGGTGAGTCGGGCGCCCGGGGCGACGGCGACGTTGTAGCCGAGGACGATGCGGTCGGCGGCTTCCATGCGGACACGCGGGCCTGCGCGCAGGCCGCCGAAGTGACGCTGGACGCAGAGGCCGAGGGCGCGGCCGCGGAGGGTATCGGGGAAGCACATCGGCAACGCCTGGGCGGTGATCCACCACGCGAGACGGCCGGCGCCGAGCGCGCGGAGCAGGCGCACGGCCCGGAGGCGACGGCCCACGCGCCGGGCATGGCGCGCGCCCGGTCGCCCGCGCGGCCCGGTTTCGCTGAGGACGCGGACCGATTCGCGCACGAAGGCCAGCGCCGCGCGTCCGCTCTTCGTGTGGGGGCTGAGACGAAAGGCGGCGGCGAGTCCCCCGATATGGCGGCTCGAGTACCCGGCGAGGTGCAGTCGCAGGTAGAGGTCGAAGTCCATGACGTAGTGCAGATCCTGACGGATGCCGCCGACCGCTTCGATGGCGTGGCGCCGGTAGAGCGAGCCGGGTTGGGAGACGCTGCAGTGCGCCAGCAGAGCGTCCGGCGTGAACGCTTGCGGGAAGTGGCTGACGGCGAGAGGCTCGCCGTGTTCGCCGTGAACGAGGATATCGCCGAACGTGAGGGCGCAGCGGTCGTCGCCGGCAAGTATGGCGAGACCGCGCGCATAGGCATCGGGCATGACCCGATCGTCGGCGCAGAGCCAGGTGACAAAGGGCGTGCGGGCCAGAGCGAAGCCCTTGGCGATGGCATCGGCCTGGCCGTGATCCGGCTCGGAGACAACCCGGGTGACGAGGTCGCCGAAGGTGGCGACGATCGCGAGCGTCGCATCCGTCGATGCGCCGTCGACGACGATCACGCGCGGCACATGCCCCTGAACCGCTGCAAGCGACTTCAGGGTTTCCGCGATGTGCGCGGCGCCGTTGCGTACGGGGATGACGACGGTGATGTCAGATGACGGGGACATGGCTTAGGCGATCCCTGGCGGCGGGATGGGGTTCTGTCGGCGTGGCGGTGGACAGTCGTGTCGACGCGTGACGCTGAATCAGCCCCAGTGCCACCGCCGCGAGAACGACCTGGTCCTGGTAGGCTGAGCCGTTGAAAAACCCGACGACTAAAATGGGCGGGATGGTCAGGAGGCAGTAGCCGAGCAGCGAGTGGGTGTATCGCTCCGGATCGGTCCAGACGATGCGCAGGCCCCTGACGAAGATGCTGAAGATCCATCCGATAATCACGAGGCCGGCGGGAATGCCGAACAGCAGCAGTTGGTCGAGATAGAAGTTGTGCGTGGCGACGAAGTTCACCTCGCGACGGTAGATCTCCTCGGGACTCCTGCGGAAGGAAAGAATGGGCGCGGGGCGTATGCCGTTGCCGATGACGGGCGATCGGGCGATGTCCTTCACCGCCAATTCCGCGATATTCATGCGCCAATCCATCGAGCCCATGGCGCTCTCCGCCATGTGTCGGTCGATATGCGAGAGGATGGCGGCCTGGCTGGAGTAGATGAACACGCGTTGGTAACGTTCAGGCAGTCTCTCGCGCACGCCGGGCACGAACATGAACACGACGAACGAGCCGGCGATGGCGGCCGAGAACAGACCGATGGTCATGAACTTGCGGCGCAGGAAGAGGTAGCCGTAGACCAGCACGACTCCCGTCAGCACGTCCGAGCGCGTGCCGCCCGCGCCCAAGGCGACGAAACACAGCGGGACGAGCAGCGTGCGCAGCACGTTCAGGAGCACCCCGCGCGGTTGCCAGCAGAGGGTCACCTGGAGTCCCCCGGCCACGGCGGCGGTAACGAAGAAAAAGCGGCTGATGTAGCCGGTGAACATCAGTGTGTCGAGATCTTCGCCGATCAGGTAGTAGAGCAACCGACTACGGGTGGCGAGCACGGCGATTTTGAGCAGGATGGCCACCCATGTGACCCGTCGGATGAAGCGGAGCAGGCGATCCTCATCCGCCAATCCGCGGACATAGTAGAGCACGTAGACCACGCCGGACCATTTCACGCCCTCCATCAGGTAGCGTCGGAAACCGGAACCGGTTTCGCCATACTGGTAGACGCCGCCCGTCGGCATGGCCGGGTTGTGGAGGTAGGCCAGGACGAGCGCCGCCAGGATGATGCGAAGCGGCCAGGGGAAGTTGCGGGCCGTGATGACATCCTCCTTGAGCGTATGGCGTACGATGCCGACGAGCACGAGGCAGGCGCCGACCAGCGCATTGAGAGGAATGAACGCGCCGCCGACCGGGACCTGGATCGGGAAGATGATGAGCATGAGCCAGACCGGGAAGAACCGATCGAAGTTCAGCAGCATGAGGAAGATCACCGTCGGGGCGACGAGCCATCCGACAAGCACGAAGACCGGCCGCCCCGTGGTCAGCATCTCGTGCAGCGCGAACAGCACCAGAGCGAGCAGGCCGACCGCGACAAAAAGCCGACCGAGCGCGTGGATGGTCACGTCGCCGCGGCGGCTGTCGCGCCCCGGTTGCGATTGGATATGGTGTCGCGCGATCATACGTGGCGGGGAGGGATGGCGGCGACGTTGACCTCAAGCCCGGCGCCGTACCGCGTTCTCAGCGGGATCAGGCCGCCAAGATAGCCGATCTCATGGAAGGCATACCCGAACGATTCGAGAAGATCGAGACATTCCCGGGCGGGGTAGCCGAAGGCTTCCGTGTTCGTGTCGGACACCTCGATCATCAGGACGGGGGCGTGGACGGCGCCCAGCAGTCGCGCGGCGCCTTGCAGCGCAGCCAGTTCGGCGCCTTCGATGTCCATCTTCAGCAAGTCGATGACGGGGGGTGACGGGAGGGCGGCGAGGTAGTCGTCAAGCGTGACGGTAGGCACCATGCGATGCCCGACCGTCGGCACCCGCTGATGGCTGCCGAGCGAGCCGTAGACGTCCTCGCCGGGCGCATGCACCGACAGCGTCGCGGTTCCGGCCTTGTCGGTCACGGCGGATGCGTTCAGGGTGCAGCGTGCCTCGAAGCCGTTGCGCGCGACATTGCCGGCCAGTTCCGCGAACATGTCCGGGTTGGGCTCGAAGCTATGGACATGGCCGCCCGGACCGACGCGGTCGGCGGCGATCAGCGTGTATTGTCCGATGTTCGCGCCGACGTCGAGCACCGTCATGCCCGGCTCGAGGAAGGCGTTTACGAAGCGGCATTCCGGGGCCTCGAAGTAGCCGTCGACGAAGATGCGCTCGCTGACGACATCGCGCGGGTTCGGCCGGACGCGGATGCGCAGGTGTCGGCCGAGGCGCGTGACGAACGGGGCGGCGTCCGCGGCGCACAGGCGTTGCCAGCGGCGGAGGCGCTGCTTGCGCAGTTGCTGGTGGACGCGGCGCATGACGCCGGAGAGGATGCGGAAGGCGATTCCCGAACGGTATGGCAGGCTCATCGGGCGGGCTCCCTGATCTGGTGGTGTGTCGCGGCAATGATGTACGCGGCGGCGGCGGACCATGCCGCCAGCAGGCACCAACCCGCGACCGATGGGGTCAGGCGAGGCAGGGCGTACGCGCAGAGCGCAAGGCAGATCGCATTACCGACGGCCTGGATGACGTGACTCAGGAGTGGCCGTCGCACATCGCCGATTCCCAGCGCGATGTTGTATGCGGGGATACTCACCATCGAAACGCAGGTGCCGGCGAGAATGATGCGGAAGATGGCGGGCTGTGTCGGGTGAAGGTCTCCGCGCAGCCACAGCGCGAGCAGCGGATGCGCGGCGGCCGCCAGAGGAACGCCAACGCCGACCGCGATGGCCAGAAGCACGGCGGTGTACCGACGGAAGATCGCCCGCAGCGTCGCGCGGGCCGCGACTGAGCCGAGCGCATGCAGCCGGCTGGCTTCGGGGAGCAGGGCGCGCAGGCTCATGTCCGCGAAGGCCCGCAGCGTCTGGCAACCGCGGAAGGCGATGTCGTAAACCGGCACCGTATCGACGCCGGCGAAGCGCGTGAGCATGATCCGATTGAATGGATCAACCAGCATTCCGGCCACGCGCCCGGCTGTCAGACCGGCGCCGAAGTGCAGCATGCGCGCGAGCGTGGTCCGTTCGAAGACGGGCCGGGCGAGCAGGGGGTAGGGGGTCAGGCGCGCGGCGGCGACGAGGCTCGACGCGCAGATGGCGAGGAAGGCGACCGTGTTGCCGGCGACCAGCGCCGACAAGCCGTATCCGGCGGCAAGCATCGCGACGGTACACGCAAACCCGGCGAGACGTCCGCCGGTGCGAATGCCGTGTGCCAGGTCGATACGTCCCAAGCCCTCGAGCAGCGCGGGAAACGGCTGGGAAACGATAGCGAGCAGCGAGAGTCCGGCGATGGCCGGGAAGATGCGCTCGGCTGCCTGCAGGGCGTCAGGCGCGAATGCGAACAGCGACAGCAGAGGCGTTCGCGCCAGCAGAACAAGCAGCATGATCGCCGAACCCGATGTCGCCATCAGCAATACGGCCGCCGCGAAACAGGCAGGGACATCCGTCGCGTCGTTCCCGCGGCCGTGGCTTTCGGCCACGAGCTTGGCAACGGCCGCGCCGATGCCGAGTTCGCCGAGCTGGGCGAACGCGACGACCGTGCCCAGCGCCAACCAGACGCCGTACCTTGCGTAGCCGAGGTAGTGCAGATAGACCGGGTACATCGCCATGAAGAGGACGATGTTGACGACATGCGCCGCAATGCCCGCGGCCATGTTCGCGGTCAGGCGGGTGTGGGTTGCGGGGGTAGTCATGGTTGTGCATGAGGCCCGGTCGCGGGTACGACCCGTATGCCGCCGTCGTCGTCGGCGGCGACGACCGTATTGCCCGGTTCGGTCCATGCCCCGGTGTTGATGTAGCGCACGCCATCGATGACGCGGTCTTCCGGGTAGTGGGTATGTCCGCACGTCATGGTGCTGAAGCCGTGCGCATGGGCATAGGCGACGGCATGTCGGGCCACGTGTTGGGTCAGAACGTGGTACAAGCCGTTGAGAAACTTGATGCGCGAGGCGATATGGCAGCGGCTGCCGGAGAGCGCTTCGAACAGATCGTAGGCGCGTTTGGCGAGAAACAGGCAAGGGCGGACGCGCGGCATGATGTGATCGAAGCGGTGGCCATGCTCGACGTGGAGCGAGCCGATGGCGAAGTCGGGCCGGAATTCGATACGCCCCATGTCCCGTTGCGATACGTGCAAGTCGTTGTTGCCGAGGATCCAGACGATGCGTCGGCGCGCGGATTCGGCGACGAGCCGTTTGAGCGTCGCGGCGTGCAATCCGACCAGATTGTCCTCGCCGTACCGGTGGTTTACGGTATCCCCGTTGAGTACGAGGGTGGCGTCCGACGGGAGTTGGTCGAGGAAACGGTTAAAGGCGGCGATATCGGCGTGACGCGATCCGAGGTGGAGGTCACTGGTGATGAAGATCGGCATATCGGTCCGTTCGTTCCGCGTCGGTGGTGCAGCCGGCGGCCGCCAGTGCGCAGATGGCCGCCAGCAACCAGACCGTTGCCGGCATCTGGAGGTTAAAATCGCCAAGCGAGTGAAAAGCCATGGCGGCGAATGCCAACAGTCCGGTCAGCGTCACGGGCGGACACCGGAACGATGTGCGGTACCAGTTGTGCTGGCGCCAGGAACGGTGCTCCAAGGCCAGTCCGTGCGCCAGCAACCGCAAGAGCAGCAGGCACGGTATGGCGAACAGCGTCAGACCGAGGATGCCGGTCTCCTCCAACAACTGCAACCAGTCGTTGTGCACCTCGAAGGAGAAGAACTCCTCATTACTGCGCCGCGGCCAGACACCCAGTTCGCGGTTGCCGTCGGGGGTGGCGGCCACATGTGGCCAGACGACGGCATGCATGCCGGGACCGATGCCGGTCCAGGGGGCGGTCTTCCAGGCGCGGATGGCGCCGCCGAACATGCGGCCGCGCGACGTTTCGGGAAAGCGCTCGGTCAGGAAGTGTCGCACCTGCGCCCGAACGTCGAGTTGGCTCTGGCGTGTGCCGATGTACTGCGTGAAACGATCGCGGTAGACGGAATCGATGTGACAGAACGTCACGATCGCGAGGCCGCACACCGATATGGCGATGGCGCGCCAGCTCCATCGAGCCGCCGGCGGCAGTTGCCGCAGTCCCCAGACGGCGGCGCACGGGAACAGTACCGCGGCCGTCAGCATGCCGCCCCGTGACTTGCTGAGTACGATGGCGACCAGGGCCAGAAGCGCCGCGAGCGCGCAGGCGGTTCGCGCGATACCGCGGTTGTGGCGGGCGAGCAATCCGGCGGCGGCGAGGGCCAGCAGCAGCTCCATGACTCCCGCGAAGTGGTTGGGGCAGTAATAGCTCCCGCAGGCGCGGTGATCGAGGTAGTACTGTTCGAATCCCCGCGCCCACATGACGAGGCGGCTGCCCGTGATGGCGTGATTGACGAGGCCGTAGAGTCCGAGGCAGACCAGGTCCACGCCCAGGAGCAGCGACAGGACGCGACGCTGGCGCGATGTAAGCCCGAATGCGACGATGCCGGCGACAAGCCAGCCGGAGACGTGCAGGAGGACGGCCCTGTGCGCGGCCATGGCCACCGGCACCTGCAGACTGCGCGCGAGAAGGTAGAGCAGAAACGGCAGTGCGCCGATCCAGACGACGTGGAGCGCTCGTGTGTGACGGCCGGGCGCGGGGTTCGTCAGCAGTGTGACGCCGAACAGGATACACCCGATGGCGATGGTCGCGAGGAACGACCAGAACCACCACTGTTCCCACGCGCCGAAGAACCATGGCGCAGCCAGGACGGGCAGACAGACCGTTGCGAAAAGCGCCGCGCGCGCCATGCGGCACGTCATGTCCGGGACACTCCGGTTCATCGAGACCCCGGGGCTGTTCGGGCGCCGGACGGACTCCGTCCCCGCGGATTATGCAGCGCATATCCATTCGCTCCGGTCTTCATATCGGTACACGTTACCGGAAAGACCGAAGAACGGTCAAGACGGGCGGCGGACCTTGACGCCCTCATCGAGACGGGCGATACTGTTCGGACGAGGGCGAAAGGTATGCAACCGGATCTGGCGATCCTCATCATCGAATCCATGGTCGTCTATTTTCTCGTGCTGTGGACGCACGCCTTGCGACGTGTCGCGGGCTTGGCGTACTTCTACGCACTGCTGGGCGGCTTGACGGCGATCATGTCCTGGCTGACGGATGCCGGCGCGCTGGTGCAGGTCGGCGACATCACCTTCATGGTCGGCTCGACCGTGTTCTACACGGCGTTGCTGCTGGGCGTATTCGTCGTGTACGTCTTCGATGGGCCGCGCGCCACGCGCATCGCCATTTCCACGGTCGCCGGCGTTTCCATCATGGTTCCGGTCGTGGCCGCGGTGCTGCACGCGCAGATGCGCCTTGCCGGACATGCCACGATCAGTCTCGTGCCGGAGCCGAGCCTGCGGGTCAATTCGGCCTCGGTGGTTGCCACGATCGCCGATCTTGTCTTTCTGGGCATGGCGTGGGAACTGCTCGGCAAGCGCTGGTTGCGGGTGCCGCTCTGGCTGCGTTCGTTTCTGACGCTGTTGGGTGTCATGTGGTTGGACGTGCTGCTCTTTGCAACCGGGGCTTTCGCGGGGACGCCGGCTTATGCGGGCATCCTGCAGGGCACGCTTCTCAGCCGCTTTGTCGTGGCCGCCTGTGCCAGTCCGCTCGTTTTGTTGTATGTGAACTGGCAGAATCGGAGACTCGGCGTGCCCATCGAGAGCCGACCCGTTCTGGCGATCCTGACGGAAGTCGCCGCGGTGCGGGCTGAGTTGAGCCTGGCGCAGCAGGAGATCGTTCGGCGGAAAGCGGCGGAAGCGGCGAAAGAGGCTCTGATCCACGAACTCGAGGCGACGCTCGCCAGGGTTCAGAAGCTCGAGGGGTTGCTGCCGGTCTGTGCCAGTTGCCGCCGGATTCGCGTCGATCCGACAACTCCCGGTGGCAAACCCGAATGGATCTCGTTGGAGTCCTATGTGAAACGCAGCACGACCGTACGATTCTCGCACGGTATCTGCGGTGAATGCATGCCGCGGCTCTATCCCGAGTACACGGATGCCATTGCCGAAGAGGCCGCCCGAGAAGCGCGGCAGCAGTCCGACGGCGCGCGCGGATCGCCATAGCGGGTCGGGCGGCGACGCGTGAAACGAGAGAAGAGCCAGGCCACGCGAGCGGGATCAGTGGGTAAGACGGGAAATCCACTCGATGCGGACCAGGTTCATGGTTCCGCCGTGCGGGGCGATCGTGTAGGCGTCGAGCGCTGCCGGCAGCAGGCAGGATGTGCCGGGACCGACCGTTATCGACACGCCGCCGCCTTCAATCGCGCCGTGCCCATCGACGACGAACAGTGCGTGGAAGCTCTCACCATCGGTCTCGAATGCGTGAGGCGCCGTCAGGCGCCAGGTTGTCGTGCTGAAATAGGGGCAGCGGACCAGGGACCGGCATTCCCAGCCGTCGCCGGCGGCCAGGCGCGACGGACTTGCGAGTTCCGGCCCGGCGTGTTCCCAGTCGATGACCGCCAGCGCCTGTTCGAGATGCAGTCCGCGCGGTTTGCCGTCGGCGCCGACGCGGTCCCAGTCGTATACGCGATAGGTGGTGTTGGAGTTCTGTTGTACTTCCAGCAGCAGACAGCCCGCGCCGATGGCGTGCACGCGTCCGCCGGGTACGAAGACTGCCTGTCCGGGGACGGCCGGCACGGTGGCCAGGACGTCGCTGTCGAGGCGGCGCGCCCGGAGCGCGGCGAGGAACGACTCGCGGGTCGTGCCCGCCTTCATGCCGGCATGGATTCGCGCGCCCGGTGTCGCATCGAGCACGAACCACATCTCCGTCTTGGGTTCGCCGCCGGTGAGGGCCGCGCTGGTATTGCCGGGGTGCACCTGGACGCTGAGATCGTCGTGTGCGTCGATCAGCTTCACGAGCAGCGGGAAGCCGCCCTCGCGGTATTCGGCGCCGACGAGTTCGCGCCCGAACGCGGCGACGAGCGATGCCAGGGGCCAGCCGGTATAGACGCCGTTGATGACAACGCCCATGCCTTCGGCGCGATCCGATATCTCCCAAGACTCCGCGCAGCGATCGAGCGGCACCGTGCGGCCGTACTTGGTGGCGATGCGCGATCCGCCCCAGATGTAATCCCGATACGTCGGATGCAGCAGGATCGGATAGGGAACAAATGGCGTCCCGCCGTCCGATGGCGTGTCAAGACCGTGTCCGTGCGAGTGCATGCGGCATTCAACTCCAGAAACGGCACCGGTGTCAACTCCGGGCGTTCCGCAACTCGCCATTCGCACGATGGCGGCACGGGATGTTTGCCTACCGGGCGTGGGGGCGGCCATCGGTCAGGGGAACAGGATGCGGACCGTGCATCCGGTTGCGTGCGGGGGCAGGTGGATGACGGCGCGGTGGGTTCGAGCCATGCCGAGGACGGCGCAGAGGCCGAGTCCTGGGCCGCGTATGCGTGTCGAGAAATAGGGCTCGAACATGTGTTCCCGGAGGGTGTCGGTCAGAGCGGGGCCGATGTCGTTTCCGACACCCAGCACGGAGTAGCGTGTCGGGCGCAGGTTCTCCACCAGCAGGCAGTCGCGGGGGTCCACGGCCTGACCGTCGACCGACTCGGTGCGTACGGTGACGGTGCCGGGCTCTCCCGCCATCGCCTCGACGGCGTTTGTCACCAGGTTCCGCAAGGCGCATTCCACGAGTTGCCGTGCCAGGGGGATCATCGGGAGGTCGGGATCCGCCTCCAGCCGCAGCGCGGCCGGGGGGAGGACCTCGGCTTGAAGGGCGGGTAGCAACCGTCCAACGAGGATTGACAGCGACAGCGGCTCGAAGGGGGCCGTACTCGTTTCGGTATATGCCTGAATCCGGCCGGTGAGATCGGTGGCGATCCTCGCGGCCTGCGTCAGGCGGTTCAGGGCGGGGCGCAGGGGGCTATCGGGAGGCAGCCCGCAACCGAGGGTTGCCGCGTTGTTCATGATGGCCGCAAGCAGGTTGTTGTAATCGTGCGAGAGTCCGTGGACGAAGCGCGTGAGCACTTCGGTGCGGCGGATTTGCTCAGCCTGGTGCGCCAACTGCGAGGTGCGGTTCCCGCTCATACCTGTCCCAAGGCTACGCGCGTGCGGCCGAGTCGTCAAAAGTATTCCGGTGTCGCCGCCGTCCGGCGGTTCTGGTAAGACAAGGCGCCATGAGGAGGATCGGGACGTGAGGCGACAGATCTGTTGGACCGACAAACTGCCGGAGGGTGTGAAGCGCGACGTACGCGTGGCGGTCTCGAGGCGTGACATCAAGTGGCAGTTCAAGCGCAGCGATGCCGAGCGCTGGGACTACGACTCCCCGCCGACGTCCGAGGATTGGACGAAACTTGAGGATGCGCTGGTCCGGCGCGGGCAGCGTGGGCAGACGGACGGCAACCATGAGTTGCAGGTGTTGCGGAAATTGCGGACGCGCATGGGTCGGTGACCGCCCGCGCCCCGATTCGTGCGGGAAGCGGGCGCGGGGAGTCCAGAGAGAGCATCGGAAGGGGATGGGCGCATGGAGTTTTTTGCGACGGCGAGTCCGGGGACGGAGCGGGCGCTGCACGACGAATTGCGCGAGTTGGGTTTGAAGGGCGTACGATTCCACAGTGGCGGCATCCCCTTCCTTGGCGACTGGCCGGATGCGTGGCGCGCGTGTTTGCAGTCGCGGATCGCCCTGCGCATCATGGCCGTGATGGCGCGGTTTCCGGTGACATCGCGCGATGCGCTGTACGATGGGGTGGCGGCGGCGGAGTGGCAGCCGTTCGTGACGCAGCGCCAGACGATCGCGGTTGGCAGTGTCTGTGACGGCAACCGGACCTTCAGCCACTCGGGGATGGTGGCGCTGGTGGTCAAGGATGCGGTGGTCGATCGCGTGCGTGCGGCGACGGGACGGCGTCCGTCCGTCGACCGCGACGATCCGGATGTGCGGTTCTTTGTGCGGATTGCCGGCGAGCGGGGGACGCTCTATCTGGACCTTGCGGGCGTGCCGTTGTCGCAGCGCGGCTACCGCACCGAAGCCGGAGAGGCGCCGTTGCGCGAGACGCTGGCGGCGGCGATTCTACGCATGGCGGGGTGGTCCGGGCAGGTGGAGTTGCTGGACCCGATGTGCGGGTCGGGCACGATTCCGATAGAGGCGGCGTTGTGGGCCGGCCATGTGGCGCCGGGGCTGTTGCGCGAGCGTTTCGGCTTCGAGCGGTGGGCGGGGTTCGACGATACGGCGCGTGACGTCATGCGGACGCTGCGTGGGGTGGCGCGGCAGGCGATCCGGCCGCCGACGGTGCGTATCCAGGCGGCGGACGTCGATGACCGGATGCTGGACATCGCGCGGGCGAATGCGCGCCGGGCCGGTGTGAAGGCGGCGTTCAAGCAACGCGGGATTGGCGACTGGGAGGCCGATGGCGTGCGGCGCTTCGTGATCATGAACCCGCCGTATGACGAGCGGTTGGAGGCGGATTCGCGGTTCTGCCGCATGGCCACCGCGGCTTTGTGCCGGATGCACGGGTGTCGCGTGGCGTTGATCACGGCGATGCCCGAGTATCGGCGTGTCATGTCGCTGCAACCCGTGATCGAAGCGCCGCTGCGGAACGGTCCGCTCGACTGCCGGCTGCTCGTCTACGACGTCGTCTAGCCGGCAGGCTTGACGGTGAACGATCGTTTCTCTAGCATGGCCCGCACATGGAGGGATAGCGATGCCACGAGAGACGGATGTGGGCGTTCGGTTGCGCAGTCTGCGGGGTTTTCAGGCCCGTGAGCGGAGGGCGCCGAGTTACAGCGAGATGCTCGAGTTGTTCGGCTACCGCTCCAAGCACGCGGTCTTTCGTCTGGTGAACAAGCTTGTGGACATGGGCTATCTGACGAAAGCGCGCGGCAAGGTCGCGTGCACCGGCAAGCTGACGGGCAGCACCCGGCTTCTGGGTGCGGTGCAGGCGGGTTTCCCCTCGCCCGCGGAGGAGGAACTGGTTGACACGCTCAGTCTGGACGAGTACCTGATCGAGCGGCCCGAGTCCACGTACATGCTCAAGGTCACGGGGGATTCCATGGTGGATGCGGGGATTCTGCCGGATGACATGGTGCTGGTGGAGAAGGGTCGCACGCCGAAGAGCGGCGACATTGTGGTTGCCTGCGTGGACGGCGAGTGGACGCTGAAGTTCTACATGCGGGACCGTGGCGGCGTACGGTTGGAGCCGGCCAACGCGAAGTACGCGACGATACGCCCCACGAACACGTTGGAGATCGGCGGTGTGGTTCGTTCGGTCATCCGGAAGCTGTGATCCGCGGGGTTCCGCGGGCCGGGTTTGTGCGGGTCATGCGGCCCATCGCGGACGGGCGTCAGGGGCATGCGCTCGGTGCTGGATTGCGCGATGGGCGTGTGATAGCGTGCCGACACGTGGAGACATAACCGGAGGCGCGGATGCAGGTGTCGGAAATCGCGAATTTGCTGGTGACGGGTGGATGCGGGTTTATCGGGTGCAATTTCATCCGCTACCTGTTCGAAGAGACCGGTTTTGCCGGGCGGGTCATCAACCTGGACGCCTTGACGTATGCGGGCAACCCGATGAGCTTGTCGGATGTGGCGGCGCGGGTGGGCGAGCGCTACGTTTTCGTGCACGGCGACATTCGTGACGCCGCGTTGCTGGCGCGTGTCTTTGACGGTCAAGACGTGGACGCCGTATGTCATTTCGCGGCCGAATCGCATGTCGACCGGTCCATCGTGGGTCCTGAGGCGTTCATCGAGACGAACATCCTTGGCACGTACCGCTTGCTGGAGACCGCCCGTGCCCGGCGGGGGCGTGTGCGGCGGTTCCACCATGTCAGCACGGACGAAGTTTTCGGAAGTCTTGGGCCGACGGGCGCGTTCTCCGAGACCACGGCGTATCGGCCGAACAGTCCGTATTCGGCATCCAAGGCGTCCTCCGACCATCTCGTGCGCGCCTATCACGAGACGTATGGCGTGCCGGTGACCTTGTCCAACTGCTCCAACAACTACGGCCCGTACCATTTTCCCGAGAAACTGATTCCGTTGATGATCCTCAACGCGTGCGAGGGCAAGTCGCTGCCCGTGTATGGGGACGGACGGAACGTACGGGACTGGTTGTATGTACGGGACCATTGTGCCGCGATCTGGCGCATCCTCACGGCGGGCGCCGACGGCGAGACGTACTGCGTGGGCGGGCGTAGCGAGTTGGCGAACATCGATGTCGTCGAGCAAGTCTGCGCGCTGGTTGACGAACTGGCGCCGCCGCTGACCGACGGCCGGGCGCGGCGGGCGTTGATCGCCTTCGTGAAAGACCGGCCGGGGCATGATCGGCGATATGCCATCGACTGTTCCAAGATCGAGCGGGATCTCGGATGGCGCCCTGAAGAGACCTTCGCCAGCGGACTCAGGCGGACGGTGGCGTGGTATCTGGCGAACGTGGCGTGGATCGATGCGGTTCGCACGGGTCAGTACCAGGCGTGGATACGCACCCATTACGCGGATGAGGGGCGTGCATGAACCGTGACACGAAAGGAGACGGGCATCCATGAAGGGTATCATCCTGGCCGGAGGTGCCGGCACGCGGCTTTATCCATTGACGCTGGTGGTCAGCAAGCAGTTGCTGCCGGTGTACGACAAACCGATGATCTACTACCCGTTGTCGGTCCTGATGTTGGCGGGGATTCGCGAGGTGCTCGTGATCAGCACGCCCCATGACCTGCCGCGGTTCCGGGAATTGCTTGGCGACGGGCATCAGATCGGCATGTCGATCGACTATGCGGAACAGCCTCGTCCGGAAGGACTTGCGCAAGCTTTCCTCATTGGTCGGACTTTCGTCGGGGGCGGCCCGGTGGCTTTGATTCTGGGTGACAACATCTTTTATGGCGACGGGTTTTCGCGCATCCTGCGGCAAGCCGGCCAGCTTCAGTCGGGTGCGCTCGTCTTCGGCTATCCCGTGCAGGACCCCGAGCGTTACGGCGTGGTTGAGTTCGATGCCGATCGCCGGGTTGTCAGCATCGAGGAAAAGCCGGTGCGGCCCCGATCGAACTTCGCCGTGCCGGGGCTGTACTTCTATGACAACCAGGTGTGCGATATTGCCGCGGCGCTTGCGCCGTCGCCCCGCGGCGAGTTGGAGATCACCGACCTGAATCTCGAGTATCTGCGGCGGGGACGCCTTCGTGTCGAGCTTCTGGGACGGGGATTCGCATGGCTCGATACGGGGACGCACGACGCCCTGAGCCAGGCGGCCAATTTCGTGCAGACGATCCAGGCGCGTCAGGGCCTCAAGGTCTCGTGCATCGAGGAGATCGCCTACCGCATGGGCTATATCGATGCCGCGGCGCTGGCTGTTCTTGGACGAACGATGGCGTCGAACGACTATGGCCGGTATCTCATGCGCCTGGCCGAATCCGGACAGCGAGAGTAGGGGGAGGCATCGTGACGGGACGGGGGACGGCTTATCGCTCGGAAAGGAACGGGCATGGGTGGCTGACGGGGGTGTTGAGCGTGCCATGCGATGTCATGCGGGGTTCGTATGCCTGACGTGCCGCACATTCTGATCGTCGACGACCACGAGGACAGCCGGGCGCTGGCGGCGGCGGTATTGCGCCGCCATTTTCCGGGATGCCGAACCAGTGTGGCGGAGGATGGCCCCAGCGGCTTGGCCGCGGCGCTGGGACTGCGGCCGGACCTGGTCGTGCTGGATGCCGACCTGCCCGGGCTGCACGGGTTCGATGTGTGTCGTCAGCTCAAGCAGAAAACCCAGCCGGTCATGACGCCGGTTCTGATCGTGACCGGCGTGCAAGTGGAGAGCGGCAGCCGGACGATCGGTATCGAGAGCGGCGCCGACGGTTACCTGACCAAGCCATACGACGTGCGGGAGTTCGTCGCCCTGGTGCGGTCGCTGCTCCGTCTCAAGCAGAACGAAGACGCCCTGCGGACCGCGCAGGAGACGTTGGAGAAGGCGCTCGACGAGCGGACGCGCGAGTTGCGTCAGCTCGAACAGCGTAACCGGCGTATCATCGAGACGCTGGTCGAGGGGCTGGCGGTTGTCCGGGACGGGCGGGTTGTATTCTCCAACCCCGCCTTTCTGGATATCTGCGGCATCGAGGCGATCTCCGGCGAACGGGACGGCGAAGAGATGGTACGGCTGATCCATCCGGATGACCGTTCGCGCGTGCGTGCCGCGTGGCGGGCGGCGATCGAGGGGTGCAGTGTGCCGCGGCAGGTCTTCCGCGTGGTAAGACCGGACGGGGGCGTCCGGTGGATCGACATGTCGGTATGTCTGACCGAATACGAGGGCCGGGCGGCATTGGAGGTATGCGGCCTGGACGTGACCGACCGGCGTCTTTCGGATCTGGCGATCCATCGCTTTTCGCACCGGTTGCTGTCGGCGCGCGAGGACGAGCGGCATCGGCTGTCGTCCATGCTCCATCACGAATGCGGATCTTTCGCGCTGGCGTTGAACGCGCACTTGGTGGCCGCGGCGGATGAGATGCGGGCGGGCGATGCCCGTGCGGCGGTCGCCGAGACCGCGCGAACGGGCAAACTGCTCGACGGTTTCGTGGGGCGGTTGAGGCGGCTGGCGATCGACCTGCGCCCGCCCGATCTGGACGTGCTGGGGTATTCGGCGGCGATGGCGAACCATGTGGCGACATTGCGGGGAAGCGCGCGCGTGTCGATACGGATCGAACATGCGGTACCCGACGACGACATATCGGCGGAACTGGCGATTGTTCTGTTTCGTGTGACGCAAGAGGCTCTGAACAACGCCATTCGGCACGCGCAGGCGTCCGAGATCGTGGTATCCCTCCAGCCCGGCGACCAAAACGTCGAGTTGGCGATCATCGACAACGGGCGCGGGTTCGATGTCGGTGGGGTGTCGCGCTCGCCCGAGGGCGGGATCGGGTTGCGTGCGATGGCCGAGATGGTCGAGGCGTGGGGCGGCATCTTTGCCGTGGAATCGGAGCCTTCGAAGGGGGCGACGGTTCGCGCGTACCTGCCCCGTGCACGCGGCACCGTTGCCCCGATGCTTGACTATGAGATTCTGATGGGGCACGTTGTGTGAACGGAGGCATGGGCCATGACGAGGACTCGCGTATTTATAGCGGACGATCACCCGGTGGTTCGTGACGGGTTGCGGTTCACCATCGAGCGCGACGCCGCGGGCATCGTTGTCGCGGGCGAAGCGGACAACGGACGGGGCGCGCTGGCGTTTGCCGACCGGCAACACGCGGACGTCTACATTCTGGACGTCACCATGCCGGAGCTGAACGGCATCGATACGGCGCGCATGCTGTTGGAACGAGACAGCGAGGCGCGCATCCTGATGCTTAGCTTCCACGATTCCCCGGCCATTGTGGAAGCGGCGCTGGCCAGTGGCGCCAGGGGGTACATCCTCAAGCAGAATGCCACGCACGACATCGTAAAAGCCATCCGGGAGATCCGCCGCGGGCGGTATTACGTGAGTCCATCGATTTCGCGTGACATCGTCGAGAGCGCCCGTCAAGGGCGTCGCCGCCCATCGTCGGGGCCCGTGGGGCGGATTCTGACGAGTCGGGAGCGCGAGGTTCTCCAGATGATTGCCGAAGGGCTGACAAGTCGTGAGATTGCGGTGCGGTTGAGCGTTTCCGTTAACACGGTGCGAGCCCACCGCAGCCGGCTCATGTCGAAGCTGGATGTCCATAAGGAGACCGACCTGGTCCGGCATGCCGTGCAGCGCGGGATGGTGCATATCTGACCGGGGCAGGCGACTGGCAAGGAGCCGGCCGTGGGGCGTCGTTTGGGTGCATTGGCTTTTTGCTTGATGGGTGGGTACGTTCGGCCATATTGTAGTTTGGGAAACCGAGAGCCGTATGACGGTCATGCGGGGAAAAGAGGTGTGTCGTGGCGAAGCTACTGCTGATTGAGGACGAGGCGGGCGTGCAGGATTACTTCAAAGCCATCGTCAGCCGGATGGGACACGGATTCGTCACGGCGCCTGACGGTCCGTCGGGGCTGCGCGTGCTCGCGGCGGACAATGCGATAGATTTGGTCATGACCGATCTGAACATGCCCGGCGAGCCGAACGGTATGGACTTGGTGCGGGCCATTCGTGGACGGTACCCGGCGATGCCGGTGGTTGTTGTATCCGGGTACCCGACGCAGGAGCGGCTCGACGAATGCAAAGCGCTTGGCATTGACGACTTTCTGACGAAGCCGTTTGAGATGACCTTTTTCAGTTCGGTTGTGAAACGGCTCTTGAAGGAGAAGGGGAAGTCCTGAAGCGACCGGGGGGGCGGACGTTGCGTGGAGCAAAGCCATGACAGACAAAACACCGATCGGGATCGACGAATTTGACCGTGTGTATGGTGGTGCATACCGTGGTCGGGCCGTTCTTGTGAGCGGGCCAGGCCGGGCGGGGAAATCCGTGGTTGCCTTCCATTTCGTGAATCGCGGGCTGCGCATGCAGGAGCGGTGCCTGATGCTGACGTTGCGTTCGGCGAAGGACCTTCTGATCGAGGCGGGGGCGCTTGGCATGACGTTTGCCGACGCTGTGGACGCCGGAAATCTCGTGCTGCTCGAATACAACGACTATGTTCCGGGCCGGGACTCCGAGTCCTCGGTGACGTTGCCGCCGGAGGGTTTTCAGCAGTTGGCGGATATCATCCAGGAACAGGCGGTGGACCGCGTGGTTCTGGACACGGTTTTGCCTTGGGTTGCCATTCGCAACCGCGAACGGCTGGCGGAGCACGTCTTCTCGTTTGTGCGAACCTTCGAGCGCATGGGCGTGACATCGCTTTTCACGCTTCCCCAGGCGGTATCGCTGGCGTCCGCCCGACTGCACAAACTGATCGACGATCTGGTTCCGATCACGCTGACGCTCGTGCGCGCCGAAGAAGGGTCTGGCCGTACCCTGATCGTCAGCAAATATCTTGGCATGGATGACAAGGTGGGGGGCGAGGTGCCCTTCGTGGTGGAAGCCGGCAAGGGGATTGTGCCGGGGCGCGAACCCGCGGCGGCTGTTGGCGCACCGTCGGGCGACGGCGACGAACCGGGACGGGTTTCCGAAGGCGCGGAGCGCGTGCGCTTTTCCAGCGCGGTTCTGGGGGACTTCTAACCGGCGATGACGTGGCAGGACATGGCCGGCAGCATAACGCCGCTGGGACGGGTGGCGGGTTTCGTGGGGATGGCGGTGGGCCTGTACGTGCTTGTGCGTCGCGGTCGTCGGCGCAACATCTGGCGGGCCTATGAGGATCAGACGCGGGCCACCGGCGTATCGCGGGCACGGGCCGGTGCCGCCGAAGGCGAGGTGGCGGGTCATGCCGTCCGTGCTCCTGGAGTCGAGCGCCGCGGGGCATCGGGGGCCGTGCCGCGTCGGTTTCGCGCGATCGGTAAGGGTGGGCCTCCCGTCTGACCGTGGTTGACCGTTGGGGTGCGGCGCATTCACGCTTGCCCGTCGTATGCGGGGGGTGCTAGGGTTCCGCCCTTCCTGGACATCGAACCTGTCGCGGAGAGCAAGATATGGCCTACAGCAAGATTGTGGTTCCGGCGCACGGACAGAAGATCACCATGGGAGAGGGAGGGCAGTTGCGTGTGCCTGACCATCCCGTCATCCCCTTCATCGAAGGGGACGGTATTGGACCTGACATTACGTCGGCGGCCATGCAGGTCTGGAATGCGGCGATCCAGCGGGCCTACGGCGCCGCGCGCCGTATCGCGTGGATGGAAGTCTATGTCGGTGAGAAGGCCGTGAGCGTTTACGGCGAAGGGGTGTGGTTGCCGGAGGAGACGCTCGATGCCATACGGGAGTATCTGGTGTCCATCAAAGGGCCTCTGACGACGCCTGTCGGCGGGGGCATCCGCTCGCTGAATGTGGCCTTGCGTCAGCAGTTGGACCTGTACGTGTGCCTGCGTCCGGTACGCTGGTTCGAGGGCGTGCCGTCGCCGGTGCGGCGGCCGGAGTTGACGGACATGGTCATTTTTCGTGAGAATTCCGAGGATATTTACGCTGGCATCGAATGGGCGGCGGGGACGCCCGAAGTGGCGCGCGTCATCGCGTTTCTCACGCGGGAGATGGGCGTGACCAAGATCCGGTTTCCGGCCAGCAGTGGCATCGGCATCAAACCGGTTTCGCGCGAGGGCACGGCACGACTTGTGAGCGCGGCGATTCGGTACGCCATCGACAACGACAAACCCTCCGTGACGCTGGTGCACAAGGGGAACATCATGAAGTTCACCGAGGGGGCTTTCCGCGACTGGGGCTACCAGACTGCGGCCGCGCAATTCGGCGCGACGCCGTTGGAAGGGGGGCCGTGGCATATCTTGAAGAGCCCGCGTACCGGGCGTGGGATCGTGATCAAGGACGTCATCGCGGACGCGTTTCTGCAGCAGATCCTGACGCGCCCCGGGGAGTACTCCGTCATCGCGACCATGAACCTGAACGGCGACTACATCTCCGATGCCCTGGCCGCGTGTGTCGGGGGCATTGGGATCGCGCCCGGCGGGAACATCAACTACGACACGGGCGTGTCGGTGTTCGAGGCGACGCACGGAACGGCGCCGAAGTACGCAGGCTTGGACAAAGTGAACCCCGGTTCGCTGATCCTGTCCGGCGAGATGATGTTGCGTTACATGGGCTGGCGCGAGGCGGCGGATCTGGTGATCGCAGGCATGAATCGTACCATTCGGGACAAGATTGTGACCTACGATTTCGCCCGCCAGATGGAAGGGGCGAAGGAAGTCTCGTGCAGCGCGTTTGGCCGGGCCGTGGCGGAACGTATCCTGGAATCGGCGGTGTAACCGTCGCGGGATCGAAAAAAGTCTCTTTTAAGGTGTTGACAGGCGGCTGGCTTGTGCTAACCTGACGACCGTTTTTTTTTCAGCCTTGGAAGATCAGGTTTTCTTCCGGCGCAACGCGTGGATTGATTGGCAGGGCGCTTTCGCGATGTCGGACGACGGTCGAGTGGCGCTTCTGTCGTGTTGTGTTGTTTGGAGGGTGGCTGAATCGCGGCCCATGTAGCTCAGTTGGCAGAGCACGTCCTTGGTAAGGACGAGGTCAGCGGTTCGATCCCGCTCATGGGCTCCAGTGCGGGACAGCGACCCTAATGGGTGACGACAAGTAGGGCACAGAGGATTAGGACAACGGAGGAACTATCATGGCGAAAGAGAAATTCGAACGTACGAGACCGCATGTGAACGTCGGCACCATTGGCCACGTCGATCATGGCAAGACGACCCTGACCGCGGCCATCACGAAGGTGCAGTCGCTGAGGGGGCTCAGCAAGTTCATCGCGTACGATGAAGTCGCCAAGGCATCCGAATCGCAGGGGCGTCGCGATGCCACGAAGATTCTGACCATCGCGACCTCGCATGTGGAGTATTCCACCGAAAACCGGCACTATGCGCACGTGGATTGCCCGGGGCATGCCGACTATGTCAAGAACATGATTACGGGCGCGGCGCAGATGGACGGCGCGATCCTGGTCGTGAGCGCGGCTGACGGGCCCATGCCGCAGACACGCGAGCACATCCTGTTGGCGCGCCAGGTCGGCGTACCGGCGGTTGTGGTGTTTTTGAACAAGGTTGACCTTGTCGACGATGAGGAACTGCTTGAGCTCGTCGAGCTCGAAATTCGCGAACTGTTGTCGAAGTACGACTTCCCGGGCGACGACGTGCCGATCGTTCGCGGGGATGCGCTGTCGGCGACGCAGGCGAACTCCGCCGACGATCCGGCTTGCGCATGCATCGGCGCGCTGATGCAGGCTTTGGACACCTACATTCCGGAGCCGGAGCGCTTGATCGATCAGGCCTTCCTGATGCCGATCGAAGACGTCTTCTCGATCGAAGGACGTGGCACCGTCGTGACGGGCCGCGTCGAGCGTGGCATCGTCAAGGTGGGCGAGGAAGTCGAGATTGTGGGGATTCACCCCACGACGAGGACGACGGCGACCGGCGTCGAGATGTTCCGCAAACTGCTCGATCAGGGGCAGGCGGGCGACAACATCGGCGTGCTGCTCCGCGGCACGAAGAAGGACGACGTGGAGCGCGGGCAGGTGCTGGCGAAGCCCGGCTCGATCACGCCGCATACGAAGTTCGAGGCAGAGGTCTACATCCTGAGCAAGGATGAAGGCGGCCGTCACACGCCGTTCTTCAAGGGCTACCGGCCGCAGTTTTACATTCGCACGACGGATGTGACCGGCGACATCACGCTGCCTGAAGGTGTCGAGATGGTGATGCCGGGCGACAACGTCAATATGATCGTCGCGCTGATTCAGCCCGTCGCGATGGAAGAGAAGATGCGCTTCGCAATCCGTGAAGGTGGCCGTACGGTGGGAGCCGGTACGGTTGCCAAGATCATGGAGTAGCGCGCGTAACGAACGTAAGTTCACGTGGCCCCGCCGGGAAACCCCGGCGGGGTCGCGAATGAAAAGGACGGAACAGTCATGCCGCGAGAACTCGTTACCTTGGCGTGCACGGAGTGCAAGCGTCGGAACTATACGACTACGAAGAACAAGACGCGGACGCCGGGGCGGATCGAGATCAGCAAGTTCTGCCGGTTCGAGCGCAAGCGTACGCTGCACCGCGAGGTGAAGTAAGGTGTTTCGCGCGGGCGTTTTCCGTTTGGAAGCGACAGGTCAGTAGCTCAATTGGCAGAGCATCGGTCTCCAAAACCGAGGGTTGGGGGTTCGATTCCCTCCTGACCTGCCAACTGTGACGGACACCGGCGACGGCGCGGCGCATCCGTCCGCGGATCGTCGAGCGCGAAGAAGAGGGCGACCATGAACGACAAGCCATCACTGTTACAGAAGGCGCGTACCTTTGTCGGGGACGTGGTTGTAGAAGTCAAACGTTCCTCGTGGCCGGACCGTAAGACACTTATGGCGCACACGGTGATCGTGATCGTCTCGGTGTTTCTGATGGGCATTTTCGTCGGTATCAGCGATCGGGTGCTGGCCGCGTGCCTGCGGTTTCTGGCGCCCCAGAGTTAAGGCAGCAGTTATGGAAAAGCAATGGTTCGTCATCCACACGCTCACCGGTCAGGAAACGAAGGTCAAGGAGAGTATCGGCCGACGCCTGAAGATGGAGGAGATGGAGGACTACGTCGATGAAGTGGTGATCCCGACGGAGAAGGTCTCCGAAGTGCGCAAGGGCGTCCGGTCGACGACAACCCGGAAGTTTTTCCCGGGCTACGTTCTGGTGCACATTGCGTTGTATGACCAGGAGCGTGAGATGATCGAGCGGTCGTGGCGTTTCATCAAGGAAACGACCGGCGTGATCGGGTTCATCGGGGGCGAGCGTCCGGCTCCGTTGATGCCGGAAGAGGTCGACGTCGTGTTGCATCAGGTTGAGGAGAAGAAGGAGAAGGTCGCGCCAAAGGTGGCTTTCGAGCCGGGCGAGACCGTGAAGATCAACGATGGGCCATTCCTGAATTTCAATGGTGTGGTTGAGGAAGTGGATCCGGACCGCGGGAAGCTGAAGGTTTCGGTTGCGATCTTCGGGCGCTCGGCGCCGGTTGAGCTGGAGTACTGGCAGGTCGAGCGAGCCTGACGGCGGACGGTTTTTTGCCGTTGCCCTGATCGGGCGCCTGATGCGGGGCGGTCGGTGGGGGATACGGATGGCGAAACAGTAAGCAAGCGAGGAAGACATGGCAAAGAAGGTCATGGGTCAGATCAGGTTGCAGATTCCGGCCGGACAGGCCAATCCAGCACCTCCGGTTGGTCCTGCGCTGGGCCAGCATGGCGTGAACATCATGGAGTTCTGCAAGGCGTTCAACGCGGCCACGCAGGATAAGGCGGGGTTGGTGATTCCCGTGGTGATCACGGTGTACCAGGATCGCTCGTTCACGTTCATCACCAAGAGTCCTCCGGCGGCCGTGCTGTTGAAGAAGGCGGCGGGGCTCGCAAAGGGTTCGGCCGTGCCGAACCGCGACAAGGTGGGCACCGTGACTCGCGATCAAGTGCGTGAAATCGTGAAGACCAAGGCGGATGACATGAACGCATCGGACGAGACGGCGGCGATGCGCGTGATTGCGGGAACCGCCCGAAGCATGGGGATCGAAGTCGTCGACTAGAGGCACTGAGGCCGGGAGTTTTCCGGCCGGCGGCGGGTGCTGCCGGTGGCTGGAGAACGCGGACCGGGTTGCCCATGATGGGCATTACAGGGGACAGTGAGGAGACTATGGCAAGACATGGAAAGCGTTATCGTACGGTGAAGGAGAAGGCGCCGCGGGAGGTCTTGGAGCTGCCGCAGGCGCTGGCGTTCATCAAGGAGAGTGCCTCGGCCAAGTTTGACGAGACCGTGGAACTGTGCCTGCGCATGGGTATCGATCCCCGCAAGTCGGAGAACGCGGTTCGCGCCACATGCGCGCTCCCGCACGGTACGGGCAAATCGCTGCGCATCATCGTTTTTGCGGCGGGGACGGCGGCCGATGCCGCGCGTGCGGCGGGGGCCGATGAGGTCGGCAACGAGGAGTTGATCGAGAAGGTCAAGGGTGGATGGACGGAGTTCGATGTCGCCATCGCCACCCCCGATGCGATGAAGGAAGTCCGTAAGTTGGGGCGTGTGCTGGGGCCGCGTGGCCTGATGCCGAACCCGAAGACCGGCACGGTGACGGACGATACGGCCGCGGCCGTGCGCGAGGCGAAAGCCGGCCGGGTCGAATTCCGCATGGACCGGCACGGCAACGTCAATGTCGCATGTGGGAAAGTATCGTTCGATTTGGCGAAGCTGATCGAAAACGCGGAGGCCGTGTTGAACGCGATTAAAGCCGAGAAGCCGGCCGGGGCGCGCGGGCAATATATCAAGAAGTGCACGGTCACAAGCACGATGGGCGTCGGTGTCGTCGTGAGCATCAAGGAGTAGGGACGAACCATGAGACCGGAAAAGATTGCGATACTCGATGAAGTCCGCGAGAAGGTTGGCGGTGCGGAGTTCGTGTTCCTGGTGAGCTACGGTGGTTTGACCGTGGCGGCGTTGTCCGACCTGCGCGCCGTGTTGCGCGCGAAGGGGGCGCGTCTGCAGGTCATGAAGAACACGATCATCCGTCTGGCGCTGCCCGACGGCGTGGCGGCGGGACTCGAACGTGCGCTGACGGGGCCAACGGCCATGGTGTATGGCCGGGGCGATGCGAGCGAGATCGCCAAGGCTCTAAAAGGTTTTATCGCCACGCATGATCGCGTGTCGATGAAGGGTGGATGCCTCAACACCCAGGTGCTGACCCGAGAGGATGTCATCGCGATTGCGTCGTTGCCGTCGCGTGAGGTTCTGTTGGGGCAGTTTGTCGGAACGGTCGCCGCACCCATGACGCAGCTCGTGGGTGTCATGGGGGCGAAGTTGCGCAGTCTCCTCTACGTGCTGCGGGCCGTGGAAGAGAAGAAGAACAATGCCGCGGCGTGATGCCGCGGTACGAAGGAGAAGCGAGTCATGTCTGAAGAAGTCAAGGATGCGACGGAAGCACAGGTGCCTGCGGTGAGCGGCAAGATGGCCGAGTTCATCGATTGGGTTGAGGGTATTTCGGTTCTCGAACTGTCGAAGTTGGTCAAGGCCCTCGAGCAGCGCCTCGGCGTCAGCGCGGCGGCACCGATGGCGGTCGCGGCGGTTGGCGCCGCAGCCGAAGGCGGCGCGGCGGTGGTGGAGGAGAAGACCGAGTTCGATGTGGTCTTGAAGGAAGCCGGTGCCAAGAAGATCGCGGTGATCAAGGAAGTGCGCGCGATCACCGGTCTTGGTCTGAAGGACGCGAAGGATCTTGTCGAAGCCGCGCCGAAGACAGTGAAGGAAGGCGTCTCGAAGGAGGAGGCCGCGCAACTGAAGGCCAAGCTGGAGGAAGCAGGCGCTACCGTCGAGGTGAAGTAACGAGTGTTGGTCTAACGGCGAGGTGCCCCGGTGGTTGAACGAACGAACTTTGGCAAACTGCGAGATGTAATTGAGCCGCCCGATCTCATCGATGTGCAGACGCACTCCTACGTCGAGTTTCTGCAGATGCATGAGATGCCGGCCAAACGCAAGCCTCAGGGGCTGCAAGGGATTTTCAAGGAGATATTCCCCATCGAAAGCTACGATGGGCGTTATGTCCTCGATTTCGTCAAGTACGAGCTGTCGGAACCGAAGATGTCCGCGCTGGAGTGCGTCTACGAGGGGCAGACCTTCTCGTCGCCGCTGCATGTTACATTCCGGCTAAAGGACGGCGATGCGGTTGCCGAGGACAGCGTGTACATGGGCGAAGTCCCGCTGATGACCGACACGGGGGCGTTTATCGTCAATGGCGCCGAACGTGTGGTTGTCAGTCAGCTCCATCGGTCGCCGGGCATCTGCTCGGAACGCTCGATTCACGCCAACGGGGCCACGCTCTACTCGATGCGCATCATTCCGGATCGGGGCTCCTGGATCGAAATCCAGTTCGACACCTCGGACCTGATCTGGATTTACATGGACCGCAAACGTCGTCGCCGGAAATTCCTGGCGACGACGTTCTTGCGGGCGCTTGGCTATGGCTCGGACGACGAGTTGCTGGGCCTCTACTATACGTTCGAGGATCTCCGCCTGGACGGATCGCTGACGGAAGCCGATCTGGTGTTTCGCGTCTTCAAGGACGACATCATCGATCTGGATTCGAAGACGATTCTCGCGCGGCGTTACGAGCCGGTCACCGAAATCGCGCTGAAGCAGATCAAGGCGTCTGGCGCCGCGAGTGTGGCGGCGATCAATGTGTCATGGGATGAGGGCATCCTGCTGCAGAGCGTGAAGGCCGATCCGAACCGTACGTCTGATGATGCCTTGAAGGACATCTACCACAAGCTGCGTCCGGGGGACCCCGCGACGCCATCGAACGCGCGTCAGCTTTTGCGGCGGCTCTTTTTTGACCCGCGGCGGTACGACCTCGGTCGCGTTGGCCGGTACAAGATCAACCAGAAGCTTGCGCTGGACGGAAAAGTTGACGGCGAGCTTCGCGTGCTCGATGAACAGGATGTCATCGAGTCCCTCCGTCACCTGTTGGAAGTACGGATGGGGCGCGAGAATGTCGACGATATCGATCACTTGGGCAGTCGTCGCGTGCGCACGGTTGGCGAGTTGATGGAGAATCAGTGTCGGGTCGGTCTGGCGCGTACGGAGCGCCTGATCCGCGAGCGCATGACGCTTTTCGATCCGACGACCGGCACGCTGACGCCGCAGCGCCTTGTGAACTCGAAGTCCCTTTCGGCGGTGGTGCAGGATTTCTTTGGCCGCAGCCAACTGAGCCAGTTCATGGACCAGACGAACCCGCTGTCCGAGTTGGCCCATAAGCGTCGTCTCAGCGCGCTCGGGCCAGGCGGTCTGAGCCGTGAGCGGGCCGGGTTTGAGGTCCGTGACGTGCACAGCAGCCATTACGGGCGTATTTGCCCGATCGAAACGCCTGAAGGACCGAACATTGGTTTGATTTCCTCGTTGAGCATCTACGCACGGGTCAACGACTTCGGTTTCATCGAAAGTCCGTACCGGAAGGTTGTGGCTGGACGTGTGACGAACGAGGTCGAGTTCCTGTCGGCGGACAAGGAAGAGCGGTATGTTATCGCGCAGGCGAACGCACCGTTGGACGAGAAGGGCAACTTCCAGAATCCGCTTGTTTCGGTCCGGTATCGGGGCGACTTCCTGGAAGTGCCGGGTTCCGAGATCGACTATATGGACGTCTCGCCGAAGCAGGTTATCAGCATCGCCGCCGGCCTGATCCCGTTCCTCGAGCACGATGACGCCAACCGGGCGTTGATGGGCGCGAACATGATGCGCCAGGCCGTGCCGCTGTTGAGGGCGGAGCGCCCGTATGTGGCGACGGGGCTGGAGACGCGGGCTGCTCACGATTCGCGCGTGACGATCGTGGCGACCAAGCCCGGCGTCGTGGCTTACGCATCGGCGAACAAGGTGATTGTGACGCCCGACGGCAAGATGCCGGCGGCGAAGACGAAGGAAGACGCGCAGACGTATGTGTTGCAGAAGTTCCGCCGGTCGAATGCCGGGACGTGTCTGAACCAGAAGCCGATCGTCGTGGTGGGACAGAAGCTGCGGGCTGGCGATACGATCGCCGATGGCCCGGCCACCTGTGATGGCGAGCTGTCGCTGGGAAAGAACCTCCTTGTGGCGTTCATGCCGTGGTGCGGGTACAACTTCGAGGACGCCATCCTGATTGGCGAGCGGGTTGTTCGCAGCGACACGTTCACCTCGATACAGATTCAGGAGTTTGAGGTTGGCGCGCGGGACACGAAGCTGGGCCCCGAGGAAATTACGCGCGACATTCCCAATGTCGGCGAGGAAGCCCTGCGCAACCTCGGGCCTGACGGGGTCATCCGTCCCGGCGCCGAAGTCGAGCCGGGCGACATTCTGGTCGGCAAGATCACGCCGAAGAGCGAGACCGAGCTTGCGCCTGAAGAGCGCCTGTTGAGGGCCATCTTTGGTGAGAAGGCCGCCGAAGTCAGGGATACATCGCTGACGGTTCCGAGCGGCACCTATGGTATCGTGATGGATGTCAAGGTGACCGCGCACAAGGAAGTGAAACGCAATGAGGGTGGTCCGGTGGACCGCCGCAAGCAGCTCAAGTCCGTGAACGAGGATTACAAGACGCGCAAGCAGGATCTTCTGGAAGACCTCACCGAGGCGCTGAGCAACATCCTGCTTGGCGAGAAAATCCCGCTGGACGTGATGGACGCCGAGACGAGCGAGACGATCATTCCGGCGAATCGCAAGATCACGAAGACGCTGTTGCGCAAACTCGCGTCCGCGTACGATCATATCCACATTGAGAGCAGTCCGATCCAGATCAAGATCGACGAGATCATACGGGACTTCAAGCCGAAGATGACCGAGCTTGATCTGGAGCATGAGCGGCAGTTGGATCGGTTGGAGAGCGGCGACGATCTCGACTCCGGGATTATCAAGCAGGTGCGCGTGTATGTGGCCGCCAAGAAGAAACTGGCGGTCGGCGACAAGCTGGCCGGCCGGCATGGCAACAAGGGCGTGGTCGCGAAGATCGTGCCCGATTGTGACATGCCGTTTCTTCCTGACGGTACACCCGTTGACATCGTGCTCAATCCGTTGGGCGTGCCGTCGCGCATGAACCTTGGCCAGGTGTTCGAAACGCACCTTGGCGCCGCGTGCAAGGCTCTCGGCATGTATGCGGCGACCCCGGTGTTCGACGGTATTCCCGAGAAGGCAATCGACGACCTTCTGGAGCGTGCCGGATTGTCCCGTGACGGAAAGTCGCGGCTTTTTGACGGACGCACGGGAGAACCGTTCGACCAGCGTGTCGTGGTTGGGCAGATCTACATGCTCAAGCTGCATCATCTGGTGACCGACAAGATCCATGCGCGCGCCGTCGGGCCGTATTCCCTCGTCACGCAGCAACCGCTGGGTGGCAAGGCGCAGTATGGTGGACAGCGGCTGGGCGAAATGGAAGTGTGGGCTCTGGAAGCGTATGGCGTCGCGTTTGCGCTTCAGGAATTGCTGACCGTCAAGAGCGACGATGTGGCGGGCCGTACGAGGATCTACGAATCCATCGTGAAGGGCGAAAATACGCTCGACGCGGGGATGCCGGAATCCTTCAGCGTGCTGATCAACGAGCTTCGGGGGCTATGCCTCGACATCCAGATCACCGGTCAGAAGAAAGCGCCGCGATTGCTGTAATATCATCAAGAGAAGTCAAGGCTGAGGTAAACGCCCATGCTTATGAATGCAAACGTCGGGTTGAGCGAGTACGACAGTTTCGAATCTGTCGGCATCACACTGGCATCGCCGGAAACCATCCGGTCGTGGAGTCACGGCGAGGTCAAGAACCCGGAGACCATCAACTACCGCACGTACAAACCGGAGCGGGGCGGATTGTTCTGCGAGCGCATTTTCGGCCCGACGCGGGACTGGGAGTGCAGTTGCGGCAAGTACAAGCGAATCAAGCACAAGGGTGTCATCTGCGATCGCTGCGGTGTTGAGGTGACGGTGTCACGGGTGCGGCGCGAGCGGCTCGGACACATCGAGTTGGCGGTGCCGGTATCGCACATCTGGTTCTTCAAGTGTACGCCGAGCCGTATCGGGTTGGTGCTTGACATGACGGCCACGAACTTGGAGCGGGTTCTCTATTACGAGGACTATGTGGTGACCGATCCCGGCGAGACGCCGCTGCAGCTCAAGCAGCTTCTGAACGAGATGGAGTATCGGGAGGCTCAGGAGAAGTACGGTGAGACCTTCACGGCCAAGATGGGCGCGGAAGGCATCCGCGACTTGCTTGCCGGCGTGAAGCTCGAGGACCTCATGGTCGAACTCGAAGAGCAGATGCAGAAGACGCGTAGCAAACAGACGCGCAAGAAACTGTCGAAGCGGATGAAGGTGGTCGAGGGGTTCCGTGTCAGCGAGACGCGTCCCGACTGGATGGTCCTCGACGTGCTGCCGGTGATACCGCCGGATCTGCGGCCGCTGGTGCCGCTTGAGGGTGGTCGTTTTGCCACGTCCGATTTGAACGACCTGTATCGGCGTGTCATCAACCGCAACAACCGCCTGCGCAATCTGCAGCAACTCAAGACGCCGGATGTCATCATTCGGAACGAGAAGCGCATGTTGCAGGAGGCGGTGGACGCGGTTTTCGACAACGGTCGCCATGGGCGACCGGTGACTGGGGCCGGCAACCGTCCGCTCAAGTCGCTCAGCGACATGCTTCGGGGCAAAGGCGGTCGGTTCCGGCAGAACCTGCTCGGTAAGCGTGTCGACTACTCCGGACGTTCGGTCATTGTCGTAGGTCCCGAGTTGAAGTTGAACCAGTGCGGCCTGCCCAAGAAAATGGCGCTGGTTCTGTTTGAGCCGTTCATCATCCGGCGCCTGAAGGAGATGGGCATCGTGCATACGGTGCGGAGCGCAAAGAAGCTCATCGAGCGCCGTGCCGACGAGGTCTGGGACATTCTGGAGGAAGTCACAAGCGACAAGACCGTCATGTTGAATCGAGCGCCGACGCTGCACCGACTCAGCATCCAGTCGTTCGAGCCGACGTTGATCGAGGGCGAGGCGATCCAGATCCATCCGTTGGTCTGTACCGCGTTCAATGCCGACTTCGACGGCGATCAGATGGCGGTGCATGTCCCTCTGTCGATCGAAGCGCAGATCGAATCGCGGCTCCTGATGATGGCTTCGAACAGCATTTTCTCCCCGTCGAGCGGAAAGTCGATCATGACGCCGACCCAGGACATCGCGCTTGGCATCTATTACCTGACGTCGTTTTCCCAGGCCGACAAGATGAAGCGGTTTCGGAGGGCGGATACGGGTGGCGCGATCGAGCACCTTCCGATCTTCGGCAGCACAAGCGAGGTTCATCTTGCGCATGCCGAGGGCGCCGTGAAGACGCACGCGCGGATACGGTTCCGCAACCCTGACCTCGGACGAGTATCGGTCTTCGGCGATGCGACGTCGCATGTGATCGAAACGACGGTCGGGCGTGTTTTCTTCAATGAAATCTGGCCGAGTGAGGTCGGCTTCGTCAATAAGGCGATCGACAAGAGCGTGTTGGGCGACATGATCTGGCACTGTCATAAGCGGGCGGGGCACGGGCGTGCGGTTCAGATTCTGGACGACCTCAAGAAGCTTGGCTTCGAGCAGGCGACGCTTGCCGGCGTCTCGATCGGGATGGTGGATATGATCATTCCGTTCGAGAAGCAGGGCATCATTGCCGATGCGCGCAAGCATGTCGGCGAGGTCGACGACCAATATCAGCAGGGCGTGATCACCGATGGGGAACGGTACAACAAGATCGTCGACATTTGGACTCACGCGACCGAAGAGATATCGAACGCGATGTACACGGCGATCGAAGAAAACCCCGGGAGCGATGAGATCAACCCGGTCTACATGATGGTTGACTCCAAGGCTCGCGGCAGCCGGCAGCAGATTCGTCAGCTTGCCGGCATGCGCGGTCTCATGGCGAAGCCCTCGGGCGAGATCATCGAGCGTCCGATCACCGCCAACTTCCGCGAGGGACTGAGCGTGCTTGAGTACTTCATCAGCACGCATGGGGCACGCAAGGGGTTGGCGGATACGGCCTTGAAGACCGCCGACGCCGGCTATCTTACGCGCAAACTTGTCGACGTGGCGCAGGATGTTATTGTCGTGGAACAGGATTGCCATACCGTGAACGGCATCGAAGTCAAGGCCATCTCGGAGGGTGACGAGGAGCTTGTCTCGTTGAGCGCGCGCATCCTGGGACGCACGAGTGTCGATGACGTTGTGGACCCGATTGCGCTGGACGTGGTCGTTAAGGGGGGCGAGTCGATCGACGAAGAGGTGTGCAAGAAGATTGCGGCGGCGGGTATCGAGAGTGTGCGTATCCGCAGCGTTCTGACGTGTGAAAGCCGGCGTGGTCTCTGCGCGAAGTGTTACGGGCGTGACCTCGCAACGGGGCGCATGGCGGATGTGGGGACGGCGGTGGGCATTATCGCCGCGCAGTCCATCGGCGAGCCGGGCACACAGCTGACGATGCGGACGTTCCATATCGGCGGCACCGCGAGTTCGGTGTTCAAGCAACCCGAGGTGACGGCGAAGAACAGTGGCATCGTTCGCTACCACGAGTTGCGTGTCGTACGCAACCCGGATGGCGACAACGTTGTGCTGAACAAGAATGGTGTGATCAGCGTTCACGACGATTCCGGGCATGAACTGGAGCGGTACACGACGGCCATGGGATCGATCGTGCTTGTTGAAGACGGCGGAGCGATCCGGAAAGGTCAGGTGCTGGCCAAATGGGATCCGTACAGCGTGCCTGTGCTGGCCGAACAGGCAGGATCAGTCAGCTTCCACGACTTCGTCGAGAATGTATCGGTCAAGAAGGAAGTCGATGAGGCCACGGGGTTGACCGGCACGGTCGTGCTGGAGAGCAAAGAGAATCTGCATCCGCAGATCATCATCAAGATTCCGGACCGTGATGAAGTGCTCGGCTTTTATAGCATTCCGGCCGGCGCGCACGTCGTCGTCAAACTGGGCGACCTGGTCCAACCGGGACAGTTGTTGGCGAAGACGCCGCGGAAGGAGTCGAAGACGAAGGACATCACGGGCGGTCTGCCGCGCGTGGCCGAGTTGTTCGAGGCGCGACAGCCGAAGGATGCCGCCGAGATTGCGAAGATCGAAGGGCTAGTCGACTTCGGCGAGAATCAGCGTGGCCGGCGTTGCCTTGTGATTCGCGACGAGGTGACCGGAGACACCGAGGAGCACCTCATCCCGATGGGTAAGCACATTGTCGTTTTCAAGGGCGACCGGGTGCGCAAGGGACAGCAGTTGACGGAAGGTCCGATTGTGCCTCAGGAGATTTTGGAGGTCTGCGGACCGCAGGAGTTGCAGGAATACCTTGTCAACGAGGTTCAGCAAGTGTATCGACTCCAAGGCGTTGAAATCAACGACAAGCACATCGAGATCATCGTCCGGCAGATGCTGCGCAAGGTCAAGATCACGGATCCCGGGGACACCGAGTTCCTATGGGGCGAGCAGGTGACCAAGCAGCGATTCCTCGAGATGAACGAGCAGGCCATGGCGGAAGGGAAACGTCCGGCCGAAGCGTCGCCGGCGCTGCTGGGCATCACCAAGGCATCTCTGGAGACGGAAAGTTTCATTTCGGCCGCGTCATTCCAAGATACGACGCGCGTGTTGACGGATGCGGCCACGCTGGGCCGAGTGGATGACTTGCGGGGTTTCAAAGAAAACGTGATCATGGGACATACCATTCCCGGGGGAACGGGGTTCCACATTCACCGCAACATCAGGCTTGTGCCGTTGGCCGAACCGATCTCGGAGGAGGATCTCGGGTACGACGAAGAAGCAGAGAAGCAGTTCGAGGAATTATTTCAAGGTTGAGGCTTGCCATTCCCCCTGCGGGTCTGGTAACTTTCGATCTTTGTGGTGAAATGGCGAGGAACTAAGTATATGCCGACGATCAATCAGCTGGTTCGCAAAGGGCGCACGAACATCAGGAAGAAGAGCAAGTCGCCTGCGTTGGTCGGTGCACCGCAACGGCGCGGTGTGTGCCTGTTGGTGAAGACCCAGACGCCCAAGAAGCCGAACTCGGCGTTGCGCAAAGTGGCTCGTGTGCGTTTGACTTCCGGCTACGAGGTGACCGCCTATATTGGCGGCGAGGGGCACAACTTGCAGGAGCACAGTGTCGTGCTGGTACGCGGTGGGCGCGTGAAGGATTTGCCGGGTGTTCGTTACCACGTGGTCCGTGGAACGTTGGACTGCCTGGGGGTTGACGGTCGGAAACGCGGCCGATCCAAATATGGGATGAAGAAGGGCAAGTAGGTTTCGGCCCGAGCGAGGAAAATCCATGGCACGTAGACATAAAGCGGAGCGTCGAGTGGTGGCGCCTGACCCGAAGTACAGCAGCGAAATGGTTGCGCGCGTCATCAACTACATCATGCAGAGCGGCAAGAAGGCGACGGCGGAGAGCATCGTGTATGGCGCGATGGATGAGATTAAGACGCGCCTGTCGCAGGACCCGGTTGAAGTGCTGGTCAAGGCGATCGACAATATCAAACCGCGCGTGGAAGTGAAGTCGCGACGCGTTGGTGGGGCCACGTATCAGGTGCCGGTGGAAGTCAGTCCGAACCGGCAGATGGCCTTGGCGTTGCGGTGGCTTGTTCAATACTCCAGCGGGCGGCGTGGCATGCCGATGCGGCGTGCCATGGCCATGGAACTCATGGACGCGATGCAGAATCAGGGCAGTTGCATCAAGAAGCGGGATGACACGCATAAGATGGCGCAGGCCAACAAGGCGTTTGCGCATTACGCGTGGTAGCGGACGCGGATCGCGGTCAGGCATGTCACGGAAACGGTGGTCGTCGTGGGCAACGGTGGTACAGGTAAGGGCACGGCGGCGGACCGGCGGCGCGAGGCGCCCGAGCGGGATAGGCCGTTGGCTCGCGTTCGTAACATCGGCATTATTGCCCACATCGATGCGGGTAAGACCACGACCACCGAACGGATTTTGTTCTACGCCGGTCGGGTGCACAAACTGGGAGAGGTCCATGACGGCAATACGGTGATGGACTGGATGATTCAGGAGAAGGAGCGCGGCATCACGATTACCAGCGCTGCGACAACCTGCTACTGGATGGACCATCAGGTGAACATCATCGATACGCCAGGGCATGTCGATTTTACGGTGGAAGTGGAGCGGTCTCTGCGCGTGCTGGATGGCGCGGTTGGGGTCTTCTGCGGAGTTGGTGGTGTGCAGCCGCAGTCAGAGACGGTGTGGCATCAGGCGGACCGCTATCGCGTGCCACGGATCGCGTTCGTCAACAAGATGGATCGGATGGGTGCTGAGTTCGGGACCGTGGTCTCGGAAATCCGGGATCGGCTTGGGGCTAATGCCGCTGTGGTACAGTTGCCGTTGGGGCAGGAAGAGCAGTTTGCGGGCGTGGTGGACGTCATCGATCGGATGGCCATCACATTTGACGATTCAAGTTTGGGTGCCCGGTTTACGAGGGGAGCGATTCCCGAGGGCATGGTCGACGATGCCGAGATAGCCCGGGCGCGGTTGGTTGAGCAAGTTGCGGAGGTCGACGAGGAGGTCCTTGAGGCTTACTTGGTGGATCCTGAGGTTCCGGGCGGTGTGTTAAAGGATGGAATCCGCCGGGCGACGTTGCGCAACATGATGACGCCGGTTCTGTGCGGGTCGTCGCTGCGAAACAAGGGCGTGCAGCAGTTGCTGGATGCCGTCGTGACGTATCTGCCGTCGCCGCTGGATGTTCCCGCCGTCGAAGGTACGCACGGGAAGAGCGGCGAGCGTCTGTGGCGTGAAGCCGATGACTACGGGCCGTTTGCCGCGTTGGTTTTCAAGGTTGTGGCGGACCCCTACATGGGCCGTGTGGTGTTCGTGAGGGTGTATTCCGGGCAGGTCAAGCGCGGGCAGAACGTGTTCAACCCGAGGCTGGGGCGGCGCGAGCGGGTGGTGAGTCTGCTGCGGTTGCATGCCGACGAGCGAACCGAGGTGGACACACTCTACTCGGGCGAAATCGGCGCGGTGGCTGGACTGAAGGGTGCCACGACGGGTGATACGCTGTGTGCCGAGAATGCGGCCGTGGAGTTGGAGCGCATCCGTTTTCCGGAACCGGTGATGTTCATGGCCGTGGAGCCGAAGGCGCGCGCGGACCGGGAGAAATTGAAAGCGGCACTGGAGTCCCTGTCGGATGAAGACCCGACTTGCCAGATCAAGATTGACCCCGAGACCGGGCAGACGGTCCTGAGCGGCATGGGTGAACTGCACTTGGAGATATTGAAGGATCGGATGCTGCGTGAGTTCAAGGTGGTCGCCAATACCGGGAGGCCGATGGTGGCGTACCATGAAACGGTGACTGGAGAGGGGGAATCCAGCCACACGTTCGATCGGGAGATTGGCGGACAGCGGATGTATGGATCGGTCACCGTGCGGGTGAAGAATCGTGGACGTGGGCAGGGGAACGAATTCACGGTGGACGTGTCCACGGCCCAACTGCCGGCCGCTTTTCGGGAGAGCATCAAGCAGGGATTGGAGGATGGTGCGGTGACCGGCGTACTGAGTCGGTACGCGGTGACGGATGCGGAGGTTCGCGTCGTTGGGTGCGGTTTCGATCCGGAATTCTCGACCGAGGTGGCATTTCGTACGGCGGCCACGATGGCTTTCCGTGCGGCGGTGATGTCGGCATGCCCCGAGTTTCTGGAGCCGATAATGGCCTTGGAGATCACGACGCCGGAGGAACACATGGGTGATATCCTTGGTGACATCAACAGTCGCCGAGGCAAGGTTAAGGAGATGGCTGCGCGGGGTGCCTTACAGGTTATCCGTGCGGCGGTGCCACTGGCCGAATTGTTCGGGTATTCGACGGTAATCCGCTCCCTGAGTCGGGGGCGCGCGAGTTACACGATGGAGCCGAGGCAGTTCGACATAGTGCCGGAGAAGGTGAAGGAACAGTTACTGAACGGGTGATAAAGCATGGACGGTCAGCGAATCAGAATCAGATTGCAGGCTTACGATCACAGTGTGCTCGACCAAGCTGTAGTCGACATCATCGACACGGCAAAAGGCACGGGCGCCCAAGTTGTGGGCCCGATACCTCTGCCGACGCGCATCGAGCGTTACACGGTGAACCGCAGTCCGCATGTTGACAAAAAGTCGATGGACCAATTCGAGATGCGGACGCACAAACGGCTACTCGATATCGTTGAGCCGACGGCCAAGACAGTGGATGAGCTCAAGAAGCTCAACCTGCCCGCCGGCGTGGACATTACAATCAAGATCTAATGGAGCACTGCCATGGAAGGACTGATTGGGAAGAAGCTGGGTATGACCCAGGTTTTCGATGGAGACGGCCGACGCATTGCCGTGACTGTCATTGCAACCGGGCCGTGCATCGTGGTGCAGTGCAAGACGACTGCGCGTGATGGGTACGATGCCGTGCAACTCGGGTTCGGCGACCAGAAGGAGAGTCGGTTGACGAAGCCCGCGCGTACACGATTTGCAAGAATCGGCGCCGGGGCAAAATCCGTGTTGAGAGAGTTTGCTATTGACGAAGGCGATAACTTCAAGGAAGGTGACGCGCTTTGCGTGACCGATGTGTTCGCGGGCGTGAGCCATGTTGACGTTGTCGGGATCACCAAGGGACGAGGTTTTCAGGGAGTTGTAAAGCGGCACGGCATGCTGGGCGGTCCCAAGACCCATGGCGGACATTCGAAGCGGCGTGTCGGTTCGATCGGTGCAAACTCGTATCCGGCGCGTGTCATTAAGGGTCAACGCATGCCTGGGCACATGGGGCATGTGCGAGTGACGACCCAGAACCTGAAGGTTGTGGGTATCCGTAGCGAGGATAACCTGCTTCTCGTGCAGGGCGCGATTCCGGGGCCGAACGGCGGGGTCGTGCTTGTGCACAAGGCATTGAAGAAAAGGGCGCGCGTCTGATGAGTAATCTAAAGGTATACGATGTGAGAGGCTCCGAGGTTGGGGAACTTGACTTCCCCGACGGACTGTTGGAGCTTGAGCGGGGCAATCAGGCCGTTCATGAGATGGTTGTTGCCTATCAGGCAGGGCAGCGTGCCGGTACGGCTTCGACGCGCAACAAGGGTGAAGTGGCCGGGAGCAACAAGAAGCCGTGGCGTCAGAAGGGAACGGGGCGCGCGAGGGCTGGGTATCGCCAATCGCCCGTGTGGCGTGGCGGTGGTGCGGCATTTGGGCCCAGGCCGCGCAGCTACGCGAAGCAGATCAACAAGAAGGTTGCCCGATTGGCGTTTCGGCGCGCGTTGAGCGAGAAGATCGCGGGCGGCGCGGTGCGCGTGGTGGGTGACCTGTCGGTGTCCGAACCGAAGACGAAAGCGTTCATGGCGGTCTTGAAGGCGCTGGCGGTTGTTCGTCCCGTACTGATCGTCGTGGACCGGCTCGATGACAAGCTGGCACTGGCGGCGCGCAATGTCATTGGCGTGGAACTGGAACTGGCATCCAGCGTCAACGTCTATCAATTGCTGCGTTACCCGCAGCTTGTGGTCAACCGCGCCGGGTTGGAGCAACTGCAGGCGCGCCTGGAGAACGGAGCGGCGAAATGAAGGATGCGCGCGCGATTATCCGGAAGATGCAGGTGACCGAGAAGGGCACGGTTCTCGGTGCACAGTCAAAATACCTCTTCGAGGTATCCCGTGATGCCAACAAGATTGACGTGAAGCGCGCCATTGAAGCGCTGTTTTCCGTGAAGGTTTCCAGGGTCAACACGATGAACTATGAAGGCAAGCGCAAGCGCATGCGCAGCGCGCGCTTGGGCAAGCGCCCCGATTGGAAGCGGGCGGTTGTCACGCTGGCATCCGGCCAGAGCATCAACCTTGTCTGACGAACTGCGCTGAACGGGAACTGAGCGATGGCACTGAAGAAACATGACCCGACGACACCGAGCATGCGGTTCACAACCCTCTCGGCGTTTGACGAGATTACGAAGTCGAAGCCCGAGCGTTCGCTGACGCGGGCCGCCAAGTCCAAGGCTGGCCGCAATTCGGCGGGGCGCATTACGACACGGCACCGGGGGGGCGGCCACAAGCGCCGCTACCGCATCATCGATTTCAAACGCGATAAAGCGGGAATACCCGCGAAGGTTGCGGCCGTCGAGTACGATCCGAATCGGTCGGCGAACATCGCGCTGCTGCACTATGCGGACGGCGAGAAGCGCTACATCTTGGCGCCGGTGGCACTCAAGGTTGGCGACCAGGTGGTTAGCGGGCCGGATGTCGAGGCGGTGGTTGGCAATGCGATGCCCTTGGGACGGATCCCGCTTGGGTTGACGCTGCACAACATCGAACTTGAGCCGGGCCGGGGCGCGAAGATTGTGCGCACGGCTGGCGCTGGCGCTCAGTTGATGGCCCGTGATGGCCGCTTTGCCCAGGTTAAGCTCCCCTCAGGTGAAATCCGGCTGGTCAATGTCCGGTGCATGGCTACGATCGGGCAGGTCGGCAATGCGGATAACTCCGGCGTGAGCTATGGAAAGGCCGGTCGCAAGCGCTGGCGGGGCATCCGGCCCACGGTGCGCGGCGTGGCGATGAACCCGGTTGATCACCCCATGGGTGGTGGCGAGGGCCGCACTTCGGGAGGCGGGCATCCGGTATCGCCATGGTCGCAACTCGCCAAGGGTGGCAAGACGCGGGCCAAGCGGAAACCATCCGGCAAGTTCATCGTGAAACGGAGAAAGTAGGACTATGGCACGTTCAATCAAAAAGGGCCCTTACGTAGACAACAAGTTGCTCCTGAAGGTCGAGCGGATGAACCGAAATGGCGAACGCCGGCCGATCAAGACGTGGGCGCGCAGATCGATGATCTCCCCCGAGTTCATTGGGCATACGATGGCAATCCACAACGGCAAGCAGCACATCTCGGTGTTCATTACCGAGAATATGGTCGGGCATCGCCTCGGAGAGTTTGCCCCGACGCGTCAGTTCCGGCGGCACGGTGCGCATACGGACAAGACGGTTGCCCTGAAGTAGGGCTGAAGGAGAAGCAGCATGCAAGTGCAGGCGGTAACGAAATTTGTGCGCCTTTCGCCAACGAAGGCCCGCGATATGGCGGGGCGCCTTCGTGGGCTTTCCGTGGCGGAAGCGCTCCGTGTGACGACGATCAGCGAGCGGAAGGCGGCGCTGGCCATCGGCAAGACACTCAAATCGGCGCTGGCCAACGCGGAGACGAATGCCGACCTGACGGTTGACTCATTACGCGTAAAGGATGCGACGGTCGATGAGGGGCCGGCGTTGAAGCGCTTCTGGCCGCGGGCGCGTGGCATGGTTAGTCCAGTCCGGAAAAGAACGTGCCACATCAAGATTGTTTTGACGGACGAGGAATAATAGGGTTAGATACCAGACTTTCGTGAAAAGTCGGGTTCTGGAAGGAGTCAGCTTTGGGACAGAAGGTAAATCCGATCGGTTTCAGAGTCACCGTCGACAAGGATTGGCGAAGTCGCTGGTTCAGTGGCAAGCGCACATTTGGCGCTATGCTGAACGAGGATCTGATGATTCGCGACCTTGTCAAGAAGCGGCTTGAGAATGCCGCTGTTGCGCGAGTCGGAATCGAGCGCTATGCGAATCGCGTGCGCATCAGTATCCATACGGCGCGCCCGGGCATTGTCATTGGCCGCAAGGGCCAGGATATCGAAAAGGTGCGCGCCGAGATTGCCAAGCTGACGGGCAAGGAAATCTACGTGGAGATTCAGGAGATACGGGATCCGGATACGAACGCGCAGTTGGTGGCCGAGAATATCGCTCAGCAGATGGAACGTCGCGTGTCATTCCGACGTGCGATGAAGCGTGCCATCAAGACGGCGATGGACATGGGCGCGGATGGCGTCAAGATTCGCGCCGCGGGGCGCCTCGGCGGCTCGGAGCTCGCGCGCGTGGAATGGTACAAGGAGGGGAAGATACCCCTGCATACGTTGCGCGCGAACATTGAGTACGGGTTTGCGGAGGCCGCGACGACCGCCGGGCGGGTCGGTGTGAAGGTCTGGATCTGCAAGGAGAAGCAGGCGCCGGTCAAGGGTGAAAGGGGGAAGAGATCCAATGCCTCTTATGCCTAAACGTGTGAAGCACCGCAAGGTGCAGAAGGGCAGCCGATCGGGCATCGCTTCGCGCGGCACGCAGGTTGCCTTCGGGGAATATGGGTTGAAGTCGCTGGACCGGGGCTGGTTGAAGGCCACTCAGATCGAGGCCTGTCGCGTGGCCATCAACCGTCACATGAAGCGGAAGGGTAAACTGTGGATTCGCGTGTTCCCTGATAAGCCGGTGACTCAGAAGCCGATCGAAGTGCGCATGGGTAAGGGGAAGGGCAACCCCGAATACTGGTGTGCGGTCGTTCGGCCCGGCGTGGTGTTGTTCGAGATAGGCGGGGTGCCCGAAAATGTGGCGCGTAGTGCGCTGCGGCTGGCGGACGCCAAGCTGGGGCTCAAGACCAAGCTGGTTAAACGCGGCGAAGGCTGATCGGCGCGCCGCAAGACCGAGAGAGTGCAATGAAGGCAGCAAAACTGAGAGAATTGACGAGCGAGGAGTTGGCTGAGCGTTTGGACGAAGCCGGCAAGGAGCTCTTCGATATTCGGGTGCGCGTCGCGACGGGAGATGCATCGGAAAAGCCGCTGAAACGGCGATTCCTGCGGCGCGAGGCGGCACGGATCAAGACACTCATGCGTGAACGACAGGATGTGAACTAACATGGCAGAAGCGACGACAAGCAAGCGCGGCGTCCGCAAGGGACGCAACGGGATCGTGGTGAGCCGAAGTGGCGACAAGAGCATCGTGGTGCGGGTTGAAACGCGCCGCCCACATCCGCTCTACGGCAAGGTGGTGCGTAGCTTCAAGAAGTATCACGCCCACGATGAGGACAACGGCGCCGGCGTCGGGGACCGTGTGCGCATCGTCGAGACCAGGCCGATGAGCAAGCTGAAGCGCTGGCGCCTGATCCGTGTCATCGAGAAGCGCACGGTGTGACCCGGGAGGAACCCAAGCGAAATGATTACCGAAGAAACCAACCTGGTCGTGGCGGACAATACAGGTGCGAAGAGTGCACGGTGTTTCCGGATTCTGGGCCAACGCAAGCAATATGCGTATGTCGGCGACATCATCAAGGTCGCGGTGAAGGAGGCGCAGCCCGGCGGCGTAGTCAAGAAGGGGCAGGTCTGCACGGCACTGATCGTCCGGACGAAGCACCCCTTGCTGCGCGAGGATGGTTCGACGCTGCGGTTCGACAACAATGCCGTCGTAATCATCGACAACAACAAGAACCCCATCGGCTCGCGGATTTTCGGCCCGGTGGCTCGGGAACTGCGCGACAAGAACTTCATGAAGGTTGTGTCGCTCGCACCCGAGGTGCTATAAGTTACAGGACGGGGTGAACAGGTGAGTATCAGCAGAATTAGAAAAGGCGACGAGGTGATCGCGATTTCCGGCGTGGGGGCGGGTAAGACGGGGCGGGTGCTCGCGGTCGATCCGGTGAAGGGGCGTGCGATCGTCGAGGGATTGAACCTTGTGAAGAAGAGTGTCCGGCGGTCGCCGGACAATGCGCAAGGCGGTTTTGTTCCGAAGGAGGCACCGATCGCGCTTTCGAACCTGATGCCGTACGACCCCACGCTGAAAAAAGGCGTACGGGTCAGTCGCGTTCGCACCGATGGCCATTCGGTTCGCAAGAGCAAGTCCTCCAATCACGTTTTCGATAGTTGAGGGTCACGATGCCAAGCCTGAAAGAAAAATATGTGACGGACGTAGTGCCCGCGCTCAAGGAGCGACTTGACCTGCGCAACCCGATGATGGTGCCGCGGGTTGAGAAGGTTGTCGTGAACATGGGCATGGGGATTCAGGACAAGGATGCGATGAAGAGCATCGTCGAGGACTTGGCCACGATTACGGGTCAGAAACCCGTGGTGACGAAGGCGCGCAAGAGCATTTCGAACTTCAAGCTGCGTGAAGGGATGAGTGTCGGCGCCAAGGTCACGTTGCGGCATGATCGGATGTTCGATTTTCTCGACCGGTTGATCAATGTGGCACTGCCGCGCATCCGCGACTTTCGCGGGATTTCGGCAAAAGGTTTCGATGGTAGGGGGAATTTCTCCGTCGGGCTGTCAGAGCAGACGATTTTCCCGGAGATCGATGCAAACCATAGCGGACCGGTACAAGGGATGGACATCACGATCGTGACGTCGGCGACGACTGATCGGGAAGCGAAGGAATTGCTCGCGCTGCTGGGCGTGCCATTCGCGAAAAGTTAAGTGGAGGACAGGCATTGGCTAAGAAATCATTGATTGCCAAGGCAAAGCGAGAGCCGAAATTCAGCGCACGGCGCTACAACCGCTGCAAACGCTGCGGGCGTCCACGCGCCTATATCCGCAAGTTTGGGCTATGCCGTATCTGTTTTAGGGAACTGGCGCAGACGGCGCAGATTCCGGGCGTGACCAGGGCCAGTTGGTAGCGAGGAGCATGTATGAGTTTGTCTGACCCAGTGGCCGACATGCTGACGCGCATTCGTAATGCGCAGGCAGCGGGGCACAAGACGGTTGCGATGCCGCATTCCAGAGTGAAGGGCGACGTGGCGCGGATACTTAAGAACGAAGGCTATATTGCGGACTACACGGCGGAAGGTGGTTTGCGCAAAATGCTAACGGTTTACCTGAAGTATACATCGGGCAATGAGCCGGTGATTCGCGGTCTGCGCCGAGAGAGCTGCGGAGGGTTGCGTCGTTACTGCAATGTATCCGAGATTCCGAAGGTGCTGGGTGGTCTCGGAGTCGCCATCGTGAGCACGTCGGCCGGTATCATGACGGATCGGGATGCCCGTCAGAAGAATGTGGGCGGCGAGGTGCTTTGCACAGTTTGGTGATGGGGAGTTGATCGATGTCGCGAATTGGAGAGAAGCCGGTTGGAATACCGTCCGGGGTCACCGTGACGGTCGTAGGCTCACGTGTCGACGTGAAGGGCCCCAAGGGGGATCTGAGTCGGCAACTGCCGCGCGCCATCAGTGCGCGCGTTGCCGGTGACGCCGTTGTCGTGATGCGAGAGGGTGACGATGCGAAGCCGTTTCACGGTCTCAGTCGCAGCCTGATCGCGAATATGGTCGAAGGTGTCTCGAAGGGGTACCGAAGAGACTTGGAGATACAGGGTGTTGGTTTTCGTGCATCCGTGCAGGGGCAGGTCCTGAGCCTATCGCTTGGGTTTGCGAGCCCGGTCGAGTACCGTATTCCTGCCGGCCTGACGATTACCGTAAACAACAATACCGAAGTTAATGTTGCGGGGGCGGACAAGGAGCAGGTCGGGGAAGCGGCGGCGCGGATCCGTGCGTTCTATCCGGCTGAGCCCTACAAGGGCAAGGGTGTCCGCTACAAGGGCGAGCATGTACGCCGCAAAGTCGGCAAGACCGTAGCCTAATCGGTTGCGAGCAGGGACGAAGCACCATGAAGTTGAAGACGAGACAGGATTTTCGGGCGAGGCGGCACCGCCGGATCCGGCGGAAGATCAACGGGACGGCAAGTTGTCCGCGATTGGCCATCATGGTATCCAACCGCCACATCCACGTGCAGTTCATCGATGACGAGGCGGCGGCAACCATCGTCGGCGCGTCCACGGAAGGTGCTGAGCGGAGCGGGAACAATGTTGCCGCCGCGAAGACGCTTGGTGCGCGAATCGGTGCCATGGCGAAGGAGCGCGGAATTTCGCGGTTCGTTGTCGACCGCGGCGGTTTTGCCTATCGAGGCCGTGTGAAGGCTGTGGTTGAGGGCGCGATCGAAGCCGGGCTGACGGACAAGAAGGAGGAGAAGTGAGCTTCAAAGACGATAAGGGCGCGCCGCAATCGGAACTGGAGGAGCGCGTGGTCTTCGTGAATCGCTGCTCCAAGGTTGTCAAGGGTGGCCGGCGGTTTAGTTTCAGTGCCGTGGTGGTCGTCGGTAACCGCAACGGCATGGTGGGCTTCGGGTTTGGCAAGGCCAACGAAGTAGCCGATGCGATTTCGAAGGGCGGCGACTTGGCGCGGCGCTCGATGTTTCCCGTTGTTATGCGGGATCGAACGATTCCGCATGAGGTCGTCGGCGAGTTCGATGGCGGTCGCGTGCTCCTGCGTCCAGCCGGTCCCGGCACCGGCGTGATTGCGGGCGGCGGCGTTCGTGCGGTGCTTGAAGTGGTCGGGGTGCGGGATGTACTGGCCAAGTCCTTGGGCAGTAACAACAAGATCAACGTTGTCAAGGCGACGATCGATGCCCTGCTGAAGCTCCGTTCGCGGTCGGAAATCAAAGAGATTCGTCAAGCGGTCTAGGTCGCCGACGGATGAAGGGTCACTCATGAATCTGCATACGCTCAGCAAGACAGACGGTGCCACGAAACGGCGTAAACGCGTGGGACGCGGTATCGCTTCCGGACATGGCAAGACTTCGGGTAAGGGGCACAAGGGACAGATGGCCCGCAAGGGTCACAAGCACAAGATCGGCTTCGAGGGCGGTCAAATGCGTTTGATCCGTCGCTTGCCGAAACGCGGCTTCAAGAATCCTGCGCGACAGGAGTATTTGCCGGTGAATGTCGGGGCGCTGGATCTCTTCGATGATGGCACCGAGGTTACCGTCGATCTTATTCGTCGGCGTGGTCTGGCCAAAGGCCGATGTGACGGGATCAAGTTGCTTGGCCGTGGCGAACTGACGAAGAAGCTGACGGTCAAGGTTCAGGCATTCAGTGATTCGGCACGGGCCAAGATTGAAGCCGCCGGCGGCACCTGTGAGGTCGCGACGAACTGATGCTCTCCGCATTCATCAACGCATTCAAGATACCCGAGTTGCGCCAGCGGATCCTGTTCACGCTTGGGCTCGTGTTTATCTGTCGCCTCATTGCGACGGTTCCCACGCCGGGTGTGGACGCCGGCGCGTTGCAGCAGGTGATGGATCACATCGCGAGCCAGACGCGCCAAGGGCAAGGTATCATGGGGTGGATCGACCTTTTTAGCGGCGGCGCCTTGGGCCGTTGTGCCGTGGGCGCTCTCGGCATCATGCCCTACATCAGCGCGTCGATCATCCTGCAGTTGATGACGGCGGTGATCCCGCAGTTGGAGCGGCTCGTGCGTGAAGGCGAGAGCGGGCGCCAGAAGCTGAACCAGTATACCCGCTATCTCACGCTCATTATTTGCGTGGTGCAGGGGTTTGTTCTCGGTGTCACGTTGGAGCAGGGATTCGGGGGCGTACCGGGCGGTGATCGGATTGTCGTCGAGTCGGTTCGCGGGTGGGGGTTCCGGTTGATGACCATGCTCACAACAGCGACGGCCGTCATGCTGCTGATGTGGCTGGGCGAACAGATCACGGAGCGCGGGATCGGGAACGGCATCTCGCTGATCATCACGATCAACATTCTCAGCGGGCTTCCAGCTGCGATCGGGCAAGGCATCGGCATGTTCGTGAAAATCGAAGGCAAATCGATGTTCGGCCCCTTTGACCTTATCGGTCTTGTGCTGATGATGTTCCTGGTGACGGCTGGTACCATCGCGTTGACACAGGCCCAACGGAAGGTGCCGATCCATACGACGCGACGAACTGTGGGACGCAAGGTCTATGGTGGGCAGCAGACGTATATGCCCTTGCGAATCAACTATTCGGGCGTCATGCCGATCATTTTCGGCTCCGCGATTCTCATGTTTCCGGCCGTCATTCTCTCTCGCATCCCGGCGACGCGAACGTTGGGTGTCATGCTGCAGGATGGGCAGCCGTTGTACTTGGTGCTCTATGCCGCGACCATCCTGTTCTTCTCGTATTTCTGGGTGGCGACCCAATTCAACCCGCTGCAGATCGCCGACGATCTCAAGCGCAACGGCGGATACGTGCCAGGGATTCGGCCGGGACGGCCGACCGCCGAATATCTGGATCAGACCATGACTCGGCTGACGCTGGTCGGGGCTTTGTTCCTCACGGTGATCGCCGTTATCCCGACCATTCTGGCACAGCAGTTCCGAGTTCCCGGACTCGTGGCGGGGTTCATGGGAGGCACGAGCCTGCTCATCATCGTGGGTGTGACGCTGGACACCATGCGGCAGATCGAATCGCACCTTGTCATGCGGCACTATGATGGCTTTTTGAAGCATGGGCGCATTCAAGGTCGGCGGGGATAGTCTGTCGGCGGATGATCGGCGTGCGCCGGCGAAAGGTCCAGGATGATCATTGTCAAGAGTGACCATGATCTGATGGGGATGCGGAAGAGCTGTCGTTTGGCGTCGCGTGTGCGCGACGCGCTTGTAGGACGTGTCACGCCTGGTGTTACGACGTTAGAGCTGGCCCAGTATGCTGATCAACTCATTCGCGAGGGGGGCGGCCAGAGCGCGTTCCTCGGGTACCGGGGTTTTCCGGGACAGATTTGCGTTTCTGTCAACGAAGAGGTCGTCCACGGCATACCGTCTGACAGGCGGATTGCCATGGGTGACATCGTCAGTCTGGATGTCGGCGTGGTGTTCGGCGACTACTTCGGCGACACCGCGACGACGGTGATGGTCGGTGTGACTGACCCGGCGGTGTTACGACTGGTAAGGACAACCGAGCGTGCCTTGGCGGCCGCTATTGCCCTTGCACGTCCAGGCGGGCGTTTGTCGGACGTTTCGCACGCCGTACAGGCGGTGGTTGAGGCGGAGGGTTTTTCGGTCGTTCGTGACTTTGTCGGCCACGGAATCGGGAAGAACCTGCACGAGGACCCGCAGATTCCGAACTACGGGGTGCCGGGCAGGGGACCGAGACTGCGGTCAGGTATGACGTTGGCGATCGAACCGATGGTGAACATGGGAGGCTCCGCGGTCCGGGTGTTGAAGGATGGATGGACGGTTGTGACGCGCGACGCGCGTTTTTCCGCCCATGCGGAGCATACGATTGCGGTGCGCGAGGATGGCGCCGAAATCTTAACGGCGTGAGGCGTGGTGGTGTCATTTTGTTGTAGACGAACGGATCGATATCCGGTATTCTGCGGCGTTTTTGTGAGATTTGAGGAAATTCGATGAAAGTAAGAAGTTCGGTACGACGCATTTGTGAGCAGTGTAAGGTGGTGCGCCGCAAGGGGATCGTACGTGTGATCTGCACGAATCCGCGCCACAAGCAGAGGCAGGGATAGGTTCACGTTCGGACGGCCGTGTAACGCGGTAAGCGTCCGTGCGTGACTGTAAGGAGAAGTGGCATGCCGAGGTTGCTTGGTGTCGACATACCGGGAAATAAGCGCATCGAGTTTGCGCTCCGGTACATCTATGGAATTGGCCCCGCGAAGTCGCGAGAGATCGTCGAGAAGGCGAAACTGGATCCTGCGAAGAAGGCGGACGATTTGAGTCCGGACGAGCTTCGTGTGCTGTTGGGAGTGATTCAGGAAGGATACCGTACGGAAGGCGATTTGCGGCGCGAGGTTACGTCGAACATCCGGCGTCTGATCGGCATCGGAAGCTACCGTGGGCTGCGGCACCGCCGTGGGTTGCCGGTCCGGGGGCAACGGACAAAGACGAATGCCAGGACGCGCAAAGGGCCGCGCCGTACGGTCGGCGCTGTGCGCAACAAGGAAACTCGTGCGGCGATGAAGAAGACGTAGGCTTGGAGAAGTGAACGCTATGGCTGACGAAACAGAGAGAGAAACACCTGACGTGTCCGCGACCGAGGTCGTGGCGGGTGACACGTCCCCTGCTGAGCCGCAGATGGATTCCGCTGCGCGCAGAAAGATGCGTGGTCGGCACGTTCCGGCCGGCATCGCCCACATCACGGCCACGTTTAACAACACGATCATATCGATCACCGATACGCGGGGCGGGTGTGTTTCGTGGTGCAGTTCCGGGCGCGCAGGGTTCAAGGGATCGCGCAAGAGCACGGCTTTTGCCGCCACGGTCGTGGCGCAGGATGCAGCCCGGCAGGCCATCGGGCGGGGTATGCACGAGGTTGAGGTGCGGGTTCAGGGGGCGGGGGCCGGCCGCGAGTCGGCCGTTCGAGGTCTGCAGTCCGCAGGACTGAACATCAGTATCATCAAGGATGTGACGCCGATTGCGCATAACGGGTGTCGTGCCCGCAAGCGGCGGCGCGTCTAGGTGGGCGGCCATGCGCGGCCCGGCGCATCCGTTTGGTTTACTTTTTTGCCATAGGTGAGAGGAAAAGCGATGCCGACAAGAATCAGCAGGTTTGAGATGCCCAAGCGGGTGGTCAAGGATGAGACGACGGCGACGGACACCTACGCGCGGTTTGTTGCCGAGCCATTTGAGATCGGGTACGGGCGAACGATTGGCAATTCGCTGCGGCGGGTTCTCCTCTCGTCGATCGAGGGTGCCGCGATAACGGCGGTTCGGATACAGGGGGCCGACCATGAGTTTTGCTGCATTCCGGGGGTCGTGGATGATGTGACGGATATCATCCTGAATCTGAAGGATGTCCTGCTGAAGACGCACGTGCGCGAGCCGCGGACGTTTCGCGTCAAGGTCAAGGGGCCGGCGACCGTTACGGCGCGCGATATTCAGACCGAGAATGTGGCCGAAATCCTCAATCCGGATCTGCACATTGCGACGCTGAGTTCCGACGGTGTTCTGGATATGGAGCTGGAGGTCAAGACCGGGCGTGGGTTCTGCCCGGCCGAGTGGAACAAGGCTCCCGAGCAGGAAATCGGCTGCATACCGATCGACTCGGTCTTTTCGCCGGTACGGCGTGTTAATTTTGCGATCGAGCACACGCGTGTCGGGCAACGCACGGACTATGACAAACTGGTCATCGAAGTGTGGACCGATGGTCGGGTTACGGCCGAGGATGCGCTGACGATCTCGGCGGCGGTTCTGCGTCACCATCTCGACGTTTTCGTGAACTACAGCGAGGATGTCGTCGAGTTCGAGGAGAACGAGAAGGAGCAGGACGCACAGCGGGAGCAATTGCGGAAGAAACTGGCGATGAGTGTAAACGAGATCGAGCTCAGCGTGCGTGCCGCCAATTGCCTGAACAACGCGAATATCACGACAGTCGGCGAACTCGCTCAGAAGAGCGAGGCCGATATGCTCAAGTACCGCAATTTCGGAAAGAAGTCCCTGAACGAAATCAAGGCGAAGCTTTCCGAGCTTGGCCTGAGTCTTGGGATGACGTTCGATCAGGATATTCTCGGGACGAACGAATGAGGTTGATCTGAACCATGCGACACAAGAATAGCAGCAAGAAACTGGGTCGGTCATCGGGGCACCAGCGGGCGCTTGTCGCCAGCTTGGTGTGTAACCTGATTAAGCAGAAGCGCATCACCACAACGCTGCCGAAGGCGCGGATTGCGCGATCGATGGCGGAGAAGATGGTTACGCTGGGCCGTTGCGGGACACTGGCGGCGAGGCGACGTGCGATCGGGCTATTGGGTCACCAGGAGCCTGTTGAATCGCTGTTTTCGGAGATTGTGCCGTTGATGGCCGGTCGCAGTGGCGGATACACTCGGATCTTAAAGTTGGGGCGGCGGACGAGCGACAGTTCGGAGATGGCGATACTCGAATGGGTTTCGCCCAAGACCGAAGTGGCCGAGAGGCAACCCGTGCCAGCCGAAGCCTGAGGGCTGCAAACCCCGGCTTGCGTGCAGGAGAGGCGAAGCGACAACGCTGCGCCTCTTTTTTTTGATCGGGTGCGACCTGATATTTTCCCGGCGATTGCGCGACGTACGTTCCGGCGCGCGGTGTGGCGGCTCGATGGCGCGGGTCCGAAGGGCGGCGTGGTTGGAGAAGTTGTTGCGGTTTCGGGGCCGCAGGTCGTCCGCAGGACGTTCTGTCCGCAGGGCGTTCTTGCCTTCCGGGCTCCGGTTTGGTAAAAGGCTTGCGTAGGTTGGGGGTTGCGGATGGAAGGCAGTATGAAATGAAGCGCAAGCGGGAGGGAGCACCATGAAGAGCGTCTATGTCGTGGATGATGACCGGGACATCGTGGAGAGCATTTCGTTGATCCTCCAGAAGGAAGGTTTTGCCGTCGAGTTTCAGTATGATGACAAGAACGTCGTGCAGAACATCAAGAAGGCTCGTCCCGGCGTGATCATCCTCGACGTCATGTTCCCAGAGGACGAGTCATCCGGTTTTCGGATCGCCCGGGATCTGCGCGCGGACAAGGTAACCGCGAAAATTCCGATCCTGATGTTGTCGGCGATCAACGAGCGGGCCTTGTATCCGGGCAAATTCTCGGATCACGACCGGGATGATGCGTTCCTGCCGGTCGAAGCCTTCGTGGAGAAACCGATCGCGCCTGAAGCGCTTATCGCCAAAGTCAACGAGTTGATGGGCTGACGATCCTTGCACCTGATGCAGCCGGCATGAGCAGGGAGAACGTGGAACCCTTGCCGACCGTGCTGTGCAAGCGGATTCGGAATCCGTGCAGCTTGGCGATATGCGAAGCGATAGCCAGTCCGAGTCCGGAGCCGTTCGGTTCCTGCTCGGCCGCCTCATTTGTCCGGAAGAACTCTTCGAAGATCCTCTTCTGAACGTCTTTGCGGATGCCGATGCCGTGATCCTTGACCTGCGCGGTCACGAGCGTGCCCGCGCGTGCGACGCCGATTAGGACGTTCGAGTTTGTCGGCGAGTAGTCGATGGCGTTTTTGATCAAGATCCCGAACAGGGCGGCCAGATGGTCGGCATCGCAGTTGACGTCAGCCGGGGTGCCCGATGGGGTCATGGTCAGATGGATGCCTTTGGCCTGTGCGAGGATGGCATGTTGATCGACGACACGACCGAGCAGGTGGTTGATGTCGGTCCGTCTCGGTTCGAGTTTTGAGGGTTCCAGCGTCTGTAGGCTGGCGAGTTGCAGCATTTCGTGGATGGCGGTTGACAGCACACCGCACCGGAGCCGGATTTTCTCCGCGATGGTGCGGGTCTGTGCGGGGATTTCGCCCGTGTAACCCTTCAGGATGAGTTCCGTGTAGCTTTGGATCGCGGCGAACGGTGCCTTGAGCTGGTGCGTGGACCGCAAAAGGTAGCGCGTCCTCTCGCGGTTCAAGGACTCCAACCTCGCGTTCAGCGTCGCCAGTTCGCTGACCTTGCTGCTCAGCGCCAGGTTTGCCTGTTCCAGTTGGACCGTACGTTTGGCGACCAATTCCTCGAGTTTCCCTCGATACTCTTCGAGGCGCCGAAGGCCTGCTTTTTCCGCCGCCAGCATGCCAAAGACCATCCGGTTACCACGCGCGCCGATGAGCGACGTGGTCTGCGACTTGATGCCGCCCAGCGACCGGAACACGGTCTCCGAACCGGTAACTTCAAGGATGACACTGACGGCGGCATTCGCCCAGAGCTCGGGGTACGTGATGTTCGTGCTGCGGAAGATGCCGTGTTGCTTGGCGAGCACCATGCCGGGAGCCTTCGGGTTGGGGTCGTACATGTACCGGACCTCGACATCCGGCATCCGTAGCAGCGTTTCGAGAATGGAACGGCCGCCGTTACCGCCACCGACGATGGCAATGATTTCCTTGCGACGCCCCATATTCGCCCTCCCGTATTCAGTTCCTCGCCAACCGGACGGCGGCGCGGCATTCCCGTCGGTCCCCGGTCATTCCGAATGCCCCCGCCCGCGTCGTGGCGTCCAGCGGGCGGCTGCGTAGCCCCAGACCAACCCGACTGAGAGGCCGACGCCGTGCACGACGTTGGCGATCGGTCCGACGGCGCCGGTCATACAGACGAAGAACCAGATGACCATCATGGTCGCTGTCCGCGGCGGGACGTAGAGGCCGGATGTGAGGTCATATTTGCCGCGCAACCAGGCGTAGCCCAGCAATCCGAAGACGATACCGGACAGGCCGCCGAAACTGGGGCCGCTGCTATAGAACTGACCGAGGTTGGACAGGACGGCGATGACAAGCACGAGGCCGATGAGGGTGCGTCGTCCCGAATTACGTTCGACTGCCGTGCCCAGGTCGCGCATCCACCAAAGATTGAGGAGCAGGTGCAGCAGGTCGAAGTGCAGGAAGATCGGGGTCAACAATCGCCACACCTGCCCTGCGCGGATCTCCGGCAGATCGGATTCGTAGTGGATGTAGTCGCCGCGAACTTCGTAGCCCGAGATCAGGAACGGCTGCGTCGCGTGGTGCTGGGTCCCGAATCCGGTCAGCGCCGTCACTAGCGCGGCCAGCAGGATCAGCACGTTCGTAACGGGGGTGAGTTGTATCCAGGACCATGACATGGCATGTCGCGCCCGGCGCATATTGCGTTCGTAGGAGCCTTGGTGAAGCGCTTCCTCCGCGGAGATGTCCTCGGCCATGGGGGTCGCGTCGATGAACGTTTCGGCATCGGGATCGGCCAGGAAATCATGAAGCTGTCGTCGTGCGCCGTCGAGTTGGGCGTCGTCGTGGATCCAGACATCCCATGCGCCGGCCTCATTTGCTTCGATACTATGTTCCATGTGCTGGGCCGTCAGATGGTCGGCGAACCGTTCTGTCAGTCTTGCATCGTCGAGCGTGCCGATTTTTCGCATAAAGTCTATTGCCGCCGCGGAGCGCGAAGACTGCCGAACAGCCCGTTGTTGAGCTGTGCGGCGATCCAGTCGATCTCGCCATTGGTTCGTTGTGACAGGATGCCGAACTTCTTGCCGTTCGTGTGCCGAAGTTGAAGTTCCATCACAGGGACATTGTTGACCGACATGCCGCTTGGGCCGCGACGGATGGATGCGATCGCTTCGCGCGGGATGCGGTGTTCCCGCATGCCGAAGGGCGTCACGCGACGGACAGCGAGCAGGTCTTCCGTCACGGCGATGAGCACGCGCGTCCGGCCCATCTTGATCGAGGCGACGAAAAGCCCGATCCCGACGGCGAAAAACGGGACGAGGAACAGCAATGCGGCTGGGTGTGGCGCATCGTTCCCGGATGTCTCCCCGCCGGTCATCGCGAGAACCATGATGACGGCGAACACCGCAATGAAGGCGTCCCAGACGATAGCGAAGATAAACAGGCCCTTGCTGCCTTTGATCAATCCGGCTGCGGGGACTGCCAGCGTAAAACCACGGTCGAGTTCCTGCCGGACGATGTCCGTGTCGGGAGGCGGACCGGCAACGACGGCGTCGGGTTCGAACGGGCAGTTCTCCTCGGGGGCGTCGGCGATGGGCAGGGGGGGGGGGCGGTCGTTGAACAGTCGTGCGCCATCGGCCTGGAGGGCATCGGACAGGGCCACTCCCATCGCCTCGACGGTGGCGCGTGGGTAGCCTGGCACAACGATAAACGGCTTTCCGGTGGCGCCCTCCGTGGTGAGTGCCAGCAGCTCTTCCGTCCACGGTGCCGGCGGGGCTTCCTCGCCGGCGGTGCGGCGCGTGCCCTGAGCGATGACGAAACGGTCGATATCCCGGCGCACCCGCGTGCGTGTCCATCGGAACGGGCCGATGTATTCGGTGGCCTTGAGCACCCCGCGTTCGACGATCACTTCCGCATGCAGCCGGTTTGTCAGGACGGCCAGTCCGGCTCCGAGCAGAATGATGCCCACTGCCAGGCCGGGGAGCCCGAGCAGGCCGAAGACAAGCTCGACGATGCCGATGGCGTCCTTGTCGCGGAACGCACCGCGGATTGGGCCCGACATCCAGAAGACCATGAAAGCGGTCACGAACGCGCCGAAGACGAGCAATCCGATACCCGCCGGCCGGAGCATCGCGAGATCGCGCCGCGGCAGGATATATCGGGTGCCATGCGTGGTGCGCTCGATGCGGATGTCACGCGGCAGTTCGGCGTTCATGGCGTGACTCCCGAAGCTACGATGAGTAGCGTTTGTTGCACGGGTAGGACCCGCAGAGGCGAGTATCGGTACTGACCTTTGCCGCTGCGGCGATTGCGCGCGCCACACGCGGTTGCTGGATGCCGCCCTCGACGTCCACGAGAAATGCATACTGTTGGTGCAGACCGCGGATCGGGCGCGAGATCAGCCGCGACAGGTTGACGCCGTCCGCGGCGAACGTTCCGAGAAACCGGTACAGGCTGCCGGGCTCGTTCCGCAGGCGCACGGACAGGGTGGTTTTGGCGCCTTTGGCAGTGAGTGGTTTGCGGCCGCCAACGACGAGGAACGTGGTGATGTTGGGGACATCCGCTTCGACAGGGAAGGTCAGTATATCCAAGCCATAGAGACCGGCGAGTTGGCGGCTACCAAGGGCTGCGCCGCGGGGGTCGGCAACGACGCGTTCGGCCGCCGACGCCGTACTGGCCTCGGTGTGGCGCACGGCGCGTGGCAGATGGCGGCGGATCCACGTGCTGCAATGTTCCATGGGCGCAAAATGCGAGTAGAGCGTAAGGATGGGTGCGCCGCGGTGGCCTAGCAACGCCAGACGCACTTCGAGCGACAGTTCCTGTTCGATGAACACGCGTGGTTTGTTGGCGAGCAGGATGTCGACCGTTTCGTAGATTGCTCCGCCGGACGAATTCTCTATGGGCACGACGCCGCGCGCCTCGTGGTGACGCGTGACATGGCTACAAACGTCCAGAATGGTCGGGAGGGCGATCATCTCCGTTCCAGGGCCAAACCGTTTGCGCGCGACGAGGTGCGAGTAGGTTCCTTTCGGTCCGAGGAATGCCACTTGCGTCGGAACCGTCATGCGTTTTCTCTCCCGTCGCGCCGCCAATTCTGGTAAACGGTAGAACGCTATCAGGAGCAGACCGGGATTTGAAGCAGAAACGAGCGAATGGCATGAGCATGACACCGCGTAAACGCGAACAACTCGAAGCATTCATGGTGCGCGAAGGCGTAACCGAGGATGGGTTGATCGAGAAGTTTGTGCTGGGCAGCGGCAGCGGCGGGCAGAAGATCAACAAGACGTCGTCATGCGTCTATCTCAAGCACATACCAACAGGCATCGAGGTCAAGTGCCAGCGTGCGCGCTCGCGTGACCTGAACCGGTACTACGCCCGCCAAGAACTGTGCGAACAACTCGAGGAGCGGCGGCTCGGGGCCGCCAGTCGACGCCAGCAGGCCGCGGAAAAGATACGTCGTCAGAAACGGCGTCGCGGGCGACGGGCCAAGGAGCGTATGCTCGAGGGAAAGCATCGCGCGTCCGCGAAGAAGCAGCTCCGGCGTGCGCCGGGCGTTACCGACTGAACGCGACGCGTCAGGGCTGGTCGGATTCAACGTCCAAAAAAAAGGGGCGCCCGTGAGGGCGCCCCTTCCTGATCGCGAACGATCCGGTTACCAGCGATCGCGACGACCGGCACCGGCGCCACCGCCGCCACCACCGCCGCCAGGGCCACCGCGTCCGCCGCCACCCGTGCGAGGCTTGGGCTGGGACTCGTTGACGCGCAGCTTGCGTCCGAGGAAGTCCTGCTCATTGGTCGCCTTGATGGCATTGAGTGCTTCGGTCTTGTCCGGCATCTCAACGAAGCCGAAACCCTTGGATTCGCCCGAGAACTTGTCCACAACCACGCGTGCCGATGTGACGGTCCCGTGCTGCGCGAAGAGTTCCTGGAGCTTCCGATCGTCCGCCTGGTAGGGCAGATTTCCAACGTAGATATCCATGATGATATCTCCCTGTCCGTGTCATTCGTCTCAGTTACCCAATGCTGCACGATGACACAGAGTGCGGATCGGTGGCGGCCCGAGATGGCCGCATGGGGAAGGAATATGAAGGATGCGTGGATGGAAAGCAAGCACGATTTTTTTTACTTTTTTTCACGCGTCGACAGGCCGAAAAAGCGAGCATGCGCTTGTCCCATGCGCGTGCGGTCCGGGGCGGCGCCGTCAAATGGCGCGCTCGACGAAGAAGAACAGGAATGGGCACAGGCTTCCTCCGCACCTTGGATTGATCTCGATGATCCACGGGTGGCCGTTGCGGACCTTATAGTTGATGCAGCACAGTCCATCGAATCCGATGGAGGAAAGTATGGATGTGAACACGTCGAGGTGGCGGTTGCGACAGACTCTGGCGAAAACGTGGCTATCGCGTCCCTTGATCGGGGTCTCGTGCGCGAAGACGTACTTGATGGTGAGTGCGCACACGATGGCATGGTTCCTGAAAAGGATATGCGCCGCGTACTCGTCCGCTCCGGTGACGAACGCCTGCGCAAAGCGGTTGGGATCGGTTCTCAGGTCCGCGCAGCGCGCTTCCGACGATTTGTCCGTAACGATGTGGCAGTCCCTTCCCCATTCGCCGGTTCTGGGCTTCAGTATGTAGGGGTAGGGCAATGCGGTTCCCATGCGCGGGATGAGCGAGCCAAAGCCGTGGCGAGTCAGTTCCTGGTTGAGCAGGTACTTGTCGTCACACAACAGGATGCAGTCCCGGCTCGGTATGGGTATGGGGTTGTCTGCGACCAAAGCGCGGACATCGTTCACGTATAGGAGGTCCGAAATGGTCAATGGTATGACAAGGTCGTGCGCCTTGATCGCTTCGGGCGAGAATGCGTCAAAGACTATACTGTGACGCGTGCACCGGAACCCGTTCTGGATGGCCGGCTGCCAGTCCTGGCGGTTCGAGAAGAGGATGCGGAGTCCGTGCCTGCCGCGCAGGCTTGTCTGGCATCGCCTGTAGCCGCCGAAAAGACGATTGGCGGCACCCGCGCAGGCGCCAGGCAGCATGCCTGTGTGTCGGGTCATGGCGCGTGCCAATGGGTTCCGTAGGGCGGGCAAAGCGCCGGCGCGTGCCTTGTGTCACGAGCCGGCGCATGCCTATCAGGTCGCCCGACCAGTCACTTCGTGGCTTCAACGCCGCACGTACAGGCTGCTTTGTCCTTGCCGCAAGTCGCGCATGCGGCGACTTCGGACGAGCAGGCGCCACACGTCATGGCGGGTTTGTCCTTCGCGCACGGGCCGCAGCATCCGTCCGTGGTCTTGCATCCGGCGCCGACCAGTACCGCCACCGCGCCCGCAGCCATCAGTGTTACGAAGCTTTTCATCATCGCCGTTCCTTTCGCATGGCCCGATCAAAGGCCATATACGCTACAGTTGGCCCCCGGTCGATGCATGTCGTGCACCGATACATACCGGAGGTCCATGCCCAAGCCAGTCTAACCGACGGCACCCGGCGGGGCAACCCGGTTCTGCCGCGGACCCGAGCCCCGGGTGTTCAGGAGCGATCAGGGAAGCACGTCTTCGGGCGCGATGGGATCGGTTGCGTTGTCGCCCTCGTTCGTCTCGCCCTCGTCCGGTTCTTCCCCGGCGGGGACGGTCGTTGCGGCGACAAGCGCATCGCCTTCGGCCAGGTTGATCAGACGGACGCCTTGTGTGGTGCGGCCGATGAGGCGGATGTCGGAGACGAGCATACGGATCATCATGCCGTTGCCGGTGATCAGCATCAGTGAGTCGTCCTCGGTTACGGCGTGGGCTCCGACAACCTTGCCGTTGCGCGTCGTCGTCCGGATCGCGATCGTTCCGGAGCCGCCGCGCTGTTGGATACGGTACTCATCGAACGGTGTGCGTTTTCCGTATCCATTCTCCGTGCAGGTAAGAAAGGTGGTGTTCTCGGCGATGATTTCGAGACTGACCAGCACGTCGTCGTCGCGCAACCGGATACCGCGCACACCGCGCGTGGCACGCCCGAGCTCGCGCAATTCGTCCTCGTGGAAGCGTATGCTCATGCCGTTGCGCGTGGCCAGCATCACCTCGTGGCGCCCGTTCGTAAGTTTGACCTGGATGAGCCGGTCGTCCTCGTCGATGTTGATCGCGATGATACCGTCGCGTCGCACGTGGCGGAAGCTGCCGAGTTCCGTCTTCTTGACGATGCCACGCTCGGTGGCCATGACCAGGAACTGCTCATCGGAAAACTCGCGCACGCGGATCATCGCCGCGATCTTTTCGTCCTCCTTCAGGTTCAGCAGGTTGACGATGGCCTTGCCGCGCGACGTGCGGCTGGACTCGGGGATCTGGTAGACCTTTTCGATGTAGACACGGCCCTGGGCGGTGAAGAACAGGATGCTATCGTGGGTCTCGGCCATAAAGAGGTGTTCGACGAAATCCTCCTCCTTGGTTGTCATGCCGGCGATGCCCCTCCCGCCGCGTCGCTGGGCCTTGTAGGTGTCGGTGGGTACGCGCTTGATGTAGCCGCCGTGGCTGATCGTGATGATGCAGGGCGCATCGGCGATCAGGTCCTCGATGTTCACGTCATCCGCGGCGGCGACGAGTTCCGTGCGGCGTTCGTCGGCATAGCGTGCGCGGATGTCGGTCAGTTCATCCTTGATGACGCCGTAGATCTTCCGTTCGTCCGCGAGCAACCCCTTCAGATAGGCGACCCGCTCCATGAGCGCCAGGTACTCCTCTTCGACCTTCTCGCGCTCCAGCCCGGTGAGTTGGTAGAGGCGCATGTCGAGGATGGCTTTGGCCTGGAGATCCGAGAGACCGAATCTGGCCATCAAGGACGCGTGCGCATCGTCGCGATTGCGCGCGCCGCGGATGGTTTTGACGACATCGTCGAGGTGATCGAGCGCGATCCTCAGGCCTTCCAGAATGTGGGCGCGGGCCTCCGCCTTGCGTAGTTCGAATCGGGTGCGGTTCGTGACGACCTGGAAGCGATGGGCCGTGAACAGGACGAGCAGTTCCTTCAGATCCATGGTGCGGGGGCGGCCATCGACGATGGCAAGCATGATGGCGCCGAACGTGGTCTGGAGCTGTGTGTGTTTGAACAGGTTGTTGAGGATAACGTCCGGGATCACGCCCTTCTTCAGTTCGACGACGATCCGGACGGGTTCGCGGCTGCTCGATTCGTCACGCAGATCGGAGATGCCCTCGATCACCCTGTTCTGCACCAGCGCCGCAATGTCCTCGATGAGTTTGGCCTTGTTGACGGTATAGGGCAGTTCCGAAACGATGATTCGTTCGCGATCGCCTTTCATCTCCTCGATGCGTGCCTTGCCGCGAACGCGGAGTTGGCCGCGTCCGGTACGGTACATTTCCAGAATGGGGGCCATGCCGCAGACGACGCCATAGGTCGGGAAGTCCGGGCCTTTGATGAACCGCAGGAGGTCGTCGACGCTGCAGTCGGGGTGATCGATCAGGTGGAGGGTGCCGTCCACCAGTTCGCCGAGGTTATGCGGCGGGATGTTGGTGGCCATGCCGACGGCGATGCCGGTGGATCCGTTGAGCAGGAGGTTCGGGACTTTGGCCGGCAGAACGAGCGGCTGTTCGAGCGACTCGTCGTAATTGGGACCAAACGGCACGGTTTCCTTGTCGATATCCTCGAGCATCTCCTCGGCGAGCCGCTCCATGCGCACCTCGGTGTATCGCATGGCCGCGGCGCCATCGCCGTCGCGTGAGCCGAAATTGCCCTGGCCTTCGATGAGGGGCATGCGCATGGACCAGTCCTGGGCCATACGGACAATCGTGTCGTAGACCGCCACGTCGCCGTGGGGATGGTACTTGCCGATGACATCGCCGACCACGCGCGCCGACTTCTTGTAGGGGCGGTTATGGGTGTTGCCGAGCTCCCGCATGGCAAAGAGCACGCGGCGGTGCACGGGTTTCAGGCCATCGCGTACATCGGGCAGGGCGCGCCCCGCGATGACGCTCATGGCGTAGTCGAGGTAGGAGGAGCTCATCTCCTCCTCGATGTTGATCGGTTGGGTATGGACGGGGACGTCGGGTGTTGTTTCCATAGTGACTCTAACTCTAGATATCCAGGTTGCGGACGTTAAGGGCGTTCTGCTCGATGAATTGCCGGCGCGGTTCCACTTCATCGCCCATGAGGATCGTGAACATCTGGTCGGCCTTCACGGTGTCTTCCAGGACCACTTGGAGGAGCTTGCGCGACTCCGGGGCCATGGTTGTCTCATAGAGTTGTTCGGGGTTCATTTCGCCGAGACCTTTGTAGCGTTGAACGGTCAGACCCCGGCGGCCGAACTCGCGTACCGTATCGAGGATCGCCTGGAGCGAATGGATGGCGACGGGTTCTTCGCTGCCCATCGCGAGTGTGCCGACCGGTTCCTTGCAGGGCAGGTACTGTTCCGGCCGGAACCCCCTGGTCTCGATCAACGCGACGAGTCGCTCAAGCGCCGATGCCGCGAACAGCTCCGTGTAATTGAGGACGTGCCGGCCCCGTGCGTTCGGTTCGGCGTCCGCCGCGGCCAGTTCCACGACTTGTCCGAGCGCCTGTTCCATGGAATCGTTCAGCGCCTTGAGTTCGGCGTCGCTGTAGAGGAAGCGCGTCTCGCCACCGTTGCCGTCAGCGATCGACACGCGGTAGCGCGGGAAAGCGCCGGTTTCGGGGTGGCGCAGCCTGAGGAAACGCGCGAGGTCGATGCCCTTGCGGGCGAGGCTGGCGGCCGTCTGTTCCAGGCTGCTCAACGTGTCGAGCAGCTCAGCCAGTTCGGTTCCCTGCACGACACGCTCGCCCGCGGATGCGAGTCGGGCATCCTCGACGCCGAGGGCAAGAAGTCGCCGCGTCAACTCGACATCCGAGTCGATGTACTCCTCGCGGTTTTTGCGGGCGATCCGGTACAGCGGCGGTTGCGCGAGGTGAATATAGCCGCGCTCGATGAGTTCCGGCATTTGCCTATAGAAGAAGGTCAACAACAGCGTACGGATGTGCGCGCCGTCGACGTCGGCATCGGTCATGATGATGATCTTGTGGTAGCGCACTTTGGCGATGTCGAACTCGTCTTTCCCGATGCCGGCGCCGATGGCTGTAATCAGGTTGCGTATCTCTTTGTTGTTAAGCACTTTGTCGAGACGCGCCTTTTCCACGTTAAGGACTTTTCCGCGCAGGGGAAGGATCGCCTGAAACTCGCGGTTGCGGCCTTGCTTGGCCGAGCCGCCGGCGCTGTCGCCCTCGACGATGTAGAGCTCGCACTTCGCGGGATCTTTTTCCGAGCAGTCCGCCAGCTTGCCGGGCAGCGAGGCGCTATCCAGGGCACCCTTGCGCCGTGTCAGGTCGCGGGCCTTGCGCGCGGCCGCCCGCGCCCGTGCGGCCACAACGGCCTTGTCGATGATCTTGCGGGCGGTTCCCGGGTGCTCCTCCAGGTAGTCGCCGAGGGTGTCGTTGACGACCGAATCGACGATGCCCTGCACTTCGCTGTTTCCCAGTTTCGTCTTGGTCTGCCCCTCGAACTGGGGATTCGGCACCTTGACGCTCACGATGGCCGTCAAGCCTTCCCGAATATCCTCGCCGCTCATCGAGTCGCCCTCGCCCTTCAGGAGCTTGTTGGATCGGGCATACGCGTTGATGGTGCGGGTCAGGGCGGACCGGAACCCGCTCATGTGGGTTCCGCCTTCGATGGTGTTGATATTGTTCGCGAAGCTGAGCAACGTGTCGTTGTAGGTGTCCGTATACTGCAACCCGATCTCCACCTGGATGTTGTCGCGTTCCTTCTCGAAGTAAACGACATCCGGGTGGATGGGGGTCTTGTTACGGTTCAGGTGATGCACGAATTCGACGATGCCGCCGTCGAACTTGAATGTCTCGGCGCGCCCATCGTTCTCGTTGGTGAAGGTGATCTCCACGCCCTTGTTCAGGAATGCCAGTTCCCGCAGGCGTGTGGCGAGGATTTCCCATTCGAACTTGGTGGTCGTGAAGATCGTCGAGTCGGGGAAGAACGTGACGGTGGTCCCGGTGCCCTGTGTGCTGCCGACGACTTCCAGAGGCGAGGCCGTGCGCCCGCGTTCGTAGCGCTGATGGTGAACCTTTCCGTCGCGTCGGACTTCCACTTCAAGCCATTCGCTCAGGGCGTTGACGCACGATACGCCGACACCGTGCAAGCCGCCGGAGACCTTATAGCTTTCGTTGTCGAATTTGCCGCCTGCATGGAGGGTGGTGAGTACGACCTCGACCGCCGGCTTCTTCTCGGTCGCGTGCATGTCGACCGGGATGCCTCGTCCGTTGTCACGTACGGAGACCGAGCCGTCGGTGTTGAGGGTGACCTGTACGCGCGTGCAGTATCCCGCCAACGCCTCGTCGATGCTGTTGTCAACGACCTCGTAAACACAGTGATGCAGCCCCCTGATCGACGTGTCGCCGATGTACATGGCCGGTCGTTTGCGGACCGCGGCGATGCCTTCCAGAACGGTAATCTTCGTGGCGTCGTACTTGGGCCCCGAATCGGATGTAGACATACGATGAACCTTCCTCTTATATAAATGTCGTTTATAGACCACGCACCCCGGTTCATCAAGCCGAAAGGCCCGCCGAAAGGCGAAATGGGCGCAGAACCAGCGTCACTCGCTGGTTGACAGCGGGGATGGGGGACGCGTAGTATCCGCGCGCGCATTTCACCGGCCCCGGCGGGGAACCGTCAGGGGTCGCGGGCCGCCGTATGTGTGGTGGTTCGTCTGGGATGCGCTTCAGGAAGGCGAGGTTTGGCATGTTCTGTGCATCCGATCTGCGGAAGGGCTTGAAAGTCGAAATCGATGGGCAGCCCTACGTCATTACCGAGTTCAATTTCGTCAAGCCCGGGAAGGGACAGGCGATCTACACATGCCGACTGAAGAACATGATCACCGGAACGACGTTGATGAAGCAGTACCGCTCCAACGACAAACTCGACAAGCCGCAGCTCGAACAGAAGAAGCTGGTCTATTCCTACAGCGAGGCCGATCAGTACATTTTTATGGATGAGAGCTTCGAACAGGTGGCCTTGACGGCCGAAGTGCTTGGCGATGCGCGCTTTTTCCTGCAGGAGGACATCGAAGCCGAAGCGCTCTTCCACAACGGCCGGGCCATCGGCATCGAACTGCCGAACTTCATCGAGCGTACCGTGGTTCAGACCGAACCCGGCGCGCGCGGAAATACCGCGACCAACGTTCAGAAGCCGGCCACCATCGAAGGCGGGTACACCCTTCCGGTGCCGATCTTCGTGAATGAGGGCGACGTGATCCGCGTCGACACGCGAACCGGCACCTATGCCGACCGTGTGCTGAAGGGCTGACGTGGTCGCCTCCGACCTTTCCGCCGCGCTTGCCGTCCGCGCTCGGACGCTGGCGGCGATCCGTTGTTTCTTCAGCGAGCGGGGTTTTCTGGAGGTCGAGACGCCCGTGTGGGTTGCCGCACCGGCTCCGGAACCGCACATCGACGCCATTCCCGCTTCCGGCGCGTATCTGCGGACGTCCCCGGAATTGCACATGAAACGGCTGCTGGCGGCCGGTTGCGATCGGATCTATCAGATGGGGCCCTGCTTCCGGAACGGCGAGCGCGGCGCGTGGCACAACCCCGAATTCACGATGCTGGAGTGGTATCGGCGGGACGCCGACTACCGCACCATACTGGACGATACGGTTGCGCTGATCCGTGCCGTCGTGGCCGACGTCACGGGGGGCGCGACGATCGTCCGGCACGGCGCGCCGGTGGATGTGGGGGCGGAATGGCGGGTCCTGACCGTAGACGCCGCTTTTCAACGGTATGCCGGATGGAGTCCGCTCGACGACTATGACGCGGACCGTTTCGATCTGGACCTTGTCGGGCGCGTGGAACCGAATCTGCCGCGCGAGTGTCCGTGCGTATTGATGGACTATCCGGTGCCCGCGGCGGCCCTGGCGCGGTGCCGGCCGGGACCGCCGCCGGTGGCGGAACGCTGGGAGCTCTACATCGGCGGCATCGAACTGGCCAACGCGTATTCGGAACTCGTGGATGCGGCGGAGCAGCGGCGGCGGTTTCAAGCCTGCGCGGAGGAACGCCGCGCTCTGGGGCGCGAGGTCTACCCGTTCGACGAGGCGTTTTTGATGGCCTTGGAGGCGGTCGATTGTCCCTGCGGCGGGATCGCTCTGGGTGTCGATCGACTGACGATGCTGCTGGCGGGCGCCGACGACATCGCCGCCGTACGGCCGTTCCGCGATTGACGGCCGGTTCTTGCGTTGCACGCCCGCATGCCCTATATATGGTGGCCATGCGAGAGCGTTTTCTCCGGGAGGTTGATATGCGGTTTTCGTTTTTGTCCATGGTGTTGGTCGCCGTCGCGATTCCGGGTTGGGTTCAGGCGCAGTCCGATTCATGGTTGCAAAATGTGCAAACATGTCAGATTCTGGACGGTTCCGCGCAACCCACCTTCCGGATCGGCTTCGATTACGTGGCGGATGCCGATGTCGAGGGGTTCGGCGAGACCGGTCTCGCCGCGTGGGACGCCCGGTGGGAAGCGGGCTACTTTCATGACGTGCTGATGGGCGACATCGATATCGGGATCATGGGTCGGTACCGCATGTTGACCGACTCCGCGGGGATGCAGTTGCCCGACCAGTTGGCCGTGCTGGCGGCGGATGTGGGGTGGACGTGGCGGTATGTGAACGCGACCGCGCTCCAACTGCGCGCGCAACCCGGCGTCTACTCGGATATGGAGCGGATCGATTTCAACGCGGTGCATGTGCCATTCTCGGCCGCCGGAGTGTTCCGGTTGCTTGACAGCCTGTCGGCGATCGCGGGCGTGAGTGTACGGCTGGGGTTCGAACGCGTGTTCATGCCGATCTGCGGGTTCGCCTGGGAACCGATCCCCGAAGTGCGTGTCGCGGCCATGCTTCCGGAAAGTCGCGTCGATGTGCACTGGACGCGCGACTGGAGCACGCACGCGCGCCTGGCCTGGGAGAGCGAGTCTTACCGGCTTGACGAGAAGGGCGACTTTGACCGCGAACGGATCACGCTGGAAGACTATCGGGGCGCATTGGGCGCGACGCGGCGGATCACCGACGAGATGTATGTCGTGGGTGAGGCCGGCATGAGCTTCGAGCGCACGATCGAGTTCCAGCACTCGGACGGGCTGGCGCGTCAAGCGGACATCGATCCGGCGGTCTTCCTACGGATCGCGGTGGCCGGTCCGTTCTGAGTTCCCGGGCCGGATCTACACGTTGCCCGCGACGAAGCGGTGGAGCCCTTCGCGGAGTTCGGCGATGCCTTCGCCGGTCACCGTGGAGACACGGATCGGCTTGGTGCGGGTTTTGCGGATGAAGACCTTCAGGTTGGCGGCGGACTCGGGACAGTCCATCTTGTTCGCGACGACGAGTGACGGCCGATCGGTCAGTTCGGCTTTATGCAGGCGCAACTCCTCGCGCACACAGGCGTAATCGCGGTGGGGTTCGCGTCCGTCCGTGCCCGCCATGTCCACAACGAAGATCAGGCAGCGCGATCGCTCGATATGACGGAGGAACGCGTGGCCAAGTCCGACGCCGTTGTGCGCGCCGTCGACGAGCCCCGGGATGTCGGCCAGCCGCAGTCGCGTGTAGTCCTCGAACATGACCGTGCCGATGATGGGGTTCAGTGTCGTGAACGGATACGCGGCGACCTTCGGATGCGCATCGCTCAGGGCGCGTAGGAGCGACGACTTGCCGGCATTGGGGAAACCGACCAGCCCCGCATCGGCGACGAGTTTGAGCTCGAGGCGCAAGGCGAACTCCTCGCCCGCCGTGCCATCCGTGTGTTCGTGCGGCGCCCGGTGTGTCGACGATTTCCAGTGCACGTTGCCGCGTCCGCCGCGTCCGCCGCGCGCGATGATGGCCGTCTGTCCGTCGGCGGTGATGTCGGCCACGAGTTCGCCGGTCTCGACATTCCAGACTTCCGTGCCGCAGGGCACGTCGACGACAAGATCGCGTCCGTTGGCGCCGTGCATCTGCTGACCCAAGCCGTGCCCGCCGGCTTCGGCCCGGCGGCGTGGATCGAAGTAGATACCGATCAGCGAATCCAGGTCATTGTCGCCGCGCAGAACGATATGTCCGCCACGCCCGCCGTCTCCGCCGTCCGGGCCGCCCCGTGGGACAAACTTCTCGCGCCGGAAACTGGCGCTGCCGTTGCCGCCGTTGCCGGCGTGTGCGTGCAGGATGGTGCTGTCGATGAACTTACGGTCTTTCATGGTTCAAAAAAAGAAGAGCAGGAGACCAGCCGGTCTCCTGCCCGTCCATGGATGCATGGGATGGTTCAGACCGCCGCCGGCACATCCACGCAGACGTTCTTGCCGGCCTTCTCGTATCGCACGACACCGTCGACCAGTGCGAACAACGTGTCGTCCGTGCCGCGTTTGACGTTCTTGCCCGGCGCCACGCGTGTGCCGCGCTGACGAACCAGAATGGAGCCTGCCGTCACCGTCTGTCCGCTGAAGCGCTTGATACCCAGGCGTTTGCTCTTGCTGTCACGCCCGTTTCTTCCAGATCCGCTGCCTCTGCTTGCCATAGTCGTGGTCTCCCGTGCGTGCGCCTCTAGCCGATGCTCTCGACCTTCAGGAGCGTCACACTTTGACGATGTCCGATCTTGCGGCGATACGTTTTACGCCGCTTCTTCTTGAAGTTTATCACCTTCGGGTCGCGCTTCTGGTCGACGATCGTCGAAACGACTTTCGCGTCGGCGATGCGCGGCTTACCGATGGTCAATGTTTGACCATCCGACAGTGCCAGCACCTGATCGAGTTCGACCGTGGCGCCGATTTCGGCGCTGAGCTTCTCGACCTTTACCACGTCGCCGGCTTTGACACGGTACTGTTTGCCGCCGGTTTCTACCACCGCATATGCTTCCATGGCTGCTTTCCTAATAACCGAACCGGACTCCGCGGTTCTCTTGTCGTGTAGCGAAAAACCGTGGGAGCCTACGGAAGAACCCGTCAGGTGTCAAGCATCGGGTTCAAAAAAGATGACGTCGTCCCTCTGGCATGCTTCGATGGCGCGGGCGAGCCCGTCGATGAACGTCTGGACGCCAAAGCGCTCGGCATGGCGTCGGATGGCCGCCGCATCCCATCGGGTCGCGGCGCAAGCATCCACGGCGGCATGCAGCGCTTCGGGGGTCTGCGCATCGAAAAAGACGCCGGTAGCGCCGGCGACAACGGTTTCGAGCGCGCCGCCGCGTGCGTAGGCGACAACCGGTTTGCCGCAGGCCTGAGCCTCGAGCGGCACGATGCCGAAGTCCTCTTCTCCGGGGAAAACCAGCAGACGGCAGCCCCGATAGAGGTCGAGGATGGTTGCGTCGGGCTGCCAGCCCAGCAGTTCGATATTCGGCGAGGCGATGAGCTTGAGACGTCTGAACTCGCCGCCGACGCCGACGATCTTGAGCGGGTGGCCGCTGCGACGGTAGGCATCGATGGCCAGATCGACGCGTTTGTACGGCACAAGCGCGGAGACGATGAGATCGTAGTCGGCGCCGGAGGCGGACGGCCCGGGGGTGCATCGTTCGGTGTCGACCGGTGGATAGACAACATCGGCATTGCGTCCGTAGAAACGCCGGATGCGGTCGCGCACATGGCGGCTGATGGCCACGAAGCGCGACACGCGTGCCGCGGTGGCGCGGTCCCAGGCGCGCAGGCCGGCCAGCACCGGCAGGGCGGCCATGCGCTTCAGCGGGTTCCGGCCCAGGTATTCGTCATGGAATGTCCAGGCGTAGCGCATGGGGGTGAAGCAATAGCACAGGTGACGGGTGCCGGGGTGTGTCCGAAGCGCTTTGGCGACGCAGTGGCTGGTGCTGATGACGAGGTCGGCGGCGGGCCTGGGCATGGCATGTACGGCAAACGGGAACAACGGCAGCATGCGTCGGTAGTTCCCGAACACGCCCGGCACGCTCTGCAGCCAGGAGGTGCGGACGGGATGGCGCCGGATGGTTTCCGAAACCGCTTCCGGGTTGTGGATCAGCGTATGAATGGGGGCATCCGGAAAACCCGCGCAGAGGATTTCCAAGACACGCTCGCCGCCGCGCATGCCGGTCAGCCAGTCGTGGCTCAGCGCCACCCGCATCGTGTGCCATGAGTCAGGGAAGGTCATAGTGCTGGTAGACGGCGTGCACGCCGCGGGCGGTGGCACGCCAGGAGAACTTCTTTGCCTGGACCAGCCCCTTGTCGCGCAGACTGTCGGCGAGGACCGGATCGCCGAGCACGCGCAGGATCTGGTCGGCCATCCCGCTGACGTTGTTTGGATCGACCAGAATGGCGGCGTCGCCGGCGACTTCCGGAAGCGAACCGCCGTTGCTGCAGATGACGGGTGTGCCGCAGGCCATCGCTTCGATGACCTGCAGGCCGAAGCCCTCGTAGCGCGACGGATGAACGAGAAGGTCGGCCTGCTGGTACTGCTGTACGAGGCGATCGTCCGGCAGATAGCCCGTCCAGGTTACGGATCGCTCGATGCCGAGCGTACGCGCACGGGCGGCGGCTTCCGGATAGCGCGGGTCGGGCGCTCCGGCGATCAGAAGACGCACGGGGGAGGGGAACGTGTTGGTCACGATCTCCATGGCTTCGACGAGCGTCGTCAGGTTCTTGTAGGGATCCGCGCGGCCGACATAGAGGATCGTGCGCTCCGACCGTGTGCGATCGCGCGTGGCGGGTGGCGCGAAGCGCGCCGAGACGCCGTTGTGGACCACATGGACCTTGGTGTCGTCGGGCGGTTCCAGACGGAGTTGCCTCACGATGTCACGCCGTGAGGCCTCGCTGACCGTGATGATGGCATCGGAACGGCGACCGATCTCGGTCATTAGCTTCCGGAACAGGGGCGACAGGCGCGTCTTGCGGGATCGCGGCGCGTGGTCGGGGAAGACGAGCGGAATCACGTCGTGGATGGTGGTCACGCAGGCCGTACGGCCGCGCCGGTCACGCGGGAACGCGAACAGCGGGATCATGTAGTTCGGGGAGTGATAGACGTCGATACGATGCCGTCGCAGGAACGCCGGGAGCAGGAGTTGGCCGAGGGGCGAGAACAGGCCATGGCCGAAACGGATCGCCGTGAAGTTGGGCGCCTGTTCCATATCCGTCTCGCGCACCGTGCGCCGGGCCACGGTCGCATCGCTGAACAGGACCGTGTAGCGGTTGCGGTCATCGATCCGTGCGAGCTCGCGGATGAGGTGACGGGTATAGTTTCCGATGCCCGATATCTCGCGGAAGATCCAACGTGCGTCGATGGCGATATTCATGCGGCGACCTGCCGGTAGACGGCGTGCGTGGCGCGTGCGGCGGCATCCCATGTGTAGCCGGCGGCCTGTGTGCGCCCGCGCTCGGACAGAACCTTGCGCAAGGCCGCATCCCGGATGACGCGGCTTACGGCATCGTGCCAGCGGTCGAGATCGAACGAGTCGAGCACGACGGCGGCATCGCCAAGGACCTCGGCCAGCGATCCGCCGGCACTGGAGACCACCGGGGTTCCGCAGGCCATGGCCTCGAGGGGCGGAAACCCGAAGCCCTCGTAGAACGAGGTCAGGACGAAGGCCCGCGCGCCGGCGTAGAGGCCCGGCAGCCGCGTATCGTCGACATACTCGACATAGCGGATATCGTCGCGCCGCGGCGAACGGCGCATCCGCTCGAAGATCGGTTCGTACTTCCAGCCGGGGGCGCCGGCGATGACGAGGCAGCCGTCGAAATCCGCGAGCTTTTCGAAGAGATCGATCAGGAAAGTCAGGTTCTTGCGGGGTTCCACGGTGCCGACCGTCAGCAGGTAGGGACGGTCGATTCCAAAGTGACCAAGCGTCTCCGCCACGGTGCTCGCGGCGCCGTCGCCGAACGTGGCGCCGATGCCGTGGTGAACGGCGAAAATGCGCTCGCGCGGGACCCGCAGAAGGTCCTCGATCTCGTGCGCGCTGAAACGCGAAACGGTGATGATGGCGGCGGCACGGGCGATCGTATCGCGCATCGTGGCCTTCAGGTAGCGGACGTTGCGGTCTTCGGCGAACTCGGGATGGCGCATGAACGCCAGATCGTGGATCGTCACCACGGCTTTGCCGCGCCGCAGCGGGGGGATCGTGAAGTTCGGGAAATGGTAGACGTCGGCGCGGCCGGCGAACCAGTCGTAGGGCGGCATGCCGAACGTCTTCCACGCCCCCTGGACGACACGCCCGGGGCACCAGTGGATGGGTCGCCAGGTGCCGCCCGGAATGGGGAACGGCTCGCCGCGACGCCTGAAGTCGAAATAGGGGAAGACGAAATCGTCATCCGGCGCCACAAGGCCGAGGTGCTGTGCCAACACCTTGGTGTATCGCCCCACGCCGGCGCGCTGGACGACGGCCGACTGCACATCGAGACAGACTTTCATGACGGGCGAGAGTAGCCGCTCCCCGGGGGGAATGGAAGGAAATATGGGATCGGTCCGTGGTCGATGACCGATCTCAAGCGGCGCCTGGCCCATGCGCGAAATGCGGCGGTAACTGCTTGGTGGGATGTGGTTTGTGTGGCGAATGCGCGGATGATGTTGGACATGCGACGGGCGATGCGGTATGAGTTGCCGGTATGGACGCGGTGCCCCAGAAGCGCAAACGGCGGAAGCGGCTGCCGAGCTACCGGAGGATGAAATCGTTCCTGCTTGCGCTTGGTTTGGCGGGCTTGGTGCTGGGCGTGCTCCTGACGGTGACCTTCGGTGTGCGCGGCGAGTGGCGGGTCGCCGAGATGGGGCTTGTCTATGTGCTGCTGGCGCTGGGCATTCTCGGGGTGCGCGGGTTGGTGGTCTACTACGACCAGCAACGGAAGCGGACGCGATCGATCGCCGAATGATCGCGCCCGAAGGGATTGGCCATGACAAAGGAACAGGCATCCGCGGGATGGGCGCGCCGAGCTTACGGGGTCGACGTTGCCGCCGGTCGCGTCGTGGTCGTCTGCGCACGCCGCACGGGCCGCGGGTTGCGCATTGTTCCGGTGCCTTGCGATGCGTCTCACCCCTTGCGGCCGGGGCCGGGCGACGCGGTTGCCGTCGCGATGCCGCCCCGGGAGAGTCTCGCCATGTGGGTGCGCGCGCCGTTCCGGTCGTTGCGCAAGGCGCGGCGCGTGTTCCCGACACTGCTCGATATTCAGTTGCCGTTCCCGCTCGATAGCTGCCTGCACCGGTTCGTCGGCGTCGCCCGCGGCGCGACGCCATCCCCGTCCGGCGTCGATGCGCTTGGGGTTGCCGTCCGGCAAAGCGACCTGGACACGCGCCTTGCCCGACTGGCCGAACACGGCATCGATCCGCATGTCGTCGATCTGGCCGGTGTGGCGCTGTGGACGGGCAGCTACGATGCCGTTCCGGCGGCGCCTGTCGAGACCGACCGCGTCATCGTAAGCCTGGCCGGGGACGCGACGGTCGTCGCCGGTCAGGCCGGGCGCTACGGCGGCGTGCAGTCGGTGGCGGCGGCCGACCCGATGGCGATCGACCGGTTCCTGTCGGCCCAGCTCGGGAGCGACTGGCGTCGACGGGCGGATTCGCCCGGCCGTCTCTGCTGGCTCTGGTGCGGACCGGACGCGGCGGATGACGCGTGTGTACGGGCGCTGACGGAGGCTTTGGCGCTGCCGGCGACCGTCGCGGTGACGACGGCCGAGGTCCCCGAGACCTTTCTGGCGCGTGCGCTGGCGACCCGCGCGTTGAAGTCCGGCCCGCTTCGCTGCAACCTGCGCCACGGCGACAGGGAGCATCCGGCGGTCACGCGCCGTCTGACCGGGCGTGTGGCGATGGCCGCCGCCGTCGTTCTGGTCGCCGGTCTGGCGCTCGCCGGTGTCGGAACCTGGGCGCGTCGCACGTCGGATCGGCGGTTGATGGCGATACGGAAGGCCTTCGAAGCGCGGGCGTCGGACCTCATGGGCTACCCGGTGACGGCGCGGGGCGCCGATGCCGTGAGGCTTGTGGAGCGCGAGGTCGAACGGCGGGTGGTTGCGATGCGGCCTTTCCAGGAGATGTTCGCTCCATCGCTTCTGACGACATTGGTCGATGTCGCCCGCGAGGTCGGTCTTGCGGGTGGCGCGATACGCGCGTTGACGGTGTCGCGCGAGGAACTTGTCGTGACGGTGCGCGCACCGTCCGAAGCGGTGCTGTCGGCGGTCGAAGGGCGCCTGTCCGGCGCGGGGTATGCGGTCCGGCCTTCCGGCGCCGTGCGCGTCGACGAAGAAGGTGGCGTCACCCGGCTGTTTGCCCGCGGCGTGGCGGGCGGAGGCGTGCGATGAACCGACGATTCCTGTTGCGCGTATCCGTTCCGGTCGCCTGCCTCGCGCTTTCTGCGGGCGCCCTGTTGGCGTTGCGGGCTGCACGGCATCTGGCCGAAACGCGTGCGCGGTGCATGGCGATTCTCGAACAGCAGGTGCAACTCGATGCCGCCGCGGCGCGGTTGGCCGGCGGCGAACGGGCGCGCGAGGCGTTGCGGCGACAGTCCGGCGAAGGACAACCGGCGGCGGTCACGGCGGGACTGGCGGAGGCCTTCGGCGGCGGCAGTCCGGCGGTACGCGAGACGACGCGGGCGCTGTTGCCCGGCTGGCAGGCCCGTGACCTTGAGGTTTCCGTGCGGAACGTTTCCGCGGCGCGGGTCTACCGGTTCGTCGAACTGGCCGAGGCCATGTTGCCGCCCCTGCGGGTGACGCGCTGCGAACTGCAAGCGCAGGCCGGCGGAACGGGGATCGTCGACGTGGTTCTCGAATTGACGCGCGTCGAACGTATTCGCGAGTGACGGAGAACGGCATCGGCATGTGGCGTGGCATCGAACGGTGGTTGCCGGGATACCTGGCCGGGCGCCTGCGTCGCGCGGCGGGTGGCGCGCGCCCGCGGCACTTGCTCTTCTGCATCGCCGACCATTTCGAGCCGCTCCACCGCGACATCGCGACCGACGGCACGGTGCGTGGCGGCCAGGCGCCGCGCGAGGCGCTCGCCGCGGTCGATGCCTGGTGTCGTGACTACCGGGCTCTGTTCGGCACGCTGCGCGACGCCGACGGACGTCCGCCAAGGCACACGTTCTTCTACCCGTGGGACGAATACGACGCCCCCTGCGTGGACTGCCTCGCGGACTTCTGTCGGGAGGGCCATGGGGAGGTCGAGGTGCATCTGCACCATCGTGCCGATACGGCTGAAGGGTTGCGCCGGAAGCTGATCTTGTGCCGCGATGCCCTGGCCGGCCGACATGGCTTGCTGGGCAGGGATGCGGACGGACGGACGCGTTACGCGTTCGTGCATGGCAACTGGTGTCTGTGCGACAGCCGTCCCGACGGCGACTGGTGCGGCGTACGCGGGGAGCTGGCGGTGCTCGCCGAAACCGGCTGCTATGCCGACTTCACGTTTCCCTCGGCCCCGTCGCCGACGCAACCACGTGTCATCAACGCGCCCTTTTACGGACGCGATCCGCAACCGGGCGAACGGGGCGTGCAGCGGCTGGCGTGGGTGCGGGCCGGGATCGCCGCGGACGCGACGGCGTCGTCGGACGAACGCGTGATGGTGATTCCCGGACCGTTGGGACCGAACTGGCGCCGCCGCAAATGGGGGGTGTTGCCGCGCCTGGAGAACGCCGAACTGTCGGGGGTCAACCCGCCTGGGATGGACCGGTTGCGCGTCTGGGTCGACATCGGCGTCGCTGTCGCGGGGCGGCCGGATCTGGTGGTGGTCAAACTCCACACGCATGGAACCGTGCCGGCGAACCGGCGGATGCTGCTGAGCGCGGCGACGGCCGACTTTCATGCCGCCATGGCGGCCTGGTGCCGGGACGAGGCGCGATGTGCGCTGCATTACGTGACGGCGCGCGAGCTGTACAACGTGCTGTGGGCGGTCGCGGCGGGGCGGGAAGGTTCGCCCGATACGCAACGGGACGCGCGGATTAGGCGTTGATTCGCGGGGTATCGGGTGCTATACGATATCGCTCGCTTGCGACTCCTTGGCCGGGGTGGCGAAATCGGCAGACGCACCAGACTCAAAATCTGGCGGTAGCGATACTGTGCGGGTTCGAGTCCCGCCCCCGGCACCAAAGCAGTTGAATGTCCGATATCCAACACGGAACACCCAATTTCCTTGCCAACGCAAAGCCGCCAGAGTAGGCAGAATAATACTGTTCGCCATGAGATACTTGATGCGACGTACTGCATAAGGTAGGGTATACGTCATGAATACAAAACTGACATTGCGGATGGATGACGTGCTCGTGGCGGAGGCGAAGACGCACGCCGCACGACGCGGCAAATCGGTGTCGCAGATGTTCGGGGAGTTCGTTGTCTCCTTGGGGGCATGCAAGCGCGGCGGTGACCTTCCCCCCGTGACTGGTTCGCTTCTCGGCGTCATGAAGGGCCACCGTGTGTCCGAATCGGACTACAAGAAACACTTGCGCGAGAAGTTCTCGTGAGGGTGCTGGTCGATACCAACGTTGTGCTCGATGTCCTTCTTGACCGACGGCCCTTTGCCGATGCGGCCACACAGGTCTTCGCGCTCATCGAGGAATCCAGAATCGAAGGCTTCCTCTGTGCGACAACGGTGACAACCGTCGACTACCTTCTCGGTCAGGCCCTGCCGTCGAAGGAAGCACGCGCAGCACTCCAACGGCTCCTTGGCCTGTTTGAGATTGCCCCCGTGAACCGTCCCGTGCTTGAACAAGCCCTGCGGAGCAATATCTCTGATTTCGAGGACGCCGTCATTGAGCAAGCGGCTCGCCTGATCTCAGCGGATGCCATCGTGACACGCAACCTGACTGATTTCGAGAAGTCTTCAGTCACGGCATTCGATCCCCCCGAGTTGATCTCTGCCGTTAAAGCAAGGGCATCAGCGAACAAGGGCGAGAGAAGGGACAGGCCATCTGCGCGCGGGGATCGCGGCGGTTGATGTGTGTGGGGCGGGGAACGACTCGGATTTTGAAGGGGGGAGTGCCCGGAACTGGCCTGTTTCCTCCGATTTCCGGTATCACCGGCCGTTGGGGCGGTACTGGTGGCCGGGACATGGCCGTGAAGTGGCGAGGGGAGGAATTTTCGAAAATTGTCGAAACAGCTCCAGTTCGTGCTCATAAGGCGCCAATCATCAACGCATTACATCACGTCATTTTGGGCACCCTTCATGCAGAATTCCGCCCAGATGGCCTGTCCCTTGACGCCCAGAATTCCGCCCAGATGGCCTGTCCCTTGACGCCCGTTACTTTCGGCGCACAGTTTCATATACTGGCCTCCTGTAGGGGACTTGAACCCCATACGTTCACGCCCATGCTGGGCGTCCACCACACCTCGCATTTTACGTCGCGTTCCGGTTGACATCCGCATGGCAAAGGTATAGATTATATACCAAATGAGATTCGAGTTCGACCGCCACAAGAACGTGAGCAACCAAGAGAAGCATGGCATTGACTTCCTCGGCGCTCGAGCGCTGTGGGAGGATCCGGATCGGATCGAGATTCCTGCCCGCACGCAAGACGAGCCACGGCTCATGGTCATCGGGAGGATTGGGACTCGTGTGTTCGCGGCCGTCATCACGTACCGTGGCGACAACGTGCGAATCATCTCCGTGCGGCCAGCAAGTCGGAAGGAGGTTGAGATATATGAAGGCGAAGGAGTTTGACGCGAGATTTGATCGGGGTGAAGACGTTACGCAGGCGCTCGATCTCTCCAAGGCTCGGCGCCCGGGTCAGCAACCCCGGCGGGTCAATGTGGATTTTCCGGAATGGATGATCGGGTCCTTGGACAAGGAGGCGAAGCGTCTGGGCGTCACGCGCCAGTCCATCATCAAAGTCTGGATCGCCGACCGACTGGAGAAGGCACCGGCATAGAGCAGATGCGATGCGGGACGGGGGAGTCCAATGAAGGGACACACCATTTATTAGTTTACCCGACTGCCAATGATGATTGAGTGGATGAGGAGAAGAACCGAGCGAACAACCTCGACCCGTACGCTGAGAGGCCGCCACAGACGGTGCCCTTCCATCGCCGGTCAGGTACGGCGTCGGGCCACAAGATCGACATAGACACCAGTGGGGTGGGTAGTACAATGGTGGTATGAAAGTCAAGACATCCATCACACTATCGGGTGAGGTGCTCGGTCTCATCGATCGACACCACGCGGAATTCCGGAGTCGATCAGCGTTCCTCGAACGCGCTGCGTGCGTGTTCCTCGCCGACCTCGCCAGAACCGAAGCGGATCGTCGCGACTTGGAAATCATCAACCAGCACGCCGATGAGCTCAACGCCGAGGCAGAAGATGTGCTGGCCTATCAGGTGGCCCTGTGAGGCGCGGCGAACTCTATCGAGTCAAGCGTCCTGCATCGCGCGATCCGAAGAAGTTCCGCGTGTTCGCTGTCGTCAGCCGACAAGTGCTGATTGATTCCAGGTTCTCGACGGTGATCTGCGCCCCGGTGTACACAGCATACGAGGGGCTCACGACACAGGTGCCGATCGGTCCCGGCGAAGGCATGCAGCATGACTGTAGTATCCACTGCGACGAACTCGTCAGCATTCCGAAATCAACGCTGACCGACTTCCTGAGCATGCTCCCTCGCGAAAAGACCGTCTTGCTGAATCAGGCGCTGAGAGCGGCGCTTCAACTTCACGAGAACTGAGACGAACAAGGACCGGACAACAGGATGCGCCAGACGCCGGCAAACGGAACGGGCTCGCTTCGCTCGACAAAGGTTATCGCGGCGCAGGTGATCCTGAACGTTACCCTATTGCAAGCTCGTACTGCCGAGATCATGAACCACGGATTACACGGAGAGCACGGATGAGGGGTCCGCCTGTCTTTCTCCCCTCCGTGTATTACGTGTGCTCCGTGGTCCATTTGCGGGAGTGGACTTGGAACCGCCGTAACTCGTTGGCCGGTAAGGGAGATCAGGGAGATTGCGGCACCTGATCTGAAATTGGCACCCCCACGGGGAGTCGAACCCCGCTTTCCAGGATGAGAACCTGATGTCCTAACCGATAGACGATGGGGGCAACCGATCCAGTCGATTGCCGGTTGCCGACCGCGGGCACGGCGTTTCGGCCGCTCCCGGAGTCGTCAACAGCGGGTTAGACGGTAGCAAAGACGGCGCGACAGGGTCAACCGTTCTTTTTCTCTTTGCTTGTTGTTGCGGTGGTTGTACGTAGTGTCCGCAACCGCATCGGTGCGTGAGGAGGTTTGTGCAGCGGGTTGGACCATATGCCGGTGAACTGGACCCGTCGGTCGATACGCCGGCGGCGCGCGCCGCGCTTGCCGCGATGGCGGCGTTGGTGACGCGGCCGGAGTCGCGCGTGCTGACGGCGGGCCGGAATCGCAATGTCCGGGTGGTTTTGGAGGTGGGCGACGACATCCGGCGCGCCGTCGTTGTGAAGGCGTTCGGACGGGCGGGTCCGCTGTCCGACGCGATCGCCCGCTTCCGCGGTTCGAAGGCGCGTCGCACCTGGTTGGCCGCCCGGTTTCTGGAGCGGGCGGGCGTCGGCACGCCGGCGCCGCTGGCCTGGTTTGAAAGGTGGCGCGGCGGGTGTCTCGTCGAGTCGTATTTCGTGGCCGCCGCCATCGACGATGTCTCCAGCTTCACGCAAGAACTCAAACGGCTTTTCGAGCAGGAGTCGCAGGGCGCGAAGCTCATGGCGCTGATGCTGTGCGTGGCCCGTGCTATCCGCGCGATGCACGACGCGGGGTTCGTGCACCGCGATCTCGGGAATCAGAACATCCTGCTGCGTCGGACTGGTCCCTGCGAATGGGGCGACGTGCGGTTCATCGATCTGAACCGGAGCCGCAGGCCGCCGTCGGTCTCCCTGCCGCAACGGGCGCGCGACCTTTCGCGGATCGCCTTGCCGTCTGACCTGCGCCGCGTCTTTCTGGCCATGTACTGGGGCGATGCCGAACCGCCTCCGGCGACGCTGCTGCGATGGGAGCGACGGTACCGTCGGCGTTTCGCCGTGCACACATGGACCCGCGCCTGGCGGCATCCGCTTCGCGCCCGCCGGTTGCGCGCGGCGGGGGACGCCGGGGCGACATATCCGCACGCGCGCGATCTGTGGATATGGGACGACCGGGCGGGGCAGGCGTTGACCGTGCTCGACGCGCGCGACCGTCACCGGCACTATCCGCTGGGGCGCAACCTCGGCGCGGCGTGGGCGACCGCGCTGCTGCTCGGGCCGGTATGGCGGGAATACCGACGGTTGCTGCCGGAGGCGTTTCGCCGGCCGGTCGAAATGCGAGGGCGCATCGGGGTTGCCGTCGAACCGCATCCGGACACTTGGGAGCGCGAAGCGGCGCTGCTGCGTAAGTTGGGCGCGGGCCTGCCCGTGCTCGTGCGCTTCTGCCACCATGAGCCGGAAGCGCGCCACGCGTTCCTCGCGGGCGTCGTTCGCGGGCTCGCGGCGGAAGGCCGTCCCGTCATGCTCGCGCTGGTGCAGGACCGTCAGGCCGTGTTGGCGCCGGCGGCGTGGACGCGTTTCGTCGAACGGGTCATGGACCTGACCGCCGGGTGCGTCGAAGCCGTCGAGATCGGACATGCCATCAACCGCGTCAAGTGGGGGATCTGGTCCATACGCGACTACCGGGCGCTGCTGCAGCCCTTTGCGGCGCTCGTGGCACGGTATCCGAAGGTCGAGTTTCTCGGACCCGCCGCGATCGACTTCGAGTATACCTATGTGGCGCAGGCCCTGCGGGGGTTGCCGTCGGGATTCCGGTTCGATGCGCTATCGCACCATCTCTACGTGGACCGGCGGGGGGCGCCTGAAAACCGTCAGGGGCGATTCGCCACGCTGGAGAAGGCGGCACTGTTGCGGGCGATTGCGAACGTGTCGCGCGGCTGCGGCAGCCGGGTCGTCGTTTCCGAAGTGAACTGGCCGCTGCTCGGGACCGGCATCCACTCCCCGGTCGGCGCGCCGCATGTCTATCCCGGCGGCCGGCGCAACGATCCCAGCGTGAGCGAAGCCGACTACGCGGACTACATGATCCGCTACCTGCTGATCGCTCTCTGCTCCGGGTTCGTCTCGCGCGTGTTCTGGTGGCGGCTTGCGGCACGCGGCTACGGGTTGGTGGACGACGGCGATCCGTCGGACTGGCGCGAGCGGCCCGCCTATGCGGCGCTGCGGCGATTCGTGGCCGAGGCGGGCGACGCGCGGTTCACGGGGCTCGAGGTTTGGGGCGGCGAACGGCGTGGCATGTCCGGTGTGGATGCGTGCTACGCGTATCGGTTCGAACGGCCGGGTCGCGATCCGGTACGGATCGCCTACACAAGCGCCGGGATGCGGCCGTTGCCCGGGACGGATGTCACGCTGACGGGGTGTCCGGTCTATGTTCCGGTGTGATGCGACCGCAGGCCGACAGTTCGGAGAAGAACGCGAGCAGTTCGGTGACAGTGGCATCGATGGCGAACTGGTCGCGGATACGGCGACGGGCGGCATCGCCGAGACGGTGACGGGTTTCGGCCGATCCCGCCAGCGCGAGGATGGCGTCGGCCAGCGCGCCGGGATCCGACGGGGCGATGACGATGCCGCAGTCGCCGTCCTGGACGAGTTCGGGCAAGCCTCCGACGCGGGTGACGATGGGTGGCACGCCCTGTGCCATCGCTTCGATGACGGCCCGGGGCAGACCCTCGCGGGCGATGGAAGGCATGACGAAGGCATCGCAGATGCCGGCGATCGCGGCGGCATCCGTACGGTAGCCCGTCATGTGCACGCGGTCGGCGAGCGCGGGTGCCGCCGCCAGGGCCGCGAGACGCTTGTCGACCACGTCGCCTACGAGGAGCGCGTGGATGTCGCGCGAGAGCGGCAGTCGCGCGAACGCCTTCAGCAGCACGTCGATCCCCTTGACGGGGCGCAACGACCCGGTGAACCCGACCACGAAGGCGCCGTCCGGGATGCCGAACTCCGAACGCGCGGGGCGCGCGGCGTACGCATACCAGGCGACATCGTGACCCTTGTAGATCGTCCGCGTGCGGGCGTGCGGATGGAAGCGGCGCAGATAGCGTTCGACGGCTTGCGAGACGCAGACGATGCCGTCGAGTCGGGGATGCAGGTAGGTCATCCAAGCCGCGGGATCCCAGCGGCTGAGATGCCCCGTCGTGCCCCGGTAGCCGACGACCGCCGGCTCGGGGAGACGGCGTGTGGCGGCGAGCGCGACCGCGAGCGTACGATTCGTTGTCGCGTAGACGACGTCGGGGGTATGCGTGCGTATCAGCGACGCGAGCGCTCGCGCGGCACCGAAGTCGAGACGGTGGCGCACGGCAAGCGGAAGCGCGACCACGGCGGTATCGGCGAAATGGTCCCCGGCCGGCCAGTCCGGTCGGTGCGCCACAAACACCGCATGACCCGCGGCGGCCAGGCGACGGTACAGCTCCACTTCCGGGCGATCGTTCGACTCGGTGACGGCAAGCACGCGCATGACACGACTATGACACAAGGCGGCGCCTGTTGTCAGGTGGGATTCCCGGGGCGGGCGCATCCGCGATCCGTTGCCAATCGAGCCATCGCGTCCGGGGTCCGAATCCGCGTCGGAATCCGTACGAATCCGCGGGTCGAACCCGCAAGAAAACCCATTGACAAGCCGTGGCCGGCGTACCACACTTGCCTCGCGTAAAGGGTTTTGTCGTGTTGCAGCGCGTCCGTCGGGTGGCGGACGCGGATGGGGCGACGAACAAAGAGGAGGCAGACGATGAAGAAGATGGTGTGGATGGTGGTGGTGGCGATGGTGGCGGTGCAGTCCTATGGGGCGATGCTCAACAAGGGTGTGCGCGAGTTGTCCGTAGCCGGCTCGATTGACAAGACGGACGAGATGAACGTCATGGTGTCGGGGCGCGGCGGGTACTTCCTCATGGACTTCGTCGAGGTCGGTGTCGGCGCCGGCGTGTCCTGGTTGGAGGGTGGTGACGTGACGACCTATACGGGCGGCGTGTTCGGCGAGTACAACCTGCCGCTCGAAGCGCTTCCGACGGTTGTGCCGTTCTGCGGCGCAGCGGCTTCCGTGACGCACGTGAGTATCGAGATCGGCGACTTCGAGGAATCGGATACGGCCGTCGAAGGCGCGGCATACGGTGGCGCCAAGTACTACCTTGTCGACAACCTCTGCCTGGCGCTTCAGGCCACGGTCATGGTAGCGAGCGAGGATATCTACATGGGTGAGGATGAGATGGAAGCGTTTGACTGGGTCCTCAGCATGGTGACCCGGTTCTTCTTCTAGACTGAAGCGATAGACCAAGAGAACGGGCCGCACCGTCAAGCCGGTGCGGCCCGTTTGTTTTTGGATAGGCGGTTCCCGCGGAGGGTAGACATCGGACCTCTCTCACGCCCCCCGGGCAAGCTCAGGCTTGCCGGTCTGGCCCGTGTTCCGCGGCAGGCCCCGGACTGGACAATTTCAGCGCGGCGCGTACGAGACGGGCCTCGTCGTAGTCGATACGTCCGCAAGACGCCTCGACGGCGGGTCTGAGACGCTCCATGCCATGGCGATGAAAGAGACCCTCGATATAGCGCCGCTTGTCTTCGGGCACATGCGCATCGATCGAGAAGCGTTCGCCGCGCGTCGCCAGGTCCAGAATGTGGCCGACGATCGTGGTGGGCGTCAACCCCCGGCGTGAGGCGATGCGCGCGTAGGACAGCCCCTGCCGCAGCAGTTCGAGCGTCGGCGTGAGTGTCGAGGCATGCCGTGTCGGCGGATGGGCCGCGAGGCGGGGCGGTTCACAGGCGAACCCTCGTCGCGGGTTGCACGCGTCGCAGGTATGGCAGCTCCCGTGCGCGAACTCCTCGCCGAAGTACGCCAACAGCGTGCGGCGTCGGCACTGCCGGGACGAGGCGTACTGCACCATGGCATCCAGCTTGCGTCCCGCATTGTGACGTTCATGGTCATCGCTGATGCGGTTGATGAAGTAGCGGGCCCTTGGGATATCGCCCCGGCCGAACAGCAGCAGGCAATGCGCCGGTTTGCCATCGCGTCCGGCGCGTCCGGTTTCCTGGTAGTAGCCGTCCATGCTCTTCGGCAGGTCGCCGTGGATGACAAACCGCACGTTGGGTTTGTCGATACCCATACCGAAGGCGATCGTCGCGACGATGATCCGGCATTCGTCCCGTTCAAAAGCCTCCTGATTGCGGCGACGGGCCTCGTTGTCCATGCCGGCATGGTAGGGCAGGGCCTTGATGCCCTGAAGCTGGAGATAGCCGGCGGTTTCCTCGACGGCGCGCCGCGTCCCGCGATAGACGATGCCGGACTCGTTCGGACGAGCCTTGATGAAGGCGAATATCTGATCGCCTTCGTCGCCTTTGGGCGCCACCTGATAGAAAAGATTGGGACGGTTGAACGAGGCGCGGACGGTCAACGGGTTGCGGAGACCGAGTCGGGCCGCGATCTGGTCCTGGACACGCGCCGTGGCCGTGGCCGTGAACGCGGCGATGGGTACCGAAGGGTAGTCCTTGGCGAGGGCCGCGAGGGACAGATAGTCCGGGCGGAAGTCATGTCCCCATTCCGAGATGCAGTGCGCCTCGTCGATAGCGAACAGACATATCGGCGTGGTGGACAGAGCCTCCCGGAAGGCCGGGACGGCGAACCGTTCCGGGGCGACGTAGATCAAGTCATAGGCCTGCTGCGAGAACCGTTCGAGCACCGTGGCCTGTTGCTTGGCATCCAGGGCGCTGTTCAGGTAGGCGGCGCGCACGCCGAGACGACGCAGTTTGTCGACCTGGTCTTTCATCAGCGAGATCAGCGGACTCACGACCACGCATGCGCCGGGAAGGCTCACGGCGGGCAACTGGTAGCAGAGCGACTTGCCGCCACCGGTCGGCATGACCGTAAACGTGTCGCGCCCGGACATCAACGCGTCGATGACATCGGCCTGGTACGGACGGAAGCCATCGTGGCGGAAGGTTTCGCGGAGCGTATGCTCCATGGAAGGCGCTGGCGCGCCGGTGTGGTCGGTCGAGGGATGAGTCGTGGTTGTATTCATGGGAATGTTCCTTCGGGTTGGGATAATCGGTTGTCGATTCGTGTGACTGGTGACTGCCTGCACGGTTACGTCGGGCTAAAACGGCAGGTCGTCGATCTTGGCGGTGCCCGACTGGCTCGGAGTCACGGCGCTGGGCGCCGCACCGTCGGCAGGGGCGGGTTCATGGTCGCCGGACGACCGTCCGAGAAACCGGATGCGGTCGGCCCGTACGCGCAGCTTGCTCCGGTTCTGCCCGTCCGAGGATTTCCACTGGTCGAGTTGCAGACGGCCTTCGACGAGTATGGGAGAACCCTTCGTCAGATACTGCGTGCAGACTTCCGCCTGCTTGCCCCAGGTGACGATGTCGACGAAACACGTGGTCTCCACGGACTCGCCGTCGCGGTTTCGGTATTTCTCGTTGGTGGCGATCCCCAGATCGGCGACGGCGACGCCGGAAGGGACCTGGCGCAGTTCGGGGTTCCGTGTGAGGTTGCCTACCAGTACGACACGATTGAAGCCTGTCATGTTCCGTCCTCCTGTGTTGTGTGACCGTGTCATGTGCTCCTATACCCTTGAAGTAGCGAGGGGGGCGGATTTCCGGAAAATATTTAAAATATTTTTTAGGTTTGCCTAATGTGTCGTTTATCGATGCGGATTTCTCCTATTCAACATCCTGATAATCAGCGAGATACGCATGCACGACCAAGCGGGTGGCGTGCGGGAAACGACACTGTTGTCGGCGGGGGTGCTCGTGCAAGAAAAGCGGTCGAAAAGGGGGTGCCGGTGTGCGAATTCGGCCGGACGGAGCGTTTGGAGGGTGACGACGAGCGGAAAGCGGGGTGGGATTTGGGGTTGACTTGTCGGACCCGGGTGGTATGTTCTGCCACGTTTTTTGTTCCGGCGTAGCTCAATGGTAGAGTAGGTGGCTGTTAACCACTTGGTTGCTGGTTCGAGCCCAGCCGCCGGAGCCAAGCAGTAGACGCTTCGCGTCACTGCTTGGCGGTGCAGCGATGCGAAGCATCTGCTGCACTGCCATCCCGCCTTGATTCTCTGGTCCCGAAGAGGAGAAACAAGGGTTCTTTGTCTGATCCTCATCTCATCTTGCACAATCAGAAGTTCGGATTGCACCACCACCCGGGGAGCCAAGCAGTAGACGCTTCGCGTCACTGCTTGGCGGTGCAGCGATGCGAAGCATCTGCTGCACTGCCTTTCTTCCCTTGTTTCTTCTGCGTGTTCCCCCTCACGGTGCAGGGAAGCGAAGCATCTCCTGCACTGCGTTTCTTCCCTTGTCACCATCCTGATCTTGAACCCCGCAGTGAGCTCTGCTCTACTGCCGGGGATACCCTCAAAACTCCAGTACTGCGTCTATGTGCTCCTCTCCATGCACGACGGCAACCTCTATGTGGGATTCACCACCGATCTCCAGCGCCGACTGACCGAGCATTTCCACGGTGAATCCAAAGCCACGGCCCCCCGCCGGCCCTTTCGTTTGATCTACTGCGAATACTTCTTCTCCAAGGAAGATGCCGAACGCCGCGAGGGCTACCTGAAGACCACCGCCGGCCGCAAGGGCCTGAAACTGATCCTGCGTGAGACCCTGAAGTCCCGAGTCTGGGACTGACCGGGAACCCCAGACCGGGTTACGAATGATGGAGTCACAGTCCACGACACATGATGAACGGGGCGATACCGGCATCCTCCAAGCCAGAAGCATGCCCCAGGGAACCGCCGTCACCCAGCACTCCTGCCCCGACGTCAAGATCGCCTTGTTCAGATCCTTGTTCCGCGGACGCGAGGACGTGTACCCTCGTCGGTTCGAGAGCCGCAAGACCGGCAAGTCCGGCTATAGTCCTGCCTGCGTCAACGAGTGGGTCAGGGATCTCTGCAATAAGCGTGAGGTCCAGTGCGCCAAGTGCCCGAACCGCCGCTTCCTGCCCGTGACGGACGAAACCATCCGGCAGCATCTGATCGGCCAAGATGACAAAGGACGCGATTTGGTCATGGGTGTCTATCCGATGTTGCTGGACGAGACCTGCTTCTTCCTGGCTGCGGACTTCGACCGGGACACTTGGCGCGAAGACGTGGCCGCCGTTGCGGATACCTGTCGGCAGATGGGACTCCCCGCAGCCATCGAACGCTCTCGTTCCGGCAATGGCGCGCACCTATGGCTCTTCTTCGAGGAAGCCGTTTCTGCCCGGTTGGCCCGCGATCTCGGCGCGCACATTCTAACCGAGACAATGGAGCGTCGTCCGGACATCGGCTTGGGCTCCTATGACCGATTCTTTCCCAATCAGGACACGCTGCCAGAAGGCGGCTTCGGCAACCTCATCGCGCTGCCGCTGCAGAAACGGCCTCGGGAAAATGGCAACAGCGTCTTTCTTGATAAAGAGGGCAGCCCGTATTCGGATCAGTGGGCCCTTCTGGCGAGCGTCGGGAAGATTAACCGTTCCGAAGTTGACCGGATCGTGCGGGCTGCCGAAAGCCGAGGCCGCATCGTTGGAGTGCAATTCGCCATGAGCGAGGAAGACGACGTTGCGCCATGGACCGCGCCGCCGTCACGGCGACGCAAGGAGCCGCCCATCGTCGGTCCGCTTCCAGAGACCCTGGAACTGGTCTTGGGTAACGAAATTTACATCGCGAAGGATGCTGTGCCGCCTGCGCTCCGTAATCGCCTGCTCCGACTGGCGGCTTTCCAGAACCCCGAGTTCTACAAAGCGCAAGCCATGCGACTGTCAACTCGCGGCAAACCGCGCGTTATCGGCTGCGCGGAGGACC
>CAYYJS010000004.1:0-111848 GCA_964472315.1 uncultured Victivallales bacterium | reverse complement strand
CATCGTCCCGGTCATTGTCGATTTCCATCGTTGTCCCGATCATCGTCCCGATCATCGTCCCGATCACCGTCGGACGCGACCATATGAAAGCCTCAACCATCTCTCGATTAGACGATAGAGAATCCCCCCACAAACCCGGAAGCGCCCGGCAACAGTGGACTTCACTAATGGAGTTGTTTGCGGTACGGTGGAGCCTGAGATGAACCCGAAAGGCACATTCACAGTCCGCCGTATCGCCGACTTGGTACAGCGCAACCCCATCATTGCCGAGGTCTTTCACCGGGCCGGCCTGATCGAAAAATGGGGCCGCGGGACGAACCGCGTCATCGGCATGTGCCGCGCCGCCGGCATCCGCCCGCCCGAGTTCGCGGAGGTCGGTCCGTCCGCGGTGGTCACGTTCATCGTTCCCGTCGCTGGAACAGAGGCCACGACCGCACGAGTCGGCGCAGAAGTCACCGCACAAGTGACCGGGCAAGTCGCCATGCAAGTCGCCATGCAAGTCGCCATGCAAGTCAACGTGCCAGTCGCGAAGATGCTGAACCTCTGCCGGACTCCAATGGCCCGTGACGAACTGCAGAGCGCACTCGGTCTCAGGAATAGGGATCATTTCCGCCGGGCATTCATTCTGCCGGCGATGGCAGACGGCCTGATAGAACCTACCATCCCCGACAAACCCAATAGCCGCCTGCAGAAATACCGCCTCACCGCCAAGGGCAAGGCCGTTCTGGAGAAGCCCGCATGAGCGCCGCCGAACCCACCATCATCTGCCCGAAGGGCAAGAGGAAGAGGATCCGATGAAGCAGTGGGCCAAGCGCGAAGAGCGGACCGACCGCGTCCCCCAAGCCACCGTCGGCATGTACGGCGATCTTGAAGGCATCGCCAAGCACCTCGTCAGGGAATGGCCGCAAGAGAGCGCAGAGAACACAAGGCAATTCTTCCACAAGAGACGCTTGCTACCCGCACCGGGATTCCGTATACATGTTCCCAACACACGCGCCGTGCCTCTCGCCCGCAAGGGTGATGCACATCAAGGGCGCGTTTCCTCTTATCCTGTGCATCATGTCGTGTTCAAGGGGAATACCATGACCACTCCCTGCGAGGACCGCCGTATCTGCGGCGTCAATCGTGGTACTGTCGCCCTCGCCCCGAACGCGATACGATGCATCGCTCGTCACGGAAAGGAGACCTGAATGCACATCAAGCAGATCGCACTGAAGAATATCCGGGGCTTTGCGGACCTCCAATTCGATCTCACTCGTCCGGACGGAACGTTTGCAGGATGGACGGTATTCACGGGCGACAACGGTTCGGGCAAGAGCACGCTCCTAAAAGCCGTTGCCATCGGGTTGGTCGGGAGGGACACGGCGCGATCGCTGCAACCGAGTTTTCACCGATGGATACGCGAGGGGGCGAAAGAGGCGGAAGCATCGATCCAACTCGAAATCGTTCGCTGTGCGGGCGACGATGAACTGAAAGAGGGGGGGCGACCGCCAGCCAGTGAGTTCCCCGTCAAAATCGGATTGAAGAATGGCGGCAAGGAAGTCTCCTTGCAGGCCGTGCCGCCGCCGCGGAAGAACGACAAATACCAAACGCCCGAGCGCACGATCTGGTCATCGGATGCCAAAGGTTGGTTTTCCTGCGGCTACGGTCCATTCCGGCGCGTTTTCGGCGCCTCGCCTGAAGCCACGCGACAGATGGTAGCCCCGACGACCGAACGCTTCGTCACCATGTTCCAAGAAGCGGCTTCGTTGGCCGAGGTGGATCAGTGGTTGAGGAGCCTGAAGCACAAGGAATTGGAGAACAAGTCAGCCGAAAGGGAGCAGTTGGCGCTCGTGCTGGACCTCCTGCGCGACGATCTCATGCCCAATCGGATCGCCGTGGATCGCGTGGATTCGGATGGTTTGTGGCTGAAAGACCGCAACGGTGTGCAATTGGCCTGGGGAGAAATGAGCGACGGATATCGGGCCGCGGCGGCATTGCTGGCCGATATCGTTCGGCACTTGATCGGGGCTTACGGGTTGGAGGGCCTGACCGAAAAGACGGAGGACGGCAAGACATTCGTCAAACGAAGCGGCGTCGTGCTTATTGACGAGATCGATGCCCATCTCCATCCGGAATGGCAACGCGAAATCGGTTTTTGGCTCAAGCGGCACTTCCCGAACATCCAGTTCCTGGTGACCAGTCATAGTCCGATCATCTGTCAATCGGCGGATCCAAATGGGCTGTTTGTCTTGCCGGAGCCCGGCAGCGATGCGCAGCCACGCGCGCTGACCGATGAGGAGTACAAGAAGGTTATCGCATCCCGGCCGGATACAATCCTGTTGACCGCCGCGTTCGGCCTCCAGAACACGCGTTCTCCCGTGGCGGTCGAGAAGCGGGCCGAACTGGCGAAATGGGAGGCGAAGAAGCGCGCTGGGGGCACGCTCACCCAAGGCGAGCAACTGGAGTTCAACGCGAACCGGTTCTATATCACCGTGGACGAGGAGGTCTGATCCGTGCGCCGGGTGAAAAGACAGCCCCTCGATCAAGACGTACAGTCCGAGCTGGATGCGCGGCAGACGGTCGTGAGTATCGACCGATACTCGCCGGACTTCTCGGCAACCACCCGTTGGCAGGCAGCAAGGCAGACGCCCGCACTGACCGCAGTTCTGGCAACGCTTCGCAGCATGATGGGCGACCGCCAGCGTTGCATGTACTGCCTCGATTCCCATGGGACGGACATTGATCATTTCTGGCCGAAGGCTGCCTATCCCGAGCGGATGTTCGTCTGGCTGAACCTGCTTCTGTGCTGCGCCGAGTGCGGGCGATTCAAACTCGACCGCTTTCCACTGGTGAATGGCATGCCGTTACTGGTTGACGCAACCGCCGAAGACCCTTGGCAGCACCTTGACTTCGATCCCACGACCGGCAACGTCGTCGCCAGGTTCGACTTGGACCAGAATGGTTACTCCGTCAAGGGTGTGGAGACGGTCAAACTGCTCCATCTGGATCAGCGCGAGGCCATGGCGAGCGGGTATAAGAAGACCCTGCGCAGACTGTCTCGATCTGTGGAAGAAGTACTCGGGCAAACTGACCCTGACGCTACGGCGCTGATAACGGCGTTGAGCGATGCCGACGATCACGGGTTGCTCACCTGGTGTTTCCACGGTTCCGGTCGGAACGAAGCTCCTTTCCGCGACCTGCGTGAACGGCATCCTGCGGCGTGGGCAACCTGCGCCGATGTTTTCGCATGAAGTGACCTAATGGCCAGTAGACCCAAACTCGAATTGACCTGGATCGGCAAGGAGAACCGGCCGCGGCTGGAACCGCGGATTCTGCTGGAGGACCCTGCGAGTGGGGGCATGACGATTATTCGTTGCAGGTGGAGAACCTGCCGGAGGCGCCGCCGAAAGCTGGGCAGCAGGAGATGGAACTGTGATGACCGCGAAAGAACACAAAGAGAGCAAGGGTGCCTTGGCGGTGACAGGCGGAAACCAGTCGCAAGTGGTTCTTTACCAGGCGGCTGACGGAAAAGTGACAGTCAATGTCCTGTTCGCTCAGGACAATTTCTGGCTCACGCAGAAGACTATGGCAGATCTGTTCGGGGTGAAGGTGCCGGCGGTCAACAAACACCTGAGGAATATCTTCGACTCCGGCGAACTGGTGGAGAGTTCAGTTATTTCCATTTTGGAAACAACTGCCGCCGACGGGAAGAACTACCCGACCCAGTTCTACAACCTGGACGCCGTCATTGCCGTTGGTTATCGCGTCAACTCATTGAAGGCCACGCACTTCCGAATCTGGGCGACAAACACACTGCGGGAGTTCATCGTCAAGGGGTTCGTGCTGAATGATACGCTCCTCAAGAACGGTCGCCCTTTCGGCAAAGACTATTTCGACGAACTGCTGGAGCGGATCAGGGAAATTCGCGCCAGCGAGCGCCGGGCCTATCAGAAGATCGCGGACGTTTTCGAGCAATGCAGCAGCGACTACCAAAGCAACAGCGAGGAAACGAGACTGTTCTACCAGGTCGTTCAGAACCAACTGCACTTCGCCGTTACCGGGCAGACGGCGGCTGAGATCATCCACCAACGGGCCGACAACAAGAAGCCGTTCATGGGACTGACGACCTGGAAGAACGCGCCCAAGGGCAAGGTATTGCGAAGCGACGTGGCGGTGGCCAAGAACTACTTAAACGAGGCCGAGGTGTCCAAGTTGAACCTGCTCGTCACCATGTTCATCGATTTTGCCGAACTCCGGGCGCTGAACCGGCAACTCATGACAATGAAGGACTGGATCAAGCAGGTTGAACGGTTCCTCAATTTCAATGAGCAGCAAGTTCTTCGGCATGCCGGACTGATCTCGCACGAGATGGCAATGCTCAAGGCCCACGATGAATACGAAAAGTTCCGCGTGAAGCAGGATCAGGACTACCTTTCGGATTTCGATCAGGCATTTGCCCGTTACTTGAAGGGAAAGCCGGAATGAACTCCCACGTCAACGCCATTGCCGGTCGGCTGAGTCTCCGCGCCCCACAGCGGCGGTCGTTGGAGATTCTGGACCGCATCACGGAAATTGTGCCTTTGGAGAAGGCGAACGCCTCACGCGGAGACGCGGAGATCGCGGAGAAATTGCAGGCCATCTTCGTGCAATTCCGCTCGTGTGCCGTCGCGTGCGATTCGTCCCGGTTCACAAGAATCTTGTCGGCGGTGCGCGGCGGCCCGATACTCCCGAGCCATGGGACTGCTCGACATCATCTACCGTGACGACCGGCTCGTGGCGATCGACAAGCCGGACGGGCTGCTTGTCCACAAGGCTCGGCAGTCGTCGGATCACGTCTACGCCTTGCAGCTTCTCCGGGATCAGATCGGCCATTTCGTCCATCCGATCCACCGGCTGGACCGCGCGACCTCCGGCGTGCTCTTGTTCGCGCTGGATCCGGATACGGCGCGTGCCGTATGCGAGCAGTTCGCCGGCCGCGCCGTGGAGAAGCGCTACCTGGCGCTGGTGCGCGGCCACCCCGACGCGTCCGGCGCCATCGACTACCCGCTGCGGGAGGACCCCGACCACGAACCGCAGGAGGCGGTGACCGACTACCGGCGCCTGGCCGCCGTCGAATGGCCCGAACCCGTGGGCGCCTTCGCGCAGGCACGGTACGCCTGGCTGGAGCTCTCGCCGCGCACGGGGCGCATGCACCAGTTGCGCCGGCATTGCCGTCACCTCTCGCACCCGATCGTCGGCGATACAACCTATGGCGACAGCCGGCACAACCGTTTCTTCCGCGAACGCTTCCAGTGCTACCGCCTGCTCCTGCACGCGGCCGAGCTCCGGCTCGTCCATCCGGCGACCGGCGCGCCGCTGACGCTCCGCGCGCCCGTGCCGCCGGAGCTGGTCGCCGTCTGCGCGCGGCTCGGCATCGACTGTGCTTGCGGCACGCTCACGAATCGCTAACATAGCGGCCTTACAGACAAGGGGAACCATGGCAAAGGACGATACCAAGCGGTTTTGGGCGGGCTTCGATCTCGGTGGCACCAAGATGATGGCGGCCGTCTATGACGACGACTTCCGCCTGCTTGGCAAGGAACGCAAGCGCACGCGCGGTTACGAGGGGCTCAAGGACGGGCTGCGGCGGATCGAAGAGACGATCGGCGAGGCGCTCGCGGCGGCCGGTCTGGCGCCCGATAAACTGGCCGGCATCGGCGTCGGCAGTCCGGGACCCGTCGATCCCCGCAAGGGCATCCTGCTCGATCTGCCGAATCTGGGATGGAAGGACGTGCCGCTGAAGGCGTCGCTCGAGAAGGCGTTCGGCTGTCCGGTGCAGATCGCCAACGACGTGGACGCGGGCGCCTACGGCGAATATCGCTTCGGCGCGGGCAAGGGCGCCCAGTGTGTCCTGGGCGTCTTCCCCGGCACGGGCGTCGGCGCCGGTTGCGTATACAAGGGCGATATCCTCAGCGGGCGGAGCGCCAGCGCCCTCGAACTCGGCCACTGCCGCGTGCTGCCGGACGGTCCGCGCTGCGGCTGCGGCAACCGCGGCTGTCTGGAAACCGTGGCCAGCCGGCTTGCGATTTCGGCGAACGCCGCCGCCGCCGCCTATCGCGGCGAAGCGCCGCACCTGCTCGCGGCGGCCGGCATGGACCTGAGCAACATGCGCAGCGGGACGCTTGCCGAATCGATCAGGCAGGGCGATGTCGCCGTCGAACGGATTGTCCGCGACGCCGCGCACTGGCTGGGCATCGGCATCAGCTACGTGGTCAACCTGCTCGTTCCGGATATCGTCGTGCTGGGCGGCGGCCTGGTCGACGCCATGCCGGACATCTACCTCGAGGAAGTGGCGGCGGCGGCGGACGCGCACACGATGCCGCCGTTGCGCAAGGCTTTCCGTATCGCGATCGCCAAGCTCGGGGATGGCGCCACCGCCATGGGGGCGGCGGCCTGGGCCCGGCACCTCATCGCACCCGACGGGGATCCGACATGACCGCACCGCGCACCGTCGCCGTCGTCGAGCTGGGAACCACATCCATCCGCATGGCCGTGGCCGAGATCGAAGGCAATAACCGTTTCACGGTGCTCGACAACCTGCAGCAGTCGGTCTCGCTGGGCCGGGACACCCTCACGCACGGACGGATCGAATCGGCCACGGTGGAGGACTGTGTCAAGGCGTTGCGCCGCTTCTCGCGCACGCTCGCCGAGTACGGCGTCGCGTCGCCGGATGGGGTGCGCGCCATCGCCACGAGCGCCGTCCGCGAAGCGGAGAACCGCGACGTGTTTCTCGACCGCATCCTGATCGCGACCGGTATTCCCGTGGCGGTGGTCGACCAGGCCGAGGTCAGCCGGCTCACGTACCACGCCGTACGACCCATCCTGAAGCGGGAGGGGAGCTTCGGCCACGCGGACCTGCTGGTGGTCGAGGTCGGTGGCGGCAGCACGGAGGTGCTGGTCTTCCGGCGCGGACGGGTGGAAAGCTCGCACGTCCACCGGATGGGCTCGCTGCGGCTCGCCAACGCCATGGCCGCGATCGATGCGCCGCGCCCGCGTCGGGGCGCACTCATGCGCAGCGAGGTATCCTCCACGATCGAACAGATCGCGACCGCGGTGCCGCAACCCCATGCCCTCAAACTCCTCGCGCTCGGTTCCGAGGCGCGGTTCGCCTGCGCGTGGCTGAACCCCGGCTGGGACCGCCACGGTTTGATGCGCATCCAGGTCGATGCGCTCGCGGAGCTGACAGCCGAGATTATCAAGCGCTCGCCCGACGAGCTCGTACGCCACTTCAAGGTGACCTATCCGGAGGCCGAAACCCTCGGCAGCGCCCTGCTGATCTACGTCGAGCTGGCGCGCCGGCTGCGCCTGAAGCGCATCTTCGTCGGCGAAGTGAACCTCCGCACGGGCATGCTGGCGGAACTGGCCGCGGACGAGACCTGGACACCGGAGTTCAAGCGTCAGGTGCTGAATTCGGCCATGGTCGTGGGCCGCCGCTACGGCGTGAACGAGAAGCATGCCCGCGCCGTGATGGTCTATGCCGCCTCGTTGTTCCGCGTGCTGCGCGAGGAACATCGCCTCGACACGCGCCAGGAGATGATTCTCACCGTGGCCGCCTGGCTGCACGAATGCGGTCTTTTCGTCAGCACCAGCTCGCATCACAAGCACTCGATGTACCTGATCCTCAACAGCGACATCTTCGGTCTCGGCGCCCAGGACCTGCTCCTGGCCGCGCTGGTGGCGAGGTATCACCGGCGCGCCATGCCGAACGCCACGCACGAGCCATACAACAGCCTGCCGCGCGAGGATCGCCTGACGGTCGGCAAACTCGCCGCGATCCTCCGCATCGCCAACGCTCTGGACTGCAATCACACGCCTCACCCGTACCGGCGCCGCATGGCGGTAGTCGACGATCATCTGCTCATCACGCTCAAGACGAAGGCCGACGTCGGGCCGATGCGTCTGCGCATCCGCGAACGCGCCGACCTGTTCGAGCAGATTTACGGCCTGCGCGTCGAACTGCGCACCACTCAGGAGGACTAGCCGCATGCCACGTGAGGAATCGCCGCTGATCAACCGCGAATTGAGCTGGTTGGCATTCAACCACCGGGTGTTGGACGAGGCCATGGATGAAACCGTGCCGCTTCTGGAACGGCTGTTCTTCCTGACCATCACGGCCTCCAACCTCGACGAGTTCTTCATGGTGCGCGTGGGCGGCATCAAACTCATCATCGCCGGCGGGGTCAAGACGCCCGGCCCCGCGGGCCTGCGGCCGGAGGAGCAACTGGCGCGCATCCGCGGCCGCGTCACGCGCATGGTCGCGTCCCAGCACGAGGCCTTCCTCGCGCACATCGAACCGGCCCTGCGGAGACAGGGCATCCGCCGCCTGTCGATGGATACCCTGAACGCCGGGCAGTACGAGTCCGTCCACGCGCGTTTCACGAGCGAGCTGTTCCCGCTTTTCACCCCGATCGCCCTGCGACCGGAAGCGCCCTTCCCGTTGCTGGCCAACCTCGGGCTGCATCTGGCCGTGGCACTGGCGCCGGCAGGCGGACGCCAACGCGGCCCGCGCTTCGCGGTGCTGTCGCTCGGCCCGGCCGCGCGCCGCGTCATGCCCGTGCCCTCGGCGGACGGGCAATACGACTACGTGCTGCTGGAGGACGTCCTCGCCGCCCACATCGGGGCTTTCTTTCCCGGCCAGGAGGTGCGCGAGTGCCGGCCGTTCCGCGTCACGCGGAATGCCGATATGAGCGTCGAGGACGAGTTCGCCGACGACCTCGTGCGCGAGATGCGCAAGGTTCTCACGCGGCGCCGCACCGGCGGGTGCGTCCGTCTCGAAGTGGATGACCGCATGTCGCCCGTTCTGCGCACCCGCCTCATGCAGGGCCTCCATATCGCCGAGGACGACGTCCATGACGCGGGGGGGCCGATCGATCTGACCGGGTTGCGGGCGCTCGTGAAGCTCGATGGCTACGACCACTTGCGCTACGAGTCCTGGCCGCCCCAACAACCGGCCGCCATCGACCCGCGGAAACCGATGTTCGAGCAAATCCGCCGGCGCGACATCGTGCTGTCTCACCCCTTCGAATCCTTCCATCCGGTCGTGCAATTCCTGCAGGAGGCCGCGGAGGACCCGGACGTGCTCGCCATCAAACAGGTGCTCTATCGCGTCAGCGCGGACAGTCCCGTGGTGGCGGCCCTGCACCGCGCGGCGGAGAACGGAAAGCAGGTGACGGTGCTGGTGGAGTTGAAGGCGCGCTTCGACGAGGCCAACAACATCGCCTGGGCCGAGTGGCTGGAACGGGCCGGCGTCCAGGTGATCTACGGCATCCGCAACCTCAAGACCCACGCCAAGGCCTGCCTCGTCGTGCGGCGCGAACACGACGGGATCGTCCGCTACTGCCACTTCGGCACCGGCAACTATAACGACCAGACCGCGCGGCTCTACACCGATGTCGGTCTGCTGACCGCCCACCCCGATTTCGGGGCCGATGCCTCCGCGTTCTTCAACGCCGTGACCGGCTACTCCGAACCGCGGCCCTACCTGAAACTGGTCCAGGCGCCCATCGCGCTGCGCGAGCACCTCATCGAATTGATCGACGGGGAGGCGGAACGCAGCCGCCAGGGCCAGAAAGCGCAGATTCTCGCCAAGATGAACTCGCTCGTGGACCCCACGGTCATCCAGGCCCTCTACGCGGCGTCCCAGGCCGGCGTCGACATCCAGCTCTGCGTCCGCGGCATCTGCTGCCTTCGGCCCGGCGTGAAGGGAATGAGCGCGACGATCCGCGTGGTCAGCGTGGTCGATCGGTTCCTCGAACACAGCCGCATCTTCTATTTTCGCCAGGGCGGCGCGAGGCGTCTGTATCTGTCGAGCGCCGACTGGATGCCGCGCAACCTGATCAAGCGGATCGAACTGATGGTCCCGGTCGAAGACCCGGAGGCGCGGCGACGCCTGTTGACCATCCTGCGCGTCGGTCTGGCGGACACGGTGAAGGGCCGCCTCATTCTATCGGACGGCACTTACGCCAAGCCGTCCGGCAAAGGCCACCGCAAGGCCGTACGCAGCCAGTTCGAACTCTACCGGCAGGCCTGCCGGGAGGCCGAGGAGGCGGCGCAACACGCACGCCGCACGTACGAGCCCCATGTGCCGCCGCGGACTACGCGCCCCGCACGGGGACGCGTCGCCCTCAGCGCAACGCCTGATCCAGCACGCGGCTGAGCTCGAACATGTCGTAAGGCTTGGCGACGACGCCCTTGAAGCCGTGCTCTTCGGGATAGGCCAGCGCGGCACCCGTGGAGTAGCCGCTCGAAACGATGGCGCGCACCGCGGGATCGATCTCCCGCAGCCGCCCGATCGTGACCTCGCCGCCCATGCCGCCCGGCACGGTCAGGTCGAGAATCACGGCGTCGAAGCGCCGTCCCGCCGCCAGCGCCTTCTCGTAGACGAAGATCGCTTCCGCGCCGTCCGCCACGCAGGTGGGTTCGTACCCCAGCCCCGTCAGCGCTTTGGTCAGAACGCCCCTGATCACGCTCTCGTCATCCATGACCAGAATCGAGCCCTGGCCCCGGATCGGTTCGCGGTCCTCGTCTTCGCGGGTTGGCACCGCCCCGCCCGCGGAGGCCGGCAGATAAACGACGAATGTCGCGCCCTTGCCGACCGTCGAGGTGACGCCGATGTGCCCCTCGTGCTTGCGCACGATGGAGTACGCCGTGGCCAGCCCCAGCCCGCTGCCCTGCTTCTTGGTCGTGAAATACGGGTCGAAAATGCGCGTCATGAGATCCGGCGGGATGCCGGTGCCGTGGTCCTTGACCATGATTTTCAGGTAACGGCCGGGGTGGGTCGACGGCATGAGGGCGACATCGTCCGGTCCGAGGTCGACATTCGTCGCCTCGATCTGCACCGTCCCGCCCTGTTCCATCGCCTGCGCGGCGTTGATGACGAGGTTCTCAAGCACCTGGCTGATCTGCGCGGCATCCACGTCGGCCGGCCAGAGGTCGTCGTCGATATGGAACCGGCAGGTGCAGTTCGATCCGCTGAGCACGAAGGTCGCCGCATCCTCGATCAACGCCGCCACCGACGCGGTCCGCCGTACCGGAGCGCCGCCCTTGGACAGCATGAGCAGTTGCTGCGTCAGCGTCTTGGCCCGCAGCGCGGATTTTTCGGCGTCGTCGATGGCCTCGTAGACCGTGCCGCGTTCCTGCATCTCCATCTTCGCGAACGAGATGTTTCCGATGGTGCCGGTGAGGATGTTGTTGAAATCGTGGGCGATGCCGCCGGCCAGAATGCCGACCGACTCGAGCTTCTGCGCCTGGATCAGCGCATGCTCCATCTGCCGCCGCCGGGTGATGTCGCGCAGTTGCACGAGCTGCGCGGGACTGCCGTTCCAGTCGGTGTCGGAGATGCGCATCTCGATGTGGCATACGGCGCCGTCGGCGAGAACGCGCTCGAAGTCCCGGGCGCTCAGCGACATGTCGCGGTCGAACAGGGATCCGATCAGCCGGTCCACCGCGTGACCCAGGAGCGCGCCGGCCACGCTGTTGGCATAGCGCACGACACCGTCCTGCGTGACGACCAGGATGCCGTCGGCGCTCTTGTCCACGATGCTGTGGAAGCTCTCGCGGCTGCGCGCGAGTTCCTGCAGAATCCGCAACCGCTCGGTCACGTCGCGACAGGTCAGAACGATCCGCTGACCGTCGTGACTCTGATAGCCGCGGACGGCGGACTCCAGCCAGCGCCACTGCCCCTGCGTATCGGCATAGCGCATGGTCAGATTGCCGGGCACGCCAGGGTCCGCGGCGCAACGCGCGATACACGCTTCGGTCTGCTCGCGGTCGCTCGCGTGGACATGCTCGCTCACGCGCGTCCCGAGCAGCGCCGCCGCATCGTAGCCAAGGATGGCCTTGTGCTGCGCATTCGCATACACGTAACGGCCATCGGCATCGAGCTCGGCGATCAGTTCGTAACTGTTTTCGGCGATCACCCGATGCCGCCGTTCGCTGTCCTCCAGCGCGGCGTTGGCGAGTTCGAGCGCCCGCGCGCGCTCCGCCGCCTGCGCTTCGTGCCGCCGGATGCGGATCAGGGCGCGCACCTGCGCGACCAGTTCGTGCAGGTCGAAGGGCTTGCACAGGTAGCCGTCGGCGCCGCATTCCAACCCCGTGGCGCGATGATATCCTTCGGTCATGAAGGCCGAGACCATGAGCACCGGAATGGGGCGCGTCGCCGGTTCCGCCTTCAAGCGCCGGCAGACTTCAAACCCGTCCATCCGGGGCATGTGCACGTCGAGGATGATGGCATCCAGATCGACCGTCGACGCCAGCGCGAGGGCCTCAGCCCCTCCGGGCGCCATGACGACATCCAGATCCTCGATGTATGCACGCAAGACTTTGTCGAGCGCGTCCCGGTTCTCCGCGACATCGTCGACAATCATGACCCGCGTAGACATAGACTCCACTCTCCTCCGTCGCCTAACCCGGCGGCGCAAGACCGAAACAAAACCAAGGCAGTCTATCCAAGCATACGGCGTCCGACGAATAAAAACCGCTGATCCTTTTTCGTTGATCCTTTTTCGTTGATTCACTGGATCATGGTGCTAGGATCGCTTCGTTTCGGAGCATATGTCGTGCTCCGGAGAGTAGGGTTATCGCCTTGATCGAACGCGGTGCGCCGCAAGGAGGTGCTGGAGGAAACGAGACGGCTGGCGGACGATGACGTGGGTGATGGGGTCCGATTTGTAAAATTCTATCCTGAGGGTCAACCATGAAGAAGATGATTGTCGCGGTGGTGGTGATGCTGGCGGTAGCGGGCTTCGTGCAAGCGGGAACCGAGGGTGGCATGCGTGAAGTCCAGCTTCAGGGCTCGTTCGAACTGAACGGCAACAGCGAGAACGACGACAAGGACTACACGGTGACGGGCCAGATTGGCTACAACTACTTCATGTCGCCGCAGTTCTCCATCGGCGGTGCGTCGATCGTATCGGTCACCATGTCCGATCCGGAAGATGACGACGAAGAAGAACAGTCGATGGAACTGGTCTTCCTCATGCTCCGCGCAAGTCTCTATCTGACAGGCGGCGCCAGCCAGTCGGTGGTGCCCTATGTCGGCGGACAGGCCGGCGCGGTGACCTTCGCCTGGCAACAGGGCGAAGAAGACGATTCGTCGACGACGGCGGTGTATGGCGCCTTCGGCGGACTCAAGATATTCCCGACCGAGAATACGTCGTGGAACGTCGAGGGCAGCTACATGATGTACCAGCCCGACGTCGAGGACAGCGACGACGATGATGTGACCTACAATACGACGGCCATCACGATCGGTTTCTCCTACTACTTCTAACCCCTTGCCGGCGGCGCCCGTCTGTCTCCAGGCGGGCGCCGCCGTTCGCTCCGCCTATGCAAGCGCATGCCGTTCATCGCCGTGGACTCCTCGCCGCCGCCGTGCTTGTCACCCTCGCGCTGCCTTGCGCCGTTCCCGCGTGGGGCGCGAAAAAGCCCGCGTGGATCGGCAATCAGCCGACCGATCCCACCTGCTATCACGGCGTCGGGATGGCCGAAAAGAAGGGCCAGACCGCTTCCACGTTCCGCGACCTCGCCCGCCACCGCGCCCTGCGCAACCTCTCCATGCAGATTTCCGCCACGGTCAGCAGCAGTTTCGTCCTCAAGACCGCCGAGATGACCGGCATGACCGAGGAGCAGGTCAAGTCGGAGATCCTCACCCATACCGAAGCCTGCATCGAAGGCTACGAGTTCGTCGACTCGTATGAAGACCGGTCCGAGTACTGGGAGTACTACCGGTACAACAAGGAGAAATGCCGCGAGTGCGAGGAGAAGCACCGCGCCCAGGCCATCGCGGCCGCCGCGACTTTCATCGACGAGGCCGTCAAAGCCGAATCGCAGAACGAGATGGTCAGCGCCGTGCGCCTCTATTGTCAGGCGCTCCATGAGATCCAGGACTACTTCGGCGGCCGGCCGCCCGAACTGATCAAGGCCGCCGCCGCTCTCGAACGTCTCTTTGCCGGCATGCGGCTGAAGGCCGACCGCGCGGAAATGCCCGCCTTGGCGGGCAAGTCGTTTCGCACCCCCATCGCGGTAACCGGTGTCAGCATCGTCGCCGAGAAGTCCATACCCGCACGGCACCTCCCGGTGGCCTTCGTCATCGGCGATGCCGAACCTCCGGTCCTGCGGAGCGTCACCGATGGCAATGGCCGCGTCGTTCTCCAGATCGCCGCGGCAACCGAAGCCATGAACGGGAAATTCGCGCGCGCCCGTATCGATATGCGGCGCCTGATCGACGAGGAGGACCTCGGTGCGCTTTTCAATGGGTTCATCGGACGCCTCACCTTGCCCGAAGCGGCCGTCGCCTTGCGGATCTTCCCGGCGGACGCGAACGACGCGTTCTACTGGCACTGGGCCTTCGCGGGCAGGAAAGTCGCCGTCTACGCCGCCTACGAGGCGGACGGCAAGGTGTCGCCGTGGAACAAGATGCGCGACGAAATCGCCAAGGCGGTCAGCGGCGCCGGCGCCACGGTCGTCCCGGGGGCCGCCGCGGCGGCCCAAGCGGTGACATGGGCCGCCGCGGCCAATACCCCGTGGACGCACGACGTCGCGGCGGGCACGGATGTCGTGTTGATCGCGGTGGCGGCGGGCAAGTTCAACCGCCGCACTGGTTCGGCCGGACAGGACTGCCAGTTCACGGGCGAGATCCAAACCGCCATGACGGTCGGTGCCGACCCCGATTTCGCCGACCGCTATCGCGGCATCGGCGGGTGGAACCCAATGGGTGAAGAAATGTGTATGGACGTGCTCGCCCTCCATACGGTAAAACGTTGGCAGACGGCCATCCTGAAACACTTTGGTGGCGCACGGTGAGGCCGTGTGCCGGGGCGGCCTCGGCGGGGTGCCGGAGCCGCGTTGTTTTGGTCCGTGTCGAGTAAAGGAGGAGAACGCGATGCGCATATCCATCCACCCGCTCGCCTGTAGCACGCTGTCGATCCTGGCCTTGGCGATCGACTCCGCCTCGGCGGCCGAAGCCCGCACGTTTGCCGCCAGCGTCAGCGGCCAGAGCATCGCCGCCATCGTGTATGCGCAGAACAAGGCGGCCGAACCGTTCCTGAAGAACGCGCAGTCACGGTTGGAGAGCACCCTCACCGACAACGGCATCACGGTGCTGGACCGCTCGCGGGCGGATGCCCTGCGGACCGCCGCGCCGACGTTGGAGGATCCGGGCGGATTCGTCACCGCCGAATGGTTCGTGGAAAACGCGGGCAAATTCGAGATCAAGGGTCTGCTGACGCTCTACTTGAGCGCGGACTCGACACCGGGCCTGGCCGACTACCATTCGGCCACGGCGCATGCCGACATCCGATTCATCAGCGAGACCGATGCACGGGTGAGCGCCCTGACCACGACGCCCATGGGCGCGCCCGGCAGTCCGCCCTCGGACGGACTCACCGCGGACAGCGCGCTGATCAACGCCGTCCAGCGGGCGATCGATAACGCCTGCGGCAAGATGGGCATGCAGTTGATGGACCCGGTCCGGCCGCGCGCCGTAAAACTGGACCTGCAAGGCCCGATCCAGGCGCAGGTCGCGGCCAAGGACCTGCCCATGTCCGACCCGAAGAAACTGGCGGCCGCGGCCAAACTCGAAAAGGCCAAGTGGCGCGCGGAAGATCCCACCGCGGCGGCTCATGCGCCGGCCGGCAAGCTGGCCGCCCTCGGCGGGTACATCGTCGACACCGATTTCCATCGCCAGCCGCCGCGGTTCTACGGATCGCGGGTCCATCTGGTGGATCTGGAATCGAACCGCGAACTGATGACGTTCGATTGCCACCCGGTCGGCAAGAAGGATCCCGGCGAGAAAGGCGACCGCAAGATTCTCGCGTGCGCGTTCGTCGCCAGTTGGCGCTACCTGGCCGCCGTCACAGGCAGCTCGCTGTTCTTCTGGGATACCGAACGCGGGCAGTTGATGACGAAGATCGATCTGCCGAACGGCATCGCCTCCGGCACCCTGGGCCTGGCTTCCGACGGGACGGCGAACTATCTCGTCGTCAAGGAAAGCGGCCGACGACAGCACGTTTTCAAGATCGCGCGAGGCCAGTAACGCACGTCAGCCGCCCGTCACGCCGGGGCGCGGCACGGGGGGCGGGCCGTCGCCGCCCCGACACGCGGGGACGGCAACGGCCGCCGCCACCACAAACTCCTATTCGACGGGTTTCTTCTCCATGCCGCAGCAGGCGCACTTGCCCGCCTTCGTGGCCACGTCCGGGCATCCCATCGAACAGACGTACATGCCCTTGCAGCTCACCATCTTGACCTCTTTGCCACACGCGCATTTGTTGCCACTCATCCCTTTGGGATCGCACGTGCAATCCGCGGCGCAGACACAGACCATGGCTTTGCCGTCCTTGACGCCCAGCAGGTGCTTCTGTTCAAGCTCCTTGTTGCACGTCGGACACGTCCCGGCGGCCATGGCCATGCCATCGCACCCCGGACAGACATAGACCGCTTTTGCGGCCATCGGCTTGACCGCCGCTTTATCGGCCGCCGCTTTGTCCATCGACTTCTCCGCCATCGGCTTCGCGGTCGCCGGCTTGGCGCCCATGGCAATCGCACTCCCGCTCGCCGCGATACAGACTCCAACCATCGCCGCGCCAATCACAACCTTCGGACTCTTCTTCATGATCGCCCTCGTTGATACATCGCATTCACGCGGCCATCCCGAACTCGTTTTGACAAAGCCGCCGGCCGCACAGGCTGCCTCGCCCCCGCTTCCTTCGTCCTCCGTCAACACCCTCCTTTACGATTCCCGTTCATGCCTCTCCGTCGCGCACCGCGCGCGATCTCCCTTCGACACAGGACGCTACGCGCACCACCCGTGCGGCGGCATCGGGCATCTCCTGACCGACACCCGCCAAATGCCTGATCCCCATTCGCTTGATCGCCGTCCCGTCCACGCTCTATGCTTACGCGTGTCACGAATGAAGAAAGGTCGCCCATGCACATGACACCCGCGCTGTGGTTCGGTAAGGACGATGTCGAGGCCCTGAAGCGACGCTTCGCCGACGGCCAGCCGACGGCCTGCGCCATCCGCGCGCGGCTGGCCGCCCTGGCCGAACGGACACCCGACGAAGCCGGCGCCCGGCCCGCCGGCGCCGAGCCTGTCGTCTCCGAGGCCGATTGCCTGACGGCGTGCGCCGCGATGGGCCTGCTGACCGGTGACGGCCGCTTCGCCAATCGCGCCTACGACCGGCTCGTAGCCCTGGCCGCGACAACGCGCGGCGAACTCTCCCGCGCCCACTCCGCGCTCCTCGGCGCGATCGCCTCGGAGTGCTGCTACGACCTCTGGGACCCCGCGACGCGCGCGGATGTCACACGCCGCCTCGTGACGCTCCACGAAAGCTTTCGCACGATCGACGTCGCCTGCGGCGATCCGCACATCGTGACCAACAACCATTGGGCCGTCGCGCACGCCGGCGCCCTGGTCGCGGCCCTCGCCGCGCATGGGCATCCGCTCGCACCCGGCGGCGCACCGTGCGACCTCGCCGAGGGCATCGCCTGGGCGGCCGGACGGACGAAGGTTTTCCTGATGCACCACGGCGATCGCGGTCTCTACCACGAGGGCCTGGGCTATATGCTCTATCCCGCGGCTTACTGGTTGCCGGCCCTGATCGCCTACTGGCGCTGCTACGGGGATGACTGGCTGTGCCGGTTCCCGGGCTTGCGCCACCTGGGCCCCTCGGTCTATACCGCCACCGTTGCGCGTCCGCAGCCGCCGGGCCGCGTGGGCCGCAAGCTGCTCTGGAACGACGACGGCCCGGGCTGGTGCAACGATAACCCGGCCATCCTGGCCGTGCCCATCGCGGAGCCATCGGAACGCGGCGCCATGCGATGGCTCTATGACCACCTGAACGGCATCGACGGCGACCGCCAGTTCTCGCCCGGCTATGGCGGCTCGCTCTTTGCGCTGTTCTACTACCCGTACGATGTCGCACCCGAGGATCCGAACCGCGTGCTCGACCGTTTCGTCAGCGACAGCCGTCAGGGCATATGCTTGATACGCAATCGCTTCGCCGACGCGGACGACGCCGTGCTCGGCTGCTACGCGCGCGCCACCCATGTCGGCGGACACGCCCACGACGACGCGGGTTCGCTGCGCTGCATGGCCCTGGGGCACGACTGGATCATCGGCGGCGGCCAGGCGCGCGGCGCCGCCGAGTACCAAAGCATCGTCACGCCGGCCGACGGCTCCCGCGCGCGCAAGCCGTTCGGGTGCGGCGCGGTCATCGCCGAGGAAGAAACCGCGCACGGCGGGATCTTCGGCATGGATCTGCGGCGGCCGTCGACGGGCTATGCCGAACGCTGGGTGGCGGTCGACTACTCGCGGCGCTCGGGCGCGGAGATGGCCATCGCGCTACTGGACGTGATCAGCGACCACATCGCCCGCGACTGGGTCTGGAACCTGTCGTTCGGCGACGACCTGACGTACGCGTCTCACCCCGACGGCGGCGGTTTCACGCTGCAGGCAAACGATGGCGCGTCGCTGCAGGCGCGCTTCCTCGGCGACCGGCCGGCCGGCATCGCGCTCGCGCGCATGCCCGACTCGACGCGCACCTACCAGGGCGGCCAGGTGGAAACGTATCCGGGCCTGCCGTATGTGCGCGCCGATTTCCGCGCCAAGCCCCATCTCGGCATCTACGTCGCGATGACCGTCCAACGCGGCGCCCCGCCGCAGGTGCGCCGCACCTCCGGCGCCGGCCTCGGTGTGGATATCGGCACATGGACCTGGCAACGCCCCTTCGGCGCCGCCATCCCCGCCGCATTCAACCCCGGCACGAGCGGCATCCTGTGCCGCTATCCGGGCGGGACGTCCTGATACCGGCGCGCAGGTCGTGTCCGCGATCCCGCCGGCCTTGTGCCGGCGGTGAAGGAAACCGGGAGGGACGATTCCGGAGATGGTGGCCATCTGCAAGAGCCACTCCCCCGAAACCGTCCATGTCGGCCCGCTGCCCGCCCAGGCGATGCCCCTGACCGCCAACCATGCCTACAGCGAGCGGTAAGACGCGTTCGGGAACACGGTCTGACGCACCCGCGGCGCGCCGCGGGATGCGTCGTGCCGGGCTAACCCGCCCACCCTCTCGGTCGCCGTATGCCGGGCGGCTTACCGCACGCCGGCCGGGGGCGCGGGCGGTGCGACGAGCGTCCGTGACTTCCCGGCTTCGATCTGCTGACGAACGAACGCCACCGCTTCGGCCGTCGACAGTCGCAACGAGAACGTCACCGCACGTCCGGCCGCGGCGATTTCGATGGCCTGTGCCAGTTTCGCCGCCTCGGGGTTCGCCTGCTGGCTCTGCAACACGCTCATGGCGATCAGTCCCCGCGCGATCTGCTCGAGCTGTGCGGCCAATTCCGGCGTCTCCTTCTCGACCACCACCTCGCCCCGGAGGAACCCGGCGGCCTCGCTGACCGCCATCTGGACGGCGCGGGTCTGCAGGCCGAACGCGGCCGCGGGGGTATTGGCCACGCTCATCGCGCTCGTATCGGCGACCAGTCGGAGAAAGGACTTGCCGGACTGAAAGTCGGACCCGGTCAACGGGCCGGCTTTGGCGACATTCGCCACGCGCCCGCCGAGAACGTCCAGCGCGGACTTCACCGCGGCCTCGCTCTGGGCCATGACAATCGTGTTGCCAGGCGCCACGGCCGCATGCGCCCGCGTGCCCACGCCCTTGTTCGCGTCGATCCAACTGTGAATCGTCAGGTCGCGATAGGCCGTGGCCTGATACGAGTCGTTGGCCTTTGCAAGCGTCACCAGCCGGACGGGATCGAACGTGCCGCGCAACAGCACGACAACGGATTCCGGCTTGTTGTCGATCCCGTAGGCGGTGACGTCGGCAAGGTCGGTGCGGGGATCGAAATTAAGCACCGCCTGCAACGCGGCCAGCTTGCGGGCGGCGGCCTCGCGGCCGAACTCCTCGAGCATGAGCTTGCCGACCTCGGTCTTCTTCAGCAGATCGATATCCGCATGCACGACCCAGCGGGCCGAGGCGCTGACGGCCTGGGGGCGCAGCGGCGCGGCCAGGGCGGCGGTGGCGGCGAGCGAAGCGAGAGCGATACCGGAGATGAGACGCATAACGGTTTTCCTTTCTTGCGGAACCGCGACATCATGGCACGCGCGCCCCCCCGCCGCAAGCGTTGCGATTGGCGTACACGCGCGCCTCGGCCATTTGCGACGCTTCGGCAACCTCGCGTCGAAAAGGCTTTGCACGCATCGGGGGGCTTCTCTACGATGCGGTCCGTGAGCCAGAAACCATTCATCCACCTCCATGTGCATTCCGCTTACAGCCTGCTCGACGGCGCCTGCCGGGTGAGCGACCTGATCGAGGCGGCCGTGGCCAACGAGATGCCGGCCATCGCCCTGACCGACCACGGCGTCATGTACGGGATGGTCGACTTCTACAAGGCGGCACGGGCGCGCGGCGTGAAGCCGATTCTCGGCTGCGAGACCTATATCACCCGCGGCAGCCGGCACGACCGCAAGAGCGAGGGCGGCAAGCAACCGATCTACCACCTGCTGCTGCTCGCCGAGACCGATGCGGGCTACCGCAACCTGAGCCGCCTGATTTCATTGTCGCACCTGGAAGGCTTCTACTACAAGCCGCGCATCGACATGGAAATCCTCGACCGGTACCACGAGGGCATCATCGGGCTGTCGGCCTGTCTCCACGGCGAGGTCGCCACGCATCTGGCCGAGGACGATACGGTCGGCGCCGCGCGGGTGGCGATGGAATACCGCGAGGTCTTCGGCAAGGACAACTTTTTCATCGAAGTGATGGACCATGGCATGCCCGAACAACGGCGCGCCAACCGCCACATGAACGCCCTGTCGCGCGAGACCGGCCTGCCGCTGGTCGCGACGAACGATATCCACTACCTCAAGCGCGAGCATGCCGCCGCGCATGAAGTGATGCTCTGCCTGCAGACCGGCACCGTGATGAGCGATCCGAAGCGCATGCGGTACAGTACCGACCAGTTCTTCCTCAAGACCCGCGCGGAAATGGACGCCATCTTCCGGGAGTTTCCCGGCGCGGTGGATCGCCCCCTGGAAATCGCCGAGCGCTGCAACGTCGAAATCGAGTTCGGGCGCCTGCATTTTCCGACCTACACGGTGGCGGAGGGCATGACGCAGAAACGGTACCTGGTCGATCTCGGACACGAGGGCCTGCGCCGGATCTACGGCATCGCCGACCCCCTGCACCCGCGGGACGCCCGCGAGCGCGAGATCGTGCAGCGCTTCGACAGCGAGATCGCCGTCATCGAAAAGACCGGCTTCATCAACTACTTCCTCGTCGTCTGGGACTTCATCCGCTACGCGCGGGATCGCCATATCCCGGTTGGCCCCGGCCGCGGCTCGGGCGGCGGCAGCATCGTGGCCTACGCCCTCGGCATCATCTCCATCGACCCGTTGAAGTACAGCCTCATCTTCGAGCGGTTTCTGAATCCGGAACGGGTATCGCCGCCGGACTTCGATATCGATTTCTGCCAGTCCCGCCGCGGCGAAGTGATCGATTACGTGAAGGGCAAGTACGGCGCGGACCATGTCGCGCAGATCATCACCTTCGGTTCGCTGGGCGCGAAGACCGTCGTGCGCGACGTCGGCCGCGTGCTCGAGATTCCGTTCAACAAGTGCAACGAGCTGGCCAAGCTGATCCCGGAAGACCCGAAGATGACCCTCGACAAGGCGATGGCGGAGAATCCCGAGTTCCAGCGGATGGCCGAAAGCGACGAGGATCTCAAGCGCATCCTCGAGTACGGCACGGTGCTCGAAGGGCTCTACCGCAACCCGGGCACGCATGCCGCCGGCGTCGTCATCGGGGAAAAGCCGCTGATCGAGATCGTGCCGCTCGCATGCGATAAGGAAGGCCAGCCGGTGACGCAGTTCGCCAAGGAACCGGTCGAGGAGATCGGCCTCCTCAAGATGGACTTCCTGGGCCTGAAGACCCTCACCGTCATCCAGGAAGCCATCGACCTGGTCCGGGATATCCACGGCGTCACGATCGATTTCGACCGCATGGACGTCGACGATGCCAAGACGTACGAACTGCTCAGCCGGGCCGATACCGTCGGCGTCTTCCAGCTCGAAAGCGGCGGCATGCGCGACCTCATCCGCAACATCGGCGTCAACAACATCGAGGAAGTCATCGCCGTGATCGCCCTCTACCGCCCCGGCCCCATGGAGATGCTGCCCGACTACGTCGCGCGCAAGACCGGACGCGCGGAGATCCGCTACGACCACCCCAAGCTGGAACCTGTCTTGAAGGATACCTACGGGGTCATGGTCTACCAGGAGCAGGTTCAGAAGGCGGCCAACGTGCTCGCGGGCTACTCGCTGGGGGAAGCGGATATTCTCCGTCGCGCGATGAGCAAGAAGAAGGCCGAAGCGATGGACGCGCAGCGCGAGAAGTTCGTCAAGGGCTGCAAGACCGCCAGCGGCATCGAGGCCAGGCTCGCCGGCGCCATTTTCGACAACATCGCCAAGTTCGCCGGATACGGGTTCAACAAGGCGCACAGCGCCGGCTATGCGATCGTCTGCTACCAGACCGCCTACCTGAAGGCGAACTACCCGGCGGAGTTCATGTGCGCCCTGATCTCGTCGGAAATCGGCAACTTCGACAAGATGCCCGGCTTCATCCGCGAGGCGCAGGACATGGGCCTCGCCGTGCTGCCGCCGGACGTCAACGCCAGCGGGGTCCGTTTCCGCCCGACGCCGGAGGGCATCCGTTACGGGCTGGCGGGCATCAAGGGCGTCGGGGAGGGCGCCGCGGCGGCGATCGCCGCCGAGCGCAAGGCGCGCGGACGCTTCACGGGGCTCGTGGATTTCTGCGCCCGCATCGATACGCAGACGGTGAACAAGAAGGCGCTCGAAAGCCTGGCGCGGGCCGGCGCCATGGATTCGCTCGGCCAGCACCGGGCACGCCTCTTTAACGGCATCGAATTCGGCATGGCCCGCGCCGCCTCGAATCTGCGCGACCGCCAGTCCGGACAGCGGAACCTGTTCGACCTGGTCGCCGCCGGTCCCGCGCAAGCATCGGCTTCGGACGACGAGGCGCCGGACTGTCCGCCATGGCGCGAGACGGAGATGCTGGCGGCCGAAAGGGAACTGCTCGGCATCTATATGAGCGGCCACCCGCTGACGGAGTACGCCGACATGCTCCGACAGTACCGGCTGCACACCATCGCCGAACTCGCGACGCTCGACGACCGCACGCGCACGCGGATCGGCGGGATCGCTTCGACCGTGGTCCGCAAGGTCACGAAAAAGAAGGAGAACATGGCCGTCGTCACGCTCGAAGACCTGGATGGCTCGACGGAGGTGGTGGTCTTCCCCGAAGCGTACGCCCGGTGCGGCGATCAGCTCGTGCAGGATGCCGCGTTGCTGATCGGCGGCGAGGTCAGCCGGCGCGAGAACCAGGTCTCGCTGCAGGCGATGGAGGTGTTCCGTCTCGACGACGCGCCACGGCAGTTCGCGCAGCACGCGAGCGTCCACGTCACACAGGCACAGGTCGCGGGGCGCCTGGACGCGGTGCGCCAGATCCTGCGCCTCCATCCGGGATCGGTCCCCGTCTTCGTCTGCCTGACGTTCCCGTCCGGCGAAAAAGTCTACTGCGATACCGACGCGACGTTCCGCGTCGACCCGAACCGCGACTTCATCGCCGCCATCGAACACGAACTGGGCGAGAATACCGTGTACGTGAAGGTCTCGCGCGAGCCGCTCAAGACGCCCCCGAAGGCGCGCAAGTGGGAACGCCCGGCCGCCGCCGCGCCCTCGTAGACCGCGCCGCCCGGCGCCGTCCGGTCACCCCGGCGCGACGGCGGCGATGCGACGGTAGTAGGCGATATACCGCTCGATGACGGCGTCCGCCGAGAACGTGGCCGTGGCATGCGCACGGGCGGCGCGCCCCAGCGCTTCGATGCGCGGCGCCGTCATCCCGTCGAGCGCCGCGGCCAACGCCCCGTCGGCCGCCATGTCCACGCGCACACCGCCGTCCCCGCCCATCCAGGCCAGCACGGGGTGGTCATGCGTGACAACCGGCAGCCCGGTGGCAATCGCCTCCAGCAGCGCGATGGGCATCATCTCGAACAGCGAGGTCAGCGCGAACACATCGTAGCAGCGCAGCAGATCGGCCATCCGAGCGTGCGGTTGGTCGACGAGAAAACGCACCCGGTCCGGCGCGCGTTCCCGCGCGAACGCCTCCAGCGCGGCGGTATCGGGCTGCCCGGATCCGGCGACAACCAGGTACGGCGCACGGTCGCGCGTGCCGCGGCCGGCGGCGGCGAAGGCGGCGAACTCGCGTATCAGGTGGTCGATCCGCTTGTGGTGCCGCTTGATGGCCGCGGCGGTGCCGACCACAAAGGCGTCGACGGGAATCCCGAAGCGGCGGCGCAGGGCCGCGCGCTCGTCACCGTCACGCACGGGCCGGAACACGCGCGTATCCACGAAGTTGGGAATGGCCACCCAGTCGGGCCGCGCGAGGCCATCGGCCAGCGCCGCTTTCGACTGTTCGAGGTGCCACGGCGCCAGATGCTGCACACGCTCGAAACGGCTCAGAAACGTCAGCGGTTCCTCGGTGCCGTGCGCGAGAATCTCCCGCGTGGAGGACCGGCCCGCCACGCGGGCCCGCCGACACCAGTAGGCCAGCATCGGATCCTGCACGTGCAGGATGTCGTAGCCGCCGCGCGCGAGCCGGCCGCGCAGCCCGCGCCAGAACGTCACCTGCTCCCAGCCGTAACCGTCCTTGAGTCCCCATCGCCACAGCGGACCCGGCATGACGCGGACGAGCAGTCGGTTCATCGCGGCGCGACGCCGCAGACAGGGAACAACAACCAGCGGCGCCTTGCAGGGAACGTCGCCGGCCGCGAAGAGGGTGACCGCCACGCCTTTCGCGTGCAGCGCCTCCGCCGTGTCGTGCGCCCAGGTCTCGATGCCCCGCGCGACATGCCCGAGTCCCGAGCTGGCGACGGCAATCCTCATGCCGGCGCCACCGGACGCGCGGGTATGCCAACGGCCGTCGTGTGATCCGGGATATCGTTCACGACCACGGCATTGGCGCCGATTCTCACGTGGCTGCCGATCGTGACGCCCCCCACGATTTTGGCGCCGGCCCCGACGAACACGTCGTCGCCCAGCCGCGGACTCGCGCCGCGTTCGGCGCCGATGGTCACCTGATGTTCGAGGCGCACGTCCTCGCCGCCCCGGACCGCGGCGTTGATGACCACGCCCTGGCTATGGATCATCACGAACCGCGGGCCGAAGTCCGCGCCCCGTCCGATAATGCAGCCGCCGAGGACGACGTTGAGCTTGTTGAAAACCATGGCCAACGGCGTCAGCCCGTGTCGGTGCGCCGCCTGCATGCAGCGGTAGACGAGCATGGCGAATGTGCCATCCGTGCACAGCGCCTTGAGCCGCGCGCGACGGTCGCTCGACCCATACAACCACGTCGCCTTCGCGGCGACGTCCGACGCCATCAAACCCGCCATACGCATGCGGGGAGTCTACGCGCGGGCCGCGACGAATTCAAACCCGTTCTATTCGGTCGCGGCCCGCCGGACAGGCGGCACTAGGGGAGCCGCTTCGCGGCCTTCTTCGCTTCCTTCGCGGCCTTCTTCTCTTTCATGCTCTTGGCCGGGGCCTTCTTCGCATCGCGCTTGTTGGTCAGACCTTTCATGACGTTCCTCCCTGTTGCCCGGACTATACCGCCGATCCGGCGCGAAAAGCAAATGGACAAATGGGCGCCCTCGTTCACCGATCTGAACGTGCCCATTGCCAATGACCGCCACTTCGCGGGTCAGGGATTTCGCGGCGCGAAGTACGCGTGCGACGGATGACGCGCGGCCATGGGCGGCGTCTATGCTGGGACTCGAATGAGGACCCATGATGACACGATGACGGCGCGCGCCGTGCCCGAGGGCACGGCCCCCGCGTCGGGGACGATGAGTCTTTGGGATCACATCGAGGACATGCGGTGGATGATCCTGAAGTCCATGGCCGCGCTGCTCGTCGCCGCCGGTATCGGCATGGCCCTGGCCTCGCCGGTCTACGAGGCGCTGGCCGTGCCGTTGCGGAGTGTCGCGGGCGAGTCGGTCGAACTCGTCTTTACGAGCCCCATGGATGCCTTCCTCGTCCGCATCAAACTGGCCCTCGCCGTCGGGTTCGTCCTGGCCCTGCCGTTTGTCCTGGCGTTCGTCTGGACCTTCGTCGCCCCCGGCCTCGAGACGCGCGAGAAACGCGTAATCTTTGTCGCCGTCGCGGCCGGCAGCGTCCTGTTCTGCGGCGGCGCCGCCTTCGGTTACATGCTGCTCGCGACGGGTCTCTCGGCGCTCGTCCGGATCGGCGTCAGCGGCACGGGCGCGCGACATCTTTGGACGCTGACCGCCTACCTGAGCTTCTGTCTGCGTTTCATGATGGCCTTCGGCGCGGTCTTCGAGCTGCCGGTAATCCTGCTCGTCCTTTCGCGCCTCGGCGTCGTGACGACGGCGGGGCTGCGCGGCTTCCGGCGCCATGCCCTGGTCGGCGCCTTCGTCATCGGCGCCGTGCTGACGCCCCCCGACGCGCTGACGCAGATCATGGTCGCGGTGCCTCTGGTCGTCATGTACGAGCTCAGCATCTGGGTGTCGGCGGCGATGGACCGTCGGCGCCGCGCGACGGTACAGGCGCCCGCGGCGGGCGCGGAAGCGGAAACGTAGCGACGGCAAGCCGGCGCGGAAAGCCGGGAAAGGAGCGTGCGGTCATGTTCGGAATGGGCCATCAAGAGTTGCTGATCATCCTGCTGATTGTGCTGCTGGTCTTCGGCGGCAAGAAGATTCCCGAAGTCGCGCGCGGCCTGGGCCGCGCCATGCGCGAATTTCGTCGCGCCCGCGACGACTTCGGCGACGCCCTGCGCGAAGAAGATGAAGCCGATCGGAAGGTCGAACAGGAGCGGGAGAAGGCGAAGGCCGCCGCACGGGTGGCGGAGAAACCGACGGACGCCTCCGCCGCATCCGGCGACGGAGACCGGCGCGCGAAGGGATAGCGTCGGGAACGCCGCGCGGCGAACCGGCGGCACATCGAACTGGGAGTGTACAACATGTGTCTGGCAATCCCCATGCGAATCCGTGAACTCCGCGGCGGGGGCATGGCCGTGGCCGAACTCGACGGCACGGAGCGCGAGGTCGATCTGTCGCTGGTCGCCGATCCGGTTGTCGGCGATTACGTCATCATCCACGCCGGCTATGCCATCGAGAAACTGGGCCGTACCGAGGCCGACGAACGACTGGCCCTGTTCCGCGAGATCGCGGCCGGCTGGGAGGAGGGGATGCGATGAACTATGTCGATGCCTTTCGCGACCCCGCCGTGGCCGCGCCGTTGCGGGCGCGTCTCGCGCGCCTGGGCCATGCGCTGGAGTCCAGGGACGCTCCCGTCCGGATCATGGAGGTGTGCGGCAGCCATACGATGAACGTGGCGCGCTATGGCATCCGCGACCTTCTGCCGCCCCGCGTCAAGCTGATCAGCGGCCCGGGCTGTCCCGTCTGCGTGACGATGCCGGGCTATGTGGATGCGGCCATCGAGCTGGCCCGCGGCGGCGTGACCATCGCGACATTCGGCGACATGCTGCAGGTGCCCGGATCGTCGGCCACGCTGGCCGAATGCCGCGCCGAAGGCGCCCGCGTGGAAGTCTGCTACTCGCCGCGCGCCGCGCTCGATCTGGCCGCGGCCGCGTCGGAACGCGAGGTGGTCTTTCTGGCGATCGGCTTTGAAACGACAATCGCCCCGGTCGTGAGTCTCGTGGGCCTGGCGCAACGCGAAGGCCTGGCCAACCTGTCGCTGTTGACGTCGTTCAAGCTGGCGCCGCCGGCGTTGCTGGCCGTGTTGGGCGACCCCGACATGCACATCGATGCGTTCCTGTGTCCCGGGCACGTCAGCGCGGTTACTGGCACGCACGTTTACGACCCGATCGCGCACGACCGCGGGAAGCCGTGTGTCATCGCCGGTTTCGAGCCGCTCGACATCCTGTTCGGCCTGTGCGGAATTCTGACGCAGCTCGTCGAGGGCCGAGCCGTCGTCGAGAACCTGTATTCCCGCGTCGTACGGGACGACGGCAACCCGCTGGCGCGGGCGACGATGGACCGCTTTCTCCGGACGGCGACGGTGTATTGGCGCGGTCTCGGCCCGTTGCCGGACAGCGGGCTCGTGTTGCGCGACGAGTACGCGGCTTTCGATGCCGAAAAGCGTTTCGACCTGACGATCGGTCCCGGCGTCGAGCACCCCGGTTGCCTGTGCGGCGACGTGATCAAGGGCAAACGCAGCCCGCCCGAGTGCCCGCTATTCGCGAAACGGTGTACGCCGATGGACCCTGTCGGCCCCTGTATGGTCAGCGCCGAGGGTTCATGCGCGGCGTCCTACAAGTACGGACGGGGGAAGGCATCATGAAAGGACGACTACGCACCGTGCAACTGGCCCACGGCGGCGGCGGAGCGCTATCGCGGAATCTGGTCCGCGACATGATCCTTCCCCGTTTTACCGCTCCGGCCCTTGCCGGTCTGCCCGATGCCGCGCGCGTGCCGCTCGGCGGCGGCGAGGTCATTTTCACGACCGACAGCTATGTGGTCAGCCCGCTCGAATTCCCCGGCGGGAATATCGGCAGCCTGGCCGTGCATGGCACAACCAACGATATCGCGGTCTGCGGCGGGCGGCCACGGTGGCTGTCGCTCGGACTGATCCTGGAGGAGGGCCTGCCGTTCGAACTGCTCGAACGCGTTCTCGACGCGGTGCGCGACGCGGCGGCCGCTTGCGGCGTGGCCGTGGCCACCGGCGACACGAAAGTCGTGGCGCGGGGGCAATGTGACGGCCTGTTCGTCAATACGGCCGGCCTGGGCGAGCCGATCGACGGGTTCCATCTGGATCCCGCCGCGGCGCGGCCGGGCGATGTCGTGCTCGCGACCGGCACTCTCGGCGACCATGGCATGGCCGTCCTGGCCGCCCGTCACGGTATCGATATCACGGCCGGCCCGGTCAGCGACACCGCGCCCGTCCACCGCCTGGTCGAGGCCGCCGCGCCCTGGGCCGGGCAGGTGCGGTTCATGCGCGACCCCACGCGCGGGGGCGTCGCCGCCGTGCTGAACGAACTCGTCGAACGCCAGCCGTTCGGGGTCCTGCTGCACGAGGCCGCCCTGCCTTTCGCCGCGGGGACGCGAGCGACGGCCGAGCTGCTCGGGCTGGACTTGCTCAACATCGCCTGCGAAGGCCGACTGCTTATGGTTTGCGCGGCGGACGCGGCCGCCGGCATCGTCGCGGCGTGGCGCACGATGCCCGAGGGACGACAGGCCGGCGCGATCGGCGAAGTGACGGATGCGGCCGGCGCCGTGCTGCTGCATACGACGATGGGCGGGCGACGGCTGGTCGACCTGCCGCAGGGAGAAGTGCTGCCGCGGATCTGTTGAAGAGGGAGGAGTGTGACACATGTGCAAGGATTGCGGTTGTCAAACGGCGTTGGCGCGGGGGCAGGCGCATGCCCACCGCCATGAACATGCGGACGGCGAAGCGCCGGCACACCCGCATTTCCATGAGGGCCTCGCGGAACAGGGCGGCTCGCTGACGATCTCGCTCGAACAACGCGTGCTCGATCGAAACGACCGCACCGCCGCCGAGAACCGCGCCTGGCTGGCCCAACGCGGCATCGTGGCGATCAACCTGATCTCCTCGCCGGGCACCGGCAAGACAACCCTCCTCGAGCGCACGATCGAGCGGCTCCGCGAACGTGTCGGTTGCGCCGTGATCGCCGGCGACCAGCACACGGACAATGACAAGCGGCGTCTGGACAAGACCGGCGTTCCCGTCGTGCAGATCGAGACCCACAACTCCTGTCATCTGGACGCCGAGCGCGTGGCCGACGTCCTGCCGGGGCTGGTGCGCGACGACACGCGGTTGCTGTTCATCGAAAACGTGGGCAACCTCGTGTGTCCGGCCGCCTTCGATCTCGGCGAGTCGTTCAAAGTCGGGCTGCTGTCGACAACTGAAGGAGAGGACAAGCCGGTCAAGTATCCGGTCCTCTTCACAGGCTGCCGCGTGGTCGTGCTGACCAAGACCGACCTCATCCCGTACCTCGACTGGGACATCGCCACCTGCCGGCGTTACCTGCAGCAGGTGAACCCGGGCGTCTACATCTTCGAGCTCAGCGCGAAGACCGGCGCGGGTCTCGACGCCTGGTGCGACTATCTGGCGACGCTCGTGTCCTGACTCTCAGCGGGAACGGTCGGGCATTTCCCGTCGGCATTTCAGGCATCTCCTGATACCCCCCGCCTGCGCACTTGGCGAGGATGCGGACGGCGACAAATAGAGATCAGGAAAGGAGCGGTTCGATGAAATTTCTGGTGATGTGGGAACTCGATTGCATGAGTGCCGGACCCGAACTCGTGAAAGCCGAGATCCTCAAACCCGAATAGCGCGCGGGTCGAGCCATGGACAGCCAACACCTGGACCCCATCCTGCACGCAGCGTGCAATAGCCAGGCGATGTGCAGGCTGGACGCGCTGGCCCGCGAACTGAGCGGGGTCGGCCTGCTGGTCATCTGGTCGTGCGACGGCCACCATGCCCAGATCCCGGTGTGCGGCAACGCCGATGCGCTGCCGCGGTTCTGCCAGTTGGTCCACGGTGCGCCGGAGGGCATGGACCGTTGCGTCACCTGCCATTCGCTGCTGGCGCTGGCGGCGCGTAACCGCGGGGGCGTCACCGAAGGACGCTGCCACGGCGGCACCTGCGTCTTCGCGGCGCCGGCCGTCATGGCGGGCCTGTTGCCGGAGGCGGAGATTGTCGTGATCACGTCCTGCGCCTTCACGCTGCCCGATCGCCAACAGGGCTGGCGCACGACGCGGCGGGTGGCGACCGATCTGGGCATCGATCTCAACGAACTGCGGCGCGCCTACAAGGAGTTGCCTGACCTGCACGGCGAGAAGCTCAAGCTCGTGGGCGACCTCGTCGCCGCGGCGGCGGCGGCGTTGACCGAGGCGCTACGCAGCCGCGTCGCACCGGTCGCGCCGTTCGTCACGCCGTCCGTCCCCGCGCCCGGCGGCCGCGTCGGCGTCGAAGAACGGCTGCGCACGGCGCTGGCAGCGACCGACGAGGCCCCCTATCGGCACGCGGCCGGCACGCGGCAGTCCTCGGTGACCGACGTCGTCATGTCGGTCATCGGGGCGAACCCGGAACTGCCCATGACCGTCGCCGATATCGCGGCCGCCGCACACATGACGCCTAACCATTTCTCGCTCATCTTCCGTCGCCAGACCGGCAAGACCTTCTCGGAGTTTCTCGCCGAAGTCCGGTTCAAGCGCGCGGAGACATGCCTGCGCAATCGCACGCTGTCGGTCGGCGAAGTGGCGCGCGAATGCGGGTTCAGCGATCCGAACTACTTCGCCCGGGTGTTCCGGAAGCGCACGGGGCTTTCACCCAGCGCATGGCGCCGGGAACGGCGCCGACGGCGGCCCGCCGCGTAGGCACGGCACGACGCTGGCGGGACGGTCGGAATTCCCCCAGCGGCCGGCGCGAGCCCGTGTTTCGATCAACGCGCGCGCGGCCGGATGATGAAACGTTCGCGGGGCCAGCCGAAAGGCGCGCCGCCGTACCAGTAGTTGTGGTGCAGCGTCCACTGTCGCCACTCGTCGTAGGACGCATCGCGCCGCACGGCATCGAGATACGTGCCCTGCATGTGGTCGATCACCGCGTCGGGCACCCCCTGCTCCCGGAGTTCGGCGAGCTGACTGGCCTTGAGGCGGTAGACGGTGCCCGAAGCCTTCATCGCGGCGACGATCTCGTCGGCCGGTACGCCGGCCTTGTGCATCTCAAGCATCTGCGGGACCGAGAGCGGCTCGGGGCGCTCTCCGCCGAACATGGCGCAGCCGGACTGCAACACCGCGGCGACCAGAACGGCGACCCATGCGAGTCTCATTCCACACGTGTGGGTTCGTGATGTCATGTTCCCTCCTCCTACGTTAGACGATGGGCGGGATGTCTGCGTCAGACGCATCGTCCCGCCCATCCATGAGGCGCCTAGACGTGTTGACGGATCATCGAATGATCCGGCTCGCGGATGACGTTTAAGGCACCCCACAGCGCTCCAATGGCCAGCGAAACCCATCCCAGCAAAACGGTAATGGCCGAGACGACGGTTCCGAGCGTAGTCATCATCGGGATCAACGAAACCCCCAGCCCGCACGCCGCCGAAAGCAGGAAGAAGATCCCTGCCACCGCACACAGGTCAAATGGTTTCCGTCCCATTTCATAGCCCGCCAGCTTGGCCATTACCGGGGCGCTCATGCTGACCAACGACAATACGATGAGCTCCAAGTACATACTCGCTCACCTCCTTCCAATACGCCAGAACATACCGCATGGAGCGTGCCGACGACAAAGGCGCGCGTTTGCGCGAAACGGCTCGTCACCGCCACGTCCGGCTGTCTCATTTTCCGTGCCGCGGCGTGACATGGCGGTGAGACAGGAAGCGATCGGCGACACCACCAGGAACCCGCCGGGCGCGGAACGATGCCTGCGCGGCGCACGGGCGCGCTCCGGCGTGGAACCGAAAGGCCGCGGTCGCCCGCTCAGGACTATCGACACCGATTCTCGGTGCGTGCCCGATGGCGGAATGGTCTCCGCGATGCGCATAGTGCCCGCGTCGACGAGTTGACCTCGGGAGTGGTGGAACGCTGCTAAGAGAGTAGACCCTCTGGTGACCCCGGTGTTCCATCACTCCCTTTTTTTGCGCGATCCCCGGCGCCGCGGCGGGCGCCGGCGCTCAGGCGCTCAGGCGCGCGGCGGCGTTGGCGAGCAGGTCGGCGACGAAAGCGGCGAACGGAATTCCGGCGACGTGCAGAGCGGCGGCGAAGCCGGCGCAGGGGGCGAGATCCGGGTTGATGTTCGCTTCGAGCACATACAGGCGCCCGCGGGCATCCATGCGCACATCGACGCGCATGTAGTCGCGCGCCCCGCAGGCGACCCAAACGCGCCGGGCGAGCGTTTCCAGCCGCAGGCGCTGGGCACGGGTCACCGGCGCGGGCACACGGCGCGGCGAGACGCGGCCCGCGATCGCGCCGGGCGTCCATTTGACATCGTAGCTGACGATGTGCGGGCGATCCGGCGGGTATAGCGTGAAGTCGATCTCCGCCACCGGCAGACACTCTACGACGCCGCCGCGCTCCAGCATCGCCAGGTTGAACTCGCGGCCCGCGATGTAGCGTTCGACCAGCGCGGGTTGCCCGCAGACGGCATGCACGCGCTCGACCGCGCACAGCAGAGCGGCCGGGTCGCGCACGACCGAATCGGTAAAGATGCCTTCGCTGCCGTCGGAGGCCACGGGTTTTACGATGAGCGGGAAGGGCGGCGGACGGCGCGGCGGACGATCGCCGGCGCTGACGACGCAGGCCTCGGGAACCGGAACGCCGGCGGCGCGCAAGCGGGCCTTGGTGAGCCATTTGTCCAGCGTGAGGGAAAGCGCCTCGGCGGCGCCGCCGGTCGCGGAACGGCCCAGGGCCTCGCAGACAGCGGGCACCTGGTTGAAGTCGGTGAGACAGCCGTCGAGGCGTTCGACGAGGTTGATGACGAGACGTTCGGGACCGGCGGCAAGGACGGGCGGAATGTCGGCAAGGCGGCGAATACCCGCGCGCCGGTGTGGAATGCCCCGTTCGGTCATGGCGGCGCAGACGGCCTCGACGGCCATCAGTACGCCGCGGTCGGACTCGGCCCATGGGGCCGACGGGCCGCCGTCGGGATCGTTGAAGAGAACGATAACCGCTTCGCCGCTGGCGAGGCCCGGACCGATGGATGGTGTGCCGATGCTCATGGCGCGTACCCTAGCACGTCGGGCGCGGGCCGACAACCGCTCGCCGTCGGTTCCTTCTTCTACCGCAGTTCCACCCCCTCGCGGGCATGGATCGTGGCGAGCACTTTGGGAACGTAGAGCTGTGTTTCCGAAGGCAGGGCATCGGCAATCTCGTCGAATGTCTTGGCCTTTTCACGCTCCAGCACACGGCCGACGCGGCCCTCGCCGGCATTGTAGGCCGCCAGGGCCAGCGGCCAGGAGTCGAAGCGGCGGCGGAGAATCGCCAGGTACTTGGCCGCCGCCCGCGCGCTCTTCTCGGGGTCGGTCCGTTCGTCCCGCGGCGCCAGGCTCAACCCGAATCGTTCGGCCGTGGCGGGCATCAGTTGGAACAGGCCGACGGCGCCGACCGGGCTGCGGGCATCGGGGCGCATCGAGGATTCCACTTCGGCCAGCCACACCAGCGACGGCGGCACCGCTTCGGCCTCGAAAGCGGTCTTGAGCTGGGGAACGAGTTCGGCCGCCCGCGGCGACGGCTTGCGGCGTTCGGCTTGTCGATCCCAGAACTTCTCCTCGCGGATCGCGCGCGGCAACGGCGCCGGGACCGATTTGGGTCGCGCGGCCATCCGGGTCCACGGGGTGCGATCGACGGCCTGACGCTTCGGTTGCCGGGAGCGCATCACCAACTCGGCGGCATCGAAGTAGTCCAGCCGCGCATGCAGCCAGGCCGCGTAGGGTTCCAGCGGGGGCGCCAGCTTCATGAACTCCACCGCATCCCGCACATAGGGCCGCAAGTCGGCCAGGTCTTCGACCGTCCCGCTGCCGAGCGTCTCCTGCACCATGCCCCAGAAGAGATTCCACTGTTCGACGTTCGGGTATCGGTAGTGGCGCCGCACCTCGTCGGGGACCAGGCGTTCCCATGCGCCGGCGCCGAGGCGGTAGGCGGTATCCCGCAGCGGGTCGTTCGCCTCCGGCGCGGTGGAACCCGCGGCCGCCGCGCCGGCCCACACCACGCCCACCACCGTCAGGCCAACACACATACTCCATGTCCGATCGCGCTCGCGTGACATGCGCCGGAGTATCCCCGATACGCGCGCCGGTGTCAAACGACACTCCTTGTCGGCTGGGTATGTGACAGGCGAACTCACACGACGGCACGCGGGCCGGCGAGGATGTCGTCGACAAGCTCGCGGACATGGTAGCTTTGGACGCCGTTGATACAGGGCGTATCCGGCTGCCGGCACACGCGGCTGTAGCAGGGGCGGCAGGGCAGGTTGGTCTTGGCGATGCGGTGTTGCGGCCCGTAGGGTCCGGTCCGATCGGGATTCGTGGGTCCGAAGACGACGACGCAGGGCACGCCAAGCGCGGCGGCGATGTGGGAGGGCCCGGAGTCGTTGCTGACGAGCACATCCATGCCCTGCAACAGGCCGCCCATCTCGGCGAGGCTCGTGCGGCCCGCCAGGTTGACGACGCAGCCCGGCAGTCCGGCGGCGATCGTGTCGCACAAGGGGCGGTCGCCCCGGTCTCCGATGAGAAAGATCGACGCCTGATGCCGCTCCTGCAGATCGCGCGCGACGGCCTGGAACCGGTCCGCCGGCCAGTTCTTCGATGGCCAGCGCGAGGCCGGACACAGGGCGATACGGGGCCGCGGTTCGTCGTACAGCCGTTTCGGGAACACGACGGGGAAGCGCACCGGCGTACGCGCGAGACCGAGGTGATCGATGACGTCCAGGTTTTCGTCGACGGCGTGCCGGTCCTTGTTCCGCGGGCCGGCGATCTCCGTGTACAGCCGGCGCGATCCCTCGCGGTTGAACGACGGCCCGATGCGACGCCGCGTGCGGGCCAGTCGCGCGACCATGGCGCTCTTCAACAGGCCCTGCAAATCGATGACCATGTCATAGCGATGCCGGCGCAGCTCGCGCAGAAACGGCCGCAGCCTCGACAGGGTGTCGCGGCGCGGGAACGGGATGACGTGGTCGACGTCGGTGAAGTGTCGGACCAGGTCCACGTAGGCTTCGGTGACGACCCAATCGACCTGCGCACCGAGGCCCTCCTTGAGGTTGTGGACGGTCGGCAACGCGTGAAAAAGGTCGCCCAGCGAGCTCAGCTTGACGATCAGGATACGCATACCCGGAGTCTCAGCGCTGGGGCATGCGCTGTCCAGCCGAATCGGCCGAATCGACCGACGACACGACCCGGTCGGCGCCGGAGGCGGGCGGGCACGTGCCTCTGGATGCGCGCAGCCCATGGGGCGGCGGACGCAGATAGGCCCGGTAGTAGCAGTTGGCGACGGCCATGAGTTTCCCGACGTTCGCCCCGATGCGCTTGATCCACGCGATGCGCCAACGGCGCCATGGCCAGAGCGCGAGCAGCGCCGCGAGTCCGCCCGCCGTGGCGCCCGCGGCGGTCGCCAGAAGCTGAAGCCGACGCCATGGCGCGCGGCGACCCGCGAACTCGGTTTCGCGCCGGGCGAAACTGTTGCCGTTCTTCAGGCTCTTGTGGAACAGGTAGCCGACCGTGGCCCGCTCGCGTGGAACGAATTCGTGGACTTCGGCTTCGGCACAGGTCGCCAGCACGGCCCCGGCGTGCGCCAGACGGTGGACGAAATGGGTGTCCTCGCCACCGGTCAGCCCATAGGCGGGGTCGAACGGCGTCGGCTTCAGCGCCGCGACCGCGGCCGCGCGGATCAGGCAATTCCCGCAGGAGACGTGCCGTGGCCGCGTCCCCGTGGGCGGCATCGCGTGGTAGTAGAAGTCGCGCCGTCGCATGGCCTCCGGCACATCCACCGCAAAGGCAGGTACCATCTGCCCGAACACGGCATCGGCGCCGGTGCGACGCCGGACGGAAGCCAGCTCGGAAACCCAGGTCGGCGACGCCGCCTCGTCGTCGTCGATAAACAACAGAAATTCGCCCCTGGCCTCCGCGACCGAACGGTTCCGCGCCAGACTGATATTCTGGCACGGCTCGGTCACGTACCGGACCGGCATGCGACTGCGCGCGGCGAACGCCTCGACGACCGGCCGGGCCACCTCCTCGACGTCGTTGTCGACAACGACGATCTCCAGAGTCTCGCCAGCCGGAAGTATCTGTGCCGCAAGACTATCCAGCGTTCGGGCAAGCAACGCCGGACGACGGAATGTCGCCAGGCACACGGAATAAGTCGGAACGGACATCGTCATGCGTCAACCACCAAGAACGTACGACCGCGCGCACGCGCGCCACCCACGGGTCTCGAGGCGCGCGTTTCGCGGAGATTACCCGAACCGTCTCCCGACAGGCAACACCGAATTGGCGGGGGCGCGGTTCGGTTCGGGCGCCTTACCGGCTACACGACAACGGCTTACGGAGTCGTTTCCGGAGCGACGCCGGGGGCGTGTGCGATTTCGATGTGTTTTCCGTTGACAGACGGTTCGCGCAACGCTACACCTAGGGCCATTCTCGGTGATCACCCACAACCCGTGGTATGGAGTGATGACGGTGAAACATTCCAGGGTAGGTTCCGCATCTCGTTCCCCTTCAGGAGGTTACTCATATGGCCCCAACATCCCCATCCCCTGACCCGTTGTCCCGAGCCTTCGACGGATTCCGGAAACGGTCGGGACACGTCGTGCCGTTCCGTACGGTCAAGATTCAGAATGCGATCCAGCACGCGGCCGATGCCGTGGCGCGCGAGCTCGATACGCCGGCCAACACCCAGGTGGCGCCGGCCATCGCCATGCGTGTGGTCGAGCAACTCAACACGCCGTCCAGCGAGTATCACGTGCACCCCGACGCCGAAGGTCTGCGCATCCCCGCCATCGAGGACGTGCAGGATCTGGTCGAAATCCTGCTTGCCGAGGCCGGCGAGACGATGGTTGTCGCCGCTTACAAGCGCTACCGCAAGCGGCGCGAGCTGGCGCGCAAACAGATCCGCGTGCGCGGCAAGGACAACGATGCCGGCGACATCACCGACGCGAGCCTGCTGCTCGTGCAATCGGCCACGCAGGACGTCACCTTGCCCTGGGACCGGCACCGCATCGTCAAGCAGATCATCGAGAAGACGAAACTCCCGACCGAGACCGCGATCGGCGTGGCGAAGGCGGTCGAAAACTGGATCATCGGCGCCGGCGTCTCGACCGTCAACACCACCCTCATCCGCGAACTCGTCAACAACGAGCTCGCCGACCGCGGGCACCGGGCGCAGCTCCGGGACCTGTCGATGTACGGCATCCCGCGCGATTTTGTCGAAAAGCTGATGTACTCGAAGTCAACCGAGAACAGCAACATCGTCAACAACAACTCGGAGGCGGTCAATCTCGGCATCGCCGAACTCGTGCTCAAGCAATGGGCGCTGGACACGATCTTCAGCGACGACGTCAAGCGCGCCCACGACACCGGCGCGGTCCACCTGCACGATCTCGGCTATCCGCATCGCGTGTACTGCTCGTCGCACTCCATCGAGTACGTCAAGAAGTACGGCCTGCAGGGCCTCGTCAACCTCAACACCGAATCCAAGCCCGCGCGTTCGGCCACCGTGCTGACCGGCCATCTCAACACGTACCTGGCCTCGATGCAGGCCAACTACGCCGGCGCGCTCGGCATCGCATACATCAATGTCCTGTACGCCCCCTTCCTGGAAGGCATGACCTGGGCCGAATACCGCCAGGTTGCGCAGGAACTCATCTTTAACGGCGCGCAAAACGCGTTCTCGCGCGGCGGCCAGACGCTGTTCCTCGACTTCAACATCCACACCGGGGTGCCCCGGTACCTGCAGCGCGTCCCGGCGATCGGCCCGGGCGGCGCCTACATGCTGCGCCTCGCCGATGGACGCAAGGCGCCGCTGGAGGAAGTGCTCCGCGACGAATGCGACGGCAGCGGCTACCGGCTGATGGACCTCTACCATACCGATACCTCCGGCGAGCGCCGCCTGGTGCTGCGCGAGCAGGCCGATCCCGAGCACGGTGCCATCTTCGACGCCGAGGTACAGGCCGCGCTGGCGGCCCGCGGCGAGGCCATCGTCACGTATGGCGATTATACGAACGAAACGCGCACGTTCTGCCGCGCGTTGCTGTCGGTCTGGGGCGACGGCGACCGGCATGGCCGCGTATTCGAGTTCCCGAAGTGCGATTTCCACGTCAGCGAGGACACCTACCGCGACCCCGAGCAGTACGCCATCTTCATGGACGCCTGCAAACTCGCCAGCCGGAACGGGTCCACGTACTTCATCTTCGACCGGGACGAGGTCACCCTTTCGGCCTGTTGCCGGCTGCGCACCACGATCAGCGACAACCGCATGCTGCGCCACCCGGAGTGCATGCGTTTCTGCGGATTCCAGAACGTGACGATCAACGTGCCGCAGGCCGCTTACCGGGCCAGCCGGCGGGGCGGGGAGAACATCCTCGAGAACTTTTTCGCCGAGGTCGAGAAGACGATGGAACTCGCCGTCCAGGCGCACCTCGAGAAGAAGGCCAAGATCGCCGACATGATCTCGGGGCCGGGGCACCCGCTCTGGCAGATCGGCAAGATCTCGTGCGACGGCAAGCCGTACGTCGATCTCGAGAATTGCACGTATATCCTCGGGTTGATCGGCATCAACGACGCCGTGAATTTCCTGATCGGGCATGAGCTTCACGAGAGCGAGGAGGCCATGGCGCTCGCGCTGAAGATCGTGGCGCGCATGTACCTGAAGACCAAGAAACTGTCGCGCAAGCACGGCCTCAAGTTCACCCTCGAGGAATCGCCGGCCGAGAGCGCGGCGCGGCGCCTGGCCAAGACCGACCTCGTCTACTTCGCCAACGAAGCGCAGGACGTGGTCAAGGGCGAGGACGCCGACACCGTGTACTATACAAACTCGGTGCACCTGTCCGCCGATGCCCCGGTCCCGCTCGTGGAACGGATCCGCCAGCAGGCCAAGTTCCACAGCATGATCGAATCCGGCGCCATCACCCATGCGTTTGTCGGCGAGGAGCAACCCTCGGCCGAGTCGGTGGCGCGCGTGATGACGGATGTGTTCCATCGGACGCAGTCGGCGCAGGTGACGATCTCGCCGGAGTTCACGTATTGCAGCCGGTGCAACCATACGATGCGCGGTCTGGTCGATCGCTGTGCGCGGTGCCAGTCGACCGACGTCATCGGCGAGACGCGCGTGGTCGGCTACTTCAGCAAGATCCAGAACTGGAACAAGTCGAAGCGCTACGGCGAGCTCATTGCGCGACACCGCGGGCGATACGCGGTCGAGAGCGCCGGGACCTCGGCGCCCGACGTGGAAACGGCGGCCGACGAAGCCCCCGCGAAACCCAGGAAGCGTTGATCCGGGGAGGTATACCATGGCCAAGACGTTTCACGTGCTCGTGTTCGGCAAGCAGGGCTGCGACAAGTGCGGCATACTGAACCAGCGCCTCGACAAGTTGCTGGAAGACACCGAGTGGCGGGACTTCGAGAAGATCTACAACGATGTCGAAAGCGAGGAGGGCATCATCGCCTTCTGTCAGGCGGAATGCATCAACCCCCAGCGCATCCCGGCGCTGCTGGTCCAACGGCTCAATCCGGAGACGAACCGTTACGAACCGGTTCGCAACCGCACGCCTGACGACGTGTCGCCGGTGTACGGCGGCGCCAAACTGTACCAGTACCTGGGTCTGCAGACCGACTACTCCGAAGCCGGCCGCGGACTGCTCACCCCGAAGATGATCAAGACCTGTCTGGAAGAAGCCCGCGCGGCGGTGGCCTGAGACCCCAGGCGCGGACGGCGCCCGTGTGCCCCGGCGGGGCCGCGGGCGAATTGCCATGAGCGACCGGAACGACACGCGCGACGCCCTTTCGCCCGTCTACGGCTTTCTGAAGTCGCCGTCGATGGTCGATTTCACCGGTCACCTCGCGGCCGTGTTCTTCGTGCCCGGCTGCAATTTCACCTGCGGGTTCTGCCACAACGCCGAACTCATGGGCAAGGCGCGGCCGGGCTTGTCCTGGAACAAGCTCGCGGCCGCCTGCCGGCGGTTTGCCGACAACTGGGTCTCCGGCACCGTGATCACGGGCGGCGAACCGACCCTGTCTCCCGAGCTGCCCGCGCTGATCCGGTTTCTCAAGGGATATGGCTGGGCCGTCAAGCTCGACACCAACGGCTCGAACCCGGACATGCTCCGCGCTTGTCTGCCGCTCGTGGACTACGTGGCGATGGACATCAAGACCGCGCCGAGTCATTACCGCCATCTGACGGGCTACCCGCACATGGACCGCCTCCATGAATCGGCGCGCCTGATCCGCGAGCACGCCGCGGACTACGAGTTCCGTACCACCATCATCGAGGACGTCCACGCCGACGAACACCTCGACGAGATCGGCGTCTTGCTGCACGGCGCGCGCCGCTACGTGCTGCAGCCGTTCGTTCCGACCGAACACCTGCCGAACAGCCGCTTCCGCGGCCATCGCCGCACCTCGCCTGACACGATGCGCGCGATGGCGGCACGCGTCGCGCATCATGTGTCGGAAGTCCGCGTCCGCGGCGGTTGACCGCATGGCCACGGGGATGAAAGACGCCATCGTCAACGCGGTCAGCACCGCGGTTTGGCTGACGGACCGGCTGCTGCGCCGGACCTCGCCCGACCGGCGGATCTGTCTCTACTACCACGAAGTCACGCCGCGGACATGCCGCGCGTTCGAGCGGCAGATGGATGCGTTGCTCCGCTGGTCCGCACCCTTCGCGATCGATGCGGGTGCGCGCGCCACCCCGCCGGCGCGCGGCACGGCGGTCACGTTCGACGATGCCTATGCGGACACGCTCGCCGCCGTCGCGCCGATGTTGCGCCGTCGCCGCATCCCGTGCCTCGTGTTCGCGCCAACCGGCAGTCTCGGACGTCCCCCCGCCTGGATCGCGGACGCGCGGCTGTCGGCGCGGTGCGGCCGCGTGGCATCGGCCGAGGAATTGCGCCGCCTCCCGAGCGACACGTTTGCGATCGGTTCGCACGCCGTCAGCCATCCGCGTTTCCCGGAACTGACCGACGCGGATGCGCGGCGCGAGCTGGTCGATTCGAAGACCGCGCTCGAAGCGATACTGGGGCGCCCGGTGCCCGACTTCAGCTTCCCGCACGGCCGTTATACGGCACGCGATATCGCCCTCGCCCGCGCCACCGGCTACGAGCGCGTCTTCACCATCGAGCCCGGGTTCGTCAATCCGGATGATCCGTTCCTCGTTCGCCGCATCCGCGCCGACCCCGCGGAAGGGCCGTGGAGCTTCCGGCTCAAGCTCGGCGGCGCGCATCGTTGGCGCCGGGCCTGGCGCCGACACCGGCCGACGGCGTGAGAGAGCCTGCACATGACTCAGAGTCGCATCAAGACGAATCCAAGGGCCGTTATGGGCCGTTTCGAGTTTCCGGGCGTCTGCGGAGACCCGAAGCCGTTCGGCGGCGGACACATCAACGACACGTATCTCCTCGCCTGCCGGAACGGCGGAGGCGATCGGCGTTACATCCTGCAGCGCATCAACCACGCGGTTTTCAAGGATCCGGCCAGGGTGATGGAGAATATAGCGCGGGTGACGACTCACATCCGCGGCAAGCTGGAGCAGTCGGCCGGCGCAACCGACATCGACCGGCATGTCCTCCGCCTCCTCAGGACCCGCGATGGCGGCAACTACCATCGCGATGGCGACGGGAACTACTGGCGCGCCTATCGGTTCGTGGGCGAGGCGCACACGTACGACAAGGTCGAATCGCCGGCGATCGCCTATGAAGCCGGATGCGCGTTCGGCCGGTTTCAACGTCTCTTATCCGACCTGCCGGCGCCGCGGCTGCACGAGACGATCCCGCATTTCCATGACACGCCGTCGCGCTACGCAGCGCTGGAGGCGGCCATCGAACGGGACCCCCGCAACCGCGCGGCGGCGGCGGCGCCGGAGATCGCCTTCGCGTTGCGCCACGCCGCCATCGCACCGGTGCTCGAGGACATGCGACGCGCCGGAAAGCTGGCCGAGCGGACCACACACAACGACACCAAGGTCAACAACGTGCTGTTCGACGACACGTCGCGCAAGGCCATCTGCATTCTCGACCTCGATACCGTCATGCCGGGCCTGGCGCTCTACGATTTCGGCGACCTCGTCCGCACCGCGACCAATACGGCGCTCGAGGACGAGCAGGACCTCTTGCGCGTCGGCATGAGCATGCCGATCTTCGAATCGCTGGCACGCGGCTATGTCGAGAGCGCGGGCGATTTTCTCGAACCCGAGAGCCGGGCGCTCCTGGCCTTCGCGGGTAAGCTGATCGCCTTCGAGACCGGCATCCGGTTCCTGGCCGACCACCTCGACGGCGACATGTACTTCAAGGTCCATCGTCCCAACCACAACCTCGACCGCTGCCGCACGCAGTTCCGCCTCGTCGAATCCATCGAAGCACGGGAAGAGGCCATGAACCGCTTCGTGGCCGGCCTCGGGTAGCGGCCCGCGGAGTCGCACGCCAGATGGTATCGAAGCCTAGATGTCGCAGTTCACCCGGCACCCCGTCGTCGCGCTCTCGATGGCGGCGTGTACCATGGCCAGACTCCGGATGTTGTCCGTGCACACGGTCTGTGGCGTTCGGCCGGTTTTCAGGCAATCGAGCATATCGTCGATGCAGCCGGCATGACCCGTCGGCGCGGGATCGTCTTTGTCGTAGGCGACTTGCACATCCTTCGTCTTGCGCTTGAACCCGCCCTCGCTGTCGACAACCTGCGCCTGGAACGTATGGGCGCCGTCCCAAAGTACCGTTCCCTTGTCGCCGATGATGCGCCAGGCCGCTTCCCAGGGGGTCGGCATGCCTTCGGCGCACCACGAGCCGCGGTAGCAGAACACCACCTGGTCGGTCATCTCGAAAACGGCCACGGCGGAGGCGTCGTGCGCGTACCAGGAACCGGACGGGTTCCATTCGTGCGCAAGGGCAGTGACGGGGTCCTTCCCGGTCAGGAACCGCGCCTGGTCGAAGGTGTGGATCGCCATGTCCAGCAGCAGCACATGCTCCATGGCGTCCCGGAACCCGCCAAAGTGACACCCGAGGAAGAAATCGCAGTGGACGGTCGTAACGCGGCCGATCGCACCCGAATCCAGAAAGGCGCGCAGCGCCACGATGTTCGCCATATAGCGCCGGTTCTGCATGACGGCATGCAGCTTCGCCGTGTCGCGCGACACAGCGACAATGTGTCGGGCATGCGCCATCGTATCCGCCAGCGGCTTCTCGCCGAAGACATGGCATCCCATCCGCATGGCCGTGGTCGCGACGTCCGCGTGCGTCTCGGGAAGCGTGCAGTCAAAGACCAGGTCGGGACGGGTGCGCTCCAACAGGTCCTTCAGGTCGGTCCCGACCTCGATCCCGACGAACCCGAGGTCAGCGGCCCGCTTTTCCGCCACCGCGCGGACAATGTCAACCAGGCCCGCCAACTCCACGTCGTCACGCTTCTTCAGGGCCTCCAGCCAAGCTTTGCTGATCGCGCCACAACCCACGAGCACGACCCTCGGTTTCTTCACGTCGGTGTTCCTTTCCATGCGCCATGGCGCGAGGCGGAAGAATGACACGTTCCGCACGCCCGTCAACGGAAAACCGGCCCTGGCGGAGGACCCCGCCCGGTTCATCGGGCCACTCGCCGCTTGCCACTGCGCATTCCCGCCGCTACACTTTGGCGCACCCGTGAGAACACTGACGCGACTCATCCTCGGTTCGTTCCTGCTGACGCTGGCGGTGGCGGTCTTCGTCATCACCTGCGTGCTGTCGGTAGGCGCCATTTTCAAACTCACCGACCTCGTCTCCGGCGGCGTCCCCTGGCAGCCGCTGGTGTCCATCTTCCTCCTCTCTCTGCCGCAATCGTTTTCCTTCAGCCTGCCGATCAGCGCGCTCGTCACCACGCTGCTCGTGTTCAGCCGCATGTCCGCGGATAGCGAGTTGACGGCGATGAAGGCATGCGGGATCAGCCTGTGGCAGATCGCGCGACCGCCGGTTCTGTTCGCCTGCCTGCTCGCGGTCGTGTGCTTCGTCATCCACGGCGCCGCGGTGCCCTGGAGCCATGCGGCTTCGCGCAGTATCATGGTCAAGCTGCGCAACATCGATCCCCTCACGCTGCTCGAAGAGGGCCGGTTCATCAAGATCACCCCGACCCTGACGGTCTACGTCGGCAAACGGCACGGCAACGCGCTCGAAACGGTCCGCATCTACGAACAACTCGATTCCGGCACGGTCCGGAAGATCCGCGCCGCCAGCGGCACCGTCGCTCGCACGTCGGATACGACCGGGCTGCAGCTCGACCTGCGGGATGTCCGCATCGACCCGCTTTCGGAAGACTTCCCCGGCGAGGCCCAATGCCAGGCCTGGACGGTCACGTTCCCCATCGGCGCCCAGCGGCGGTATTACCGCATGAAACCGGTGGACTTCACCCACGACCAGCTCATCGACCGGATCCAGTATACGGAATCCTACTTCCCGCAGCTCACCGCCGATGACATACGGGAGCAACGGTCGACGTTCCGCGTGGAACTGCACCATCGCCTGACGCTCTCGGCGGTCTGCATTCCCTTTGTGCTGCTGGGCATTCCCTTCGGTGCGACGGGGCACCGCCACGAATCCTGGAGGGGCTTCTCGCTCGCCTTCGCCTGCATCATGTTGTTTTATCTGTTCATCATTCTGGCCGACTCGATGACCAAGCACCCCGAGGTCCACCCCCACCTCATCATGTGGTTTCCAATCGTCGCGGGCCTGCTGGGAGGCGCATGGTTGATTCGCCGCACCGATTAGGGACCGGCGGTCTTGGAGCCGTCTGCGTGCTTGCGGCGCGGGGCCGCATAGCGTAGGTTTTCGCCCGATTTTACGACAGTGGACGACGTATGAGGATGATATGAGCGATAAACATCAGGAATCGATGGAAGACTTCAGCGCGCTGATCGACGCGCAGCTCAGCGCCTACCGCCGCGGCTTCGACCCGGGCGAGAGGGTGCAGGGCACGGTGACGGACATCGGTCCGGCCTTCGTGGTGGTGGATCTGAACGCGAAACGCGAGGGAATCGTCGCCACGGATGACCTGAAGGATGCCGACGGGGCGCTGACCGTGGCGGTCGGCGACGGCCTCACGGCGTATTTCGTCGGCATGCGCGACGGGGCGTTCCTGCTGTCCACCTCGCTATCGGGCGCGGCGGCCCAGCAGAGCCTGCGCGACGCGGTTGGACAGGATCTGCCCGTGGAAGGCGTCGTCACCGCCGAAACCAAGGGCGGCTACGAGGTGTCGGTCGGCGGCGAGCGCGGGTTCTGCCCGTATTCTCAGATCGACGTTATCCGGCGCGAGGCGGCGGATTACGTGGGCCAGCGCCTGCAGTTTCTCGTGACCGAACTCGACGAACAGGCGCACAACGTGGTGCTCAGCCGCCGCAACCTGATCGAACGCGAACGCGCCGCGTCGTGCGAGCTCCTGCGCGCCACGCTCGCCGAAGGCGACGTCCGGGACGGCACGGTCGCCCGCATCACGGAGTTCGGCGTGTTCGTCGACCTCGGCGGCGTCGACGGCCTGATCCCGTTGCGCGAGTTGGCCTGGGCGCGCGATACGAAGCCCGAAGACCTGGTCCGCGTCGGCGATCCGGTCACCGTCGTCGTGCAACGGGTCGACTGGGAACAGAACCGCGTCTCGCTCAGTCTCCGCCAGGCGGCCGGCAATCCCTGGGAGGGCCTGGCGTCCCGCCATCCCGTCGGCGCCACGCGTCGCGTGAAGGTGACGCGCCTGATGGACTTCGGCGCCTTCGCCGAGATCGAGCCGGGCGTGGAAGGCCTGCTCCATATTTCACGCCTGGGCGGCGGGCGCCGCATCCAACATCCGCGCGAGGCCGTGGCCGAAGGCGACGAGATCGACGTCCAGATCGACGCGATCGACCCCGCGCAGCGGCGCATTTCGCTCAAGCCGGTGGACACGCGCGCGACCGAGCCCGGCGCCGAATCGCGGCTGGAGCCGGGCACGCACGCGACGGGCATCGTGGAAGGACACCGGGATTTCGGCGTGTTTGTGAAGCTGACCGACGACCGGACCGGTCTGCTGCATGTCAGCGAGTTGGACATCCCGCGCGGCGGCAATGTTCAGGGCAAACTGGCGCACGCGTATCCCATCGGCGCCGAGGTTCAGGTCGTCGTCAAATCCGTCGACGGCAAGCGCCTCTCGCTCACGCTCCCGGCACGCTGGCAAGCCGCGCGCGAGGAGGCCGAGACCGATCCGGGACAGTACGTGTCGCGCGGTGACGGCGGCGGTCTCGGCTCGCTCGGGGACGCGTTCAAGGGCCTGAAGCTGTGACGGCGCGGGCCGTCATGTTCGATCTGGACGGAACGCTCCTGGACACGCTCGCCGACCTCGGCGACGCCGCCAACGCGGCTCTGCGCGAACACGGATTCGCGGAGCACGCGTACGCGTTCTACCGGCAGGCGGTGGGCGACGGCGCCCGCGTGCTGGCCGCGCGCAGCGTACCGCCGGAGCGGCGCGACGACGCCACGGTCGTCGATGCCGTACACGCCGCCATGCGTGCCCATTACGCGCGGAACTGGCACCGCAAGACGCGGCCCTACCCCGGCATACCCGAACTGCTGACGACCCTGCGCGCCCGCGGCCTGACCCTCGCCGTGCTGTCGAACAAACCCGAGGAGGCCACGCGGGACTGCGTCCGCCACTTCTTCCCGGACGCGCCCTTTGCCGCCGTCCGCGGCGCCGTGACCGGTGGCCCGCTCAAGCCCGATCCCTCCGCCGCCCTGCGCATTGTCGACGAGCTCGGCATCGCACCCGATGCGTGGCTCTACGTCGGCGACACCAACACGGACATGCGCACCGCCGTGGCCGCCCGGCTGTTCGCCGTCGGCTGCACCTGGGGTTTCCGCGACCGCGACGAGCTCGCCACCAGCGGCGCCGCGGCGATCGTCGATCACCCGGCGGCGCTGCTGGCGTGGTGCTGATCCGCCAGGGCTTCAGCGTTTGGGCGGGGCGGCTTCCTTGACCAGCGCGCCGAACGCCTCGCTCATCACGAGGATGGCGAAGCGGTCGGTCTGTTCCAGCTCGTCGGTGCTCAGGGACGCGTAATCGAAGCGGCCGCGGAGATCGGTGTAGCCGTCCTTGTAGAATCGCACGGCGCCGTTCTTCATGCGGGCGTAGACTTTGACGTAGACCTTGCTCAGGACCCGGCCGTCGCCGGCGTGGGTCACGCGCACCTGCCCGTAGTTCTCCAGGAGCTGCACGGCGAGCGTGTTGGGGTAGTAGGCCTGCATCCGCGTGACGCCGCTGCCCGAAACCTCGATCATCAGGTTGCGCTCGCGCAGGTCCTCCGGCAACGGCAGCCGGTCGACCGCCTGCGCGGCGTCGAGCCGCATCTCCACGACGCGATTCGGCCGGATCGCGGCGAACTGGCCGCCGACATCCTGCACGAACGGCTGTTTCGAGAACAGCAGTTCCAGGTTCATCAGGTAGAACCGCACGGTGCAACGCTCCAGGTTGCCGTGCCGCACGACCAGCACGCGGTCTTCCAGCGTCGCGTCCAGCGCCGGCGCCGTGGCCGCCAGCCCCGCCTGAACCTGGTCGCGGTTCTCGTCGTCAACCACCTTGCCGGCGGTCTTGCCGTCGATCTCGTCGCACTGCGCCAGCACGTCGCCGAACAGGTGGCGCCAGCGTTTCACCGGATGCTCGCGGTACGGTTCGGCGGCCTTGCGCGCCGCCTTCGGATCCTCGCGGTAGAACGCCAGGTAGGCGCGGAGGTAGTCGTACTGGATATCGGTGTGCAGGCGCTTGGCCTCGACGGCGGTCATCGCATTCATCGCCTCGGCCACACGGTCCTGCAGCAGCAGGTAGACGATCAGGGCCATCCGGTCGTCGTCGTCCAGCGCCGGCTTGTACGCGAGCATATCCAGGAACTGGCGATACTGGCCGTGGAACTCCTGGTTCAGGATCTTGCGGACCTTGCCGAGCTGATACACGCGCGCATTCACCAGCGGCCAGTACTCCTTGTGCTGGTAGGCATGCCGCGCGACAGGGTCGACCGTCAGCAGCGGACTGTCGATGGTGACGCCGCAACCGCCGGCCAACATGGTGTGCGGCAGATACTCGCGCATCGCCGGCACGTCATCGTGATGGACGCCGTAGGACCACAGCGTGTCATGGTAGACGTGACGCTCGCGCAGCAATCCCAGCGTCGTTCCGAACATGGCCTTGTCGCGCATGCGGAACGCGATCAGGTTCAGGTCGATCCGATCGACGTTGTTCCGGCGCAGGTAGTCCAGGACCTGCTCGTCGGAACCATGCTGCGAAACGTAGGCCCAGGCCGCGGTATCGAGCAGGGACAGCTTGTCCTTGACGGTGAAAACGAAAGGCGCGGCAAACGCGATCGAGGCTTCGGCCTGGGCGACGTGCACCGGGTAATGCCGCCAGTCGCCCGCCGCCGGGAAGTAGAAGTAGTACTCCAGCGCCTGGGTCGAGTAGGGGTCGAGTTGCCGGTGCAGGCTCCGGGTGAAGAATCCGTTTAGCACGGGCACGGCGCCCTCGGGAACCTGCAACAGGACATCCACCTTGCGGCGCGTCGATGTCGGGTTGGTAAGCACGACCTGACAGCCGTACACGCGCGCGGTCTGGAATTCGTCGGTGACGAACTTGTCGAACCGCTCGTTGTCTTCGTGACGGTACCGGTCGTCCCGCGCGAAGAAGTTCTGGCTGACCAGCACCACCTGCGCCTTCTCGCCGGCCTGCGCTTCGCTGACCTCTTTGCGATAGACCACGGCGTCGCCCGCCGGCGTCAGCGTCAACCGCGCCTGGTCGAACGCCGTCTTGTGCTCGCCGGCCTTGAACGGCAGATCCAGCACGGCCAGGGCCAGCATCGTTTCGGTGAAGCTGCCCGACGCCTCGGCCAGGTTGGCGCTCAGGAACGGACCCTTTCCGTCATACGCCGCATAGTCCTTCCAGAACGCGTTCACCGGCACCAGCGTGGCCACCTGCCGCTCGATCGGCAGCTTGTGGTAGTTGTTCTCGACCCACTCCTCGGTCGTATCCACCCGCCGGTAGAACGCGCGGAGTCGGCTGCGTCGCGTCGCGTCGCCTACGAGCCGTCCATCGGATTTGGCCACCTCCTTCCTCTCGCGCAACGCCTTGGTCATCACCGGGGGCGGAGCGGCAGGCGTCACGCTGTCGAGCGCCGCGACTTCAGCTTCGGCCACCCCCCCGACCTCCGCGGCCACCGCGGCCATGTCCGACGCCGGGGCCTGCCTCGCCGCCGGGAACGTCGCGCTGAAACCTCGATCATTGCCGGCCTTCATTCCTTCTTTCCGCATCTCTTCGATCCGGTCGTCAAGTTCGCCGGGAGCCATCGCGCCAGTCCGCAGCGCGGTGAGAAACAGACGGTCGAACCGCTCCGCGTCGGGCGGGACCAGGTCGAACCGGTCCTTCACGTGCCGCGCCGTGTGTACCGCTTCGCCGCGGATGCGCTGTCCCAGCAGAACGCGTTCGACCATGTTCAGCCGCTGGTAGGCCCAGGGCGACAGATAGGCGTCCAGCGGGTTGCCGAGCAACCAGTCGTCCAGGAACGTGCGGTCCTTCTTGTTGACCAGGTAGGGTGCGATGACGGCCTTGAAAAAGGCCGGATCCTTCCGGGCCAGGAAGAAGTTGAGCTCATGACAGGCATGCCGGGAATAGAACTCCCGCTTCTGATCGTCGGCGAGATCGGGCCAGGTCAGGATGAACCCGAACTCGGTCAGCGTCGCATCGCCGCTCAGCGTCGCATAGAGCGTATAAACCTTCGCCAGCGAGTCGTAGACCTCCAACTTCGCGGCCCGGATATCGTCGACGACGACCGGCCGTCCCGCCGGGGCCACGTCGATCTTCCGCTGCTCGGTGAAATGCCGGTCGGGATCGAGGATGCGCGCCATGCGGATATCGCGCCAGGTCTCGTGCGTTTCGGGCAGCGCCAGCGTGCGATACACCGCGCCGTCGCCGTCCACCGCCATCAGGTGGAGCTGTTGCCCCCCGCCGAGCCGCGCGCGCGGGAGTTCGATGCGGCCGTCCTTGTCCGGTGCGAGGTTCGCCAGAACGACACTCGCCGAAGGCAGGAAATCCAGGTTCGGCGTCAACCCGCCTTCGCCGCCGCGGGCGAGAGCCTCCCCCCGCGCCCCCGAACCACGTTCGCCGTATATGCCGGACATGCGCGCTTCTTCGGGCACCGTATCCCACGCCTCGCCCGCCGCGGCCTGCTCGGATCCGGTGGAGGTCTTGCGCAGACTCCACGGGTTGAGCAGCAGGCTGGGTCGGGTCAGCATGTTGCCGGGATACTTCGCGGCATAACCGCGTTCGAGGATGTAGCGGTATTCGTCGCCGATGTTGCGGCCCGAGAGGTACAGCGACCGTGGGCGTGCCGGACGGGACTCCACCGGAGACGGTATGGACGGGTATCCGACCTGGTCGAAAACGGTCGCATCGGGCACGAAGCGCGTGACCGCCACATGCACGCGGGTGGACGCCGTCGCGTGGCGCACGGTCAGGGTCACGGCCGCGTCGCCGACGCGGATATCGCCGATCTGCAGCGGCTGCAGCGGGCAACGCTCCAACATGCGATGCCGGCCCAGGATTCGGTCGGTTTCGGACATGCCGGCGGCGATGCGGATGGCGATCTCGCGGTTCTCCGGCTTGATGAACAGGCTGTAGTCGCCCGCCGGCAGATCGTCAATGGTCAGGAACCCGTCCGCGAACCGTACGCGGGGCCGACAGTCGGTGACGAAGCTGCCGCCACGCTGTTCGAGCAGCGAAACCCGCTCGTCGAGCGGGAGGTCGTCGCGCCCCATGTACGCCACCCGGATCGGTTCGCCGACGACCGCATGCAGCACGCCTTCGTGCGAGCAGCGGTCCTCGGGCAGCGACCAGGTCGCCGACACGTCTTCCGGACCCCGCGCGTTCACGGTGACGATGCCCTCGAGGACGCCGAGCCCGACCTGCCCCTTCGCATCCGTCTTCAGCGTCACGTCCACAGGCCGCGTGAAGTCGCGATGCTTGAGGACAAGGTGCACGGCGCGGTCGGCGCGCGCTTCGCCGCTCCTGCCCAGCAGCTCGACCCGATACCCGTCGGGCGTCTTCCGGAAATACACGTACTCGGTCTTTTCGCTCGCGTCGATGCCGTTGACCGCCGCCGCCGTTTGGACGGCGAGGTCGATCTTCTTGTTCTCGCTCATGCTGCGCACCTTGGCGCGCAAGGTCACGGTGACCGACCGCAACGCCGCGGGCGTGCGGAACTCGTGGACCGACTCGCGGTCGTTGTACAGCTTGAAGTCGGGTGCCTCGACCGTCGAGGCGATGCCCTCCTCGTCCACGGCGGACAGGGTCAGCGCCACCTCTTCCAGCAGGCCGATATCGGCCCGCACGCCGGTCACGGTCAACTCGGGTCGGACGATCAGCCGGCAGGTCTCGCCGCCCACCAGCGCTTCGCGTTCCACATGGACGCCGGCGGCCAGCGCATACTGCTCGGCCCGGTGATCGAACTCGCCCAGGATGGCGAAATCCCCGCGGGCGATGACGACCTTCTGCCGTCCGGGGCTCGTGCTGAACGGCACCGCGATCGTGCCGTCCGCTTCCGCCGCGTACTCGTGCCCCGCCAGCCACAGCCGCGCGTCGGCCACCTTGCCGCCCTTCTCGTCGTAGACCGTGAAGACATGACCGGCCGCGCCCGTGCGCTCGGCGAAGACCAGCCGCCCCTTGCGGATCAAGGCGCGGCTGCTGATGCCGTTGCCGATCAGCTCGATCACGTAGATGCCGGGCTTGGCGATGTGGGGGAACGCGAACCGTTCGACGTGCCGCTGCAACGGCGCCTGGCGGTATTCGAACGCCTGCTCGGAATGGGCGACCAGCCCGTCGAGGTCGATGGCCGTGGTGATCTCTTCCTGCCGCATCCGGTAGTAGTGCTCGGTGTTGATCTCGAAGGTCTTGACGATCAGCTTCTCGACGTTCTTGACCGCCACCGCCAGGGCCACCGCATCGTCGGCGTCGATGAACTCGGCGTTCGTCGGCAGAATCGCGAGATCGACCCGCTCCTTGAGCCGGCGGACCTGGTCGGGGCTGAGCAGAGAGAACCACTGCTCCATGTCCCCCACCCCGTTGACCATCTTGGTTTCCGCGAACAGATCCTCGAGGTAGTTGTGCTCGATGTAGTCCGCATACGCCTTGAAATCCGCGGCATCGACAAGCAGATGCATCAGGTAATCGCGGACGAGCTCCTCATCGCTCCCGACGGGCGGCAATTGCGTGACCTGAAAAGCCTCGGCGAGGTTGGCCATCTGATCCCGGAAGTCGCGCCGCTGGACATACTCGCGATTGATGTACGACACCTGTCGCGGCAGTTCGATATAGCGTTTGAAAAGCGCCGCGTCGTACGTCCCGTTCTTGCGGTCCTGTTCCAGGCGCTGGTACAGCACATGCGCCTTCAGCGAGTTCTGCACCGGCGGAAGCCGCTGCACAAAGGCGTCCAGGCGCGCGAGATACGCTTCGAGCTCGCGCGGGTCGCGGGTCCAGTCCACATCGTTGCCGGGCCGCAGCTTGGCCAGATAGGCGGTGATGAAACTCGTGTTCTGGATGAGTTCGGGCAGGAGCCGCAGACATTCCTCGAGTTGCTCGGGCAGGAGCTGCGCGTGGACGGGATGCGATCCGAATCCGCCGCTGTACTGGTATTTGAGATCGTCGACGACGAGGACGGGCAGGTCCGCGTAGTCGGGCCGACGCAGCCGGCCAAGGAGATGACGCCGCTGGTCGGGGTTCAGCTTCGTCCGTACCAGCCGGTCCAGGGCCGCATCCTCGAAACCGCCCAGGTCCTGGCGGTCAGCGAAGGCGCGGGCGCTCAGGGCGGCATGGCTGATCGTCCGCGGGTCCAGCGAGGTCGGCAGATCGATCTTCTTCTCGAGCGGGATCTTCTGGTGGCTGAACGTCAGCCCCAGCCGGTCGCGAATCAGTTTCAGCGCCCGTTGGGGATCCTGTTTGTAGAGCAGCAGCGCCTGCCGGTTGCGGATTTCCTCGACGCGCGATGTCTGCTTGTAGCGGGCGATCCATTGCTTCAACACGGTTTCGACGTCGTCAAACCGGCCCGTATGCTGGTAATGCAGGCAGTGGTAGTAGTAGTACTCCTCGGTGCCCGGTATCAGTTCCTTCAACGCCTCGGCCCGATCGGGCGCCAAAGCGAACGTCTCGACGTAATCGATCTCGTTGGCCCCCAGACTCCGGGCAAGCCCCAGCATCGCGCCGAGGACCACCGCCGCCGAAGCCACCCGCCGTCCCGCCGCCGACCTGTACTCCCTCATCGCAGTCCTCCTCCGTAAACTCACATCGTCATCGCGTCCGGAACCGCCGCCGCCCCGTCTGCCTCCGTGTCCCATGGATTCCTGCCTGTTTATAGCAGTTCCGAAAGGCATGTCGAACCATTCACGGCAACCCTTCACGGGCCGGTATGGCACTCGCGGCACCCCTCGACATGCCCTATAGACGTTTGCGCCGGGCAACTTGTTCCGGAAAAAAGTCCGACCGCGATGGCGATGCCACCGCGGTCAGTGCGACCCGACTACCGTGTCGGAGGGAGCGGGGATACGAGGAGAATGGGCTGCCGAAGCAACCTGAGCGTGTCCACGACGAGCTTGGCTGGAGCCCTGAACCGGCGCTCCGCTTGCCGCGACTACACCTTGGTTCCCGAGAACGGGATCACCACATACGGATCGTGCCAGTGTTCGATGAAGTTCAACTGCATGGTGTTGCCTGTGATGGTGGCTTCGATATGACCATCACCCGCGTGCGGGTTGGTGAAAGCGCCAACCAGACGACCATTGGACACCGTGTAGGTCTTCACGCCGCTATCGTCCGGCGGGCCGCCCGCCGCGTCGGAAAAGAACCAGGTGCCGTCCGCGCGGAAGGTGACATACCACGGCCGTACGCCCGGACCGGCCGTTTGGTCATAGATCGCCCACGTGCCGACAAATGCGCTGTTGTCAGTGCTGTTGCCGGCCGAGTCGCCATCGCCCTCGCAACCCATCCCGACCCACATCACGGCGGAAAGCAACAACGCCGCCACACCGAATCCCCGCAAAATCTTCTGAATCATATCCGAAACTCCCGTTGGTCCACCGACAACGAAGTCGCATCCCCGACAGCACGGGCAATTGACCGCTTGAGCAGGCCGTCCGGGAGATCCGCCTCGGAATCGGCGCATGGGCTACGGGCTTGAAATCCTAAGAACAGCCCAAAAGTAACTCGCTCAGATAACACAGGTCGATCGAGACCGCATTGTTGCTGTTATCATGGAGTTGGCGGATGCCCCACGTCCCGTCGGTTGCAGAAAGCTTTCAGGCCGTCCCGGTTGGCGTATTCGAATAGGATCGTACCGGGTCATCTATGAGATTCATGATGACAAGTTACTGATTCTTGTCGTCACCGTTGGCCACCGAAGGGAAATATATCGGTAGCGTACCAGCTCTTGGAACACGACGGCTCGCACGCTCGCCGCGGTTCAAGAGCACCGTTCGGCGAGAGAATTGGGTTGCCGCCGGATGTATTCTATCGTATTCTAATGGCGTCAATCGATGTCAGAGGAGGTATTCATGTCTAAGACAGTGACATTGCGACTGGACGAGCCGGTCTATCGCCTGTTCAAGGATGTCGCCGAACGGGAAAACCGACCGATCTCCAACTTCATCGAGACAGCCGTGATGCGCTTCGTGCGCGAACACGAAACCGCGGACGAGTTCGAGATGGCCGAGATTCGGGGGAATGTGGAACTCAACCAGAGCCTGAAACGAGGGCATCAGGATGCCAAGCGCCGTCGCGGGACATTTGTCTGATTTCAAAGTCTTCGAGGCCGACGAGTTCAAGAAGGCATTGGCCCGCTTGGGACCGCCCCGCTTCTTGCCGAAGAAACTCGAGACTTACGTCTACCCACAGTTGCGCCACGGGCCATACTTCGGCCCCAACATACGCAAGTTGCAGGGATACACGCCCGAGACATGGCGCTACCGAATCGGCCCCTATCGCCTCTTTTACTCCGTGGACGAGGACGAGAGAATCGTGTTCATGCTGACGGTGGATGATCGAAAGGACGCCTACAGATGACCGGCACACAACCAGCAAGTGCTGTCTACTCCGCTTCGCTCCGAGGCAGACTTGCAGACGGTTGTGTGCCTGACGAAATGAAGATGACCATAGCCATAGGGATGCTCCTCCTGACGACTTCGGCTATGGCCCAGCCGATGACAGGCTCGGTCCGATCATGGGAGGGAAATTTCGTGCTCAACAGTACGAACACCTCTATCAACATTCAGGTGGTAGAGAAGTCGGATTTTGAAGGGGGGAGTGGCTGGAAATTGTCTTCTCCGGCTCAAGGTAGACCGAGCGCGTACTCGAGGGTGAGGATCGCGTAGGCGGTGACGAGCGTCGCGTCGCCTTCCCAAAACTGGTTGTCGGCGTTGATCCAGCTTCCGTCAGCCTTCTGGATGGCGCCGAGTTTGGTTACCAATTCCTGCTTCCAGGCGATGGTCTTGCCGTCGGGCCTTTTGAGGGTATCGGAGCCGGACAGGCTCAGTGCCTTGGCCATGATGGTGTAGTAGTAGAAGAGCCCCTTCTGCCCCATGCCGGGGTTCTCGTCGACCGACCAGTGCCGCGCGGCCCAGGCCAGGGCGGAGCGTACGCGTGGGTCGGTGCGGTTGACCTGCGCGTAAATCATCGACTCCAGCCCCGCGTAGGTCATGCTGCCGAACCCGCGCAGTTTGACCGTGCCGTCCGCCGCCGTCGCCGCCTCGCCGCGTTCGCCGCCCGCTTCGTAGGCGAAGCCGCCGTAGTTCTCCGTGTCACCCTCGTCGCGCGACTGGAGCCGGTCGACGAACGTCAGGGCGGCGGACCAGTCCAACTCGGCGCGTGCGGCGCCGGCCGGTCGCAGGTCTTCCAGCGCCTGGGTCTGTCGCATGGCCATCAGACTCCATCCGGTGTTGCTCAAGTCCGCCCGATTCGGCGGACCGCGCCGCGCCGCCGCGCCGTCCGCCGCGGGCACTTCGGGGCGGTCGTAGCCGAATCCGCCGGCGCCGTCGGACCCGCCCCGCAACTGGCTGCCCGCCATGAAATCGCGGGCTTTGAGAAGGATGGGGGTGTAGGCGGCGGCATCGTACGCATGCAGCGCGATCATGCAGATGGCGGTGTTGTACGTGGACAAGCCGCCGCTGCCGCGTCCACCCGAAGCCGGCTTGTAGATGCCGCCATCGGCCTGCGCAAACCGTGCGATGAAGGCGGCGGCGCGCGCACAGACCTCGCTTCGGGACGGATGATCGCCGCGCGTGAAGGCCAAGAGCCCCAGCGCGGTCATGGCCGGATAGTTCGGGTTCGACCATGAGCCATCCTCGTTCTGGGTCGCCTTGAGCCAGTCGAGCCCGCGCCTCATCGTCGCGGCGGCATCCTTCTCGACATCGCCGCTGCGGGCGCACGCCGCCGCCATCGCCAGCGCGACCACGGCGCCGCTCAAGCGCCGCAAGCCCATCGTTCGCGTCATCCGGTTGCCAATCATCGTCTCGTCTCCTCTTCCGCTCTCGGGGCGTATCGCCGCCCCATCGCGTGTTGGCCCGGTTCCGGCGCCGCGCCGGAACGTGTTGCCGTCATGGTAATCGTCGCCGCGGCGCGAATGGTTCATCCATCGCGCCATTGGTGCTTCCATTGGCGGCGTCGCGTGCCGTAAAGTGACCGCGTTACGGGCATCGGACGGAGCACCGAAACAGGAAGCGAGGATACGCATGAAGGTACTGGTCGTCTACTATTCGTTGTACGGACACACATGGCAACTGGCGCGGGCGGTGGAGGAAGGCGTCCGTTCGGTGAACGGTATCGAACCCGTGCTGCGTCGCGTCCAGGAATTCGAGGAGGTGCTCCGCAAGACCCAGGATCAGGAGCCGCTGTGCCGCCTGCGCGAGCAACAGAACGACATCCCGGTCTGTACGCTCGACGACCTGCGCGCGGCTGACGGCATCGTGTTCGGTTCGCCGACGCGTTACGGGAACATGGCGGCGCAGATGAAGCAGTTGATCGACTCGACCGCTTCGCTCTGGCTGAACGGCGAGCTCGAAGGCAAGCCGGCCGGCGTGTTCACGTCGACGGCCTCGACGCATGGCGGTCAGGAGACGACCTGTCTGACGATGATGGTGCCGCTGCTGCACCTGGGTATGGTCGTTGTCGGCGTGCCGTACTCCACGGCGGGGATGATTCACACGGCCGCACGCGGCGGGACGCCCTACGGTGCAAGCACGCTGGCCGGGGCGCGCGGCGAGCTTTCGCCGGCCGCGGAGGATCTTGAAATCGCGCGCGCCCTGGGGCGGCGTATCGCGGAGACGACGTTGAAGCTGCGCGGGTAGCCTCCCCGGCGGCGGGCGCGCGACTGACGGGAGAGTTCATGGCATGGAGCCCACGGACGACGGCGGACGGCATCTGGTGTCGCTGAACGACGGCTGGTCGTTCCGTCCCGCGTGGTCCGCGGAGGCGCGCGACGTGGAGCTGCCGCATTGCTGGAACGACCGCGACACCTTCCAGGTCGGCGTCGCGTACCGCCAGGGCACGGCCACGTACGCCCGGTCGTTCGAGCTGCCCGCCGCCGTCCAAACGGACCGCGAGGATCGCTGGGAACTGCGCTCGGAAGGCTTCTATGGCGTCGGCCGTCTGTGGGTCGACGACCGGCGTGTGTGTCGCGTGGACGGCAACTATCTGGGGCTCCGGGAGGATGTGACCCGTCACATCCGTCCAGGGCGCCTTCAGACCATCGCGCTGCGTCTCTCCAATGCGTACAGGCGCTACGTGCTGCCGGGCAAGGCGGACCCCGACTTTCTGCTTCACGGCGGTTTGGCGGGAGGCCTGTGGCTGGTTCGACTGCCGGGGCTTCACCTGGACGATCGGAGCCCGCAGGTCACGTGCAGCGGGACGTCGACCGCGCAGGCGCGGGTGAGCGTGGCCGTCACGGTCCGGAACACGCGTGACACGGCGGGCACGGTGCGGTTGGCGGTCTCGATCGTGTCGCCGCGGCGGGGCGTCGTCGCCGCCCGGGAGAGCGAGGCGATCGTGGTGCCATCGGGTCAGGCGCCGCGCATCGCGCTTGAGCTGCCGTTGGAGCATCCGGAGGTTTGGGACCTCGATCGCCCCAACCTCTACGAGGCGCGTTGCGAACTGCGCGTCGACGGGCGGACCGTCGATGCGACAGCCGTCCGCTTCGGCGCGAGGGAGGCGGTTTTCGACGGTGACCGCGGCTTCTTCCTGAACGGGAACCGCGTGTTCCTGCAGGGCGTCAACCGGCATGCCTCCATGCCCGGCTTCGGCAATGCCATGCCCCCCGAACTGCACCGCGCCGACGCCCGCCAGATCCGCGCGATCGGCCTCAATTTCGTGCGGCTTTCGCACTATCCGCAACATCCGTCCTTTCTGGATGCGTGTGACGAGGAAGGCCTCCTCGTCTATGCCGAGATCGCTTCGTGGAAGAGCGTGCGGCCGGGACCCTGGGCGCGCGCGGCCTGCCGGCAGCTTCGGGCGATGATCCTGCGCGACCGGAATCACCCGTCGATCGTCCTGTGGGGGTTCGGCAACGAATCGCGTTCGCGCCTGGCCTTTCGTACGATGGGAAGCATCGTCGCGGCCCTGGACCCCGCGCGCGCCACGGTCTATGCGGAGAACCATCTGCATCGGGGCGTCCGCTGGCGCACGCTGCAGTCGACGGACGTACTGGGTATCAACTACGAACTGGACCGTCTCGACGACGCGCATGCCTGGAGCCGGGACGGCCGGATCGTCATCAGCGAGATTGGCAACTGCGCCTACACGCGACGCGGCGACGTGCCGGCCGAGTTGAAGCAGATTGCCCGATGGGAGCACGACCTGGCGCTGATCGAGGCGCGGCCCTTCGTGGCCGGTTACGCCTTGTGGTGCCATGCCGACTATGCCAGCCAGCGCAAGGGTCGCCGGCGCCGCCAGTCGGGACTGGTGGACGCCTGGCGCCTGCCGAAGCTATCGGCGTCCTACATGCAGGCCCGGACCGCGCGCGCGCTGTTCGTCGCCGTCCACGGCGACTGGTCCGAGCGCGCGGCGGACGGCCCGCGGCAGGTGCATGTCTTCTCGAACGCCGCGCGCCTCACCGCCGTCCTGAACGGGAAGGCGCTTGCGGAGGTTCCCGCAAGCCTGTATACGATGCTGACCGTGCCGTTTGCGTCCGGCGTCCTCGAGATCGTGGCCGCGCGCGGGGACGAGCGGCAAACGGCGCGGCTGGTTCCGCACGGATGCGGAACGCGGATCGTTGTCGAACCCGAGCGGTGCGCCTGTCCGGCCGCGGCCCGGGAGACGGTCGGCGTCCTCATCCGCGTGACCGATGACGAGGGCCGCACCGCGTCGGATCATGACGGCCTGGTGGCCGTCATGGCGGAAGGCCCGGTGCGCGTGCGATTTCCGGCGCGCGAAGACGCCGTGGAAATCCATGCGGGGCTTGGCCGGTGCTTTGTGACCGGCACCGGGCAGGCGGGATATGCGGCCCTGCGCGGCCGGGCCGATGGGCTGCGCGAAGGCGCGGGCGGCATCGCGTTCGACGAGTGACGGTGCGCCGGCGGCGGGTGCACGGAGAGCGAAGGAGAGCGACATACATGAATGGGATTTCCGTCCTGGCCGATCGGCTCGTCTGTCCCCGGTGCGCCGGGAGCATCCGGCTCGATGCGGACGCCGCGACCTGTACCGCGTGCGGGGCCGTATACCGAATCGCCCATGGCATCCTGGCCATGGCCGAGCCGTCCGCCGATGGGGCGGCGTCGGACGAAGCGGTTTCCACGAAGACACGCGAGGCCTACGAAGGCCGTTACCGGGAGCTTGCGCATGCCTCCCGCTACCATGCCGCCTACCAGGGGAAGCTGTCCAAGCGCTGGAGTACGGCGCGGGAGTTCCGGCTCCTCGAACGCCTGCTGCGGAGTCAGCCCCGGAGTTCGCTGCTGCTCGATCTCCCCTGCGGCGGCGGACGGCTTTCGCCGGCGCTGGCCGCCCATGCCGACCAGCTGATCGAAGCCGACGTGGCGCTCGGGCAGGTTATGCATGCGCGCGAAAATGCCCTGCCCGGCGCAAACCAGGTCTGGATGACGGCATCGGCGCTGAACATCCCGCTGCGCGACAACAGCGTGGACGGCGTGGTGTGCTGCCGGCTGAGTCATCATCTCCCCAAAGCCGACGAACGCGCCCGGCTGGTGCACGAGCTGCTGCGCGTATCGCGGCGTTTCGTTATCCTGACGTACTTCGACCATCGATCGATCAAGAACGTCATTCGCCGCCTGCGACAGCCGCTGAACGGGAAGCTGCCCAAGATGACCATGACGCGGCGGGGGCTGGCCGAACTGGCGGCCGGACGCCAGGCCCGCCTGACGGCGGCGCCCTGGCTGGCGTTCTTTTCCTCGGGGCACCGCTATGCGCTGATGGTCAAGAACCCGGTATGAAACCCGTGCCCGGCACCGCCATGGTCACCCCCGCCGGCATCGCGCGCGGGCTGGCCGCGGAGCGGGCGATGCCGACGGCGGATGGCGCCGTGCGGGTGCTGAAGTCCGAACGTCACACGCTCATCTGGACCGAGCTTCTGGCTGAAGGCCACGCCGTCGTCAAGCTCTACCGCCACATGGGCCTGTTCAAGCTCATCCGGTCGAAGCTGCTGTTCGGACGGCGCGTCCGGCGGGAATTCGCGGCGCTTGGCCGGCTGCATGCGGCGGGCATCCCCTGCTCGGCGCCCCTGTCCTGGTTCGGCGGCCGCACGCGGGATGCCGGATTTTGCGAGGCGCTTGTCACGCGGAGGATCGAAGATAGCCGCTCGCTGGAACAACTCGGCGCCGACGGCCAGGCGCCCGCCGTCACCGAGTTGACCCGCCTCTTCCGGCTCCTGCGCCGGGCCCATGCGTGCGGCGTCTATCACGGGTCGCTTTCGCCGCGCAACATTCTGGTGACGCGGACCGGCGGCGTCCCGGAGTTCCACTTCATCGACATGGCCCGCTCCGTCGTGTTCCCCGGCGACATCGCGCACACGCGGATGGGTCGGCGCGACCTGTTGTCGCTGAGCATGTACATCGCGCGGCGCGGCGGCACGGCCTGCATCCCCGCGTTGCTGTCGGCCTATGGCCTTGCCGGGGACGCGATGCCCGGTTTCCTGACCGCCCTGTCGCGTTTTCGTTCGACCTCGCTCGGACGCGATCTGACCGCCGTCGAGTTCGGCATCCGCGGCTTGTTCGACAATCGACACCGCATCCGCGATGCCGCCTGGATGCGGGCGCGCCTCCGCGACGAACGGGGGCGGGCGGTGGAAGTCTTCCACCGGTGCGATCGGTCCGAATGGATCGCGACGGCCGAACGGTACTGGAACGGACGGATGGCGGGCCTGCGCGAGATCAAGCATCACGACTGGGGCGGCATCACGCAGCGGGGCGAGGTCCCCGGCGTCGGCGGCTGCTTTTTCAAACGGTTCTCCATCGGGAACATCCGGTATCTGCACAAGCCGCCGCGCGCGCGCCGTACGGTCGACCATCAGGCGCGCGTGGAGGCCATGGGGTTCCGCGTTCCGGAAGCGCTCTGCCTCGTCGAGCGACGCCGCGCCGGGTGCATTGTCGAGAGCGCGGTCGTGCTTAAGGAACTGGCCGACGAGTTGAGCGTGAATGCCATCCTGAACCTGGGCCTCGGCGACGCGATCCGATGCCGGGACGACCGGAGGCGACTGCTGCGCGCCCTGGGCCGTGAAATCGGGCGTCGGCACGCGCGGGGCATCTTCCACGGCGATCTGCACCTCGGCAACGTGTATTGCCGGCGCGTCGGCGACGCTTTCGTATTCACGGTCATCGACAACGAAGAGGGTTCGGTCTGGAAGCGGTTGCCCATGCGCCTGCGGCTGCATGACCTCGATCACATCAATCGCTTCAAGCACAAGCTCTCGCTGACCGAACGCATGCTGATGTGGCGCGCGTACGCCGACGCTGCCGGCCTGTCCGCGCGGGTTCGTCGCGGGGTCCTTCGCCGGGTGGTCCGGAAGAGCCGGCGCTTCTGGCGCAAGAAGGGCTGGTTGCCGGTGCCGACGCCCGCGGCCCGCCAGGGATGACGCGATCACGGGTCGTTCCGGCGGGACTGCTCGAGTTTCGCCACGCGCGCTTCGAGCTCGTTCAACCGGTCACGGTAACGCTGATCGACGCCTTCGACGGCGGCCAGGAGCAGTCCATTGACGTCGTTCTGCTGCGACCACAAGCGGTACGTGTAGAACCGCAACAGCGACCAGATGACGCGTTTCAACCGCACCAGAAACGGGGCGAAGCGCTTGCGTCGCTCGGTAATCTCGAAGTCGCCGATGTCCACATAGACGGCTTCCCGCAGACTGTCGAGGTAGAGCGTCAGGAACTCGTCGCCCCGCAGGTCCTGGAGGTTGAAGCGCTTGGCACGGGCGGTCCAGGCGCCGTCATAGGCGCCGCGCCGGGTCTTCTCGGCGACGGTTTGCCGGATCTCGGCGACGAGCTTTTCCGTATCGATCCCCTCGGCGCCGATGCTGAAAACCGGTTTATCGGGCATGGCGTTCTCCCGGCTGTGGTTGCATGAAAATGTTGGTGCGCTTCTCCTGGCCGATCGTGGTGGCGGGTCCGTGGCCGGGATAGACCGCCACGTCGTCCGGCAACGCGACGAGCCGCTTCAACGACGCGGCCAGCGTCCGCGAGTGTCCGCCCGGCAGATCGGTGCGTCCGGCCGAACCGGCGAAAAGCGTATCGCCCGTGATCAGGACGCGTTCGGCATCGAAATACAGGCATACCCCTCCGGGCGAATGGCCGGGCGTGGCGATGATCGTGTACGTCAGGTCGCCGTCGGTCCAGGTCTGGCCGTCGGCGAGCTCGCGTTCGATCAAGGCGGGCCGCTGGGGCACATCGTACCACGGCAACATCCGGTTGGCCTCCGAAAAGGCCCAGCCGCCGTCCGCCGGGTGGATCCCGATCGGCGCGGGGTGCAGCCGATGGAGCTCGGCGATACCGCTGACGTGATCCACATGGCCGTGGGTCAACACGTAGGCCGCGACATCGAGCCGGTTCGCCGCGAGGTGGCCGGCAACGACATCGATATCGCCACCGGGATCGACGACGATGGCCTTGCGCGCGGCGCCCCAGAGGAGGAAGCAGTTCACGTCGAACGCGCCCACCATGATGGTTTCGATGTTCATTGCCGGTGACCTTAAGCGGACACCGTGCCGAGTTCAATCTCAGAGTCATTGACCCGCCGGGCGACGCGGTTTAGATTCGGTCCATGCATATCCTCGTCACGGCCGGTCCGACGCGCGAACCCATCGATCCCGTGCGGTTCATCAGCAACCGTTCCACGGGCAAGATGGGGTATGCCCTGGCGGCGGCGGCGGTGCGGCGCGGGCATACGGTGACATTGGTCTCCGGACCGGTGTCACTGACGCCGCCCGCGGGCGCGGCGGTCGTCCCGGTGGTCACGGCCGAGGAGATGTGCGCGGCGGTGCTGCATGCGTTGCCGGCGTGCGACGCGCTGATCATGGCGGCGGCCGTCGCCGACTGGCGGCCGCGGACGGTGGCCGCGCGGAAGCTGAAGAAGCGCGACATGCAGCCGACGCTGGAGTTGGAGCGTACGCCGGACATCCTCATAGCCGTACGTGCCGTGCGGCGCGACGATCAGACGATTGTCGGTTTCGCCGCGGAGACCGGCGACCCCGAAGCGGAAGCGCGGCGGAAGCTGATCGACAAGGGACTGGACTTGATTGTCGCCAACGACATCAGCGAACCGGGCTCGGGGTTCGGGACCGACACCAATCGTGTCACGCTGATCACCGATGCCGACCGCGAAAGGCTCCCGTTGCAGTCCAAGGATGACGCGGCCGACGCGGTGATCGTTCGCGTCGAACGCCTCAGCGAATATCGCCGCCGCCGTGTTGGATCCACGCATGCACGTGTGACGTGAGCGTTTGGACGTGCTCGTTCAAGCGTATGCCCGCGTCCTGGCCGATGCCGATCAGCAGCGCCGCCACGATCGCCCGCGAATAGAACGTATCCGTTACCGCGAACAGGTAATAGAACGAATAACCCGGGATCAGCAGACACAGAATGCCCTGGAACATGCCTTCGGTCATGGCGCGCAAAACGATGGTCACGTGGATGCCGAGCACCACGAGCCAGGCATACTCGGCGCTCCAGGCCAGCCAGGCTGCCGGCAATCCGGCCCGGTAGCGCAGATACCACATGGCGGCGCCGAGGATGACGAAAAGCGCGGCGGCGAACCAGGCGTGGTTCATCAGCTTGCGTTCGTTCCGCAGTTGGGGACCCGCAGGCCCCCGGGATGCGGGGTCGGGCGCCCTGGGCCCGTCGGAGGGTGGCGCCGACACCGTCATCGGGGATGCACCGTACGCGGCCGGCGTGCCGACGTTCGACTGTGTCTGGCGACGGGCGACATGGAGGCCGGGTCGGGGTGGCGTTTCGGCGACGGCGGCGGGCGAGGGGGGCTCGGCTGGACCGAAGCTGCCGCCGCAATGCTTGCACAGCAAGTTCGCGCGGTCCGAGAATTCGGATACCGTGCGCACTTTCCCGCAGGAGGGACAACTCAACGCGATGTCGGACATCAGTTCATCCGTTCCAAGCGGGCGTCAAGCTCCGCCTTTTTGGCGACGATACGTTGCACCTCGCTGTCCCCGGTCAGATCGATGGCCGTGCCGTGCTCGGTCTGCCATTCGTCGTACCGGGCTTTCGCCTCCTTGTACCGGGCGGCCAGTTCGACCTCATCCTCCTTCATCCGTCGCAACCGATCGGCGTGCTTCACGCGCGTGGCGCCCTGCGAGGACTCATGGAGTTCGGCCAGCCCTTTCGCTTCCTTGACGAAGGCGACGTACTCCTCCTTCACTTTCGTATACGCGCGCAGGTGCGGGTTCCGCGATTCCTGCATGGCTCGCAATTGCGACTGCCGTTCGGCGAGCGCGGCCGCCAGGCGGGCGCGTGACACGCGCAGGTTCCGCTCCTCCTCCGACGTGGCGGATACCGAGCCCGGACGGATGTCGAGATCCTCGGCGCGGATGTTGAAGCTCTGCCCCTGCTGCGTGCCGTTGCGTACGACACACAGGGCCAGGTCGCCGGCGCTCGATGCGGTGACCTCGCCGAGGTCCACCAGCGTGCCGGCTTCGATCCGCCCGATGAACTTGCCTTCCCGCGTGTACGTACGGGCCTCCGGCGCGGTGACGACGGCCCATTGCGCGCCATCGGGAACGACCGGTGGCGGGGTGGATTCCAGAGGCTCGGGTGGTGGCTGGGAGACCGGCGGCAGTTCGGGCGGCGGCGTGGCATAGCCGGGGGCCGCCGACGGCTCGGCCGCGAAAACCGCAGGGGGTGGCACGACGGCCGCCACGGACGGGCCGGCGTCCTCCGCATCGTCGGCGCGCGGCGGGGTCAGGGTGGCCAGAATCGCGCGGGCAGCATCCGTATTCGCACGCTCGAGCTCCTCACGCAGAATGATGGTGAGCGTATCGCGTGTGACGCCCCGATCGCGTCCCAGACACGCCAGCAACAGGTTGGCCGCTTCGTTCGGATAACGCAACAACAGGCCTCTCGCGAGGTTGACGATGCCGGCCGGCGACTCCGGCGCGGCGGTGTCGCGGGCCAGCAGGACGGCGCTGCCGAAGTCGCCGAGGCGCACGTAGCAGCGAATCGTCGCGGCGCGCAGGCGATCGCGCAGCGCCGGGTAGTCGGCGCTCCAGGGGGCGACCCGCAGCAACCGGCAGAGCGCGGGCCCGGGCAACGCGCGGTCGAGCAGTCGAACGTGAGTGACCAGGGTCAGTTCGATGATGCCGATGCGGAGGCCCGGCACCGCCGCAACCGTGCACAACGTTCCGAGCACGGCCAGCAGGAAGTAACGACGTACAAGGGCTCCACGAGTCATGAATTCAACCTACAGTTCCGTCAGTCTAGGAAACGCACCGCGCCGACGTCAAGGCAATGCCCTGTCAATCACGCCTTGCCGGGCGGGCGCTTGAGTTCCCGGTATCGGAAGCAGGTCTCCATGTGATCGTTGACCATCCCGACGGCCTGCATGAACGCATAGCAGATGGTGGACCCCACGAAGTTGAACCCGCGTTGCCGCAAATCCTTGCTCATCGCATCGGATCGTTCGGTCCGCGCCGGCAGCTCGGCCATGGAGCGCCATCGGTTCTGAATGGGAACGCCATCCACATAGCGCCAGAGAAACGCGTCGAGCGAGCCAAACGCCTCCCGGATCGCCAGAACGCCCTTCGCGTTCCGGATCGCCGATTCGATCTTCAGGCGGTTCCGGACGATCCCAGGGTCGCCGAGCAGGCGCGCGACGTCGCCCGGCGTGAATGCGGCCACCGTCGCGCAGTCGAAGGCCGCGAAGGCCTCGCGATATCGGGAACGCTTCCTGAGGATGGTCAGCCAACTCAGTCCGGCCTGCGCCCCCTCCAGCGTGAGCATCTCGAACAGGTGCCGCTCGTCATGCGCGGGAACGCCCCATTCTTCGTCATGATAGGCCACATACAAGGGATCGCTCCCGCACCAAGGACACCGATTTATCATCCCGCACTCCCGCTCAAAAGGTACAGTCCGCCGACACGATCACATTGCGGCCGGGCTCGTTGATACCCGAACCGTGCACGCGGTAGTCCTCATCCGCGACGTTCTCGACAGCCACCGACAGGGCCAGCGCATCCGTCCATCGCCACCCGGCCCGCACATCGTAAACGGTGTATCCCGGCGTGCCGCCGGGCGGGATGCGGCTGGTATCGGCACGGTCGCTGCTCGATAGCGTATCGGCCTTGCCCGCCACCGTGCCGGCGCCTTCCAGCCAGTAGCCGCCGACGGGCGCCCAGCGCAGTCCGGCACGACCGGTCGGCGGCATCAGGCGGTCGATGGGCTCGGTCGCCCGGGCCGCTTCCGAGGTGGGGTATGTATCGACCTCGCCGTCCATCCAGGTGAACGAGGCGAATGCCACCAGATGGCTCGGGAGACGCAGGCGCGCGTCGAGTTCGACGCCGTGCACGTATCCGGCGCCGGCGTTCTTCTTGGTGACCTCGAAGGCCTCATCGATCACGCGGCCCGTGGGCGTGCGGATGATCATGTCCTCGATGTCCGTATAGAAATAGGCAAGCTGTAGCGAGCCCGCCGCCGACGCGTGTTTGAGTCCGGTTTCGCAGGAGACGAAGGACTCGGGGTCGAGTTCGGGCGCCGGGGTCTCGATTTCGTCGGTCCGTGCCGCATCGAACCGTGTCAGGTCCGACAGGTTGGGCGCGCGGAAGCCCTGCGAAATGCCCGCGAAGAGGTTCCACACCCGTCCGGTATCCAGGGCGTACAGCACGCGGGCGCTGCCGACGACACGCTCCCAGTCTTCCGAAAGGGATATCCGCCCGCCGCTCACCGGGTCCTGTACCTGATCCGCATCGGCACGCGCGTACTCGTAACGACCGCCGACAAGGCAGGTGACGCGTCTGCCCAGCGAAAATTCGTCCTGCAGGTAAAGACCGACCCGGTCATAGGTGGCGTCGTCGGCAACCGGTCCCTGAATGGCGCTGCTCTTCACCGTTCCATCGGGGTTTAGCGTATCGTTGAACGCGTCGATCGTATCGCGATAGACCTCGGCGCCATAAATCAGATCGCCCGCCGGAGTCGGCGACTTGAGCGTCACGAACGCGCCGACGGTATGCACGTCGAAGCCCTGGCGGTCGAGCCGGTTCCGGGTGCGGAGGCGGTCCTGCTCCTCCGCCTGGAGGTGGTGCGAGACGCCCGCGTGCACCTCCTCGACCAGGCCGTTCCCGCCGTAACGGTGGTACTGCACGTAGGTCAGATCGCGGTCCTGATCAAGCGCGCGACGGAGCTCGCTGCCGAGCGTCAGGTTCTCCCAATCGATCCCGTAGATCGTGGTGTGCGTGCGCCAGGCGTCATCGATATCCACGCTCTGGTGCGCGACTACGAGAACGGCATCGTCGCTGAAGAAGTATTCGAGCTTCGCATCCCAGTCGCGCTCGTCATAGCCGGTCTTCGCCTGGGTGCCGACGGTGTCGCCGCCCTCGAGATCGCCGAATTCCTTGAAGGTGTACCCCAGCGTCAGCGCGAGCGCATCGGTCAATCGGCCGATCGACTCCGCCCGTGCGATGTGGGAGCGCTCGGCGCTGGCGTAGCGATAGTAGAGCCGCCGATCCCACGTGCTCGCCGGGCGCAGGTCCTCGACGCCGCGGGTGAGCGCATGCACCGTGCCGCCGATGGCATCGCTGCCGTAGAGCGTGGAAAAGGGTCCCCGGACCAGCTCAAGGCCGTGCAAGCCATATGGATCGACGGTATTCCAGTACTGGTTGGGGCCATCCCGGAAGACGGCGTTGTTGAGCCGGATGCCATCGATCAGGAGCAGATCGCGGTAGCCGGTGAAGCCGCGGATGTAGGGCGAACCCTGCGCGTGGCCGGTTTTCTGGACCATCGTCCCCGGCATCGATTCGAGCGCTTCCGGAACGGTACGCACCGCCCGGTCCGTGCGCAGGTCCGCCGCATTCATGGTGGCGGTGGAGAACGGGGTGGCCAGGGCTGGGCGTCGATCGCGCGTGGCCGTCACCACCGTCTCCGGCAGCGCAAGCGCCACCGGGTCAGCCTCGTCGGCCGATGCCGGGCGGACGGTCGTTCCCATGAGCAGCAGACCGAAACAGAAACGGGTGGCATACGGATGTCGGGACGGAGCATTCGGGCGCATCGGGTTTCCTTTCACGAGTACGGTTCACGAATTCGGCGCGTTTGCGCCTGCACGTGACTGTAATCGCACCCGCGTTCGGGAAGGTTCATCGCGGCATGAGGATTGTTCGCGCTTCCGGTTCGCGGCCCCGGCGGGAACGGGCGCGCTATTCCGAGAAACCGGGGATGAAGGGACTGCCTTCCCAGCCCTGCGGGGAGGCCCAGGGCATGTCGCCTTCGTCCGTCGTGGCGCAACCGCCGCCGATCAGAAGACCGCCGATCAGCAAGGCGAGCAGCGCGGCAAGACGGGTTGGCTTCATCGGAATCACTGGTAGATAACCGTATCGCCGACCTGAATAGCTTCCTGCTGCCAGTCGACAAGGATATCGCCGATCCCGAGTTCCTCGGCTTCCTTGAGCTGCGTCAACTTGACTTTGGCGATGAACTTCGGATCGTCATCGCCACGCTTGACGAGCAATGTCACGGCCGGCACATGGTCGCGCGTCTGAAGCTGCTCGCGCAGTTCCTTCATGAACTCGCTGTTCAGTTTCATGACCACGAACCCGTGCTTCTCGTTCACGCTGCCGACCGTGCCCTTGGCGCCGGGCTGGATCGTAAGCTTGATCGTCTCCACGTAACGGGTGCCGCCGAATTCCTCGCCACCCGCCACCGCTGGGCCGGTGCCGATGCCGGCCTCGAGCTTCTTGATGACGCCCCGCAGCTCGGCCACGGTCTGCGTCAGCTTCTCGTTTTTGATCCGCTGGTCGTCGAGATCTTCCTGTAACTTGCGCTTATCCTGCTCCAGATCCTGAATGCGGAGTTCGAGTGTCTTGATCGTGCCCCGCAGCTCCTCGATCTCCATGGTCTTCTGGTCGATGATGCCGTTCAACCGGACGATCTCGGCGTTGAGCCGGACGATTTCGGCCAGTTTCTCGCGCAACGTGCCTTTGCGCTGGTTGAGTTCGGTGACGGTCGCCTGCAATTCCTCGCGGGTGGCGATCAACTGAGCGCGCACGCTCATCAGACGGTCGAGCTGGCTCTGCGCCTTCTTGATGACGGTATCGAGGAGGTTCTGCATCGTGCCCTCGCCCTTCGTCATCTTCTCGCCCGTCAACTCATCGCGCTCGGCGCGGTCGTTGATCAAATCCCACTTGTAGTAGCTCATCAACTCGCGCTGCTTGGCTTGCGAGTCGAGGTTCAGGAAGTCGGCGGCATTCAACTCGAGCTCGTGTTTATAGCCGGTCCAGAAATCGGAGCGCGTGGGCTCGGGCAACAGCGTCTCGGTACATTCGGAGATGTCGCGCGCCGTGTATTCAGGCACCGGGTCGGGTGGCGCCGGATCGTCGAGTTCCAGCGTCTTCGCGAACTGCCGCACGGCCGTTTCCAGTTTCTGCGCCCGGCCTTTCAGCATCTCGCGCTTGTTGAACAGCATGATGCCGAGGGTCAGCGCGGCGGCGGATAGCAGAAAGATAAAGACGGTGAGGACCCGCAGAAACTTGCCCATACAGCCTCCTTGCGACAACGGCCTCTGCCGATCCTGCCGACGTCGTTTCTATGTGATGATTAGAAGCGGAGTAACCTTCGCGTATACGGCCCTACGTTGTCAACCCCGATTTGCGTTTGCGTGGCGCGTGTCACCCGTGTACGCTTTCTACCAGCGTCGGTACGACGCCAATCGATTCGACCGAGAGGTATGCCATGAAATGTCTGATTCCGATTTTTCCGATCGTGCTACTGGCCGCGGGCTGCACGACACTGCAAGCGCAGCAACGACGCGATGCCGAGGTGCGGCTGCGAACCGAGGTGGCCACCGCCAAGCAGCGGACGCAAACACTGGAGCAGCGGGTCGAAGCCCTGGAGGCGGTCCGCGAGATGACCTTCCAGCGGCTGGACGAGCTCCGTGCGACCGTCGACGCCCTGGCGGCGCTGAGCGACCGGCGTGACGGGGATCTGGCCCTGCGCGTCGACCGCGAACGCGCGGACCGGGAGAAGATGCGCACGGAACTGGTGCAAGCGTTGAGCGAAAAGATGGCGGAGATCATCAAGACGCAGGCGCCGGCGCGACAGCCGCCGCGCGGCGGGGGCGGGTCCGGCTACGAGCACACCGTCAAGTCGGGCGAGACGCTCTCCGAAATCGCCCGCGCTTACAACGTCCGAATGGACGCCATCCTGCGCGCGAACAAGCTTGCCACTCCCGACAGCCTCAAAGTCGGCCAGACCCTGTTCATCCCCGATTAGCCCCGTGCCGCCATCGGACGCCGAACGGCGGCTTCAGCCGCATCCGGCTACGCGATTCCGCCGGAAGATGCCGCACAACCGCCTGAAGACGAGCGGGGCATCCACGCCCAGATTTTCGCATACCCAGTAGAACTCGAGAACATCCAGCCGGCGTTCGCCCTTCTCGACGCGCCAGACGAACGACTGTTCCCGGCCCAGTTTCAGCGCGAGGTCGCGCTGGGTCAGACCGACGGACTTCCTCAAGCGTACGAGTTCGTCCGTGACGGCCTGGTATTCAGGCGTTGCGGTTGACTTTCTCATCGATAAGTAACCTCTATACAACAACTTCCAATTAATCGCAAAACGCGGTCAGAATTCGTATTGACCGCATCTTGCGTTCGATGTACATTGAGAAAATTGATGTTCGGGAGGGAGGAGCAGGCGTGAAAAACGCATTGTGTCCCCGCGCCGTTTCTCATGCGGCACTGGAGGCGGGGAACGCGTGGCGCCTGTCGGAGTCCGGTCGCGTGTGCGTCCGGCGTTCGGCATCCGTCCGCTTGCCTTCCAATCTCTATAAGGATTATCGCTGAAATTTATGGATTCCGCAATCACATATGCGTGCCCCCGGTGTGGAGGCGTTGCCCGGCGCACCGGAGCGAAGGCCGGATGGCTGCGCGTGCTGGCCGCCTGTATCCTGGGCGACGTCTACGGGCCGCTGCGGTGCGGCCGCTGCGGGCAACTCGCTCACATCGAGTTTTCGCTCGCCCAGCAACGGCGGATCACCGGCTGTTCATTGCTGCGGCGGCTGCTGCTTGTGACGGGATTCGCCGCGGTGGCCTGGCTGCTCCTGCTGAAGATCGAGTAGGCGTCGGCTACTCCCGCGCGGCGATCGACGGCAGGCGCCAACGGATCGGGTGAACCTGCCCTTCCGGCACGATGGCCAACCCGATCGCGGGCCCGGTGACGGCTTCGGTGGCGCCCCGCGCGGACCCCACGACTGGCGCAACCGCGGTCGCGGCCTGCGCCGCGGCCAGTTCGGACCTGACCGTGGCGACGACGTTGCTCAGCTCCGGCCACCGCGTTTCCATCGCATCCACCGACGACGCCAGACGCGCGTTCTTGGCCTGAAGTTCCGCCACCAACGCCTGCAACGTATCCATGGAAGACGCGTAGCCGTCGACGACCGAAGCCATATTCGATTGCGACGAACCCCATGCGGCCTGGTCGGTGGCAAGCGCCTCGCGCGCCCCCGCCAGTTCCGTTCGCAGCCGCTCCAGCGCCTGACCGGATGCCTGCGTCGATTCCGCGATCGATCCGGAGAGCGCCCGCAGCCGCGCGGTGGCGTCGGCCTGCTCACGTTCCACATTCCCCGCCAAGAGCACGACGGCTGTGACGGCGACGCCCGCCCCGACGGCGACGAGGAGCAGGAGCGTCCCCGTCACGATCGTCAGACGCCGCGTCATACGCCGGCGTTCGCCGTCCAGAAAGAGCTGGAACGCTTCGAGCACGGGCAGGGCGTTGTCGGCGCGTTGAATGCCCGCGTAGCGCGTGCGCTCGATCTGCTTCAGGTTGTGATCGAGATGCACGAGCTGGTTCTTCAGGCGTTTCGGCGGCGGCGACACGTCCATGTTACTTGCCTCCCGGCCTCGGTGCTACTTGCTGAGCTTCATCCAAGGCTTGACCTTGAACATCATCTTGGGCGGCGGACCCGCCGGCGATGCGGGCGACGGGGCCACCGTCGTCACCGGCGCGGGGATGACGCGACGCGGCGCCGGAGGCGGAGGTGGAGGCTCGACGGCCGCCGCCGGAGCGACCTGTCGGGCCTGATGCCAGGCCTGCACGTCGCGCTGCGCCTGCGCTTCAAGCGCGGACAGCCGGCTGTCGACCGCGGGCGGCTCCGGCCGCGGCGGCTCGTCGTGCGCGAGGTCCTCCGTCACCGTGGTTTCGGACACGGGTATCGCATCGAGGACGGACGGCAGGGCGCTCTCCGCGGCCGGGTCGCCGAACAGCGACGCCGACAGGACGCCCTCGCCCGGTTGTCCTTTGCGCATCGCCAGCAGTTCGCGCTGCGTGCGCTCGAGCCGTGCCGACACCGACCGCCAGTCCTGCTGGAGCTGGTCGATCCGCTTCGTCAGCACCGATTCCTTCTGCTTCCATCGGTTCGCTTCGTCGGCGTACAGCTTCTCCTGTTGCGCAATGAGCTGGTCCTTCTTACGCACCGCGCCCTGCGCGTCCTGGATGGTCTTGCGCTGCTGCAGCAGCTCGGCTTCGCGCGCGCGGCGCTGCTCGCGCTCCTCGTCGTAAAACTTCTTCTGCTGCTGGAGCCGCATGTTGGTCGCCGTGCATTCCTGCTGCAATTGATCCATCTGCTGCTGCGCATCCTCGAGCCGCAGGCGGTGCCGTTCGCGTTCATCCTCGATCAGCAGGCGTTGCTGTTCGCGTTCCCGTCGAAGCTGTTCGAGCTGGGCGCCAAGCCGCTTCTCTTCGTTCCCGGCCTTGACAAGCTGCGCCTGGAGCTCCTGCTCCTTGCGGCGCAGCTCTTCCATGGAATCGTCCAATTCCTGTTCGCGCGCGCCCGCTTTCTGCCGCGTCCGCTGGAGATCCTCGACCACCGTCCGCTGCTCGTTCTCGAGCGCGGCGATCATCTGGGCCAGACCGCGTTTCTCCGCCTCGGCCTGTTCGCGCGCCTCGCCCAGTTCGGATTCCCTGGCGGCCAACTCGGCGGTCAACCGCTGCACGCGATCTTCCGCATCGCGCGCCTGGCGCTCCTGGGTGGCGAGCGTTTCCTCGATCGACGCGCGACGCGACACGTCGTCCGCGTGGCGCGATTCCTGGGTTGCGATCAGATCGTCGCGCTGCACGACCAGCGACTGCGCCTCCGCGAGCGCCTTGCGCAGCGCCGCGCATTCCTCGTCGCGGGACTCGCGCTTCTTCTGTTCGGCCGCCACCGCGTCGATCTGGACCGCCAGCTTCTCGGCCGTCTCGCGAATCGCCTGTGCATCCTTCTCGCCCTGCGTCCGCAACGCCCGAACCTGCTGGTCGAGTTCGTCGACACGGGCCTGGCGCTGGTCGAGCTTCTCCTGGAGTTTGCGCGTCCGCTCGCCCGCGTCGGCGTGGGCATCCTTCAGCGCGCCGCGCAGGTCGGCCACTTCCTGTTCGCGCTGCGCCAGCAGCAGGCGCGACGCTTCATGCTCGCTGCGCTCGCGGTCCACCTGTTGCGCCAGGGTCTGCTTCTCCTCGTTGAACCGAGCCATTTTCGCGGCGCCCTGCGCGCCTTCATCCTGAAGTTCACGCTGCAGCGCCGCGTTCAGCTCGGACTGGTGCGCGAGCTGTGTGCGCAGGTCGTCCACCCCGCGGTTGATCTCCTCGGCCTGCTGCAGCAGGGCCGTTTCGCGTTCGCCGGCATGCTTCCGCAGGTCGGCCAGCGCGCCGCGCTCGCGTTCCAGCGTCTCGGCCAGCGCGGCGGCCGTTTCGCGCGCTTTCGCCAAATCCGCGGCGGCGCGTTCCTGTTCCCGTCGGTGCGCGTCCTGGGCTTCCTGTTCGCGTCGCGCCGTCTCGTCAAGCTGCTCGCGCAGGGCATCGCGCGCGTCGCCGGCTTCCTGCAGACGCCGCTGCGCGGTATCGGCGCGCTTCACGGCATCGGTCAACCCCTGTTCGAGAAAGGCCTTCTCGCTGCGCAGGCGGTCGACATCGTCGGAGAACGCGCGTTCCTTCTGTTCGTTGTCCCACTGGCTTTGTTCGAGCCGGTTCACGACCGCCGTGTGCGCTTCCTGAAGCGCGGTCAGCGCCTGCTGCATCTCCTGCTCGTGGGCGCGCGCATCCTCCAACGCCTGTTCGGCCAGCGCGAGTTCCTCGCGCCGCCGGACGGCTTCCGCGGCGGCGTCGTCGCGTAACTTGGTCATCTGCTCGAGCTGGAGCTGCGCCTGCTGCATGGCGGCTCTGGCCTCGCGGCATTCGTTCTGAAGCTGGTCCAGGCGCGCGCCGAGGTCCTGATCCGTACGCGTGCCGCGCTCGCGCAGTTCCTCGATCTGGGTCTTCTGCTTGACGGAGTCCTCCTCCGTGACCCGCAGGCGCTGTTCGTAATCCTGGTTCGCCTCGCGCAGCCGGCTGACCTCCGCCTTGAGTTCGGCTTCGCGTTTGCGCACGCTCTGCGACTGCGTCTCGGTCGTCGAGCGTTGCGTGGCGAGCTGGGCTTCCAGCGCGGCCAGCCGCTCCACGGCCTCGCGCCGCTGCGCATACAGGCGCCGTTGGTCCTCCAAATCGCCGCGCACGTACCGCTGCAACTCGGCCAGGCGCGTGCCGAACGCCTGCTCCTTCTCGCGGAAAGTCTGTTCGACCGAGGCAAAGAACCGGCGCTCGTAGTCGAGCTCGGACTGCACCCGCTCGGCCTCCTGGATCAGCACCGTGTTGACTTCCTCTTCGCGTCGCGCCTGCGTCTGCTTCATGCGGCGCTGCTCGGCCTCCAGCGCCTCGAGCCGCGCGCGTTCGCCGGTCAGCGCTTCACGCGTGCCGTCGAGTTCGCCGGCCACCGACCGCGCCAGGTCCTGCAGTTCCCCGATACGCGCCTCGAGCGCCGTCTGCCGCTCCTGACTGAGCGACTCCATATGCGCCTTCTGTTCGAGCGCGAAGCGAACCTCCTCGCGGGCCGCTTCGAGCGCCTCGTTCAGCGCCGCGCCGCGGGCTTCCAGCTCGCCGAGGCGTGCGCTCAATCCGGCCACCCGCCGGTCGGCCTCCGCGCGCGTCTCGTCATGGTGTTGCTGTTCGTCGGCAAACTGCCGCCGGGTCTCGTCGAGTGCCGCGCGGGTCGCCTCGGCGTCGGATTCAAGTTCGGCAATACGTGTATGGAGTGCTTGCTGCGCGGCATCGCCGCGGGTCCGGTAGTCCTGGAAACGCGCCTGTTCCGCGGCCAGCGCCTGGCGTGTCCGTTCGAGTTCCAGGGTCGCCTCGGCGCCCTGGGCATCGAGCGCTTCGATGAGGGCCGCGAGTTCATCCTGGCGCTGCCGGCTGGTCGCTTCCAACTCGTCGCGCGCCCGTACCGCGACGTCGAGCGCGTCGCCGACCTGGGCATGCCGCGCCTGAAGATCGGCCAGCTCGGACTCGCGCGTCGCCAGCGTCTCACGCGTCGCCGCGAGGTTCCCGGCCGATGCGTCAAGCCGCACGACCAGGTCGCCGCGTTCGGATTCCGTGACGGCCAACGTTTCTTCGCGCGCGGCGAGTTCGGCCCGGACGGCCTCCAGCGCGGCGGCGGCGGTCCGCAGTTCGTCTTCGCGGGCCTGAAGGCGTTTCCGCAATTCATGCTCGCGCGCTTCCGCGCCCTGGCGCGCCTCGACGGCCGTCGCCTGCGTGTCGGTCAATTCGCGCCGTGTGACCGTGAGCGCCTGTTCGGTTTCCTCGAGCCGTCCGGTAAGCCGCGCAATTTCGCCGGTCAGGACGTCGTTCGCCTCCGCGTGGGCCCGCGTTTCCGCGGTACGCGCCTGCTCGGTCCGTTCCCGTTCCTGCTCGAAACGCCGCCGCTCGGCCATCTGTTCCGCGCGCGCGGTTTCGACCGCGTCACGCAGTCGGGCCACTTCCGCCGCCGCATCCGAACCGGTCTTCTCGAGTGTGGCCACGGTCCCGCGCAGGCTATCGATCTCGGCTTGCGCCGTATCCATGTGCGCCGCATGGGCGGCCGTCAGCGCGTCATGCGCGGCGGCGCGTTCGCGGAGCGTCTGAAGGGTGTGCCCGAGTTCGGCGTCCAACGCGGCGAGCGCGGCCTCGTGCTCGGCCTGGAGCTGCGCGGCGCCGGCCATCTGCGCGTCGAGGTCGGCGCGCGCCTCGGCCAATTCCGCTTCCCGCCGCGCGCGGATGTCGCGCGCCTGCGCAAGCTGCCGTTCCAATTCGGCCTGCCGCCCGCTCGCCGCGGACTGTGCCTCCGCGATCCGCCGTTCCAGCTCCGCCTGGCGTGCATGGGCCTCGGCCTGCGCTTCGTCCTGGGCGCGCTGCGCCGCGGCAAACGCCTCCTGCACATGTGCCAGCTCGGCGGCGGCGTTGGTGGAGGCCGTCCGCAGCGACTCCACCTCCCGCAGCAAGTCCGACTCGCGGCGCGCGCTTTCGTCTTTCAGAACCTGGTGCTCGGCGGCCAGCCGGTCGAGGCCCTCCTGGGCGTGGCGCAATTTGTCGGTCGAAGCGAGCGTTTCGCGCTCCAAGACCTGGATCTTCCGCGTCAGGTCCTCCTGGCGGGCACGCGCGGCGGCCGAATCGCCCGAGCGCCGTTGCTGCTCGGTTTCGAGCGCGGCGCGCGCTTCCTGCAAGTCGCGGGCACGCGCGGCGGACGTCTTCTCGATTTGCTCGATCGCGCCGCGCAGGTCATCTTCACGGGCCTGGCTATCGTCCCGCAGCCGCTCATGGCTCCGGGCCAGCGCCTGGAGTTTGCCTTCGGCTTCGCCCAGCTTGTCGGCCGCCGCGCGCGACTGCACATGCAGATCGTCGATACGCCGCTCCAGTTCGGCGCGCAGACGTTCGGCTTCCTCGCGCGTATCGCTGTGTTCGGCGCGTTCCGCATCGAGGGCCGCCTGCGCGTGGGCCAGTTGTTCGGCGTTCGACCCCGCTTCCCGATGCAGACGCTCGACTCTGGCCTTCAGGTCGTCCTCGCGCGTCGCGGCCTCGCTCCGCAGGACTTCGTTGTCGCGGGTCAGCGCATGCAACCGATCCTGCGCGACGCGGAGGGTTTCGGCTTCCCGCGCGCCCTGGGCTTTGAGCTGCTCGACGATGCCCAGCAGGTGTGTGTGTTTCCGTTCGGCGTCCTGGCGTGTCCGCTCGTGTCCCTGCCGTTCCTGGGCCAGCTCCATGCGGGCCGCTTCGATCGCTTCGGTCGCGGCGGCGGATTGCCGGCGCAAGTCGCCGATCTGGGTCTCCAGCGCATCGGCGCGGCCGCGGCTCTCGGCGGTCAGCGCTTCCTTCTCGGCGGCCAGGGCGGCCAGGCCGCGCTGCGCTTCGTCGAGACGGGCGGCGGCGCCGTCCGCGTTGGACTGGATATCGGTGAGCCGCGCATGGAGCGCCTTGACCGTCTCGCTCGTCTCCTGCTCGGCGTCGGCGAGCTTCGCGCGCTCGGTATCGAGCTCGGCGCGCGCCTTCTCGACCTGCTTCGCGGCCGCCGTCGACTGCCGCCGGAACTGCGCGATTTCCTTCTTCAGGGCCTTCTCGCGCTCGGCGCTCTTGCGCGCGCGTTCGGCGGCCGCTTCCGCGGACTTCTCCTTGCGGGCCTCGGCGGCGGCGAGTTGTCGGGCGGCATCCGCGGCGTGCTTCTCCAAGTCGCGGATCTTCTCCTGCACATCCTTTTCGTGGGACTCGGCCTGCTTGCGCAACGCCGCGTTCTGCTCGCGTTCGCGCGTCAACTCGGCCTCGGCGGCGGCAAGTCCGTCGGTGTGGCCGCGTGTCTGCGACTTCAGCGTTTCGACCTCGCGCCGGAGCGTGGCGGCTTCGGTTTCGCTCTGTTTCCGCAGCGAGACGAGCGTCGCGGTCTGCAGCTTGAGCTGCGCTTCGGTTTCCTTCAGTCGCGACGCGACCACGCCGGCCTCGGTCTTGAGCTTGTCGATTCGATGCGCGAGCTCGGCTTCGCGTTCCTTCGACCGCGCGGCCAACTCGAGGGTTTCGGTAGCCGTCTTCTGCCTGACGCCGCCCATCCAATCGAGCTGACCGGTCTGCGGGGGCGGTTGCAGTTGCAGACGCGCCTCCGCCTTTTCGAGCTGTTTGAGCACGACCGTCTTCTCGTTCTCGAGGTCGGTCACGCGCGAACGCAGCGTCTTTTCGACGGCGGCGGCCTGCTTTTCGAGCAGTTCACGGGCGCGGGCGGCATCGGCCGCTTCCCGACGGGCGGCGTCGAGCGCCTGCGCGCCAAGGGCGGCCTGCTGTTCCAGCGCAGCCAGTTTCCGTCGCAGTCCGTCGTCAACCGGTGCGACTGTTGCGCCCGGCACGACCGGCGCGGGCTTCGCCTGGGCTTCGGCCGTGACCGCCGGCTTCGCCTCGGTCGATCTCGCCTCGGTCGTCGCGGTGGCAGCCGAGGGTGGCGGGGCGGGGCGTGCGGACGCCGGGACGGCAGCCGTGACGACGGTCGGTGCGACGGCGGCCGGCGCCGGTGCCGGCGCGGCCGCGCGGATGGCATCCGCCTTGGCGGCCAGGGTGGCGCGTTCGTTCGTGACCTGGTTGATCAGCGTCGCATCCGTCCGCACGGCGCCGTCGGCCAGCAGATCGGCCAACGCACGGATGTTCAGCGGTCCATAGAACGAGCCATCGCTCAGTTCGACCATCCAGACCATATCCAGATCGGGCAGGCGCTCGGCCGGCATCCAGTCCTTGCGGTTTTCGGAGATCTCGTTCCCCGGCGTCACACGGCCGTCACGGGCCCATTGCGCGAGGGTCGGGGTTGGCACCGGACCGAAGACCGCGCCATCGTCGATTCTCAGGTACCACTGCCGGACGGCCCCAGGGGCCGTGAGCGTCTGATGTAGCTTGGACATTCGGATCCTCTCCAGGTCGTCGTCAGTATGTGAAAACGGTGCGACACGCCTTGACACCGTATTCCTTAAGAGCGCGAAAAGCGTGATACTGCCGGAGCGCTACCGGCAAGTCAAGAGTTCGCCGCCGTGAAATTTAGGCTTGCGTCACGGACCGTCCCGCGTATCATGCATGGGCTTTAGTGCAGAAAAGGTAATAGCCGATGAAGACAGATATCCATCCGAACTACGAAGAAGCCACGGTTGTGTGCGCCTGCGGGAATGTGCTTCATACCCATTCCACGAAAAAAGAGATGCACGTCAACACCTGCTCGAAGTGTCACCCGTTCTACACGGGACACGCGACCCTGCTCGATGCCGAAGGCCGCGTCGAGCAGTTCAAGCGGCGTTACAACCGCCAATAGCGACCGTCGAACGGGGCCAGATCGCCGGACCTCCGGCGGCCTGGCCCCGTTTTTTGCGTTCCGCGGACCGGCTCAGGGGTGTGGTGTGTCATGATTGACGCCTCCCAGATCGCGCGCAAGCTGGCACGACTGCCCGAGGTCGAGAGCGCACTCTCGAGTCCGGGGGCCGCCGCCAACCAGACGCTGTTCCGCAAACTCGTTCAGGAACACACGCGGCTCAAGCGCCTCGAAAAGCATGCCGACATCTACCTGTCGCTGACGCGCCGCCAGGCCGAGAACCGTGAGCTCGCGGTCGACGCGGCCGATGCCGAGCTGGCGGAACTGGCCGCGCTCGAGCTGGCGGAGGTCGAGGCCGCTCTGCCCGACGCCGAGAAGAACCTGATGGTCGCGCTGCTGCCGCCCGACCCCGCGGACGCCCGCAACGCGGTTGTCGAGGTCCGCGCGGGCACCGGAGGCGATGAGGCCGCGCTGTTCGCCGGCGACCTGTTCCGCATGTACAGCCGATATGCCGAAGCTCGCGGTTGGAAGATCGGCGTCGTCGACGCCAGCCCGAGCGAGATCGGCGGCTACAAGGAAATCGTCTTCACCGTCGAGGGGGATCGCGCCTACGGCACGCTGCGCTACGAAATGGGCGGCCATCGCGTGCAGCGCATCCCGATAACCGAGGCGCAGGGACGCATTCACACGTCCGCGGCCACGGTGGCGGTATTCCCCGAGGCCGACGAGGACGACGACATCGGCATCGACCCGGACGACCTCCGGATCGATATCTACCGGTCGTCCGGCGCGGGCGGTCAGCATGTCAACACAACCGACTCGGCCGTGCGCATCACCCACCTGCCGACCGGCATCGTCGTGCAGAGCCAGGACGAGCGCTCGCAGCACCGCAATCGCGAGAAGGCCATGAACGTGCTCAAGGCGCGGATCCTGGACCAGCGCCTCCGCGAGGAAGCCCAGCGCAAGGGCGACGTACGGCGCTCGCAAATCGGGTCGGGCGACCGCAGCGAACGCATCCGCACCTACAACTTCCCGCAGAACCGCATGACCGATCACCGCATCGGCCTGACCCTCTACAGCCTTGACCGCATCATCCACGGCGACCTCGAGGCCCTGATGACGAGCTTGCGCGATCACGATACCGGGTTGCGGCTGAAACACGAACTCGAGCAAGCGTCGTGACCGGCAGGCCCGGCGGCGGCGGCGCACGCGCTAAGACCGCACCCGCGGCGCGCGTTTGTGTACAGGACACCGCGGCGACGCGACGCGGGCCGTCGCGCAAGAAAAGACTTTGACGCAAAGGTGACTCCTGTATTATGAATGGCCAACCATGAAACGACGACCCGTCAGATGGCTCGCATGTCTCGGGATGGCCGCGGCCCTGTTGCCGATGCGCGCGACCGGCCAGAGCCTGACCGGATCGGCCACGGGCCTGACGCCCGCCCAGGAACAGGAAGTGGAGTTCGCCACGAAGCTGCTCGAGCTCGGGATGGCCGACTATTCCTCCCGGGTCATCGAAAAAGCCGGACTTCCCGGGTCGGTCATCGAGATGCTCCAGCTCCAGACGATGTGCGCGCTGGGCAAATGGGCGGATGCCACGGCTTTGATCGGCAAACGGGCCGATAAGGATAGCCAGGACACCTGGTCGCTGAAAGTCGTGCTGGCCGACGGGTATTTCGCCTGGGGCCGCTATGCCGAAGCGCAAGGCATCTACAACGCGTTCTTCGGCCGGTTCCCGGAGGGCCCGAGCGAACCGATGAAGCGGTTCTACCTCGAATCGGCCTACAAGTATGCCCAGATGCAGCTCCGCATGGGCAACGCCAAGGGCGCCATCGCCGCCTACGACGTGGCACTGAAGGTCAAGCTCGGGCAGGACGAGCGACACATCGAACGCCAGATTCTCGGCGAGAAGGCCGAATTGCTGCTCAAACTGGCCACCGAATCGACCGGCGCCGATCGCAAAACCCATCTCGATGCCGCCGCGCCCATCATCAAGAAGCTGCTGTGGGTGCAGGATCTGTGGTTCGGCAAGGCGATCGTGATGATGGCCCACGCGCTCGTCATGGAGGGGAACATCCAGAAGGCGACCGAACTGATCGACGATTACAAGGGCGAGCTCCGTCGCATCGACGACGCTCTCAAGGAGGAATCCGCCCAGTCGGGGACCGACCTGTCCAAGCTGAGCCCCATGGCGCAGTGCCGGTACATGCTCGGCGTGATCCTTCACGATGAAGCCAGGAAGCTGCTCGCGGCCGGCGGCGATCGCGACCAGGTGCTGACGCTGCTGATCGGCTCGCAGAAGGGCGGCAAAGACACGAACGGCGCACTGCAGCATTTTCTGAATGTCTTCGTGCGCTACCCGAGCACGAGCTGGGCGCCGGATGCCGGCGCGCGGTTCCAGGAGATCAAGGAGCTTCTCCAGCGCGATTTCGGCAAGCAGGTTCAGGCGGAAATCACCAAAGAGCAATGGGATGCCGTCGAGCGGGCGCAGTTCGCCGAAGCGCGGTCGCTGTTCAACCAAAAGCTGTTCGCGGAAGCCGCGGAGGCTTACATCCAGGTGCTGAACCTCTTTCCCGAACAGGAGTCGTCGGTCAGCGCGCTGGGAGAACTCGCCGGTTGCTACATCGAGCTCGAAGAGGAGCTGATGGTGGATATGGTCGTACGCTATGTCTCCGAGCGTTTCTGCCGCCACAAGGACTTCATGATCAAGGCCGGCGACCAAGTCGTCAAGATCGCCTTCACGTATACGGAAGCCAACAAGCAGGATCGCGCCGACACGGTCTACGATGTGTTCTTCCGGAATTTCAAGACGCATCCGCGTACGCCGGCCGAACTGTTCCGCTACGGCGAGGAAGCCCTGAGGGGTGGCGAGTTCGACCGGGCGCTCGGATACTATCGGCAGATCGTCGACGATCACGGCGACAAGCCGCTCGCCGAGGACGCGCTCAGCAAGATCGCGCACTGCTATGCCGAACAGAAGAACTATACGAATCAGATCGAGGCGCTCAGCGTGCTCGTCGAGACGCTCAAAAAGAAGGAACGGCCCGGGCATAAGCTGGTCAACGCCATGTTCCGCTTCGCCAGCGCCTTGAGCGACTATGGCCGCGCGACGGAGCAGCCGCAGTCCGTCGAACTGGCGCTCAAGCAGTTCAAGGAAATCGAAACCCTCCTGCTGGATCCCGTCGCGCGGGCGAAATACTCGAACAGCGCCGACGAGACGAAGGCCAACGAGACGATCCTGCAGGGCAGCATGTTCTACCGGGCCATGAGCGATGCCCAGCGCAAGACCATTCCCGACAACGTGCAGAAATTCTACAACGACAAGTACAAACGCGATGTGCCGGCCGACCTCATCCTGCAAGTCTACAAGAAGGGCGCCATCAAGACCCTGGAAGAGCTCGTCGACAAGTTCCCGGATTCCAAGTTCGCTCCCGCCGCGTTGAGCCAGATCGGCACGCTCCACACCGTGCTCGGTAGCGCCGAGGAGGCGACCAAGGCCTTGAACCGTCTGCAGGAGAAGTATCCGGACACCGAGGAAGCGAAGAATTCCCGCTACATGATCGCGAAGAACCTCCTCGACCTCGGTATGCGCAAGGAGGCCATCCGCGAGTTCAAGGCCATGTTCTCCGGCGACGGGAATTACACCGAGGGGCAGATTCTGATGGCCGGGCGCGAACTGACCAAAGCCGCGGAGTACGAGATCGCGCTGGAGGCGTTCGATCAGGTGCTGAAACGGGGCAAGGAAGCGGGACTGGTGGAGCCGGCGCGCGTTGGCCGCGGTCAGGCCCTGTGCGAACTCGGGCGTCACGCGGAAGCCGTCGAAATCCTCGAAAAAGTCGTGGAGGCGAATGCCATCTCCGGGTATACGGTGGAAATATCCCGCTACCTGAGCCGTGCCTATTCCGCGCTCGGCATGGCCGAGCCGGACGCCTTGAAACGCAAGGATATCTTCAACAAGGCCGTGCTGGCCATGAAACGCGCCCGCAAGTTCGTCAAGGAAGAGGGCGCGAAAGCCGGACTGGATGTCGAGACGGCGCGGATTCTGGTGAACAAGGCCCGCGCGGAGGACGCGCATGGCGACAAGGTCCGCGGCCGCGAGTACAAGGACGAAGCGATCGCCGCGTTCCAGGCCGTCATCCTCTTTCGCGACCCCATGGAGCCTCAAACCCGTCCGTCCGTCGAGGACGCATATGTCGAATGCCTGCCGCTCCTGCTCGAAACCGAGCGGTTCAACGACGCTTTCGAGGATGCGGAGAAGTATTTGAATCTCTATCCGCAAGGGAAACACGTGCTCGCGGTGCGTCAGTATCAGACCAAGGCGCGCGTCAGCGGTGGCTCGTCGACTTCTACCGGCGAAGAACCCGCCACGGAATCGGTGGACACCACGGAACCCGGAGCCGCGGCGCAACCCGAAGCGGCGACGGAGGGCGCGCCGGCGAAGTAGTCCCAGAGAAGGAGAACGACCATGAAACGGATACGCAAGCATACGACCTTCGCGATGCGTTGGGTGGCGATAGCCGGACTGATGGCCTTCGCGGCCCAGCCGGCGCTTGCCCAGATCAAGCACCCTGGCGCCATCGTAACCAAACAGCGCACGTTCAACGGCGAGATCAGGTGGAAGGCCGCGTCTCAAGTCTACGAAATGACGTCCGGCGGTGTCACCGTCGAGATCCCGTTGCGCGACATCGTGAGCATCAAGCTCAACCAGGAACCGCCCGGGTTGGCTCAGGCCCTCGCCGCCGTGAAGTCGCAGCCTGCCGCGGCCATCCCCACGCTGGAAAAGGTTAAGAACGATTACGTCAACCTGGTCTACGACAAGGTGGCCGGACGCGCCTTGATCCAGGCATACCTGGCGCTCGGGCAGGCTGACAAGGCGATTTCCATGGCCGAAACGCTGCTGCGCGAAAGCCCATTGGCCAAACAGGACGGCGAGTTGATGGGTGCCTACGTCGAGGCTTTGATCAAGGCCGAGCAGTATGCCAAGGCGCAGCGGATGCTTCAGGATATCATCGCCACCGGCGACCGCCAGGCCGTGGCCATCGCACAGATGCGGCGCGGCGATATCGACATGGCCCGCGGCGACATGCGCGAGGCGTTGCTGAATGGTTATCTGCGCACGATCGTCTTCTTCCAGAACGTAAAGTCCGTCCAGCCCGAGGCGCTGGCGAAGGCCATCAAGTGCCACACCGCGCTGAACGAACACCACTACGCTGAAAAATGGCGCAAGCGGCTGGTGTCGGGTTATGGAGACAGCAAGTACGCCAGGGAAATCTCGAACTAACGGAACCTAAGAAAGGGGATATCTTTGATGAAGAAATGTCTGGTCCTGCTCGCCGCCACGGGTCTCATGTTGGGTGCTTCCGGCTATACGGCCCGCGCGCAAGATGCCGCACCCTCGGACGGTTCGCTGGTCGCCGCCGATACGACCGCGGCGAAGCCCGCCGCCAGCAAGGGCTCCGGCGGATTCTGGGCCGTGGTATTCGGTTCGGGTCCCCTGGGTGTGATCCTGTGGCTGGCGCTCTTCGGCGTGGGTGGCGCCGCCGTATACTTCGCGGTCGACAACGCGATCACCGTCCGTCCGATCCGGATCATGCCCGATGCCCTCATCAACACGGTCACCGAGGCCATGACCGAGGGCGATGTCGTGAAGGCGCTGCAATGCTGCGATAACGAGCCGGGACCGCTGGCCAACGTCCTGAGCGCCGGCTTCGGTCATGTCGAGGAGGGGTTCGACGTCATCGAGGAATCCATCGCTACGGCCGCCGATCTCGAGACCGAGAAGATCATGCAGAAGCTGACATGGCTGTCCGTGTGCGGAAACCTGGCGCCGATGCTTGGACTGCTCGGTACCGTGCAGGGCATGATCGCCGCCTTCGCCAACCTGGCCGGTGGCGCGCCGGATGTCGGGTTGCTGGCCATGAACATCGCGCAGGCGCTGTACACGACCGCGGGCGGCCTGGTCATCGCCGTGCCATGTGTGGCGTTCTACTATGTCTTCCGCAACTCCGCGAACAAGATCATCCTGCGCATGGAAGCGCTGACGATGGAAATGATCAAGGACCTGCGCAACGTGGAAGTCGTGCAGGAGTAACTGGAGTCGCACCCGGCAGTCGAGGCAACGGCCATGGGGAAACGCAAACGAAATCGCGGCGCGGATAGCGACATGGACATGACGCCGATGATCGACGTCGTGTTCCAGCTTATCATCTTCTTCATCGTGACGATCAAGATGGAGGAGACCGCCAACCCGGATATCGAGTTGGAGGAAGCCCGGTCCGGTCCGATCATCAAGGACTCGCACCCGCTCACGTTGACCTTGGAAATCGACCGCCGCGGGTGGATCTCCATCAACAACTGCCAGTTGACCCACGCCACGCTGCAGAAGATCATCCAGAACCGATTCAACCGCTACGGTACGTTTCCCATCCTGATCCGGGCGGACAAGAAGACGCGGCACGCGGACGTTCGCAAGGTCATGGATGTCTGCACGAGTGTCGGACTCTGGCGGATCGATTTCGCGGCCATCAAGGAGTTTGCCAACGATTAGGGCATGGGGAGCAAGCCATGGCAAAACGCACCAGAAACAGAAACAAAGGCGAGGCCGCCAAGCTCGAGATGACGCCGATGATCGACGTCGTCTTCCAGTTGCTGATCTTCTTCATCGTCACCCTGAAGCAGGAAGACATCCTGTCCCATCTCGATATCTCCCGGCCGGCGCCGGACCCGAATACGACGCCGGAGCAACAGGTCGACGACCTGCTGACGATCATGATCGAGGCCAAGGGCTACGTGCTCAACGGGCGCACCTATCGCGGCGCCGCCGGAATCGCGGCCATCGACAAGCATCTGACCCGCATGGCCTCGTTCAGCCGCAAGACGACCGTCATCATCAAATGTACCGGCGATTCGCCCCATTCCCACCTGATCCGTCTGCTGAACATCTGCGCACGGGAACGGCTGACGAATCTCTCGGTCTTCAGCATGTAGGCCCGCGCTAAGAAACCGGTCGGAGTCGGCGTTTATCGTGCGGATAGACAGCGATTGCAGGTTCCAGAGGAGAATTCGCCATGCAGGAAGAACTGAATCAGGTCTCGGAGGTGGAGGAAATCCCCCATCATGACTTATTGGAGCTTTTCGAGGAGCTCACGTTCCGCGAGAAGTGGACCAAAGTGTTCGCCGGGCTCAAGATGCCCAAGGAGACCGGCGACTACAAGTTCGCCAGGCTCCAGATGATTCGACTGGCCGCGCCGATCAGCGCCGTGGTCGTTCCGGTGCTCCTGCTCGGCGTGGTGGCCCTGTTCGCCGCCATGACGCCCGAACCGGATCGGACGGTGCAAGTCGAGATTCTCGAACCGGAAGCTCCCGAAGAATTGGAGGACATCGAGGAACCGATCGTCGAGCCGCCGGATCCGCCGGATCCCGTGGATGTCGATTTCACGCCGGATCCGACGTTGCCGCCGAGTCAGGTGGCTCAGCCGCCCGTCGAGTACAGCCCTCAGCCCGCGGAGTTCGATTCCGTGGCCATCGTCAAGAGCCCCGTCATCATGAAGGGCATTTACGGCAGTCGCTCGCCGGGCGCGCGCGGACAAGCGATGGAACGGTATGGCGGCAGCGGCACGGAAGGCGCCGTGTTGCGCGCGCTGCGATGGCTCAAGAAGACGCAGGCGCCGGATGGCTCGTGGGCGAAAGACAAGCCCTCCATGACCGCGCTGGCCCTGCTGGCCTATCTGGCGCACGGGGATACGCCCGCGTCGCCGGAATTCGGCTATACGGTCGAGAAAGCCATCTATTTCCTGGTGGAGTCCCAGAATGCCGACGGCCACTTCAAGGGCGCCGACGACCATGACTACACCCAGCCGATCGTCGCTTACGCGCTCTGCGAGGCCTATGGCTTGACGAAGGTGCCGCAGCTTCTGGAAGCGGCCGAGAAGGCGATCAAGATCGTCGTGGCCGGCCAGAATATGCATGGCGGCTTCAACTACAATCTGAAGGGCCCGACCGAAGATCGCAACGATTTGTCGTACATCGCCTGGTGCGTCCAGTCCCTCAAGGCCGCCAAGATGGCCTACGTCGAGGTGGAAGGACTCGAAGAGGCCATGAAGAAGTCCGTTGCTGGCGTAAAGAAGAACTATAGCGGCGCGGACGGTTATGGCGGGTTTGGCTATGCGAGCGCCGCCCGGAGCGGCCTCTCGGGCGCCGGCGTGCTCTGTCTGCAGTTTCTGGGGCGCGCCGCCGATCGGGAGACCAAGGATGCCCTGGCTTTTCTCGAGCAAGCCGTCTTCTCTTGGGAAAAGGAGAAGATCGACGGCACCCATCAGGGCGATCCGATCTACTACTGGTACTACCTGACGCAGGCCAAGTTCCAGTCCGGCGGCCCCACGTGGACGGCATGGAACAAGCAGTTCTCTCCGACACTGATGCAGCATCAGGACGTTGTCGGCAAGGAGGCGAGCGGCTATGTCGATCACGAAGGCAAGCCGCAGGAAATCGGCTCTTGGATGCCGCCGCCGGGCGCGAACATGCACGGGGCAGCGAACAACCCGACGTTCTCCACGGTCCTCTGCACGTTAATGCTGGAAGTGTATTACCGCTACCTGCCGACGTTCCAGACGCCGGACGAGGTCAAGGATGAAGCGATCGACAAGGATGATGACGATATCGACATCAACATCGTCGACCGATCCATCGGCCTCGTCCCCGGCAACGTGTGACCGCCCTCGCTAACTTCGTCCGAACTTCCGGTTGAGTTCGGTGATGGAGGTGAGGATGACCGTGGGGCGTCCCCGCGGGGACGTGTACGGCATCTCGCATGTGGCAAGGTCGATGACCAGCCGTTCGATCTCCTCCTGCGACAAGACTTGGCGGTGCCGTACGGCCGCCTGGCAGGCCGCCTGCGCCAACAGATCGGCGATCCACTGTCGCGTCCCTCGCCCACCGCTTTCCTCCAGCGCACGTGACAGGTCCGACAACAGTTCGGCGCCGGGCGTATCCGCCAGACAGGCGGGCAGTTCATCCAGCACGAAGCTGTCCCCGCCGAAGTCGGAAACCCCGATCCCCATCGTCTTCAGCGTCTCCAAGTGACGTCTCAACCGGCCGGCATCGCGTTGCGTCAGCCCGATGGTTTCGGGAATCAGCAGCGTCTGCGTCTCCACGGCGCCGCGCGCCACGGCGGCGGTGAGCCGCTCGAAAAGCACCCGCTCATGGGCGGCGCGTGGGTCCATCATGACCATGCCATCCTCCGTTTCGAGGACGACGTATCGGTTGCGGATCTGACCGACCACGCGGCACCACTGCCAGGGCGTGCCCGCCGCATCCGCCGGACGGGCTTCCGTCCCGCCGTCGGCGGCGCCGGCCGGCGCGACGCCCTGCGGGGTCGTCGGATCCGGCGACTCGCCGGGCGCGTGCACCGTCGGGGGCGTGGCCTCGGCCGTCGGCATGCGGGGGTACTTGAACGCCCTCGTGGGCGGCAAATCTTCGATCCGCAACGGCACCTCGCCCGGTACGGACTGTTCGACGCGGCCCGGGGCCTGCGTCATCCACGGCGGAAGTCCCTCCTCCCGCGTCGCGTCCACGGTCGCCCCGGCGGCGCCCGCCTGTCCGGTGGCAAGCGCGCGACGGATGGCGGCGATGACGGCATCGCGCACCTCTGACGGGTGCCGGAACCGGACTTCCTTCTTGGTGGGATGCACGTTGACGTCCACGAGCCCGGCATCCATCTCCAGGAACAGAAATATCGACGGGTGGCGTCCCTTGGCCAGGGCACCCTCGAAACCCTCCCGAATGGCATACCCGAGCTGTGCGGCCGCGACCGGACGGGTATTGACGAACACATACTGTTCATTATGGTCGGCACGCGTCACGGAGGGAGCGCTTACGAACCCGGTCACCGCGACCTCGGTCGTCGCATGGTTGACCGGACGCAGATGTCGCGGCAGGTCCGGTCCGAAAAGCTCGCGCAGGCGGTCGGTCAGTTCGCCATGACCCGGCAGCCGATAGGTCTCGCGCCCATCGACGGTCAGGCTCATGCCCACATCCGGATGGGCCAGCGCCTGGACGATGAAGGTGTCGCGGACGTGGAAAAGCTCGGTCTGGTAACTGCGCAGGAACTTGCGACGGGCCGGAACGTTGAAGAACAGGTCGCGCACCTCGATGACCGTGCCGGATGGACATCCCAGGTCGCGCACCTCCTGCAGGACGCCGCCGGCGATGTGGATTTCCGTGCCGACCATGTCGCCGCGCGCGCACGTCTCGAGCCGGAACCGCGAGACACTGGCGATGGCCGCGAGCGCTTCGCCGCGAAACCCCAGTGTGGCAATGTGCTCGATGTCGTCGACATCGCGGATCTTGCTGGTGGCATGCCGCTCGACGGACAGCAACGCATCGTCACGGTTCATGCCGTGTCCGTCATCCCGCACGGCGATCAGCTTGCGGCCGCCCGACGTTATCGAGACGTCGATCCGGGTGCCACCCGCATCGAACGCGTTTTCCACGAGTTCCTTGACCACGGAGGCGGGTCGGTCGACGACTTCGCCCGCGGCGATCTTGTTCGCCACCTGGACCGGCAGAACTCGGATGCGTGCGGCGCTCATGAGGAGAGCATAGCCGCGGAACACGCACACAGGCAAGCGTACGCTGGCGCGTCCGTAACTACTCGATGAACACGTGTACGACCGGGTGTGTCTTCATCGCGGGACGGAGATAGGCCATCATGTCGCCGTAGGTCGCGTCGCCGGGCGCGTAGACCAGTATAACCGGCAGCCCGGGGCCCAGCCGTTCCAACGCCGTGCACAGCTCGGCGGGGGACGCGACCGCATAGTCGTTCGTCTCCAGGCGCGGCTTATCGGCGCCGTCGTCCCAATGTTCGGCGATCTTGACCAGCGATGCGACCAACGCGCCTTCCTTGCGGGTCATGTGCAGTTCCCACGGCTGGGCCGAGCGCTGGGCGCGGTCGCGGAAGGCGGCTGGCGGCACCATGGCCTTATAGTAGAGTTGGCCTTCGGGCGGCGCGTCGATGCGGATGCCCTGTTCGGTATCGATGGTTTGCAGCAGCCCGCACGCCTTGTGAACCAGCGCCAGCCGCATCCCGTCCGCGAAGCTCAGGGATACGAACGGGTCGCGTCCGTCCGCGACGAGTTTGCCGAACGCCGCAACCGCCCGGTCCAGCGCGAACGTTCCGTTCAACGCGGGTTCGGTCCCCGCGCGGATGCCGAATCGGACCGCGTCAAGGCCCGCCTCGGCGTCGGCATCGGGCGCGACGGCCACCTCGATCGCCAGCTCGCACACCCGCGGCCGACCGTCCTTGTACTCCGGCTCGATGACCACCGTCAGCAACTTGCCGTCGGGAAACAGGCGTTCGGGGTTGAGAACCTGGCGTTCATAGACGGCGGCCTGCGGCGCCTGCCAGGGCACGTCGAGCAGCGACGCGGGTTCGTTGTAGTTGGCGGCGATCGAGAAGGGATCGCGTCGGTCGGCCGCGAGGCGCCTTTCGTCCATGCCGTCTTCAACCACCCACGTCGACCCGATGAAGACGAGGCCGACCGCCCGGAGCGGCGCCTTCTCCCGCGTGTTGTACACCAGCGTTTCCACCCGTATCCCGTCCAGCGTGAGCGCGACGCGTTCGCCACGCGGCCAGAAACGCATCGCGCGCGGGTCGGTCGCGCGTCCCGGCCGCATGCCGATGAACAACAGCGCGTCGTGGATATCCTTCGGGCGAGCCAACGCCACGGCGACGGCTTCGTAGTCGTGTCCGCTGTCTTCGCCGACGAGGAAGAACTCGATCGGGTCGCGGGCGCTGAGACCGGTCGCCTCCGCGCGCAGCTCGATCCGCCTGGCCGTGCGGTCGGCGACGAGGCCGGGCGCCAGCAGAATGTCATCCCGGCCCTTCAGTGTCTCCGCACGCGCCGCGTGCCACGCGGCCGTCACCTGCCGGTTCGTGGCGCGGCACAGCGCCGACGCATCCGTTTCCGTACCGCGGCACAACGCGGCTGCCAACAACAGAACGCTCCCACTTGCGACGATGCGTGCTCGGATCTCCACTTCCAGCCTCCCCTCGATTGTCCGATTCGATGTGTGACTGCCCTGAACCATACCCGGCATCGGATGGCCTGTCCACTGCATCCGCCGGATGCCCGCCCGGGAAACGAGCCGGTCTGGTCAATGGAATCCGTTCCGTGGAGGCGCGGATGATCGATCTACTCGACCGTCAGGATGCGGCGTACGGGCACGGCTTCCTGCACATGCGGTTCGATGTGGCTGCCGAACTGGTAGGCCGTGACCGCGATCCGCAGCGGGAAGGTCGCCCGCGCCGGGATCTCGGCGAGCGCCAGTCGGTTGCCGTCGCGGATCGCGGCCGGCCCGTATTCGACGGTGAAGCGCACCGGCAGTCCGGCGCTGCTCGTGGCTTGCAGGGCGAGCGGGAAGGCGTCGCGCTTCACGACGCCGATGTCCGGGAAGTCGAGGCTCTGGGCCGTCCCCCCGCGTTGCGGAGCGATGCTGACCGTGGCGAGGATCTCCTCGAAGCGGTGTGTCGCGTCCCCCATGTTGTAGGCGGACAACCGGTACCAGCGGACGGCCGTCGGGTGAACGTGCAGTCGAAACCGGTTCGGTCCGACCGACACCAGCCGGCGACCGTGCGCGGCGAACAGAATCGGACCCGCCGCCGGCGTTACCGGATCCTGCGGCAGGGCCGGGTTGCCCGCCTTCGGTAGAAACGTCGCCTGGACCTCGAAGACATCCGCTTCGACGAAGCGTAGCACGGCGGCATCCTCGGGCAGGGGCGCCCCCGTCGCGGGATCGACGAAGGCCAGATACTGCGCCGGCTTCCCGAGTTGAACCGCGTTGTAGTCGGTCAGCATGCGCGCCATCGCTATCGACGGATACCAGAGGGCCTCCCTGGGGTCGCCCGCGTATTCGGCCGCGGCCGCGGCGGGATGGCGCGGGGCCGCGAAACGACCGTCGACCAGCACCCCCGCATGCGTGGGCACCGGGCGCGTCGACCCGTCGGCCGCGATGCGCAGTTCGGCCGCGGCGCGGATGAACTCGCCGATCAGGGGCGTCAGGCGGAAGCACCACGCCGCATGTTTGGAGCCGTTGTCTTCGACGATACCGGAGAGCAGCTCGGGGTCCTGGGCGCGTATCGCCAGCACGTTCTGTCGTCCGATGGAGCCGGTTTCGCGGCGGTCCTTGTACTCTTCGACGAAATCCTGCACGTGCAGCGTCGGGATGCCGCGCACGCGTTCGGTTGGCTTGTCGACCGGGATGGGATGCGCGCCCTTGTACGTCAGCGCCGCGAAACAGCGGTCCGGCATCGCGTGCAGGATCGTTCCAATGGTCGGCGACGCGGCGCTGTGCCCGATGGGCATCAGGGCGACCGTTGCCAGTTCGGGGTGATGGGACAGCGCCGCCAGTTCGGCGAGGATCGCGCTCAGCCGCTCCTGGTCAGCCTTGTCGAAGCCGCCGTAGAGGTGCTTCATGAAGAAAAGGATGCCGATGCCTTGCTCGGCGCAGGCCGCGCGAATGACCGGGTCGACGATGAAGTTGGCTTCCATCATGAGGTCACCGCCCATGACCAGGCCGCGAATCTTCGTCGTCGCCGCCGGCAACCACAGGTACGCGGTAACGTCGCCGCCGGTCGCGGTCTTCGCCGACACCGCGTATTGGAACACGCCGTCACCCTCCGCCACGGTGGTCGGCATCCAGGCGCGGACGCGCGCTTCGGCGCCTTCGTCCGCCGCAACCGCCCGACCGTCCGCATGGATCAGCATGCCCGCCACGATGACACCGACAACCGGATACCCGCCCATTCGCCGCATGATGGCTCCTCCTCGTTAACTCGGATAAGCGCACCATAGCGCATCGCGGCGCGGCCGAAAAGAGGCTGTTGCCTTTTGGGGGGGCCATCTGCGATTCACTGCCGTGGCATGCCAACGCCCCAGATCAACCCCTCATGTCGAAGATGCGTTTGCCCTGCGTCCGGCGATGCCGGGGCTTGTACGCGGCGCGGACGCCCGATAGAATACAGGCATGCGGTACGCCATTCTGGGGGATATCCATGCGAATTGGGAGGGCCTGTCCGCCGTGATGGAGGACGCGCGGGCGAGGGCGGTTGAGCGCTTTGCCTGCGTCGGGGATCTCGTCGGCTACAACGCCGATCCGGTCCGCTGCATCGAGGCGATACAGGCGGTCGACTGTGCCTGCGTCCGCGGCAACCACGATCACTACTGCGCGTCCGACGCGTCCGACGCCGGGATGAACCCTGTGGCGTGGTTCGCCGTGCGGTGGACACGGCGGCAGCTCGCCGCCGCCCACCGTCGTTACCTTGCGTCGCTGATGCATTCGCTCCCGGTGGATAATTTCGCGATCGTCCACAACTCGCTGGCCGCCTTCGGCGCCTGGTTCTACGTGATCGATCACGGGGACGTGCGGGAGCACTTCCAGTTCCAGGAATCGGCGGTCTGCTTCCACGGGCACACGCATGTCCCGGTCGTGTACATCGACGGCGACCCCGTGACGCGGCTGGTCGCGACGGAGTTGACGCTCGCGCCCGGGCGCCGGTATTTCATCAATGTCGGCAGCGTCGGCCAACCGCGCGACGGCGATCCGCGTGCCTGCTATGTCATCTACGATTCCGACGCGTCCCGATGCGAGTTCCGGCGCGTCCCCTACGACATCGAGACCGCCCGAGGGAAAATCCTCGCGGCCGGCCTGCCGACCTTCCTGGCCAACCGGCTCGCCTGCGGCATCTGAATCCGTGCTGTCGCCGGGCATGCCATCCATGGCATCATGTCATCCGGCACACCATATGCAGGAACGAATCGACAAGCCAATCCGGCGTCCCGAGTGGATCGCCGTCAAAGGATTCCTCGCCGTCATCCTCGTCGGCACGGCGCTCCTCATGCTGCCGGCCGCCGCGTGGTCCGGCCGCTGGACGCCGCCGCTGACGGCGCTGTTCACGGCGACGAGCGCGACCTGCGTGACCGGGCTTTCCGTGGTCGATATCGGCACCCACTTCTCCCGCTTCGGACAGCTTGTCATACTCGCGCTGATCCAGGTTGGCGGCCTCGGCATCATGACGCTGGGCACGTTTCTGCTCGTGCTGATCGGGCGCCGTCTGCGCCTGCGCGACGAGTTCATGGTGCGCACCGCACTGGGTGTCGAAGGCGTGCGCGGGCTCGGGAGCCTGCTGCGGGCGGCGCTGACGTTCACGTTCGCGATCGAGTTCGTCGGCGGCGCCGTGCTGACGCATCGCTACCTGTATGCGCATGGCTACACGCCGGGCGAGGCGGTCTATGCCGGCTTCTTCCACGCGATCAGCGCCTTCTGCAACGCCGGGTTCGCCCTGCACGCCGACAGCCTGATCGGCCTGCGTTCGGACAGCGCCACCATTCTGACCGTCGCCGCGCTGGTGGTCATGGGCGGGTTGGGCTTTCTCGTGCTCTACAACATCGCCGGTCTTCGGCCCTGGCGGCGCGACCGACTCGGCCGCGGCAGCCTGTCGCTGCACACGCGCCTCGTGTTGGTCGTGACCGGGGCGCTTATCCTGATCGGGTTTGCCGGCTTCCTGGCGCTCGAATGGCGTCAGACGCTCGACGGTCTGCCGTTCGGAGAACGCCTTGTCTGCGCCCTGTTCCAGGCGATCACGCCGCGCACCGCGGGCTTCAACGTCGTCGATATCGCCGCCCTGAAGCCGGCCACGGAATTCCTGACGTTGCTGATGATGTTCATCGGCGGGTCCCCCGCTTCCACGGCCGGCGGCATCAAGACGACGACGATCGCCGTCTTGTTCCTGACCCTGCGCGGCATCACATCCGGTTCCGACTGCACGCGGTGCGGCATGCGGACGGTTCCCGTGCGTGTCGTGCGGGAGGCCATCTCGATTCTGCTGCTCAGTCTGTGGATCGTGACGCTGCTTTTCGGCGCGCTGCTGGTGACGGAGCACGTGCCGTTGCTGGCGAGCGGCCTCAGCACGGCCGACGAGTTGCTCTTCGAATCGGTTTCCGCGATCGCCACCGTCGGTCTGTCGACCGGCATCACCCCCTCGCTGTCGGCGTTCGGCCAGGTGTGCCTCATCCTCGGCATGTTCGTCGGACGTCTCGGCCCGCTGACCATCGCCGTCTCGGTCGGCCGGCAGAGCGAGACGCGGCTGGCGCGCTACCCTGAAGAGGAAGTCATTGTGGGCTGACAAGCCGGTGCGCTTGTGCGAGACTCTTTCCCCGTACGCGGCGCCCGACTCACGGACGGACCGCACGGGAGGAGACAACGGGATGACGGCCAAAAGAGTCGGAATCATCGGAGCGGGGCGCTTCGGTTCGGTGTTGGCCGAGGCCCTGTCGCGGGCCGGCATGGATGTGCTGGTCGTCGAGCGGGACCGGGATGCCGCCGAACGGGCGACCGGGCTCGCCGCGCGCGTGGTGCATGCCGACGGGACCGACGAGCGCGTCCTGCACGAATGCGGATTCGATACCTGCGACGTCGCCGTGGTGGCGATCGCCGACAACATGGAGGCCAGCATCCTGGCCGCGATGAATATCCTGGCCCTGAAGGTGCCGTACGTGGTCGCGAAGGCGGCCTCCGATCTGCACGGCAAGGTTCTGGAACGGATCGGGGTGTCGCTGGTTGTCTACCCCGACCGCGAGCGTGCGGCGCGGCTGGCACGCGCCCTGATCTTCCCATCCTATATCGACTACTTCGAGATCGCCGACGGTGTCAGCATCGTGGAACTGGCCGCGCCGGAAAGCTGGATCGGACTCTCCCTGGCCATGGCCAAGGTCCGCAACGAGTACAACCTGACGGTCCTGGCCATCAAACGCACGGCGGACCGGAAGGGCGGACAGAAGACGGTCGTGAATCCCCAGGGCGAAGACGTCATCCACGCCGGCGATACGCTCGTGCTGTTCGGCAGCGATAAGAAGCTCAAGGCGCTCGCGTCCGGCCGGAAAGCCGTGACGGGCTAGCATCCCGGCGCGCGTTTCGACTCAACCGAACGCCATGCCGAGGATATACCGCTCCAGCCGGTAATGGCTGAAATCCGTCCGGGGCTCGTAAGCGATGGTGTAGACGCCGGCGTCGGCACCGGCCGTCGGATGCGCGGTGCCCCGACAACGGATCCGGGTGTGCTTCCACCGGCCATCGGGTCGCCGCGCGGGCTGCACGATCTCGAAGTCGATCGCTTCGTGCGCGTCGAGCCGGCGCGGCGTATAAAGCGACACGCGCCCGCGGTCCACATGCATGACTTGCGCGGGCATGCGCTCGTTGCGCGGCCCCACAATTTCACAGCGCGACTGGCGTATGCGCCGGCGCGCGGCACGGGCGCGGATGTCCAGCGCGCGGTGACCGAGCCGGCCGGCAACCCACGCGATCGCGGCGAGCGACGGCTCCTTCAGGGCGAGCCAGGCCAGCCGCACGCCCGTCAGGGTGATGAGGCGCATGCGATGCCAGGCGTTGCCGCCGGATCTGACAAACTGGTTGTCGATGCGCGCGCGGATGCCTTTCGGCGTGCCGTGCGGCGTGAAGAACTGGGCGATGCCGGTCAGTCCGGGGGGCACGTCGAAACGCCGCTCGTAGCCCGGTATCTTCGCGGCCCGCTCCCGATAGACGGCTTCCCGCTCGGGGCGGGGGCCCACGAAGACCATATCCCCGCGTAAGATGTTGAAAATCTGCGGAAGCTCGTCGAGGCGCGTGCGGCGCAGAAAATCCCCGTACGGTGTGTGCAGCTCGTCTTCCCGTGTGCATAGTCGCGCGCCGAGGCGCTGCTCGGCGTCCGCGCGCAGCGTGCGCACCTTGAAAATGGTGAACGGCTTGCGATGCAGACCGAGGCGCCGGCCGCGGTAGAGGAAAGGGCCTTCGGCACGTGTGAAAAGCAGATGCACAACATACAGCGCGGCCAGCACCGCACCGGCGGGGATCGTCAGCGCCAAAGCCAGCGAAACATCCAGCAAACCGCCCCCGCGCGCGTCCCGGCATGCCCATGTCGGCCACATCGCCCGCACCCGGTCCCGCGACGGCACGCAGTCGCCGGCCACGTCCAAACAAACCGTTTTCATCTCCGATTGCATCTTGTGTCTCCCATCCGATGACGATCGGCTTCGATCGACTGCCCACACCATCGCGTCTCCCTGTTCGTCTCATGCTAGGCGGTGCTTCGGTCTTGTTTAGATATCCGTTCGGGTTTCATGCGGGCTCATCCATCCGCCGCCTAAAGACAGTAATGTCATACCTCCCGGCGCGGAGGGCACCCTGCGGGGCGCGCCGATGAATCCTCCCGCCCTGCACGCGGAAGTTGACGGACTTCTAGCCCGACCATCATCGGACGCTAACGGGGCGATGAGATCGTCAGATCGGGATTTGCCTGATCCAGCCCTCAGGTATATCCCTAATTCAGGCGGGGTGCGGGGCGCGGGAACGGCGGCATGAACGTGCATGACGGACAACCAGTGGAGGAAGGCGTGCGGCGCGGACCCGCCGCGCCGGCCGCGTTGTCGGTCGCCTATCTCGTATCGCGGTTCCCAAAGATCAGCGAGACGTTCATCCTGCGCGAAATCGTGGCGCTCATCCGGCGCGGCGTCGATGTGCGTGTGTTTCCGTTGCTGCGCCACCGTGAAGCCCTGCGCCATGCCGATGCGGACGCCGTGATGGCCCGCGTGTATGTCGCGAGCGTCGCCGCGTGGGTTGTTCTCAGGGACCAGGGGTTCTGGCTGCGCCGCGCGCCGGGCCGGTATCTGGATACATGGAGAAGGGCTCTTGCGGGGAATCGTCGCTCGCCGCGTTTTCTCGTCAGGGCGCTGGCGGTGGTGCCGTTGGCGGCGCATTATGCCCGGCTGATGCAGGCCGCGGGTATCCATCGGATTCACGCGCACTGGGCGACCCACCCAGCCTTGGCAGCCTATTGCATCAACCGCCTCACCGGCATCCCCTACAGCGTGACGGTGCATGCGCACGATCTGTTCGTCGATCGCGCGATGCTCAAGGTCAAGCTCGATGCCGCCGATTTCGTGGTTACGGTATCCGACTACAACCGCCGACTGCTGATTTCCCTGCTGGGCGACCGCTATCGCGAGGCTACCCGTGTGATTCACTGCGGCGTGGACTGTGCGATGTTTTGTCCCCCCGCGCGACGCCGTCCGCGTGCCGTTCCGCTCCTGCTCTGCACGGGGAGTCTGGAATCCTACAAGGGGCATATCCATCTGATCGATGCGCTGGCGCTGGTGCGCGCGCGCGGGGTGCGCGTCCGGTGCGTCTGCATCGGTGCGGGACCTTTGCGGCGGCGGCTGATGGCGCGCGTCCGCAAACGCGCGCTTGGGGGTTGCATCCGCTTCGTCGGCGCGTGCCCGCGCAGCCGTGTGCGGGCATGGCTGGAACGGGCCACGCTGTTCGTGCTACCCAGCGTCCGCGACCGCAGCGGCAAGATGGAGGGCATTCCGGTGGCCCTGATGGAGGCGATGGCCATGGGGATCGCGACCGTCGCGTCGGATCTCTCCGGCGTGCCGGAACTCGTCCGGCACGACGAGACCGGCTTGCTCGTGCCGCCGGCGGATGCCGGCGCGCTCGCCGCCGCCCTGGAACACCTGCTGCGCAATCCCGCGGTGTCCCACCGCCTGGGCGCGGCGGGGCGGGACTGGGTGGTCCGCCGTTTCAACGAAAACACCACGGTCGCCGAACTGTACGACTGTCTAAAGGCCCCCCCGCATCAACGGTCTGAGTGACAGGAGGTGACGGATGCGTACGCGGCAAGGAACGGTGGAGGCGCGCGATACGCTCGCCTATCGGCTTCTGAAGGCCTGCGCGCATGACCGGTGCCGACGGGATGCGGCCGCGATCGCGCGGCAACTGGCGGATCTGCATCACCATGGGCGGCGTGCCGTGCGGTTGCTCGATATGCTCGCCAGGTTTGTCGATTACCGCGGCAAGGATGTCCTCGAGATTGGTTGCGGCACGGGAGATCTGTCGATCGCGCTGGCCAAGGCGGGCGCGAAACGGGTGATCGGCGTCGACATCGACCGCGGCCGCATCGAAGCCGCGACGCGCAAGGCCGGCGAGGAGGGGGTCGCTTCGATAGTCTCGTTCCACGCCGCCGACTTCGTTCATGACTGCATGCCGATGTCGCCGGTCGACCTGGTGTTCAGCGAGAACGCCTTCGAACACATACTGTCGCCATCGGAGTGTCTCGGAAAGGTGTATGCCTGCCTGCGGGCCGGGGGGGTTCTCGCAACGAGGTTCGGCCCGCTATGGCTGAGCCCGTACGGTGCGCACGCCTGGGAATTCACCCGGTTGCCGTGGGTGCACCTGCTGTTCCCCGAGCGCGTGGTACTCCGGGTCCGCGCGGAACTTTACCGTCCGGACGATCCCGCCACGCGCTATGAGGATGTGCAGGGCCATCTCAACCGCATGACCGTCTCCCGCTTCACCGCCCTTGCATCGGCCCGTGGGTTCCGGATTGCGGCGCTCCGCGCGAACCCCTCGCTTGACGCGGGCCCGCTGAAGTGGGTCAACGGACTCGTGAACGCCGTGCCGCCGTTGCGCGAGCTGGGCGCGCACGTGCTGCTGGCCGTTCTGGAAAAGCCCGCGCCGGGAACATGTGCGCCCCGCGGCGTTGCGCGGACTTGATCTCAGGCGCCCGGTTGTCCGCCCCGCGGCCGACCGCGCGGTTAGCCGGTCCGGCGAACGCCCGTGCCGTTGGCGGCGACGAACCGCCCGTTCAGCGCCAGATCCTCCTCGGTGCGGAGCAGCTCCATCGTGCCGACCCTGTCCCGCCAGGCTTCGTACCTCGATCCGGGCAGGTCTTCCAGAATCGCGAAGCCGGCTTCCACGAGCAGCCCCCGGTGATCCGCGTGCCGCAACCGGTTCTGGTAATGGTTCCGGTGATTGTGCCGCGCCCATACCGACTCCGGGTAGCGGAGGAAATTCAGCGCGCCGATGCGCGGGTCGGTGTGCCAGTAATGATCGGAGTAGCCGATCCGGAAGCAGACGATCCCGCCGGGAACGAGCACGCGGGCGAGTTCGCGGTAAATGGCGCGAATGGCCGCGACCGGGATATGCTCCAACGTGTTCTCGGTCACGCAGATGTCGAACGCCGCGTCGGCAAAAGACGTCGCGGCCATATCCATCGGCGCTCTGTAGACGATGCCGAAGCGTTGCGCGAGCGCGTCGAGATTCGCCACGGGTGTCGGATCGCTCGCAAGGCCCCGCGCGTGAAGCTCGCGCAGGGCGCGGTTCAAGAGACCCAAATTCAGCATCGGGTCGATGTCCACGACGGCCTGGTGCGCGATATGACGCGCGAGAAACAGGTTCTGCGCCAGATCCTTGCCGGCGCCGAACTCCACGAGCCGCCGGGCGCCATGCCGGTGAATCCGCTCCGCGAAGAAGTCCCAGTCCGCGGACGGTCCGATCGGCCGATGACTCCGGCGTGTGATGTGCTTCTGCAGGAGATGGAGCACGCGGGGCGGAAAGCGGTCAAGCAGGCCGAAGGCGGCCGATTTCAGTTTCCATGGAATGTTCATCGATGCTCCTTCCCGGACGTCGGGGCACCTCTGCGGGGCGCCCGCCAAACGCTCCATGTTCGAGAGCCTCCCGCAAGCGGGTCGGCGTTGTCAAGTGCCTGACCAAATTCTCACCGTACGGTAATCCGCGCGCAACATGCGGTGCGCTATGCTCACACCCCAAGATCAGGAAACGGACAGGCCTGGGCACATGCGATGCGCGGATGCCGCGGGCGGAACGCCTCAAGAGGGAGATATACGGTGATACGGAAAAGAAGCCGGCTCGATGATTGTTGTGCGCGGGCTTGGTGGCCGATCGCGGCATCCTTGCTGTTGTGCACGTCTTGCGCGACGTCGCGCCGCCCCGAGAACAACGGGATTGTCGGACTCGTGCAGGATGCGATGCGCGGCAAAAACGGTTCCGCGGAGGCGGCGACACCGACGGAGCCGCTGACGGAGACGTCGGCGGAGCCGCCGCAACAGGCGCCGGCCCGCCGGGGCGTGCTGTCGTTGTTCGGCGGCGGTCGAGACGGCGCGACGAGCGAAAAAGGTCGCGAGGCGCACCCCGAGCTGACGGCGGCGATCGGCGCCGGAGTCGCCCGGTATCCGACGACGCGATACCAGTATTGTCTGGGGCCGGGCGACGAAATCGGCGTCCTGTTCTACCGCAAGCCTCCGGTGTTGGATGTCTACCGCGTCAATTGCCTCGACGTCTTGACGATTGTCGTGGAGGGCGAGCGGTCGGTGCGGGAAACGGTGACCGTGCGCACGGATGGCATGATTTCGTTTCATCAGGTCGACGATCAACCGGTCAAAGGCAAGACGATCGCCGAGGTGCGCGACATGCTGCGGGCGGCGTACACGAAGCTGGCGCCGTCGGCGGCGATCACCGTGATCCTCGAAAGGGGACAAGTGCTCGCCGAGCAATTCCTCAAGGAAGTCAACCATTACGAGAGCGCTTACTCCATTACCACCGTACGTCCGGATGGCATTGTCAGTCTGCCGCTGGTGGGGGATATCAACGTCGTCGGCATGAGCATCGCGCGGGTGCGTGAAGTCGTGGAGGAGCAGCTCGATGCGAAGCTCGCGGGCGTGGTCGGCGTCAACTTCAACCTGATCGCGCTGAAGGGGAACACGGCGGTGCTCGGCGAAGTTCAACGGCCCGGCATGTATCCGGTGTACGAACCGATGCATCCGATGTACGCCGTGGCCTTGGCGGGCGGCAAGCTCGATTCGGCCAACATCAAGAAGGTGGTCGTGCTGAAAAAGACCCCCAACGGCTACCTGGCGCCCTTCTCGATCAATCTCGATCCGAAATACATCGCGCGTGTCGCCGGCGATACGGATGTGATGGTCGAGCCGGAGGACATCGTGGTCGTGCCGAAGAGCGGCGTGGCGAATGTCAATCTGTGGATCGAGCAGTACATCCGGCGCATGCTCCCCGTACCGGGCGGCATGAATGCCACCTACACCATCAACCAGTAATCCGAGGAACACCTACCATGAGTCTCAACGACAGCCTGCCCTCCCGCATCGTGCGCCTGCTGCACTACTATCCGCGGAGCATCGGTTGGGTGCTTTCCCGCCTGCTCGTCCTCACGCTGGCCTTCTGCCTGCTGAAGCTGCTCGCAAGCCCGATATACGAGGCGACGTGCAAGGTGACGACGCTGCCGACGCCCTTCGACCTCGTCTACACCGAGGCGCGCGTGGACGTGCATTCGGCCTTCGGCCCCGCCATGGTGCTGAGCCAGACGCATACGGAATTCCTGCTGAGCCGGACGATCGCCGAGGACGTGGTCGACGACATGGTTCGCGAAGGGACCCTGACGGCCAACGGCACCCGGTTGCGCCACTACCTGATCAACCCCGCCATGCGCCTGCTGGGGCAGGCGCGGGCCGTGCTCGCCTATGGGCGTATCGCGCCGCGGGACGAGCGCGACGAACTCGTGCAACGCTTGCGCCGGCGGACGCGCGTGACCAACGTTCCGGGCTCGTTCATTCTGGAGATCACCGTGGCGTGGCAGGACCCGCACACGGCCGCGCTCGTGGCGAATCGCCTGACCGAGCGTTACGTCGAGCTGGCCCGCGTGGCCGACCGGGCGGAGGTCGCCACGACGCGCGACTACCTGCGCACGCGCATCGAAAAGGCGACGGACGAATTGCGCGCGATCGACGTCGGCATCGAGGACTTCAAGTCGCGGAACGGCATTTACATCGGCGAGGCCGACGTGTCGTTGGCGATGAAGGCGCTGTCGGAAACGTCCGCGCAGTACCGCGAGGTGACGTCCAAGTTGCGCGAGTTGGATACCAAATACGAAGTGCTCGACGACTACACGCCGCCATCCGCGTTGGTTTCCATCCGTGCCGATATCGCGTCGCTCACCACGCGGCGCGATGCGCTGCGGGACACGCTCGACAAGCAGACCGCCGACGTACACCGCTATCCCGAAAAGGAACGCCAGTTGTTGGGGCTGTTGCGGGATCGCAAAATCAGAGAATCGGAACTGGCCGCGATGTACGAGAACCTGGTGCGAACGCGCATCGCCGAGGCCGCCGCCGTCAGTTCCGTCCGCGTCATCGACGATGCCAGGGCGCCGCGGCTTCCGGTACGCCCGAACATCCCGCGCAGCCTTCTGGCGGCGCTCGTCGTGGGGCTTGTGTTGTCGGGCGGTTACGTGCTGGCCATGGAGCACGCGCATCGGTTTGTCCGGATGCCCGCGGATGTGCCGGAGTTGCGTCTGGCCGGCATCGTACCGGCCGATGCGCTCGCGCCGAAAGGCGCGGGTGGCGCACCCTTCGTCGAACGGTTCGCGGAAACCGGGGAACGCCTGTTCGCGCGGCTGATGCGACGCCAGGGGGAGGCCGTCCCCGGCGCGGAATCGCGCGGCGCCGTGATCGCGCGGCATCTGGATCATCTACTGGACGATATGACCCGTACGGTCGGGAAGGGACGCATCACCGTGTTCGCCGGCATCCTTCCCGATTCCGGGAAGGGTCTGCTGATCGAACGACTGGCGCGACGCGCGGCCGCGACCGGACGGCGCGTTCTGGTCATCGACGCCGACTTGCACGCCGCGACCATGGAGACGCGCTTCGGCGTCAAGACGCCGAGCGGCTTTGTCGACCTGCTGCGCCCCAACCCCGAACACGCGCCGTCGATCGCGACGACCGGTTTCCAGGTGGATGTCCTGCCGACGGGGGCCCTCTCGTCCGTGAGCGACACCTGGTCGCCCGAACTCGTGCGTCAACGGCTGCAAGCGCTGGTCGAGCAGTACGACCTCGTGCTGATGGACACGGCGGCGCTCAAGGTCGACCCGCGCGTGGCACGCTTGTGCGCGATCGGCGATGCGATTGTCGTCGTGCTCGATGCCACGTCCTCGACGCGGTCGGATGTCGAGGCGCTACGGGAACGCCTTGCCGGTGTGGCGGCGCCGATCGGTTATGTGCTGAACAACGTGAAGTATCACGGCGACTGGCTCTTCGAGCGCCAGGTATGATATCGCCCGTCGCCGTGTATGCGGGGCGGGCGGCAGTCGCGGTCGCGCATGCCGCGGCCCATGCGGAGAAACGGGCGTGATACAGTCAAACGCGGTTCATGCGGGGTTGCTCGGGTTGCTTGCAGGCTTGGCCGCGCTTGCCGTCGGAGACCCCGCGCTCGCCGTCGTGGCCGCCATCGCGATGGGTATTGCGGCGTATGCCTTGAGTCGGCGGGACGATCTCGCCGTGGCGCGTTACGGTCTATACCTCGTCGTCATTCTGATCCCCCTGGCCAGCTTCGGTTATATCGGCGCGGCGCCGGATAGCAACGCCGTGCTGGCTGAAGGCGCGGGGGTGACGGTCAGCAAGATCATTGGATTCGCGGCGCTGGTCTATCTCCTGGCGGTCAAAACCCTCTATCGGCAACCGTGGGTGCGCGGATGGGCGGCCGTCGGCGTCGTGGGACTCGCTGCGGTTCTATTGGTGTCGCATGCGGTGAACCCGGCTTCCCCATACGCGATGACGATGTTGCGACGGTATTTGAGCGCCTTCATCGTCTTCTTTCTGGCGGCCAACCTCATCGAGAGCGAACGGGACCTCCGGCGCGCGCTCGCCTGTCTGGTACTCGGCTATCTGGCCTCGGCGGCGATGGCGCTGACGGAAAGCGGAGTGGGTGCGGCCCCGGCGGCCCGCCTGTCGGGAGCCTCGGGCGGTAGCGCCGTGGGCTTCGGGCTGGGGCTCGGGGTCTGCGCGATCGCGGCGCTGCACACGGCGCTGGCCGGCCGCCTCGCCTGGGCGCGGAAGACGGCCTTCGCGGTCGCGCTGATCCTGCTTGGCGCGGTCGTCGCCACATATGCCCGCAGCATCTACCTGGGGTTGGCGGGGGCGCTGATCGCGTTGTTCGTCCTGCTGCGCCGCCGTCGCGGGGTCGGCGCGCTGTTCGGCTACATACTGCTCGGCCTCGCGATCCTGGCCATGACCATCGATACCGGCCGGTTTTTCAGCCGCATCGCGGAGATCCTGGCCAGCCCGGCGGAGGACTTCTCCTACGCGCGCCGCCTGGCCTATCATACCGTCGGGTTCAGCGTATGGCTGCGCAACCCGCTGGTGGGTGTTGGCCCCGGCGCGTTCTCGACGTATTTCGAGAACGAGGAATTCCGCCAACTGACGGACACGTTCGCCGGGGGGCTGCGCTCGCTGCACAACACCTATCTTGGCGTGCTGTGCGACGCGGGGCTGGCCGGACTGGCTTTCCTGTTGACGGCCTTCGTCGCGGCGCTGCGCGAGGCGAGGTTCGTCATCCGTTCGTACGACCGCGGGGAGGGCGTGTTCCTGCGCGACGCCGCCGAAATCCTGCTGGTGGCATTGCCGTTTGCCATGTTCGGCATGGCATTCAACCCCATGCAGACCCTCAAGCTGCCGTGGCTGCTGGTCGGGTTGGCCGTCGCGGCGGGCGCGATCCGCCGCCGCCAATTGGCGGTCGCCGGCTTGCCGCCGGCAGCGTAACCCCGCGGCGGATGACGCCGCGGATCGGGAGACATGCGGTATGCGTATTCTTCATGTGATTCATCACCTGCGCACGGGCGGCGCGGAGCGGATGGCCGCCACGCTGGTGGCGGCGTTGCATCGCCGTTCGGAGCACCAGGTGAGCCTCGCGGTGCTGGATGGTCCCGGCGTGCTCGAATCGACGCTGACGGCGGTCGGGGTTCCCGTGCATGGCTTCCGCAAACGCGCCGGGGGCCGCCTCGCGCTGGTCCGGGCCTTGCGCGGGGTGCTGCGGTCGGAAGCGCCGGACATTCTCCATCTGCACGACTTCTCCGCCGGCTTCTGGGGACGCCTGGCGTACGCGCTGGACAACCGCCGCGCCTGCGTCATGACATGGCATGCGGTGGAGGGTTGGCATCGGCCGGCCAAGCACCGGCTTCTGATGCGTGTGGTGTCGGGCATCCCTTGCCGGCATGTGGCCGTGTGCGAGGCCGGGCGCGTGGCGTTGGCGGCGTTTGGCGTTCCGTTGGACGCGATCGACGTCATCCGTAACGGAACCAGGCTCGACGCGTTCGTGGCGACCGATCCCGCGGCGGCCCGCCAACGGCTGGCGTTCTCTCCCGACGCCTGTGTCATCGGCATGGTCGGTCGCTGCGCGCCGGAAAAAGGGGGAACCGTCTTCGTCGATGCCCTGGCGCGACTGGCGCGCCGCCGGCCGAACGTCCAGGCCGTGGTGGTTGGGGACGGCCCGTGCCGCGCGGACTGGGAGCGGCGCGCGCACGCCGCCGGGCTCGCGCCGCGGATTCGTTTTCCGGGCGATATTGCGCACGCCGACATCCCCGCGACGATCGCGTGCTTCGATGTCGGTGTCGTTCCCTCCCATCAGGATGCCTGCTCCGTGACGCTCATCGAGCTGATGGCGGCGGGGGTCCCGGTGGTGGCAACCGCGGTCGGCGGCAATGCGGAGATCCTCGGGGGCGCCGGCCTGACGGTGCCGCCGGGCGATCCGGACGCGCTGGCTGCGGCGCTTGACGGCATGCTCGCCGCGGACGACCGGCGGCGCGCGTTCGGCGCCCGCGGGCGGGCACGCGCCCTGGCCGAATTTTCCGATGAAACCATGGCCGACCGGTACCTGGCCGTCTATCGCTCGACCCTCATCGCACGCGGTCTCGCGGACGTGGCGACCGACCCGCGGGGCACGCCATGAGCGCACCCGACCGCACGTCGTCCGGAGCGCCCGGGAGCCCCGTGACATGAGCCGGCTCCGCATGGTCAAGGGATCGGCGGTGTACCTGCTGGCGCAGATCGTCATGCAGGCCGGCGGATTCGTCTTCACCGCCGTGGCGGTGCGGGCGCTCGGCACGGTTTCGTTCGGCGCCTTCGCGCTGGGGCAGACGATCATGACGATCGCCGCGCGCGTGGGGCTGCTGGGGCTGCCGTATGCCGTGCAGCGCTACCTGTCCGGCCCGTTGACGGCCGAAACGCGGGCGACGTTCGGGGCCATCGTGACGATCGGGACGACAATGGCCCTGCTGACGGCCGCGGCGCTGGGACTGGCCGCGCCATTCTGCGCCCGGACGCTGTTTCGCATGCCGGAACTCGATGCCGTTCTGCGCGTCTTCGCGGTGGCGGTCATCGTCTGGATCCCGATGCAGATCACGCACGGCCTGTTGCGTGCGCGGGGACGGGCAGGGACCTTTCTGGGTGTGGAATGCCTGTATGCGGCGCTGAAGCTGGTCGGCCTGCTCGGGGCGATGGCGTTGATGCGCACCGCCGCCAGCGCGGCCGCCTCGTACGTCGCCGCCTCCGCCGGCGCGCTGATCCTCACCCTGTTCGTGCTGCATCGCGCAGGCATCGTCCCCCGCTTCGCCGGCGTCTGGACCCGGATGCCCAGCCTCCTGCGATACAGTTCCCTGCTATTGGCGACGGGCCTCGGATACTACGCGATCAGCGATCTCGACAAGCTGATGCTGGGGCGGATGCTGCCCGCGGAAGTCGGGTCCTACGCCATCGCCGCGGCGGTCGCCAGTCCCATGGGGGCGATGCAGGGGGCCGTCGTCTCGTTCTTCATGCCGGTGGCGGCGACCGAGACGCAGGACCTGCGCGGCGGACTGGGTTCGCTGTACCGCTTCGCCAATGTCATGGTGCTGGTGGTCGACCTCATGCTGTTCGCGGCGCTGCTGACGGTCGGCGGACCGCTGATGCAGGCGGTCTTCGGCACCGGGCCGCGAGAACACGCGATCGCCTGCGTGCTGGCGGGTCGCCGGGTCGCACTGGCCTTCACGGGACCGAGCGGCGCTTTGTTCAACATGACGGGACGACACCGGGTGGAGTTCGTCGACACGACCGTATTTCTCGTCGTCAACGTCGTGTTGAATGTCCTGTTCATCGCGCGCTGGGGGGCGTTGGGCGCGGCCGGCGCCAGTCTGGCCAGTACGGTGCTGCTGTGCGCGGTTCAGGCGGTCCAGGTGCGTGTTTTGTACGACTTTTCGATTGTGACGCGTCGGCATCTGGCGTTGACCGGCATCATGGCGGCCTGCGGTGTGTTGCTGGTCGGACATGCCGATTCCCTGGTCTGGCGTCTGACGCTGCTGGCGACGGTCCTGCTGGCCCTGCCGGTGACGGTTCTGAGCATGGCCGGCGACGCGGACCGCGCGCGTCTGCGCGCCGGACTCACGCGATTCTCAAGATCGTCACGCACCGGCGTAACACGACTGGATCTGAATGCATCGGTCGCCCCGCACAACGCGAAGGAGTAATGCACCATGCCGCAGACAACCGCGGACAGGATTCTCGTGGACCTCTATTCCACGGCCACCTATCGATTCTTCCGGCGCCTCGCCACGACGCTCGGCGGGATCGGCTTCGAAACGCACTACATCACCCATTCCATCGACGTGTACACCCACGTCAAGCGCGCTGGAGACACGGTCTTTCTGTGCCTGCGCCGGCATGCGGCGTCGAACCCGTCGCCGACTGCCGAACCGGCCGACCGCGGACTATCCGACCGCGGCCTCATCAGCCGGGGCGCCGTGTGCCGGTTGTACCGGGCGACCCTGGGACTCGTCAGCCGCCTGCATGCCCGCCACCCGTATAGCCATGTCTTCATCTTCAGCGGCATCCTGCCGTCGCAGATGGCGCTCGGCGATTTCGCCGCTCGCCACGGGATCGCGCGGGCGTTCTTCGAAATCGGCAACATGCCGGGGAAGATCTTTGTCGATCCGGAAGGCACGAATGCGTGGTCGCGCCTGTTTCGCGAACCGGCCCTGCTCGACCGCTTCCCGGTTCCGGATGCCGACTACCGCGCCTGGCGGGAAACCTACCTGGCCGGAAAACGCCAGACGCACCATGTGCCCCAGGCCTCCGCGGTCGATCGCGCCCGGACCCCGCGGGCGATCGTCATGCGGCAGCTCGTCTACGTCGCCAATGCGCTGTCCGGGGTGGCGCACATGCCCAAGCTGCGCCATATCGATCGCTGGGCGCGGCTGATGCGGCGCCCGCTCGCGCTGAAGTTCGACGTCTTCGATCCCGAATCGTCCGGCTACCTCTTCTTCCCGATGCAGGTCAAAATGGACGCGCAACTGTTGCTGCACAGCGATCTTGCGCCGATCGAGGCCGTGCGCGCGGCCCGCGAAGAAGCCCGGCGGCGCGGGTTGCGCTTCGTCGTCAAACCGCATCCCGCCGAGTCCGCCCCATCGATCCCCGCGGCCCTCGATGGATTGCGCCGTGAAATCGGGTGCGCGATCGTGGATACGAACACGTTCGAGCTGCTGCGCCACGCGACACGGGTCGTCACCGTCAACTCCACGGTCGGGTTGGAGGGGCTGATTCTCAACCGCCCCGTCGGCTTTTTGGGGCGCAGTCTCTTTGCCCATTTCATCGGCCGCGACGACTATCTGCGTGCCTATCTGCTCGGGTATTTGATCGATGCCGACTTCTTCGCCGACATACCGATCACGACGGCAGCGGCTTGCGCGGTTCTGGCGCGGGCCGCGCTGGGGATCGGAGTCGGCACAAGAATCTAACCGTCAACTCATGCCGCGCTAACCTTGGGTTGCAACCGTTATGCAAATGTGAGGGGGAAGTCGGCCCGTCGGATAGTCCGGCGGGCAACACGAAAGGAGCAGGTGATGAAACGGTGGAAGAGGATAGGTGGAGGCGCCGCAGCCGTCGCGCTGGCGGCGACGGTAGCCGGTGCGCAAGTGAAGGTGGACGACGCGCTGCCGACGTACAAGCCCGTTCAGGGCGTCTCGGGCAGCATCAAGAGCGTGGGATCCGACACGCTGAACAACCTGATGACGCTGTGGGCCGAGGGGTTCAAGAACATATACCCGAACGTCACGGTCGAGATCGAGGGCAAGGGTTCCTCCACCGCGCCACCCGCGCTGATCGGCGGAACGGCCACGTTCGGACCGATGAGCCGCGACATGAAGAAGCAGGAGATGGACGAGTTCGAGGCCAAGTACGGCTACAAGCCCACCGCCCTGCCGACCAGCATCGACATGTTGGCCGTGTACGTGAACAAGGATAACCCGGTGAAGGGCATGACCATGGCCCAGGTGGACGCGGCCTTTTCGAAGACGCGCAAGCTGGGGCACCCCGAAGACATCGCGAACTGGGGCCAACTCGGGCTGGAAGGCGAATGGAAGACCCTTCCGATCAGCCTGTACGGCCGCAATGCGGCGTCGGGTACGTACGGCTACTTCAAGGAGCACACGCTCGGCAAGGGCGACTATAAGGACTCCGTGAAAGAGCAGCCGGGCAGTTCCGCCGTCGTGCAGGGCGTGGCCTCGGACAAGGGCGGCATCGGCTACAGCGGCATCGGTTACAAGACCGC
>CAYYJS010000003.1:0-116503 GCA_964472315.1 uncultured Victivallales bacterium | reverse complement strand
TCGGGACGATGATCGGGACAACGATGGAAATCGACAATGATCGGGACGATGATCGGGACAACGATGGAAATCGACAATGACCGGGACGATGATCGAGACAAAGATGGCTATCGACAATGACCGGGACGATGATGATGATCGGTTTTGCTCACGGCATCGTTGTCCCGATCGTCGTCGATCTCTATCATCGTCCCTATCGTTGTCCTGATCATCATCGAACACCAATGACTGACGCAGGTAACGGTCAACGATTGAGATATCTCCCCTCGTCATCCGCTCTCGTCAACCGATTCCCCGGCACCGTCATGGCAAAGACCCAGACCCATCAGCCCAGAATCCCCGCAGAAGTGACTTGCGCCCGCGCGCGACTTGACCTGAAGGGGGGCAAGGGGCTATGGTCAACGGGAATGCAGCGAAGGAGCGAGGGATGCCGACATACGAATATGAATGCACGAATGCCAAATGCGGGCACGTGTTCGAGAAGTTCCAGAGCATAGCCGACGAGCCGCTGAAGCGGTGTCCGGTCTGCCGGGGGAAGATCAAGCGGTTGATCGGCACGGGTGCCGGAATCATCTTCAAAGGGTCGGGGTTCTACCAGACCGACTATCGCAGCAGCGCGTATCGCGAGAAGGCGAAAGCCGACAAGGCGGCGCCGAGCTCGTCGAGCGACGGCGGTGCGAAGGGCGACGGCGGTGCGAAGGGCGACGGCGGCGCGAAGGGCGACGGCGGCGCGAAGAGCGAGAGCGGCGCGAAGAAGGAAACGACGACCGCGAAGCCGGTCGCCGGGAGCAAGGCTTAGCAGCGGCGCGGCCGGCGGAAGTCGGCGACGCCTACGGAGAAGAACAACATGATCGTCTGTACGAAGTGCGGCGCCCGAAATCCGCTTGGCCGGGTGTTTTGTGCCGACTGCGGGGCCAAGCTGGACCTGTCGAACATGTCCAGTCAGGCCGTGGCTGACATGCAGCGCGTAAGCTGGATCCGGAAGCACTGGCCTAAACTGGCGATCGGCGGCGTGGGGCTGCTGGTCCTGTTCGTCGTGATGGCGTTGTGGCCCCGGAGCGGGACGATCGGCGACGAAGGCAAGCCCGTGGGGCGTTCGCGCGCGACGACCAGTCTCGGGTTGTTGGGCCAGGCGAAGAGCGGCGTTGTGCGCAATCTGGAGGTCGAGTTTTCCGAAGGCGACATCAACGGGTATTTCGCCTTTGGCAAGAACGCGCAGATGCGACTCCGCTCGTGCAGTGTCGACATCGAGCAGGGGTACTTCCGCGTGCGTGTCGTGCGGCAGCTTGCGGCGCTCAAGCTCGGCGCATTCAAATGGGAACCGCAGATATCCTACGATCTGGTCTGCGTGCCGGTGGCGAATGTGGTCCGTCCCGCCAAGGCCGCGATGGGACACTTCGCGATGGTCGGCCCCCTGAAGACGTCGGTCTTCAAGAAGGTCTGGGCGCTGATGGCGGCCCAGCGCGAATGGGCGGCGCTGACCGCCGCCAGCGAAATTCGGGCGGAGAAGGACAAGCTCGTTCTGGTCGTCGACAACACCTGATGACTCAGCCTGGCTTTGGTTTTCACGGCGCGCTCCGATGCGGTGTGGTTGCGCCTTCCCGCGTCGCGTGGCTCGTGTGGTTGTGTCTGTCTGCCCCCTTGTGTCGGGGGGCGGAGGAACCCTCGCGCACGGCGCTGGCCGACAGACTTGGCGAGCTCGCCTCGCGCGTGGCGCGCAGCCCGGCCGCCAACGTGACCGTCGTCGGTTCCAATCGAGTCGAGAATCTGACGCTGCTGGGGTGGTTGGCCGATTTCGCGCGGCGGAGCGAACAGGTGACCGGCCTGGCGTTCGATGCTTCCGCGCGCGAGTTGCGCGTCACGGTGGTCGACGATCCGTCGGGTGTGCCGCCCGTGACCGTCGAACAGGTTGGGGTGGGGGGGCGCGTCGAACAACGCATCCGTTTCGCCGGCTACGCGACGGCCTACGTCGACGAGGGCCGACTGGCGCTGGCGCGCGCCGTGCTGGGGGTCCACCTGGGCGGAGGACGGCCGGGCGCCGCGTTGGATGCCCCTGCGTGGCTCGTGGGCGGGTTCGAGCGTAACCTCTCGATCGACGACCGTGCCGCCGCGATGGAAACCGTTCTGACGGCTTGGCAGGCGGGGCAGCTTGGCCCCATCGCCTCCCTGCTCGACGGCCGGCCGACGCTGGTGCGCGCCAAGGCGGAGGATCATGCCGTCCTGATTCGTGCATGGCAGGGGGCCTTCGTCTACTGGTTGAGCATGCCGCAAGGCCGCGCCAACCGGTTCCGCGCCCTCTTCGACCGGATCGCGCGCGGCGCGCCGGTGACGGCGGACCTGGTGTTCGGCCTGTTGCCGGACGGGGCGGGGGCGGACCTCGACGAAGCGTGGGATCGGTGGTTGCTGCGCCATCGCCGCGTTGTGCACCATGTGGGGGCCGTATCCGAGCGCGTGCTGGACGTGCTTCATGCGGAATTGTTGCTTTATCCCGGAAGCTGTGCTATTCCACTGAATATCGATGCCTCGCCGCCGTTGCGCCTGGCGGATGCGATCCGACGTCGGGACGAACCGTGGGTGCCCGGTTTTGCGCGGGTTAAGATCGCGCGGCTGCGGATGCTGGGCACCGGACGGGCGAAGGCGCTGCAAGACGTGGTCGAGGCGTACTGCGACATCCTGCAGGGGATGCTGGACGGCGACGACGACGAGACGTTGCACCGCCGGTTGGGTGCGGCCGAAGCGGCGGGCGTCCTGCTGCGGGAGCGTGTGAAACAGGCCGGGGGCCTATTGGAAGAGGGGCAACCATGACGGCAAGGAAGACGATGGTCGGAAGCGTGCATCCCCAGGTGCTGGCCTTCACCGCCGGCAAGGATGTCGTGCTGGATCATGCCCTGATCGAGGTGGACTGCCTCGGGTCGGCGGCGCATGTGACGATGCTGACGGCGCTCAAGGTGTCGCCGCGGCTGTTCAGCGCCGACGAATGCCGGGCCGTGATCGACGCGTTGCTGGGGGTGATCCGGCGGGCGCGGGCGGGGCGCTTCCGCGTGCTTCCGGCCGACCAGGATGTGCATCTGGCGGTCGAACGGGCGCTCACGAACGAGCTCGGCGACCTCGGCCGGCGCATTCACACGGCGCGCAGCCGCAACGATCAGGTGGCGCTCGACCTGCGGTTGTACGGCAAGGTGCGGCTTTTCGATCTCATGGGGGATGTCGGCGAACTGGCGCGGGTTCTGTTGCGCGTGGCACGGCGGCACCGGATGACGCCCATGGTCGGGCGCACGCATCTTCAGCCGGCGATGCCGAGTTCGGTCGGTGTCTGGGCCTCGGCGCATGCCGAGAGCCTGCTGGACGATCTGGCGCTGTTGCGGGGCGCGTTCGCGATGAACGATCGTTGTCCGTTGGGGTCGGCGGCCGGCTACGGCGTGCCGCTGGCGATCGACCGGGCTCTGACGGCGCGTCTGCTCGGCTTCGAGGCGCCCATCCACAATGTCCTGTACGCGAGCACGGCGCGCGGCAAGTGCGAGTCCGTCATTCTCAATGCCGCGTCCCAGGTGATGCTCAGTGTCGGGCGCCTGGCGGAGGACATGATCCTCTACATGATGCCCGAGTTCGGTTATTTCACGCTGCCGCACGAGTACTGCACCGGCAGCAGCATCATGCCGCAGAAGAACAACCCCGACGTCTTCGAACTCGTGCGGGCGCGATCGGCGAAGGTGCTGGCACTGGCGGGATGGACGGCCGGCGTGCTCAAGGGCTTGCCGTCGGGTTACAGCCGGGACTTGCAGGAGACGAAGGAGCCGTTCATGGAGGGCCTGGACGTGACCGCCGAAGCGGTGCGGGTGTTGGCGTTGGTGATGGCGCGGCTCCAGGTGCATCCGGATCGTTTGCGCGCGGGGTTCTCGGCCGGCGTCTATGCGGCCGATCGAGCGCTGGAGCTCGTGGCGCAGGGCGTGAGCTTCCGTGACGCATACGATCGCGTGAAGGCCAACCTTGACACGCTGGCGTGCGCGGACCCCGATGCGGCGATTGCGAAGAAAGTGCACGAAGGGGCGCCCGCCGGGCTCGATCTGGATGGGTTGATGCGCCGGGCATCGCACGAAATTGGCTTGGTCGTCAGGCAGCGTCGGCGATATAATGTCGCCCTTTCACGGTTGCTCGGGGTGCGTTACCCCGATCTGGCCGGTTGAGTCGGATCATGATGCAAGGATGAGGTGAAGGCTATGAAGCGTTCGGGAATGATCGGTGTTCTGGTGGCGTCGGGCCTCGCCGCGTTCGTGGCCGTGCATGCGTTCGGGCAGGGGGATGCCGTTGCCGCGGCGGTCGGCGGAGCGGAGACTCCGTTCGGCATTCCTTTCAAGCGCATGATGGACATGGGCATCATGGTGATCTACGGCGTGCAAGGCGCGCTCTCATTTATGGCGATGGCGTTGATCATCTACTTTTTCGCCGTGCTGCGGCGCGGACAAGTGGTTCCGGAGAACCTGCGACGCGAACTGTTGGAGAAGGTCCGGGCGGGCGGCTATGACGAGGCGCGCCGGCTGTGCTCCTTCCGGACGTCGCCGCTGTCCGCGATCGTGCTGACCGGGCTTGAACATATCGGCACGGCGCCCGATGCGGATCCGATGTTGCTGCGCGACGCCGTTGAAGCCGAGGGCGCGCGGCAGACCGAGTCCATCCAGGGGCAGATCCAGTATCTGATGGACATTGCCGTCGTCTCGCCGATGCTCGGCTTGCTGGGCACGGTGCTCGGCATGATGATCGCGTTCAACTCAGTATCCTCGCAGATTGCCGTCGTGCGCCCCGCCGAGCTGGCGGGCGGCGTCAACGACGCGATGTTGACCACCGCGATCGGTCTGATCGTCGCCATTCCGGCCATGATGTTCTATGCGTTCTTCCGGCGGCGCACGGGCAAGCTCGTGGCGATGCTCGAGGCCGCGGCAGCCGATATCTTCACGGCGATGCTGGCACGGAGACGCGTGAAATGAATTTCAAGGGAAAGACCGTGCCGGAGCGTGCCGGGTTCCAGTTGGCCCCGATGATCGACATCATGTTCCTGTTGCTCTGTTTTTTCGTGACCAGCCAGATCTACGCGCAGTGGGAGAGCGAGATCGACATTACCCTGCCGGTCGCGGTGACCGGCGAGATGCCGAACCGGCTGCCGGCGGAGATCATCGTCAACATCAAGGAGAGCGGCGTGTTGGTGGTCAACAAGCGCGAACTTGACCAGGCCGGGCTGCGCCGTCTGCTCGCCCGTATCGCGGCCCTGTATAACGCCCAACCGGTCATCATCCGCGCGGACAGGAAGACGGACTACGAGCACGTCATCGGCGTTCTCGACTCCTGCCGCGTTTGCGGGATCGGCAATATCTCGTTCGCGACGAGCCTGACGGAGGACTAGCGGCAATGGCTGTGGCGCGTCAGATGGTCCTCGGAGTCTGCGGCCTGCTGTTCTCCGCGGCGGTTGCTTCGGCTGACAACAGCCGGTACACCGAGCGCATGCAGTTCGCGGATGGTCTGCACAGCCGCGGCATGCACGAGCTGGCATTGAAGGAATATGAGGCCCTGCTGCGCGATTTCCCGGCCGTGAAGGAGAACGATGCGGCCTGTTTTCGGCTGGCGGAATCGCTGCGGCACCTGGCGCGGACCGTCGAGGCGGCCCGCGCGTACGATAAGCTTTTCGTCGAGTACCCCGCGAGCGCTTATCGCCTGCGCGCCGCGTACCGCCGGGCGCGGCTCTATGTGGAAGCGGGGAACCACGAAGCGGCCACCGAGCATTTCAAGGCCATCCTCGCCGAGAATCCGCCGGAAAGCATCGGCTCGGCCTGCTTCTACTACCTCGGCGAGTCGCTGTTGGCGCTGGATCGACCGGGCGAAGCCGAAGCGGCTTTCGGGGTTGTGGTCAAGCGGCATGCGGCATCGATGTTCCAGCCGTATGCCTTGATGAAGCAGGGCGAAATCCAGCGTGCGGCCTGGCAGCGGATGCTGGCGACCGATCCGGTGGAAGCCACGAATCGCGCGGCGCGGGCGGTTGAGGCCTACGAGCAGGTTCTGAAGCGGCCGGGCACGCCGCGGATCGCGGCGGAGGCGCTGTTCCAGACCGCGGAGATTCATTTCCGGCTGCGTGACTACGAGCGCAGTTCGGCCTGTTACAGGCGGTTGCTGCACGAGTACCCGCGGGACGAGCGGTCAGCCGAAGCGCGCCTGCAGGCGGCGTGGGCGGCCTGCAACGCGGGGCTCTATGCGGAGTCGCTCGCCCTGGCTGACGGCGCCCTGAAAGAGACCGCTCTGACGAACCGGCCGGAGTGGCAATACCTGAAGGCCAACTGCGAGCGTCAGTTGCTCTACCACGACCGTGCCATTGTCACCTACGGGGACCTGCTCACGCGCTATCCGGAGTCCCGCTTCGCCGCCGCGGCACGCTATGAACTGGCGCTCAGTTACTACCGTTTGGAGCGCTACGCGGATGCCGTTCGCGAAGCCGAACGCATCCCGGCGGACTCCGATATGCGGGGCGACGTCGAATGGTTGCTGGCCGAGAGCTATTCGGCGATGAACAAGGCCGAGGAAGCGATCCAGTACTACCGCATGGTCCTGCGGCGCGCGCCGCGTTCCGACCGTTCCCGTGACGCGACCTACCGTCTGGCGTACCATCTGCAGTCGCGCGGTGTGTATGGCGAAGCCTCGCGCTTCTACAACACGCTCGTCGAGCAATTCGCCGACGACAAACTGGCGGCGCAGGCGTTGTTCGCGTCGGGTGTCTGCCTCGCGAATTCGGGCGCCCACGGTGAAGCCGCGCGCGATTGGGGCCGGGTGGTGCGCGAGTATCCGGGCAGCGAGTTTGTCGAGGAATCGCTATACCAGAAAGCCATGAGCGAAATCCGCATCGAGCGCCCGGCGGATGCGTTGCGGACGTTGGGCGACTTGGCGAAGACGTATCCCAAGGGGCGGTTTGCGGCGGACATTCACTATTGGCGCGGCATGCTCTTCGCCGGAGAGGAACGGCTCCAGGATGCGGAATCCGAACTGCGGACCGCCGTTGACCTTGCCCCGCGCGACGACCTTGGGCGCGAGGCGCGGTTCAGCCTGGCCGTGGTGCAACAGAAACTCGGCAAGGACAAAGAGGCGGCGGCGCTCTTCCGACGGTTGCTGGGCACCGACATGGAAGCGCGATTCGCGCCGGCGCAGTTGGAGTGGCTCGCCGGGTTCTGCGAGCGAGACGGACAGCCGCGCGATGCGATCCGCGCCGCGCAGGTGCTGCGCAAGAACGGCCCGGCCGATGCCTGGCAGCAGGCGGGCTGGGTGCTGGAGGGGCGGGCCGAACAGGCGCAGAAGCGGGATGCGCAGGCCGAAGCGGCCTTCCGAAAGGCGCTGGAGACGAAGGCTGCCACAGCGTATGGCGCCGAAGCGGCGTTGAGCCTCGCGAACATCCTGCTGGCGCGCGATGCGGTGGAAGAGGCCGGCACGCTGTTCGAAGATGCCGCCCGACGCGCGTCCTCGGACGCGACGCTGGGGGTGCGCGCGCGCGCGCTGCTCGGGCTCGGGCAATGCGCCGACCGGCGTGGCGAACCGGCGGTTGCCGCACGGCACTACATGAGCGTGGCGATTCTCTTCGATGACCCCGAACTCGTGCCGCGGAGCCTGTACGCGGCGAGCGCCGCTTTCGGGAAGGCCGGGCAGACCTCGGATGCCGAGATCGCGGCCGCCGAGCTGCAGGAACGCTATCCGGACAGCACGTGGGCCGAGCGTGCGCGCAGCGAACGGCCCCCGTCGACTTCGGCTGGGCGGGAACCCTCCGCGGTCGTCTCCACCTCCAATCCGGGCTGATGCCGATATGGTATACGAGCACAGAGTCGACGACTACCCGGGGATGCCGTCCGTCGGCAGCCGGCATCTCATTGCCGCCGTTGCGGCGGCGCTGATCTCGTTGTGCTTCCACGGGGGCGCGGTGTTTGTCGTTTCGCATGTGCGCATCGAGCCGACGACGCTGGACGCCGCGCGTCGTCCCATACCGCGGCGGTATGAAGCCTTTCGCGTCGAGGAATCGCCGCCGGTCGATGCGGCCACGCAGGATCGGATTCTGTCCGAACTGCGCACGGCCACCGGCGAGCCGGGACTCGTCCTGCCGCGTGCGGTCGAGGATGTTGCCGTGGCGGTCGAGGAGGCTGGGTTGGCGCCTCCCGCGCTGGCCGCCGGCGATATTCTGGGCGGCGACGCCGGCCTCGTGCCGGCCGGTGCCATACCCGAGCGCGAAGCTTGGGCACCGCGGCAGGCCATCCTGGCGTTGGAGGATCAGGCGCTGGACAGCGGCGTTGTTCCACCGGGGCGCAGGGTCGTGCCCGTGGTCGGACGTGTCGAGCGCGCACCGGATGTGGCCATGCCCGTGTCGGGCGAACTGGTGACGCGCCTGGTAGCCTCGGGCGCGCCGGAAGCGCGTCTGGTTGCGCCCCGTCGCGCGGACATCGGCGCCGCGACGGTGGGTGGCGACGTGCCGGCATCGACAGGGGTTCCCGAACCGGTTATCGCAGCCCTGGGGCCGGGGGGATCAAGCGAGCTCTTCGAGGAGACACGGGGGGACGTCACGCCCGTGCGACCGATCGAGCGCCTGTTGACGGCGAGCATCTCGACCTACACCAGCCTGCGCGATCTCCGGTACGGGTATTTTCGCATCGAGGTGCAGCGGGTCGGGGCGGACGCGTTGCCCGAACTGCCGAAGGATATCGTGTTCGTGCAGGACTGTTCCGCCAGCATGGCCGAACAGCGTCTCTACTTCTGCCGGCAGGCGCTGGTGCAATGTCTCGACCGCCTGGGTCCGAACGACCGCTTCAATATCGCCGGCTTCAAGGAACGCACCACGTTCTGTTTCGCCGAATGGCAGACGCCGAGCGCGACGACACTGACCAACGCGATACGGTTCATCGATGGTCTGCAGGCGGGAGGCAACACCGATATCTATGCGTCCATGAAGGACTTGCTGGCTTTGCCCCGCGAACGCGGACGCCCGATGATTGCCGTGGTTGTCACCGACGGACTGGCGAACACCGGCCTGACCGACAGTTCGGACATCATCGGTTCCTTCAGCAAAGTCAACGACGGCCGGTTATCCGTTTTCGCGATGGGAACGGTGCTGGGCGCCAACGAATACCTGCTTGACCTGCTCAGTTACTGCAACCGCGGCGATGCATTCGCGGTCACCAAGGGGCGGTGGGATATCCCGCAGGCGTTGACGGGCATCGTGGACAGCGTGCGGCGGCCGGTGCTGGCAAACCTGAAATTGCGTTTCGGACAGGACGCCCCATGCGAAGTGTATCCGGTGCAGACCAGCAACCTCTATCTCGACCGGCCACTCGTGCTGTACGGTCGTTACCGCAAGGGGCAGCCGAATGTGGTGTTCCAAGCCGTCGGTGAAGCCGGGACGGTATTGTGCGACATGGTTTTCAACCTGCCGCTGGAAGGCGAAGGGGCGGCGGCCGGCGACCGCGACATTCGCGAATCGTGGGCCCGCCAGAAGATCTATCACCTCATCGGTCAATACACCCGCGACTTCGACAAGGGGGTGCTCGACGAGCTGCGGGCGACGGCCCGCGCCTACGATCAGGACATCCCGTACCGCAAGACGCTGTTCTGAGAGATCGCGAGAAAGGCCATCTGCGCGCGAGGACCGCAGCGGTTGACGAGTGGGGTGGTCTTGCTCTCGTCGGCGTATTCTGGCATGGTCACGCCGATGAAAATGCCGGTTTCGTGCGGTTCGCCAGGTGAGACCATCCCGTCTTCACGTCGGCAACGGTGGCTGTGCTTGCTGGGGGTGTCGCTTTCCGCCGTCGTGTTCGCGGTGTTGCGCGGGCGATGGGGGGCGCACCTGCTCACCTGGGACGAGGCGATGAACCTTTGTACCGTGCGTGCCTTGGCGTCGGGCGGGGGCGACTTCAGCAGCTTCTGGCTGTGGCGTCATCCACCGCTGTTCTGTATGCTCATGCTGCTTGTGCGGCCGCTCGCGCCGGGTTTTGCGGCACGTGTCGAGTGGCTTGCCATCGCGGTCGGGTTGGTCAACCTGCTGTTGCTTTTCGCGCTGAACCGGCGGGTGTACGGTCACCGCATCGCGATCGCCTCCATCTTCCTGCTTGCCGCCATGCCGGGCGCCGTATTCTTCGATATCTGGATCAAACGCGATCATACAGCGACAACGTTTGGCCTGCTCGCACTGCTCCTGTTGTTCTCGGGGCGGTGCCTGTATGCCGGCGTCTGCCTTGGCATCGCCTTTCTTTCCAAGGAGACGGCGTTCTTCTTCCTTGTCGCCACGGTGCTGTTGTGGTGCGCGGGCGCGGCGGGAACGCGTCGGCCGCGCGAGTTCGTCGCGCTTGCCGTGGCGACGGTTCTAACCGCCGGCTGGTGGTATCTGATCGTGCTGCCCATTGTCCGCGGTCCGCTCCAGTCCGCGGCAGTCGACGGGGCTCATCCCGGATGGTTCGAGGCCATTCGCGACAACCTCCTGCACCATCTCACGTGGGCGGCCTCGGCCAAAGAGGATTGGCTGCATGCCTGGCACTTCTACCTGACCCGTCTCCCGGCGCATCTGGGTGTGCTTATGCCGCTGGTCCTGCTGGGGCTGGGTCGCTATGCCGGACCGAGGCCCCCCGCGGAAACCCCGCCGGTGCCGGGCGATGCGGCGCGCCGTGCATGGCCGCTGTTCGTGCTGGCACCGTCGTACCTCCTGTTGAGCCTGCTACCCAACAAAGTGCCGTGGATCGTCATCGTCCTATCGCCCGCCTGGGCGACCATGGCAGCGCTGGGGACTGAATCTCTCGTGCGCGCCTGGACATGCGCCGCATCGGGGCTGTCCGGACGTGCCGTCCGTGTCGGCATCTGGTTCGGTTACGCGGTCATCGCGGTTTCCTGCCTCTTGCACATGTGGGGGCGGGACTACGAGGATGCGTTGCGCACCGCCGACGCCGGTCAGTGGAGTTGCGCCCGACACTCGCGCGATGCGGCGAGGGCGCTGAACCGAACCGTTGGCGCCACCGACCGAATCCTCGTCAGTTCCTTCTACCATTGGGTGGGAATTCCTCCCGCCTTCCCTTGCGCCGTCATGGCCTGCTATCTCGAAGTCAGTCCCGCGTTCCTTTTCTGCTCGCACAAGACACCGTTCGAAGCGATCGAGGACCTGATCCGGACGCACCGCATGGACTGGGCGATGCTGTCGCCCGAACCGGGCACGGATCGGGACTCACTTCTGCGGCATTTCGCCGAGCGTCATGCGCTCACCCCAGTGGCGGAAACCGGAACCGCCTTGTTGTTCCGCACCCGCGGCCTCTGGTCCGAGCGGGATGCGGAACCGGCTTCCGCGCGATGACTTGACTGCTATGTTGCGGAGCCGGTCGCTGCCGGTATTTCCACGGTCCGCTTTTTGCACTTGCTTTCTTACGTGTGTGCGGTTTACAAGTCGCCCTAAGGAAACGTGTGTCGTGATGCAGTTCAGTGAAGGGAACAGTCGGAATGGCGAAGTCCAAAGGTCCCGCAGCCCCCAAAACCTCTTCAACTCCCCCACCAGCGAAGAAAGTCTCGAAAAAGTCCAAGAGCACACCGAAATCGGCCGTGGGCGACCATGACCGGCACCCGGCGCCCGCCCGCAAGTCCGCGTCCGATACTCATACTCGACGTGACGGAGCATCCGCGAAGTTTCAGCCGTCACATGTGACGGTCAAAGCGCCGACACCCCCGGCACGTGAAGACGACGCGGAGCCTCGCGTCATCCCGTTCGAGCGAACCGAACCCGAAGAACGCGTGCCGGAACGTTTCCGAGAGGAGGAAGAACCGGAGGCGCCGAGGCGCCGCAGCGACGAGGAATTCGAGGAACCTGACGAGACACCGGAAGCGTTTGCGGCGACGGGTGTGGATGTCGGGGGCGCTTTCGACGAGGACCGCCACCCGACCCCTGAGGAACTCGAAGCCGAGATGCAGGCCGAGATCGCTTCGGAGACCGACGAAAACCAGGAAAAGCGGGACGTCCGGAACAAGAAGGTCAAGGAACTGATCGCGCTGGCCGAAGATCAGGGGTACCTGACCTTCGAAGACATCAACACGGCGATTCCCGAGAATGTCGTCACGCCCGACGAACTCGAATCGTACATCGTGCTCTTGCGGGGCATGGATATCGAGATCGTCGAGTCATCGGACGTCGAGAAGATCAAGGCGGAAGCCAAGAAATCGCGCGGCAAGACCGCGCGGTTGGACTTCTTCGACGATCCGATCCGCATGTACCTGCACCAGATGGGGCAGGTTCCGTTGCTGACGCGCGAGCAGGAAGTCGAGATCTGCAAGCGCATCGAGGAAGCCGAGATCACGACACGCAAGGTTTTCAACGATATCGGATTTGCCGCGGCCATGTACCTCGATCTCGCGGATCGGTTGGCCACGGGCCGCGAACGATTCGACCGCGTCGTTATCGACAAGTATGTGGACAGCCGCGACGACTATCTGGTCCAACTGCCGAAGTTGCAGCGCGAGACTGAGCAGATCGCGTTGAAGTTGACCGATGGGTTCGCCGACTCCGCGAAATCGCGGGCCACCCAGGCCGACCGCGTACGGCTTGCTGCCGCTTGCGATCGATGTCGGGGCAAGCTGGCGACGCTGTTCGATAAACTGCATTTCAAGCAGAAGGTGATCGAGCAGATGGCATCCGAGGCGGAATCGAGGTTCGACCAGGTGGCCGAGGATGTGGCGCGCCTGGCGGAGATCACCAAGGGCCGCCGCAGCAAGCGCCGCGACGATGAAGCCGTCGAGATCAAGAAGCGCCTGCGGGCCGCCGAGTTGCACTTCTGCATGCCGATCGACGTCTGCCTGGCACGGCACCGTGAGTTGCGCAAAGGCATGCGCAACGGGCAGCAGGCGCGGACCGAGATGGTGGAGGCCAACTTGCGGCTCGTCATCAGCATCGTCAAGAAATACATGAACCGCGGGCTGTCCTTCCTCGACCTGATCCAGGAAGGCAACACCGGGTTGATGAAGGCCGTCGAGAAGTTCGAGTACCGCCGTGGGTACAAGTTCAGCACGTATGCCACATGGTGGATTCGGCAGGCAGCGACGCGGGCGATCGCCGATCAGGCCCGGACCATCCGCATCCCGGTACACATGATCGAGACGATCAACAAGCTGCTGCGGGTGCAGAAGAAGCTGGTTCAGATGTTGGGTCGCGAGCCGACACCTGAGGAGGCCGCCGAGGAGATGGAGATGCCTGTCGATCGGGTGCGAGCCGTCTACAAGATGGCCCAGCAGCCGATCTCGCTCCAGAGCCCGGTGGGCGATGGCGACGATGCCCAGTTCGGCGACTTCATCGAAGACAAGTCCGCCGAAAACCCGTCGGAGATGACGGCCTACAGCATGCTGAAGGACCGCCTTCACGATGTCCTGACGACGCTGACCGACAGGGAGCGTCAGGTGCTGGACTATCGTTTCGGGCTGACCGACGGCTACTCGCGCACCTTGGAGGAGGTCGGCAAGAAGTTCACGGTGACGCGTGAACGTATCCGCCAGATCGAGGCCAAGGCGCTCCGCAAACTGCGTCACCCGACGCGTATCCGAAAGCTCGAGGGGTTCCTCGAGATGAAGTAGATGGCGAATCGCGCCGTCTGCGTTCCCGTATCCCAAGCAAAAGGAGAAGAAGTTGTGAATCCGATCGTTATCATGAGCGTTGTCGCCGGCGTCTTCGCCGGTTTCCTGGTTGGACGTCTCTCGAAGCGGCGCGACGGCGCCGTCGTCGCAACAGGCGAAGTGGCGCCCGGGCAGGGCGTGGAACTCTATGTCGGTAACCTGCCGTACGATTCGAAGGATCGCGATGTCATACGGGCGTTCGAGAAGCATGGCCCGGTGGTCTCGATCCGCCTGATCAAAAACAAGTTCAACGGCCGTTCGCGCGGCTACGGGTTTATCGAAATGGCCGACGAGGCTTCCGCCGAACGGGCGGTCAAAGCCATGAACGGCTTCGAGGTGAAGGGTCGCAAACTGGTCGTCAACGAAGCGAAGTCGCGCTCACGGGAATAAGCGTGGCGTAACCAGGCCGTCCGCGACACGGTCCGCCGCCTTGGGTCCCGCCAGGCGGCGGATCAGCGTCAAGGCAAACTCGATGGTGGTACCCGGGCCCTGACTGGTCACGAGGTTGCCGTCCTCGACGACGCGCTCCACGCGTCGGACCGTGGCGGTAAACTCGTCGGCAACGCCGGGGTGGCACGTTGCCGCGCGTCCGTCAAGCAGTCCCGCATCCTGCAAAACCAGTGGTGCGGCACAGATGGCCGCCACCAGTTTCCCCGATCGCGCATGGGAGCGCAGGATCTCCAACAGAGCCGTTGACCGTCTGAACACAGCCGTCCCACCCGCGCCACCGGGCAACACGACGGCGTCGAAAACCCGGCTTGCCACATCCGCGAGCGGCGCGTCCGCCACGATGCGAACGCCGCGCGAAGCCGCGATCGCGGTATCGGCGCCGACGGCCGCCAGCGTGACTTCCCATCCGGCACGCCGGAGCGTATCGACGATGATGACAGCCTCCATCTCCTCGGATCCGTTGGCTATTGGAACCAGTACGTTGACCATATCCAGAATCCTCCCCGAGACACGTCCCGTTTGTCCCATGTTGACGTCGTCGCCAACCGAATGCGTCAGAATGATACGGGGGCGTTTTCCCGCTTTCAATCTTGATCGGATGGGCAGTCGTGGTACTGTGCCCCCATGCAGTACATCAGCACGCGCGGCCAAACGCCGGCGATGGGATTTCAGGATGCCGTGATGACCGGGTTGGCGCCCGATGGCGGGTTGCTGCTGCCCGAAACCGTGCCGCGCGTGACCGATGCGGATCTCGCCGCGTGGCGGGGCCTGGCGTACGCGGACCTGGCCGTTGCCGTCATGCGCCTCTATACGGACCTTCCCGGCGATGTGTTGAAAAGGCTCGTTCGACGCAGTTACGCGACCTTCGGCAATCCCGAGGTGACTCCGATCGCGCGGGTGGGCGGCCGCTACATCCTTGAGCTTTTTCATGGGCCAACGCTGGCGTTCAAGGATGTCGCGCTTCAGTTTTTGGGAAACCTGTTCGAGTATATCCTCGATCGGCGGGGCGAAGCGCTCAACATCGTGGCCGCCACCAGCGGCGATACGGGCAGCGCCGCCATTTGCGGGGTGCGGGGCAAGCAGCGGATCCGCATCTTCGTCATGCACCCGCACGGACGGACAAGCCGGACGCAGATGCTGCAGATGACCTCCGTGTTGGACCCCAACGTTCACAACCTTGCCGTAACCGGCACGTTCGACGACTGCCAATCCATCCTGAAGACCATCTTCAACGATCTTGAGTTCAAGTCGCGCTTCCATCTGGGCGCCGTGAACTCGATCAACTGGGCGCGCGTTCTGGCCCAGATCGTCTACTACTTCTATGGGGCCTTTCGCGTCATGGATGCCACCGGTGCCAAACGCATCCGGTTTACGGTGCCGACGGGCAACTTCGGGGATGTTTTCGCGGGGTATATGGCCGCGTGCATGGGTCTGCCGATCGATCGCCTGGTGCTCGCCACGAACGAGAATGACATTCTCTGCCGCTTTTTCGATTCGGGCGTGTATGAACTCGGAAAGGTTGTCCCGACCCTGAGCCCATCGATGGATATTCAGGTGGCCAGCAACTTCGAGCGGTACCTCTACTATCGTGCCGGCGCCGACGCGACGCGCGTGCGTTCCCTGATGGACGGCTTTCACCGCACGGGGCGGCTGTCGCTCGACGATGGGCGGGACCCGCTGCTGGTCGCCGGCCGTGGCGACACCGCGGCGACGTTGGCGGCGATCGGCGCATGCCACGCCCGGTACGGCTACCTTCTCGATCCGCACAGCGCCGTCGGCTACCATGTCTCCGGCGCCCATCTGGACGACGCGATCCCCATGATCTGTCTGGCCACGGCCCATCCGGCCAAGTTTGGCGATGCCATCGCGCAGGCAACCGGCGGCGACCTGGCGCACCATCCGCTGCTGGATGCATTGGAAACCGCGCCGACGAGGTGCACCACGGTGCCGGCCGACGCGGGCGCCGTGCGGGCCTTTGTGGCGGAGAAAGTCGGCGCAGCCCCACATGTCTGACGCCCCGTCATGCCGGTCGCAGGATGCAACACGAGGGGAGGATAGCGTGAAAACAGTCGATGCCACCGAACAAGTGTTGGTCTGTCTGACCGAGAACCAGTCCACGCCGCTGACGCCGGCACAGGTTGCCGCGCGGTTGGGCTTCCACGGGAAGAACCTGAAGCAGGTCGAGAAGTACCTGCACAAACTCGTGGCGGAAGGAGTGATTGTACGCATCCGCGACAACCGCTACTGCCTGGGGGATGTGGCCGACCTGCTGGCCGGCAAGCTTACCGTATTGCGCGGCGGCAACGGTTTCGTCAACAGTCCCGATGGCGCCCGTTCGGTATTCGTCCGCGGCGACGATATGGGAACGGCGTTGCCGGGAGATACCGTGCTTGTGCGCCGGCAGCGCGGGCATGCGCTTGTGGACGGGGAAGCCCCCCGCCGGAACCGCGAGACCACGCGGGACGATCCGCCCGGCAAGATTATCCGCATTCTGGAACGTTCGCGTCGCGATATCGTCGGCACGCTCAAGACCACGGGGCGTTTCCTCTACGTGCTTCCGTTGGACCCCGTCTATCGGGCCGACTTCTACGTGGCGTCGGCGGGTGGCGCCGAAGTCGGCGACCGTGTCGTGATGCGGTTCCTGACCTGGCCGAACCGGCATGTCAGTCCGGAGGGCGAGATTACCGAGGTGATCGGCCCGTGGGAGGAGGCTTCGGCCGATACGCTGGCGGTCATCCGTCATCACGGCATTCGCGAGGCGTTCGATGAGGATGTGATTCGCGAGGCCGAGCAGGCATCGGCTCTGATGGACGAGCCCGGCGAACGCGAGGACTTGCGCTCGACGTACATCCTGACAATCGACCCGGAACGGTCGCGCGACTTCGATGACGCGCTGTCGCTGACGACGGATGACGCCGGACGGCGGGTGCTGGGCGTCCACATCGCCGATGTCAGCCATTTCGTTCGACAGGGCAGCCAACTCGATCGCGAGGCGCGCGAACGGGGCAACAGCGTGTATTTTCCGGACCGCGTGGTGCCGATGTTGCCGGAGCAGATTTCGAACGGCATCTGCAGTCTGAATCCGGACGTCGACCGCCTGGCGTTCTCGGCATTCATGACGCTCGGCGACGACGGCGTCGTTGTTGCCAGTCGCTTCGCGCGAACGACCATCCGGTCACGCCTGCGCCTGAATTACGGACAGGCCTTGACGGTGCTGGAGGGCAAGCCGCCGAAGAAGGGCAAGGGCGGACCGACGATACCCGCGACCGGGCTGCGGCTATTGAAAGCCCTGCACGGCATCGCGCAGACATTCCGCAAGCGGCGGTTCGCCGGTTGGGCACTGGAACTGGATATGCCGGAGTGCGAGGTGGTGGTCGACCGTCATGGACACATGACGGGCCTCCAAGTCCGGGCCGGCGACGTGGCGCACCAACTCGTGGAAGAGTGCATGGTCGCGGCGAACGAGGCCGTCGCCACCGTGTTGCATCAGCGCAGGCTGGGTAGCATCCATCGTTTTCATGAGCCGCCCCGCCAGGAGAAGTTGGAGGAGTTGACCGGGTTGCTGGTCGAACTCGGGTTTAAACCGGGCGACCTCAGTCAGCCGCGTGTCATGGCGACGTTCCTGCGCAAACTGGAGGGGTTGCCGCTGCAGAATTTCGCCCGGATGGCCGTGCTGAAGAGCCTCAACCGCGCGATCTACTCGGCGTCCGACGCGGGGCACTACGGACTGGCGAAGTCGCATTACACACACTTCACGTCGCCGATCCGGCGGTACTCGGACCTCGTCGTGCACCGTCAACTCGCCTGTGCCCTGACAGGAGCCAAGGCGGGCGCATCGGCATACGATCCGGCGACATTGAAGAGCATCGCACTGACCTGCACCGACCGGGAACAGAACGCGGACATGGCGGAACGCGCGTTGCTGGAAATCAAGAAGTACCGGTACCTGTCGATGCAACTCGAGGCAGCGGAGCGCGACGTGTACGAAGCCGTGGTCGTGAGCGTGCTGAACTTCGGGATGTTCGTGGAACTGATCGACTTGCAGGTGCAGGGGTTGGTCCATGTCACCACGTTGTCGCGGCGCTTCGTGCCCTTCGATCAGGACAGCGGCACGCTCGATGCCGGGAAGCAGACGTACAGTGTCGGCAAGCGCGTGCGTGTCAGCGTGTCCGCCGTGGACTTCGATAAACGCCGGATCGACTTCACGCTCGTCCCATGACGACGAGATTGGGCTTGATCGGGCGGCTCAGTTCTGCCCATACTACGCCCCTTTCATGGTCGGAGCCATAACGAGAGAAGAGGATGCCACGATGGGAACGGGAAGAACATTCAACAAGAAACCAGTGTCGCGTCCCAAGAAGTCGCCGCGCGAGCGCGCCCGGCGCGACACCGTGCAGCGGAAGCGGCTCGCGGCATTCGGCGTGAGCGAAGAGAAGCTGGTCCGCATGACGACCAAGGATATCCGCCAGGCGTTGAGCAGGCCGGCCAAGCTTACGGCGAATGCCTGAGCATGGCTCCTGACGCGGCCTTGCGATATCGCTGAAAGCGCCCCTTTCGAAGGGGCGCTTTTCGTTTATTGGGGCGATGATGAACCGTAACTGTGCATGGGTTCAGGACCGGGATGGTTCCTGGCTGGTTGGCACACACCCGGTTGAAACCCGGGTGGCGGGTTCGCTGGCCGAGGTTCCCGGCGTTCTTGCCGCCGTCGAGCGGGCTGCCGACAACGGGCTGTACGTGGTTGGCGCGCTGGCCTACGAGGCGGCCTCGGCGTTCGACGCCGCACTGGCGACACATGCCCCCGTGCGGGGACTTCCGTTGGCGGTTTTTCTGTTTTTTCGCGAGATGGAACGTCGCGATGCATTGCCGACGCTCGACGCGGCACCGCGGCTCGATCGATGGCGGCCTTCGGTCACCCGTTCCGCCTACCGCGCGACCATCGCGCGAATCCGCGAACTGCTTGCGGCCGGCGATACCTATCAGGTCAATTACACGCTGACACTGCGCTCCCTGCTGCACAGCGACCCGTTCGGCTTGTTCATCGCGATGGCCGAGCGCCAACAGGCACGGCACCAGGCGTATCTCCACACGGGCACGCACGCAATCTGTTCCGCGTCGCCGGAACTCTTCGTCGAGCGTCGCGGAGACCGCATGTGCGCGTCTCCGATGAAGGGCACCGCCACCCGCGCGCCGGATTACGCAGGCGACTGCATGCGCATGGAGGCCTTGCAGGCGTGCCCCAAGAACCGGGCGGAGAACATCATGATCGTGGACATGATCCGTAACGACCTGGGGCGTATCGCGCAGGCCGGTTCGGTAAGGGTCACCGAACTTTGTCGCGTCGAGCGCTACCCGACTGTGCTCCAGATGGTTTCGACGGTTGAGGCGACGTCGCGGGTGTCTCTATCGGCCGTGATGCGGGCCATGTTTCCGTGCGCCTCGGTAACGGGAGCGCCGAAGGTGAGAACCATGCGGATCATTCGGGAGATCGAGCCCGAGCCGCGTGGCATCTACACGGGCGCGGTGGGAATCGTGTACCCTGGTGGTGATTTCAGGTTCAATGTGCCGATTCGCACGGCGGTCGTGGAGATGGCCACGGGCAGCGTGAGCTACGGTGTCGGCAGCGGCATCGTCTGGGATTCGGATGCCGGGGACGAGTACGACGAATGCCTCGCCAAGGCTGCGGTACTCGCGCCGCCGCCGAAGCCGTTCGCTTTGCTGGAAACAGTGCTCTGGGAACCACAGGCCGGATGGTTCCTGCTGGAGCGGCACCTCCAGCGGCTTGCCGAAAGCGCGGCGTATTTCGGGTTTGTCTGCACGGGCGATACCATACGGCGCGCGTTGACACGGGCATCGGACGCGTTCGTCGACGACGCGCGGTGCGTGCGCGCGATCCTGGCGCGCAACGGCGCGGTCGAGATCGAGACCCGCACCGCGCCGACACCGCCGGCGGGGTCCGTGACCGTGATGCTGGCCGATGCTCCCGTGGACCGGAACGATCCGATGCTCTACCACAAAACGACGATGCGCGATGCGTACGTGCGGGCGCGCGAATCCTATCCGGCGGCGTTTGACGTTGTGCTCTGGAATACGGACGGCAACGTCACCGAGTCGACAATCGCCAACCTTGTCGTCGAGCGGAACGGGCGTCGCATTACCCCGCCGGTATCCGACGGCTTGCTGGCCGGGACGTTTCGCGCGGAGTTGCTCGCCAGGGGCGAGATCGTCGAGGCGCGTGTCTCGCGCTCGGAGTTCCTGTCGGCCGAGCGGGTATGGCTGATCAATTCGGTCCGGCGCTGGGTTCCGGTGGCGGTGGCGTCGGCCGGTCAGTGACTATAAACGGCATCGGTGGCCACGCCGGCGGCAACGGGCTCCGGTTCGGCCGGGCTTGGAACCGGCAGCACCACCTCGATGCTGGTGCCTTTGGTGCTTGAGTCCAGCACGAGCTTGCCGCCATGGTCCACAACGGTACGTCGGGCGATCGGCAGACCCAACCCGATGCCGCGCGCCTTCGTCGTGCAGAACGGCGAGAAGACCTTCTCGCGCAGATCGGACGCGATCCCGCTGCCGTTATCGACGACGGTGATACGGATCTTGCGGGCGCCGGACGCGGAGTCGACGGTCGAGACCGTCACGTGAATGGAGGGGTACTGCGCACCGGCCACGGCCTCGATCGAGTTGAGCACCAAGTGCCGAACGCAGTCCACCAATGCGGCGGCATCGCCCCGGATGACCGGCAGGGAGTCCTCAATGGCAACTTCGATCAGCGCTTTGCGTTCGGCGACCACGGGCTCCGCCTTTGCCTTATCGACGCCGGTGCGGACAAGTGGCGCCACATCGACCATGGCGAACTGCAGGGATGGGGCATCGGCAAACGCCGTGATCTGGTCGATCATGCCGTCAAGCCGACGGATCTCGTTGGCCACCAGGCCGCTGAACTGCTCGCGGAACTCGGCGTCGCTATAACGCTCGGGCAGGAGTTGGGCAAAGGTGCTGATCGCAACGAGGGGGTTGCGGACTTCGTGCGACATCGCGGCCGCCATTTCCGCCCAGAACGCGGTACGCTCCAACTCATCCTGCTTCTCGCGCATCACGCGTTCGCGCGTGAGGTCGCGGACGATGGCGATGGCGCCCAGACAACGGGTCTCGTCGAAAAGCCGCCGAGTCAGGACGGAGAGCGAGCGCTGCGTGGACGGCTCGATCCACTCGTAGGGCTCGGTCAACGGCGTTTCCTTGATCCGCCGCATGAGCGCATCGCCCAGCCGGCTCGATATCGCGTGGGCCGGTCGGCGCACCGCGGTTGTGCCGCTGGCATTCAGGATGGACTCCGCGGCGGCGTTGAGCCACCGCACCTCGCCGGCGACATCGATGGCGACGATACCGATCGGCATGGCATCGAACACGGTATCGGCAAGCGCCTTCTGCGCCGCCACCTTCTCGTAGAGCAGGGAATTCTCGAGCGCGACCGCGAGGTGTTCGCCGAGAAGCATGAGATCCTCGAGATCGTTCTGCAGGAACGGCTCGCCGGTGAGCTGTCGTCCCACGAACAGCCAGCCCATGACCTGCTCGCGACCGTGCAACGGGATGATGACCTCGGCGCCAAAGGCATCCAGCGATCGATTGAGCAGCGTCCGTTCGCGGGCGTCTTCGATCATGGCCAGCTTCTGCCGACACGCCATGTGGGCATTCAGATGCAGCCAGCGGACGAAGGGATCCTGGCGGCTCATGACATGCTGACGGACGTCTGTCAGGCACTTCATGCCGGCCACGAACCGATAGCTTTCCGTCGGGCGGTCATAGGCGAAGATACCGACGCGCGAGACTCTGGCGCAGGTCGCAATGCCGTGGATCATGTTGTCCAACAACGCATCGATGTTCTCGAACTGCTGGAAGGCACGCGCGAAATGCTGGAGATGCAGGGGCGTCGTGCTCGGCGCGGGCGGGGGAGGCGCGGGTTTCGCGGTGTTGACCTCCTTCTTCAGCGTCCGGTTTTCCTCGACCAGCGCCAAATGCGCGTGTGCGTGACGGACGAGCGATTGCAGGCGTTGCCGGTCGACCGAGAAGTCCTCCACGGCGTAGACACCCATGGCTTCGGCATCGATCGCCGGGTTGGACCTGGCCATGCCGAGCGCCATGACCAGCGACTCCGGCCACTCCTTCATGATCCGTCCCAGGAGGAGACGGCAGGCATCCGCACGCAGGTCGATGATCAGTACCGTGGGGTCGTACTGGGCCAGCACGCTCTCGACGTCGGAGGCCGCGGCGACATGACGGACCTTGGCAACGGCGCCCAAGTAGGCACTGAGACGTTGAACCAACCCGTCATCCTGCGTATACAGAATACACGTTGGCTTCAGATTCATAACCTTGGTCTGCCTCTCGCTTCCAACACGCGTCACGCACGCTCGCCACTTGCGTGTGCCGCCAGTCCGAACATGCCCGCAAGAGCGGTATAGTTGCGCGTCATGATCTGTGCGACGATCCCGCGCGCGGTCTCCGCGGCTGGAGCACTCAACAAGTGCGCTATCAGAAAATAATAGTCCGGTATGCCGGGTATGCCCAGCTCTTTTCTTACGACATTTAGAAAGGCATCCTGTGCGTCGATGATGTCTTCAAAACTCACCTGAGCGGCTGGCTTGCCCATCAGGTCAAAGCGTAGCGGGAACGGCGGCCAGTGTCGCAGCGGCACCAGGTACTTGACGGGGTAGATGATGACCTTTTCGAGGAAATCGGGGTCAAGGAGGATGCCGTGCTGTTCCGGATGCTCGCCCCAAGGGGTGGGGGGATACACGCCGGCGGGAAGCACGAGGGCGGAATCCAGACAGGGCTTGAGTTCGGCGATCCGCGAGAGCGTACAGGCCATGGTTGCCGCCGTCTCTCCCGGAGTTGGGAAAATGAAACTGCCAACCGTCCGGATACCGGCGGCGTGGGCGCGCATCAGCGTGTCACGCACACCTTGAACGGTGATGCCCTTGTCAAGACGGGTCAGGACCGATTCGTCCAGCGATTCGATTCCAAAGAAGAGCGAGACAAACCCGGCGTCGTGGAGACACGTGAAGTCCTCCTGGCTGTTCGCGTCCACGCGGGAGAACGCGGAGAGCCACACCCGTCCGCGCAAGGGCGATGTCAGGATGCCCCTGGCCAGTTCCGTGAGTGCGCGCGGCGGCGGGGTCGAGTCCTCGATCCGAAAGTGCGTGACGCCGTGGGCGTCGACGAGCGTTTGCATTTCGCGCAACACGGCCGCGATGTCGCGACGCACGACCTGCCGCCCGTAGTTGGCGGGCCGCACGCAGTACGCGCACCGATTGGGGCATGCCTGATTGGAGAGCGTCAACGTGAAAACGGGGATCTTGGCCTGGACATCCGGATAGCGTGCCGCATCGTAAAGCGGTTCCGGGTACTCGTCGGGATTGATGCACACGGGCCGAGGTTGGGCGCCTTGACCGTTGCGGGCGTAGATCAAAGCCGGAATCTCGACCGGGGGACGGTCAGCGCAGAGCGCCGCAACGGTGGCATAGCCGAGGCCCGACACGAGCCCATCGAACGCCTGGTCCGGGATGTTCAGAATATGCGCACCGAACCAATCGACTTTCTGCCCGACCCCGTAGATGCGCAGAGCGGGCCGGCGCACCCGCAGCGCGCGAACCAGATCGAACGTGAACTTGAAGCCGGAGCCTTGCCACAGATTCGCGAACAGGAGATCCGGGGCATGCCGCAACAGCTCGTCAGCCTCTCGTTCCACGATGACGTTGTAATCGGAAGGGCATGCCCGGAACGTCAGGCCGCCGAGTCGCGTCATGAAGTCGGCGCCGAAATGCGCAAGCCCCGCGAACGAGCCCCGATCGATGACACGGACCGCATGCCCCTGATGCGCGGCGATCGCGGCGATGCGCCCCAGTCGTTCGCTCGGGAACAGATGCGTGATGTCATCCAACTCGCCCGAGCAGTTGTAAACGAGAATGTTCTTCATGCTTCCCCGTCTGCGGCAGAGCCCCATACGGGCGGACTTGGGGCTGGCATGCGGCTAGAATCGGCAGCCGTATGCAATGCTGGCAATGTGCGATGACAGATCATACGTACCGTCATAAAGCGGATTGGCCGTGCCTGACACGGATCGGTCATCGAACACCGTGTACATGTACCCGACGGTCACGGTCTGCACGGCGCCGCTCCATTCGGCGCCGACGCCGATCACATGCTTGTCGGAGTCGGGCAAGGTGGGTGCGAGGGTCGTGTTCGGTATGGGACTTTCCATGAATTTGTAGGTCGTGCGCAGCGTCACCGCATCGGTCAGCGTCAAGGCCGCCGCCAACCCCGCCGTCCAGATATCGTTCCACTCCTGTGGAATGGCTGTCGGGAACATACCCAATTCGCCGATCACGCCGAGGTCGAGGGGCAACTCGTCGAACCGGGAGAATTCAATCCATTCCACGTCGGCGCCCACGTAAAGCCGCTCCGTCGCCTGTATGCCATAGCCCAGAACGACTGTATTGGGGAACTTGATTTCACTGTCGAAATCGCTTCGTCCGGGCACCATGCCCGCCATGGCCGTCGGAATGCCGCCGATCTCGGCATCGCCTTCATACTCGACGTCGAACTGCGAACGATAGGTCATCGCCACGTGTTGATGCGCCGTCAGTTCGACGGTCAGCGCGAGGTTCCCGCCGACGGCGGTTCCGTCTCCCGACACTTTGAAGCTACCGACCTCGCCGGTCGGTGGGCCTCGGAACAGGTCCCATGGTACGGACTGGCGCAGGTCTATTTCCGACATGTAGAAGTCGAGTCCGACACCCATGCGCACCCGTTCCGCAAGGCGGAACGCCACGACGGGCGCGAGGTCGACCACGACGAGCTCGCTGAAATAGGGCAGCATGCTGGACTTCGCCCATTCCGTCGACTGCCCGTAGGGGCTGACGATCGAGAGCCCGGCAACGACGCTGCCGTCCATGAGCGGATAGCAGGCGAAGATACCGGGGATGTAGGCTTCGGGGGTCTCGGTCTTGTGCGAGCCCAGCAGCGGGGAAGAAAACTCGGTTTCCGAACTGACGACGGTGAGGGCGAGCTGCGCGGCCGGGCCTTCCACGCCAACGAGATTGGCGGCGTTGTAATAGGCGGCGCCCGCACCGGACGCGCCGACGATCTTGCCGCCATCCATGCTCAGGCCATAGGCATCCGGTGGCGGGTTACGAAACCCATTGGCACGGACCGTGTTCACGCCGAGCAGGCTGATTGACACGACACCGGCGACTGAGAGCTGTTTCCACATACTATACCTCCAAGACGTCCAGTAATGCCTAATGAGACTTATGGATGACGTATAGTGCGAAAGTCGTGTGTTGTCAACAGAATCGGACTAGAAAAACACGGGATGAACACCAGGGATGAACTTCAGGTCGCGCACGCGGCTGCCCGTGCTCATCGCACGAGACTACTTCGGCACGCCACCCGACAAGGGATGCAGGTCGTGCCTCAGGCAACGGCGGAAGAAGAAATTGCCGGCCAGGCAATGGAGTTGCCCGGCCCAACGCCCCGGGGCGCACCAGGGCCTGAACTCGGCGAAGCGTGCGGCGATCGAACGGTTCGAATAGAACGCGGTGTAGGCATCCCAATAGGTTTGCTGCAGTTCCTCCGGGCGCATGTGGCGTGGCTGGAACACAACGTGCGCCGTATCGTACAGGGAATAGTCGGCGTGCAGCAGGCGGCCTTCGGCATGCATGCGCTCGTGCAGCACGGTGCCGGGCAGGGGAGTTAGCAGGAACGCATAGACCAGCTTGATTTTCAACTCGCGCATGAAGTCAAACGCGGCGTGGATACCGGCCGGTGTGTCGTGATCGAATCCGAAGACGAGGTTTGGCAACGGGTTGATATTGGCATTCTGGAAGGCGCGGAGTTGCTCGCGGACATCGCGTTTGAGGTTGAACGACTTATTGACGGAGGCAAGGTTCTCCGCCGAAAGGCTCTCCAATCCGATAAACAGCCCCACACAGCCCGATGCCGCGGCGAGACGCAAGAGTTCGGGATCGCGCGCCGCCAGGATGTCGCTCTGGCCGATCCAACGGATACGGTGCGGGATCAGCGCCCTGAAGAGCTCTTTCGACCGTTCGGGGTTGGCGCAGATGTTGTCATCGACGAAGAAGATATAGGCGCCGGCGAATGCACTGACTTCGTCGACGACATCCGCCACCGGACGGTACCGCATGTGCCGTCCGAAATAACGGGACACAAAGCAGAAATCGCAGTTGTGCGGACATCCGCGCGAGGTCTCGAGCGGGATGCGAAACGGCGCATGCGGCAACCTGACGCCGGGCGTGGGCATATAGGCATGCGGGTTGAGCAGGTCGAATCGCGAACGCACCATGTCGCGCATGTCGAACCGCTCCGCGGATTCATAGACGGGTTTGAGCGTTCCCGCCTGGAAATCGTTCAGAACGTTTGTCCAAACAGCCTCCGCCTCGCCCCTGACCAGCGTGTCGACATGCGGCGTTACACACTCAGGCACCGAGCAGGCGCCCGGTCCGCCCATCACGACGGGGATTCCGCGGGCACGAAAGCGGTCGGCGATCTCCAGGGCTCGGGGCACCTGCGGCAGAATGGCGCTGATGCCCACCAGATCGACCGCCTCCGCGAAATCGATGTCTTCGACGCTGTCGTCCACGATGTGAACATCGAATTCCCGCGGCGTAAGGCCGGCCAGGTAAGGGAGCGCCCGGGTCGGGGACAGGCACTTGCTGAACTTCAACGGGTGGCCATCGATGAGCTGCGTCGGCTTGATAAGCAAGAGATTAGGCATAGCGCACCCTTTCCATGGTGCGGCGACTCTAGTCGATGGCGTGGCGGCGCGCAAGTGAAATGGCGCCGGCCATGCCCGTCACGCCAGGACCGGACAGGGCGTTGTATTCGAGTGAACGTGCGGCAGGGTTTGGGCTCGACTTGTGAATCGCGCTGTCCTAGCTTTCCCATGCACGAACTGTGGAGATCGGGGCGACCGTTGAAGCGGAGGTTGGCGCGATGGCATGGGTCCATAATCGAGTTGTCATGACAGGGATTGGTATCGTGGCGCCCAACGCGATCGGCCACGCGGCGTTCTGGCATTCGATTTTGCGGGGTGAAAGCGGCGTACGACTCATCACGCTGTTCGACGCCAGTCAGTACCGTTCCCGGATTGCGGGAGAGGTCAAGAACTTCGATCTCCTCAATTTCATGCAGCCGAAGTCGAAGGTGCGGCGGATGGCGCGTCAGACGCAGTTGGCGCTGGCGGCGGCGGCGTTGGCGGAGAAAGACTCGGGGCTCCAGCGCGCGGATCTCGGCCGTGAGGGACCCATCCCCGTGTATCTGGGCGTCAGCAGCAGCGCCATCGAGGTGATCGAGGAAGGGGTGGAGCGCATGGCCACGCACGGGCCGACGCGCGTTGCCACACACATTGTGGAAGCCAGTTCGCCTCAGCAGGCCGCGACGTCGCTCAGCCTCGAATTCGAGTTTCCCACGACTGCACATACCGTCTCGTCCGCCTGTGCGGCGGGGTTGGAGGCTGTGGGCACGGCCGCCGAGGTGATCCGCGGCGGTCGGGCCGACATTGTGATTACGGGAGGCGCGGATGCGCCGATCACGAAGCTGGCCTTCGCCTGCTTTGACCGGTCGGGGCTCGCATCCTGCCGCAATGACGATCCGGAACACGCGAGTCGTCCCTTCGATCGGGACTGCGATTCCGGGGTGATCTCGGAGGGGGCGGTGGTTTTCGTGCTCGAAAATTGTGAGCATGCCCTGGCGCGTGGCGCGCGCGTGTATCTGGAGATCACCGGCTACGGATCAAGCATGGATCCGGACGGGCTGGCCCCGATGTCCGGGCTCGCGCCCGCGATCCAAATGGCCTTGGCGAACGCCAACCGACGGCCCCAGGATATCGACTACATCAGCGCGCATGGGCCCGGACACCCGGTCATGGATCGTGCCGAGACGGATGTGATCAAGCGGGTGTTCGGCGACCATGCCTATCGCCGGCCCGTGACGTCGGTGAAAGGCAATGTGGGCAACCCCCTGGCGGCCGGTGGCCCCATGCAACTGGTGGCGTCCGGCCTGTCAATGTGCGCCGGGCTGATTCCGCCCATCGCCAACCATGAGCATGCCGCGGCTGGTTGCGACTTGGACTATGTCGCCGGAGGCGCGCGGGAATTTCCCGCCCGGCGCATTCTGATCAACAGTCACGGTCTGGGCGGTGGAAACGGCAGTATGGTCGTCGAGAAGGTTGAGTTCTGATGGATTTTCTGTTGCTGACGCATGTCGCCATCATCCTGACAACCATCTTGTTGGGGATTCTGGTCTATCTCACCAACCGTCGCCGCGTGGCGAACTTCTACTTCATGGCGATGAGTCTGGTGCTGGTCGCCTGGCTCATCTGTCTGGCTGGCGCTTTCAACGCCGCCAACAGCGATGCCGCGGTGCTGTTCATCCGGCTTGCCAATGCGCTCGGCGCGACGGTTCCGTTCATGTTCAATGGCCTGCGGCTTTCGATCATCCACCGCCAGCATCATTTGCGGTTCATTCTCCGGCACACGCGTGTCTGGCTCCTGCTCGCCGTCGCGGCCATGGCGTTGTGCGCGACCGATTTCTTCCTCGCCGGTGTAATCATGGCGCCGGAAGCCGATGGGATGCGCGGGATACCCGAGCCGGTGTACGGACCGGGCATTCTGCTCTACGGCGCCTATCAGATCGTGGCCTTCGGCTTCTTTGTGGTCGAGTTCGTACGCGCTTTGCGCCATGCCTCGGGGATCACGCGCGTGGAACTGCAGTTCATGCTGCTGGCCTCGGCGGCGGCCATCATCACGGCCCTGGCCATGACGGTGGTGCTGCCGATCATCCTGCGCAGTTCGCAGGTCGCGCGACTGGCACCGACCGCGATCCTGTTTTTCGTCGGGATCATTGCCTATGGCATCGCCACCCGCCGGATCATGGATGTCGGGTATGTCTTGCGCGCCCTTGCCGCGTACGGCTTGATGGTGGTCGGTCTCGGCGCGCTGTATGCGGCGGTCTTCGTCGTGAGCCGCTGGAGCTTGCGCATGCTGGGCGGCGTGGCGCCGCACGTGCCGCATTTCCTGGCCGCCATGGTCATGGCCTTTGCCATGGCCCCCGCGCATGGACTGTTCCGACATGTCGCCGACAAGCTCTTCATCAATCTGCCTTCGACCGATGTGGGGCGCGTCGTGCAACGAACCAGTACTGTTCTGCAGACGATCGGCACCCTGAACTCGATGCTCGGGCGCTTCGCGGAAGTCCTTCGGCAGATGGTCGGCTGCGAGAGGGTCGTCATCCTGCTGCGCGACGGGCCGGTGTTTATCCAAGCCTACCCGCCCCGCGAGGCGGTGCCCGACACGCAGGCCGATCCGGTTCTCGCGCGGACATCCCCGGAGCCTCTGGCGTTCGCGGAGACGAGCGCCATGGCAGCCAGCCTGCAAGAGACCGACATGCCGATCGTGCTGGATGTGATCTACCGCCGCGTCCCGAGCCGGGAACTGGCCGATGCGGGTCGCGTGCTGCAAAGCCTCGACATGGCGGCATCGGTAGGCATTCGAGCCAAGGGCGGCCTTCGCGGGATGATTCTTGTTGGTCCGCGTCTCACCGGAGGCGTCTATGGCCTGCCCGAACAGCGTGCGATGCAGACATCCGCCGATCAACTGGCGGTGGCCATCGAGAACGCCACCCTGTACACCCAGCTCGAGGACAGCAAGCTCTACAGCGACACCCTGGTCGATAACCTCGTCAGCGGGGTCATCGCTGTCGACGGCCAAGGCGAGATCACGACTTTCAACCGCGAAGCCGAACGGCTGACCGCCTTGTCGCGGGACAAGGCCATTGGACAGGAACTGCTCGTGCTGCCCCCCGTGCTGGGGCGTATGCTGGAGGATACCCTCAGCCTCGGTATCGGCATCCGCAACCGCGAAGTTACCCTCGTTCCCGATGGGCGGGTGGAAGGCGTGCCGCTGAGGGTCGGCACGGGCATTTTTCACGGTCGCAAGGGATCGGTGTCCGGCGCCCTGCTCGTCTTCAGCGACATGTCCGCCGTGCGCAAGCTCGAAGAGCAGGTGCGGCGCACCACCCATCTGGCCAGCGTCGGCACGCTGGCCGGCGGCATGGCGCACGAAATCAAGAACCCGCTGGTGACGCTCAAGACCTTCGCGCAACTGCTCAAGGAGCGCTATGACGACGAGGAGTTCCGAACCACGTTCGTGGACCTGGTGGGCAAGGAGGTCAACCGTATCGACACCATCGTCAACCAGTTGCTGCGCTTCGGTAAACCGGCGGATGCGGTGTTGCGGCCGATCGAGCTCGGTCCGCAGATCCGGGAATCCCTCCATCTGGTGTCGGGCGAAATCGCGAAGAAGGGCATTGTCGTCGAGGAAAGCAACCATGCCAACGGGGTTGTCGTTCATGGCGATGCGCGCCTGCTGCAACAGGCCTTCGTGAACTTCTTCCTCAACGCGATCGACGCGATGGAGACGGGCGGAACCCTGACCGTGGCGTCGGACATCGTGCCGCAGGCGCCCATCGACGCCTTCGACGACATGCCGATCTTGCATGACCGGCAGGTCAGTGTTACGATCCGCGACACTGGTAATGGTATTGCGGCGGAACATATTCCACACATCTTCGATCCGTTCTTCACAACCAAGGCGACCGGGACGGGGCTCGGACTGTCGGTGGTGCATGGAATTATCCGCGAACACAAGGGAATCATCGATGTCGAAAGCACGCCCGGCGCCGGCACCACGTTTGTCGTTTCCTTCCCGATGGTTCGGGATCGCCATCCGACCGATATGCTGGGCGACCCACGCACGGAAACCGGCACTCACGCGGCATAGGAGTTGCATATGACAACCGAGACGAAGAGAGACAAGGTGCTGGTCATCGATGACGAACTCGGCCCGCGCGAGAGCCTGCGGTTTCTCCTGAAGGAGGAGTTCACGGTGCGCTGTGAGAGTTCCGTCGACAAGGGGGTGGTGGCGCTGCGCGAGATGCATCCGGACGTTGTCGTGATGGATATCAAGATGCCAGGCAAGACGGGTATCGACGGACTGAAGGAGATCCGGGCCGTCGACGCCAACGTGTCGGTCATCATGCTGACGGGCTTTGGAACGCTGGAGACCGCGCAGGAAGCCATCCGGCATGGCGCCAACGACTACGTGAAGAAGCCTTTCGATGCCAGGGAGATGCGCGAATTCGTGCGCAAGTACACGGCCCGGACGACACTGGCGAGGCAGCGCGCCACGGTCATCGAGGAGCTTTCCGTTCTCAACCGCGACCTGCAGCGTGAGCTCGATGCCAAAGAACATATGGCTTCGCTCGGTCAGGCGTCTCGCGAGTTCGTGCACGATATCCTCAACCCGCTGTCGGTCGTCTGCGGCTATGTGCAGCTTCTGATGGAACAGTTCGAGAATTCCGCGGGGCTGCCGGGCGAACCGGCGTCCGAGGCCCGCGAATACCTCGCCCGCATGGACCGCAGCGTACGCCGCTGCCAGGAGATGGCAAAGCTCTGGAGTTCGCTGGGCAAGCCCGAGGACGCGCGCCTCGATGTCTGCCGCATGGATGATATCCTCGATGAGGTCTGCGACAATTGCGCGGCGATGGCCGAGCAGGCCGGCGGCCGCATCGAGCGTTCCGCGGTCGTCGATGCCTGTGTCGTGCGCGGCGACAGCCTTCAGCTTTTCCGGGCCATCCAGAATCTGATCGGCAACGCGATCCAGGCGTTGCCCCCGGCGCACGGGTGCGTCCATGTATCGTGCGCGCCCGACGGCGATAGGGTCGTCGTCCGGATCAAGGATAACGGGTGCGGGATACCGCTGGACCGGATCGATTCGGTCTTCGATCCCTACTACACCACCAAGCAGGGGGCCGGCGGCATGGGGTTGGGCCTGTTCATTACGCGAAAAGTGGCCGAGCTGCACGGGGGCGCGGTGAGCCTCGCGAACAGTCCCGACGGCGGCGCCGTGGCAACGCTGGCCCTACCGCGGCTCCACGTGGAGACGGGCGCGCGTTGAGTGCAACCGATCAGGCAGCCGCGCACATCGCACCCGACTTCAGGGCGCCCATGCCCGCCCGAGCGGGCCGCGCGCAGTCGCTGTTCGACATGCTTGTCGATGTCGTCGAGCGCCGTGAGTTGCTGACGATCCTTGTCAGTCGCAACCTGAAGATCCGCTACAAGCAATCGCTCCTCGGCTTCTTCTGGTCGCTACTCGGACCGCTGCTGATGATCCTGATCTACGCCATCTTCGCAAGCATTCTCAAGTTTAACTCCGGACGCCCGCACTATCTGGAGTTCCTCGTGGTGGGCATCGTCACATGGCAGTTTCTGGCCATGTGCCTGAATGACTCGCTGCACGCGGTCATGGGCAACGCGAACCTCATTAAGAAGACGCGCTTCCCCCGCATCATCCTGCCGCTGGCCATGGTTATCGCTAATTTAGCGAACTTCCTGCTGTCCTGGGTGGTGCTCGTTATTTACCTATTGTGCATGCGCATGCCCTTCGAGCACCTGTGGCTGGTGCCCGTGGTCATCGGCCTGCAGACGTGCCTGTGTTTGGGCCTCGCCCTTGTGCTGTCCACGGCCAATGTGTTTTTCAGGGACACCGAGCACATCCTGGGGGTCGCGACGCTGGCATGGTTCTTTCTCTCCCCGGTCTTCTACCCCGTCCAGATGCAGATGGAGCAGCTTCGCGAATTGGCCGGCGGCGCGCTTTGGATCCAGTACGCGGCATTTCTCAATCCGATGACCGGTATCGTATGGGCCTACCGGCGCCTGCTCATGTCGACATGGGCGGGCGATGTTCCGGTGCTTGCCGCGGGACAGCTCGGTCTTTCGGCCGCCGTATGTCTGGCGGTTCTGGCGATCGGCATCCACGTCTTTCGGTCATGCGAGACACGTTTTGGAGATCAACTCTAGGCCATGCCGGATTCACCCGCCATCATTGTCACCGGCGTCAGCAAGCATTACGTGTTGACGGGAAGCGCCACGCGCAGTCTGAAGACGGCCTTCCTGGATCGGTTGCGTCGGCGGCGCGCGCCCCGGCCGGTCGTAAAGGCGCTCGATGACGTGTCGTTCAGCGTCGACCGCGGCGAGACGCTGGGCATCATCGGCGCGAACGGCGCGGGCAAGAGCACGTTGCTGTCGCTGCTGACCGGCACCATCCAGCCCACGGCCGGCGACATCCGCGCGTTGGGCACGGTATCGTCATTACTCGAACTGGGGGCCGGGTTTCATCCGGATCTGACGGGACGCGAGAACGTCTTTCTGTACGGCGCCATCATGGGTCTTTCCCGACGCCAGATGACGGACCGGTTCGACGCCATCGTGCAGTTCGCCGGGCTGCGCGAGTATATCGACCAGCCGGTGAAGCACTATTCGTCGGGGATGTACGTGCGCCTCGGGTTCGCGGTCGCGGTGGAGGTGGATCCGGATATCCTGCTGATCGACGAGGTGCTCGCCGTGGGGGATGTGAATTTCCAGCGGAAATGCATCGCCAAGATACAGGAGTTCCGCGCCCGGGGGAAGACCATGCTGATCATCTCGCACGACCTGGCGACGATTCAGCGCATCAGCAACCGGATCCTGCTGCTCGACGGCGGGCGGATCGTCGGCATCGGCTCGCCGGAGTCCATGGTCGATCGCTACCAGGTGCTCGCCCGCGAACGCAACCGCAAGGGCCTGGAACGGGAGTGGGGCACCGGCGAGGTGCTCATCACGGGCGTGGAGTTCCTCGCTCCGGATGGCACAGCCTCCGATGCGTTTCATTGGGGACAGCCCCTCCGCGCACGGGTCCATTTCAACGCCATGCAGGCGGTCGACAATCCCGTTTTCGGGTTCGCGATTTCGGACGAGGAGGGGCGTCTTGTCCACGGCAGCAACACGCAGATCGAATCGCTTCCGATCGCGCGCATCAGCGGCACGGGGACCGTGACGCTCCACCTGGAGCGCATTCTCATGGCAGCCGGAACGTACCTGTTCTCGTTTTCGGTGCATTCGGCCGATCATAAGACCAACTTCCACCGACTCGACAACTGTTTCTCGATCACCGTGGAGAGCGAGAAGAACTTCGAGGGCTACTGCTTCATGCCCTCGCACTGGAGCCGTGACCCATGAGCGAGTCCTCGTTGCCTGACCTGTCGAGCGATGTGGAAGTGCGTGCGTGCGTGCGCCGCGCCCTCGATGAGGATGTTCGCACGGGCGATGTGACGACGTTGGCGCTCGTGCCCGACGATGCCGCCGTCACCGCCATTATCCTGGCACGCGAAGCATGCGTCGTCGCCGGGGGGGCCGTGGCTGCCCTGGTGTTTTCGATGCTCGACCCGGACTGTCGCGTCGACACGATCGTGGCGGAGGGCCACCGCGCGGTCGCCGGCGAGACGCTTCTCCGGATCCGGGGCCGGGCCGGCGCCGTGCTGACCGGCGAACGGACGGCCCTGAACTTCATGCAGCGCATGACCGGCATCGCCACACTGACGCGTCGCCATGTGGATGCCGTCGCCGGCTATGCCGTGTCGATTCTCGACACGCGCAAGACAACGCCCGGCCTGCGTATCTTCGAGAAGTACGCCGTACGATGCGGGGGCGCCTGCAATCACCGCATGGGCCTGCACGATCGCGCGATGATCAAGGACAACCACCGGCGGCTGTGGCGCGGTGGCGATGGCGCCCGGCTCGACCAGGCGATCGCGGCGGTCCGCAAGGCCTTTCCCGGCATCGCCGTGGAAGTCGAGGTGGAAACCGAGGCCGAACTGGAAAGCGCCCTGCGCGCCGCGCCGGAATGGATCTTGCTGGACAACATGCCCCCGGAAACCATGCGGCGCTGTGTCGCGCGGGTCGCGGGGCGCTGCCGGATCGAGGCTTCGGGCGGAATCTCGATGACGAACCTGGTTGCCGTGGCGGCCTGTGGTGTCGACGCCATCTCGCTCGGGTGCCTGACGCACTCGGCCCCGTCGGTCGATCTGTCGCTGGAGGTGGAAGCGTGAGGACCTGTCTGGCTGTCGATGTGGGCAATACCAGCACCGCGCTCGGTCTCGTATCCGGCAGGCGCGTGCGCGATGTCCGGCACATTCAGGGCGGCATCCGCGATCTGCGGGCCACACGGGATGCCGTCGACCACCTGATGCGCCGGGGCGCCATCGAGGGCGCCGTCATCGCGTCGGTCGTTCCGAAAGTCACGCCGCTGTGGCAGCAGTTGCTCCGAAAGTTCGTGGCGCGGGAAGCGCTGGTCGTGACGCACGGCCTGAACCTGGGTGTATCGGTGGACTATCCGAAGCCCGAGACCATCGGCGCCGACCGGCTGGCGAATGCCTGCGGCGCGGCCGCGTTGTACGGTTGCCCGGTGATTGTCGCCGACTTCGGAACCGCACTCACGTTCGACGTCGTGTCGGTATCCGGCACCTATATCGGCGGCGTCATTGCCCCGGGACTTCCCCTGATGACCGAGTACCTTTACCAGAAGACGGCCTTGCTGCCGTTGATCGAGCTGCGAGGCCGGTGCACGAAGGTCGGCCGGAGCACGGTGGACGCCATGCAGATCGGCGCACAAGTGGGTTATCGCGGCATCGTGCGTGAGATCGTCGCGCATTTGACCGACCGAAACCGGCTTCCCGGCGTGCGGTTGTGCGCGACGGGCGGCTATGCCCGATGGGCGTTGCGCGGCATCGATCTGCCATTCGCTTTCGCACCCAACCTGACGCTGTTCGGGCTGGGCAGGATATTCGAACTCAATCAGCCGTAGCGCACGGGAGGAGAAGCCATGTCACACGAAAATTGCTATGCGGTCATCATGGCCGGCGGCAAGGGCGAACGGTTCTGGCCGCTAAGCACCAGCCGACATCCGAAGCAGACGCTGTCGATAGTCGGCGGCAAACCGCTGATCATGCAGGCCATCGAACGGCTGCAGGGACTGATTCCGCCGGATCGCATACTCCTCGTTACGAGCGAGGCGCTCGTCGGGCCGCTCCGCGAAGCGGCGCCGGAGCTGCCCGCGGCGAATGTCATCGGCGAGCCGGTGGGGCGCGATACCGCCGCCGCCTGCGCGCTCGGTACGACCATCGTGCAGCGGCGGTGTCCCGACGGCATCGTCTGCGTGCTGACGGCCGACCATGTGATCCACGATACACCCCTGTTCCAGCGCACGCTGCGCGGCGCCATCGCCATCGCCGAATCGAGCGATGCCATCGTGACGATGGGCATCGCACCCACGTTTCCGAGCACCGGGTTCGGCTATATCGAATGCGGCTCGACCCAGGAGACGCGCGACGGCATCGAGTTTTTCGCGGCCCGGCGATTTGTGGAGAAGCCGGATGCCGAACGTGCGGCCGCGTACATCGCGTCAGGGCGCCATTTCTGGAACTCGGGCATGTTCGTCTGGTCGGTGCCGACCTTTATGCGCGCGCTGCGCCGTTTCCAGCCGCGACTGCTGGCCCTGTGCGATCGACTCGATGCGCATGTCGATGGACCGGGGTTCGCGGCGGCGCTGGCCGAAGCCTATGCCGGGATCGAGAAGATCTCGGTCGACTTCGCCGTCATGGAGCCCTCGGACAACATCGTCGTGGCGCGCGGCGAGTTTCCCTGGTTCGACGTTGGTTCCTGGCCCGCGCTGACCGATCATTTTCCGCCCGATGCCGACGGCAATTGCATCGTCGGTGACTGCCGGACCATGGACGCCACCGGCAACATCGTGGTGTCCGAGGGCCGGCTCACCGCGTTGATCGGCGTGTCGGACCTGGTGGTGGTCCAGGCCGAGCACGCCACGCTGGTCTGTCGCCGCGACCAGGCGCAAGCGGTGAAGCAAATGGTCCAACGGCTGGCCGCGGAAGGCGGGCGTGACGCGCTGCTATGAGGGTGCTCGGCATCGACTACGGCGAACGACGCGTCGGCATCGCAGTCAGCGACCCGTCAGGGACGATCGCGCTGCCGCTGACCATGCTTGACCGCCATACGTGCGGCGATTTGACCGAGGCGGTCGTGGGGCAGGTGACGGCAACCGGCGCCGTCGCGATCGTCGTCGGGTTGCCCCTGAACATGAACGGTACACACGGTCCCATGGCCGAAGCGGCCCAGGCGTTCGCCGACGGCCTTCGTTGCCGGCTGGGGATTCCGGTCCTCACCTACGACGAACGCCTTTCGAGTTGCGAGGTCGAACGTGTACTCCTGGCCGCCGACATGAGCCGCAAACGCCGCCGGGACGTTCGTGACAAGCTGGCCGCGCAAGTCATCCTGCAGGCTTACCTCGACCGGGAGGTGTCCGGCCATGCGGCGGATGCGAAAGGCGAGGGCATGACGCCATGCGACGCTACCGACTGACGCTGGCCTACGATGGCACCGCTTACGGAGGGTGGCAGATTCAGCCGAATGCCCCGACCGTGCAGGATACCGTGGAGGCGGCGCTGGAAAAGCTCACCGGCACGCGTCCGAAACTGCACGGGAGCGGGCGCACCGACCAGGGCGTGCACGCCCGCGGACAGGTGGCGCACTTCGACGGGGAGGTGCGGTTCTCCCCGCACGCTCTACGCCGTGCGATCAACGCCGTGCTCCCGGACGACATCCGGGTCACACGGGTCGCCGTCGCGACGCCCGCGTTCCATGCGCGGAAGTCGACCGTACGGAAGGAGTATCGCTACTTCATCCGCTGTGGCGACGAGATGCCTCCCGACCGCCGGCTCTATGAAACGCTCGTCCGCGCCAAGCTCGACGTGAAGGCCATGCGCGAAGCCGCGGCGGTTCTTGAAGGGCGGCACGATTTCGCCGCGTTCACGGCCAATCCGAACCGCACGGTGGAATCGACCGTGCGCGAATTGTTCGCGCTCCGCGTGATGCGGCGAGGCCGCCTCATCACGATCGTCGCGGTCGGCGAAGGCTTCCTCTACAAAATGGTCCGGAGCCTTGCCGGATGGCTGATACGCGTGGGGGAGGGGAGCGAATCGCCCGCCGCGACCGCGGCGGTGCTGGCCTCGCGGACACGCACCGCGCGCGTGCCCAGCGCGCCCGCGCGGGGTCTTTACCTCTGGCGCGTGAGTTACGGACTCGATGGATCGTCCACCTGCCGCGCGCAGTCGGCGGAGGAGTGAAGGCAGGGGGTTGCATGCCGTTGGCGCTTCTGGCATACTGCCGCCCCATGAAGACTCTGATTCTACCTTCACTGCTCGCCGCCGACATGGGGCATTTGGCCGATGAAGCCAGGCGCGCGCAGGATTCGGGCGCCGACGCCCTGCACCTGGATATCATGGACGGGCACTTCGTTCCCAATATCAGCATGGGCCCGGCTGTCGTCGAAATGGCCCGCCGGGCCGTGACGATTCCCCTGAACGTCCACTTGATGCTGTCACGACCGGATCACTATCTGAAGACCTTCATCGAGGCCGGTTCCGACACCGTTCTGATCCACATCGAGGCGTCGTGCGATGTCCTCGAAGCCCTCCAACGCATACGCGAACTCGGCGCCGTGCCGGGCATCACCCTCAACCCGGGAACCACGGCACGCATGGTTTTCCCCGTGCTGAGTCGCGTGGATGAAGTGCTCTGCATGACGGTCCGTCCGGGCTATGGCGGGCAGGCGTTCATGCCGGAGGTGCTGCCAACCATCCGTGCCATCCGTGACTACGCCACGCAAGCCGGACAGAACGACCTGACCGTCATGGTGGACGGCGGGATCAATCTCGATACGGCCGCCCAGTGCGCACGCGAAGGCGCGAACGCGTTTGTGGCGGGGACCCATCTGTTCGGAGCCGGCGACATGGCCACGGCCATCGCCCGCTTGCGCGAATCCGCGGCGCCCGCCCGCCCGTAATGTTTCAGGAGTCCTGATCCCGCGTATGGCCTCACTTACCACGATCCGCAATTTCTGCATCATCGCCCACATCGACCACGGCAAGTCCACGCTGGCCGACCGTATGCTGCAGGTCACGCATACGATCAACGATCGCGATTTTCGCGACCAGGTGCTGGACGCGATGGACCTGGAACGCGAACGGGGCATTACCATCAAGTCGCATCCGGTGACGATGCATTATCCCGCCAAGGACGGGACGACGTACGAATTCAACCTCATCGATACGCCGGGACATGTCGATTTCACGTACGAAGTCTCGCGCAGCATGGCCGCCTGCGAGGGTGCCATTCTCGTGGTCGACGCCGCCCAGGGCGTCGAGGCCCAGACGGTGGCCAACACGTTTCTGGCCCTGGAACGTAACCTCGAAATCATCCCCGTGCTGAACAAGGTGGACTTGCCGAGCGCCGACATCGGAAAAGTCACGCAACAGGTGGAGGACATCCTGGCCGTCAGCATGGAGGACCATCTGCACATCAGCGCCAAGACCGGTCAGGGCGTCGAAGAGGTACTCGAAGCCGTCATTCGCCGGATTCCGCCACCGATGACCCGCGATGGCGCCGTGCCGCTGCGCGCGCTTGTCTTCGACTCCGTGTACGATGAGTACCGCGGCGTCGTCGCCTATGTGCGCGTCGTCGACGGTCAGGTCAAAGCCGGCGACTCGGTGCGCTTTATGGGGACGTCCGCGGTCACGCAGATCAAGGAAGTCGGAATCTTCGGGCCCAAGCCGCAGCCCGTCGCGTGCCTCGGTGCCGGCCACGTGGGCTACATCGTCGGCACCATCAAAGATCCCAAGGAAATCCGGGTGGGGGATACGGTCACCTCGACACGCAACCCCGCGCAGGAGCAGCTTCCCGGGTTCAAGGAGATCAAACCGATGGTGTTCAGCGGACTTTACCCGGTGGATACCTCCGACTACGAGAAGTTCAAGGCGGCCCTGGACAAGCTCGCGCTCAACGATTCGGCATTCACGTATCACGCCGAGAACTCCACGGCGCTCGGGTTCGGCTTTCGGTGCGGGTTCCTCGGCCTGCTCCACATGGAAGTGATCATGGAACGTCTGCGGCGCGAGTTCGATCTCGACATCATCAGCACGCATCCCGGCGTGGTCTATCGCGTCGAACTGCGCGATGGCGACACGCTGGAGTTCGACAACCCCGTGCACATGCCCGACCCGACGCGCATCGCGTCGATCGAGGAGCCGATGATCAACGCTTTCATCATCTGCCTGGGCGAACACATTGGCGACATGATGCGGTTGATCATGGACCGGCGCGGCGAAGTGACCAAGACCGAGTCCATCGATGCCACCCGCGTGATGCTGACGTGCACCTTGCCGCTGGCGGAGATCCTGATCGACTTCCACGACACGCTCAAGAGCATCAGTCGGGGATACGCCTCGATGGATTACGAGTACGCCGGCTACCAGGTCAGTCAGATCGTCAAGCTTGAGATCCTGTTGAACGGCGAGCCGGTCGACGCCTTTTCGACGATGGTGCACAGGGACAAGGCGGTTGCCCGCGGACGGCAGATCTGCAAGTCGCTCAAGGACGCCATTCCGCCTCACATGTTCGCGGTGCCCGTTCAGGCGGCCATCGGACGTACGGTTATCGCGCGCGAGACGATTCGCGCCTTCCGCAAGGACGTCACCGCGAAATTGTACGGCGGCGATATCACGCGGAAGAAGAAGGTGCTCGAAAAGCAGAAGGCCGGCAAGAAGCGGATGAAGCAGTTCGGCAGCGTGAACGTCCCGCAGAAGGCGTTCATCTCCGTGCTCAAGACGACCTGAGAAAGGGTAGGGGAGGCAACATGTTTTTCGGGAGCGGTGGTACACGTCGTCAGGCCAAAATCGCCCGTGAGATGGTGCGCCATGCGCGGCACCTCCGGAACATGCGTGACGATCTCATGACCCCGGAGGAACGACGCCGGCTTGACGCGGCGGAGCGCGGCGTGGAGGTCGCGCTGGGGTGCCGGCGCGCGGACCCGGACGGGCTGGCTTCGGCCTGCGCTGCACTCGATGGTGTCGTCGTGGAACTTCAGCCGGCGCGATGGCGGTCATCGCTGCGGGAGAACGTCGAAATTCTCGTGGTAGCCATTTCCGTCGCGATGGCCTTCAGGGCGTATTTTATCCAGCCGTTCAAGATACCAACCGGGTCCATGCAGCCGACCCTGTACGGCATCCACTCGGTGACGCATCAGGCGCCGACGGTCATGGATCGGTTCCCGCTCAAGCTCGCGAAACTGGCGGTCACGGGTACGTGGTATTCGGAGCGCCGCGCCAAGGTGTCGGGCCACTGCACCGGCGCGGAGGACAGCGGCACGGATCCGTCGGTGCGGTATTTTTTCATCGGCACCGTGCGGCACCGCATGCCGAAGGATGCGGACATGCGCGGGGAGCTGCGGTTCGCACCCGGTAGCCGCGTGACCAAAGGCGACCTGCTGTGGGCGGGTTATGTCACGCGCGGCGATCACCTGTTCGTAAACAAGGTGATCTGGAACTTTCGGAAACCGCGCCGCGGCGAGATCATGGTCTTCAGCACGGCCGACATTCCGAGCCTGCCGGCCGGCACGCACTACATCAAGCGCATGGTCGGGCTGCCCAACGAGGGCATTTCGATCGCGCCGCCGTACGTGTGCGCGGATGGACGGCGCATCGAATCGCCGGAGCCGATCGCCCGTATCGCGGCGCGGCAACCCGGCTACGCCGGGTATCGTCTCATCCACGCCATGGAAGGCGGACACCTGCACCAACCGACGGACGTTTACCAACTCGGCGCGAGCGACTACTTCGCGCTTGGCGACAACACCTCGAACAGTCGGGACAGCCGCTACTGGGGCAAAGTGCCGGCGGTCAATCTGACCGGTCCGGCGGCATTGGTCTACTGGCCGGTGTCATCCCGCTGGGGTTTGGCACGCTAGCCCGTTGCGCGGGTTATCGTAGTGGCAAAAACGCGTTCCCACCTCGTACACCCCCCAGATGTTGAGGCGTTTTCATAGCGTGACTAGACATAAGATATATTATGCGACGTTGCTGCCGTGTCAGCAAACATCCCGATATTGGCGCCGTTTCTAAGTTCTCTGGCATCGCCAAGCGTGCTTGCGCTAACGACACACCGCCGGCGACCTGTCCTTACGGGGCGTTACAGAACGTCGATCGCGATCCGGCAGTCGTGCCCATTCAGGTCGACCGCATCGCCCTCGCAAGCGTCATCGCGACGGCAATGCGCCGCGAGCGTCTCGCCACGGACATACTCGTCGTGCGCCGCCACGGCGTCGGCCACGGCCGAACCACCGGCAAAGCGCACACCGATCCGCTGCGTAACCTCAAGGTCCGCCGTCTTGCGCATGTTCTGAACCCGGCTGACGAACTCGCGTGCCAACCCCTCAGCCAGCAGCGCGGCGCTCACGTGCGTCTCCAGTGCGACGATGACGCTCCCCTCGGACGCCACAACCAGGCCGGCGCGCGGCGTGCGCTCGATCACGACATCGTCGACGCCGACGACAACCGCATCGCCGCCGGCATCGATCGTCACCGCCCGGCCGCCCGCCAGCGCCACCAGATGGTCGTGTGAAATGGCGGCAATGGCCTGCGCCACGACCTTCATCTTCGGACCGAACTTCGGGCCCAAACGGCGGAAATCCGCCTTGGCTTTCAGATCCGCAAGTTCGCTCTCGTTGTCGTCGAAAACGATCTCCTTCACATTTAGCTCATCGCGGACGATGTCCTCGTACGCGTGCAGGCGGCCGAGCAGCGCCGCGTCACGCGAGACCACGTGCAGCGTGCTGAGCGGCTGACGCACTTTCAGGTCGTTGTCGGTCCGCAGCAACCGCCCCATGCGGACGATCGTCATGACGACTTCCATGTCCGCTTCGAGCGCCGTGTCCCGCCGCGCGCCGTCCGCCGTCGGGAAGTCGCACAAGTGAACCGACACGGGCATATCGTCCGTGCGCAGGTTCTGGTAGATGCTCTCCGCGATGAACGGGACGAACGGAGCGGCGATCTTCGAGAACTGCAGGAGCACGTAGTTGAGCGTCGCATACGCCTGCCGTTTGTCGTCATCGTTCTGCGACTTCCAGAAGCGCCGCCGGCTGCGCCGGATATACCAGTTCGTCAGATCCTCCATGAAGCGGACGAACGGGCGCACGGCCCGCTGGAGGTCATACTGGTCCATGGCCTGCGTCACTTCGTCGGCCAGGCTTTCGAGCGAGCTGCGGATCCAGCGGTCCAGCAGGTTGTCGCTGACCACGCCGGTCATTCGTTCCGTGCCCCATCCATCCACGTTGGCGTAGGTCACGAAGAAACTGTAGGCATTCCACAGCGGGATCAGCAGGTGCCGCAGGATGTGCTGCACACCCTTTTCGGAGAAGCGCAGATCTTCGGCCCGCACGACCGGCGAATAGACCAGGTAGAGGCGCAGGGCATCGGCGCCGTACGTGTCGATCACGTACGACGGGTCGGGGTAGTTCTTGAGCCGCTTGCTCATCTTCTTCCCGTCCTCCGCCAGCACCAACCCGTTGACGACGACATGCTTGAACGCCGGTCGATCGAACAGGGCTACGGACAGCACCATCAGCGTGTAGAACCATCCGCGCGTCTGGTCGAGACCCTCGGCGATGAAGTCGGCCGGGAAATTGGCTTCGAACTGTTCCTTGTTCTCGAAGGGGTAATGGGCCTGGGCGTAGGGCATGGCGCCACTCTCGAACCAGCAGTCCAACACCTCCGGAATGCGTCGCAACACCCCCCCACCCTGCTCCGACGGCAATTCGAGGGCGTCAACATGGTGCTTGTGCAGATCCGTGACTTTACGACCCGATCGGCGTTCGAGTTCCTCGATCGAACCGATGCAGACGGTTTCCGTTCCATCCGCGTTGCGCCAGATCGGCAACGGCGTACCCCAGTAGCGGTTCCGCGAGATGGCCCAGTCGCGCGCGCCTTCCAGCCATTTGCCGAAACGCCCATCGCGCAGGTGCTCCGGCACCCAGTGAATCTGCGCGTTGGCACGCAGAATCCGGTCGCGGAGTTCCTCCACCTTGACAAACCATGTCGAAATGCCGCGGTAGATCAACGCCGCATCGCAGCGCCAGCAATGCGGATAGCTGTGCGTGATCGTGCCGCGGTGGATCAGCTTACCTTCCTGTTTCAGCCGCTTCATGATGTCGGCATCGGTGTCCTTCACGAACCGGCCCGCGTAATCGGTAACCTCGGCCGTGAAACGCGCCTCGGCATCGATCGGACAGGTGGCGGGAATCCCCGCCGCGCGACAAACACGCGCATCGTCCTCGCCGAAACCCGGCGCCATGTGCACCACACCGGTTCCGTCTTCCGTCGATACGAAATCGGCCGCCACGACCCGGAACGCGCCCGCCGCGGCTTGGTCGGCAAAATACGGGAACAACGGCTCATAGTGTCGCCCCACGAGACGTTCGGACGGGACCTCGGTCATCGCATCATAGTTGGATGCATCCTTGTAGTAGGCGCCCAGGCGCGGGAGGGCCAGGTAGTACACGGCGCCTTTGTCCTCGACGCGCGCATACGTGATGGCCGGGCCTACGGCCAAAGCCATGTTCGACGGAAGCGTCCAAGGGGTTGTCGTCCACGCGAGAACGTAGGCGTTCGGTTCGTCCAGCAGCTTGAACCGGATCGTGATGGCCGGGTCGGTGACATCGGCATAGCCCTGATTGGTCTCGAAGTTCGATAGCGGCGTCGAACAGCGCGGGCAGTACGGCAGAACCTTCTGTCCTTCGTAGATCAGGCCCTTGTCCCACAAGGTCTTGAAGACCCACCAGATGGACTCCATATAGGCGGCGTCCATGGTCTTGTAGTCGTTGTCGAAATCCACCCACCGCCCCATGCGGGTCACGACGTCCCGCCACTCGCGGGTGTAGCGCAACACGATGCCGCGGCACTTCTCGTTGAACGTGCCGACGCCAAGCGCTTCGATCGCGCTCTTGCCGCTGATCTTGAGAGCTTGCTCGACTTCGTATTCGATCGGCAGGCCGTGGCAGTCCCAACCGAAACGGCGCGCCACGTAGTGGTTACGCATCGTATGGTAGCGTGGGACGATGTCCTTGATCGTGCCGGCCAGCAAGTGCCCGTAATGCGGCAGACCTGTGGCGAACGGCGGTCCGTCGTAGAACACGTACGCGGGCGCATCCTTGCGTTCGCTCAGCGATTTCTCAAACGTCCCCTGTGACTCCCACAGTGCGAGTACGCGTCGTTCGACCTCCGAAAAATCCACTTTGCTGGAAACCGGCTTATACATCGTCATCACCCAATCTCTTTTCGTCCGTTATCGTCGCGCAACGCTATCGCGATACGCCCCCGAAATCAAAGCAAGTTTGCCGAAACCTGTCCTTGACCTCTCCCCTCGGCCCCTGCTACCGTGCCCGAAATCCGAATCCCGCGACTCGGGTTTCGTGTGCCAGGGGCGTGGCGTAGTCTGGTAGCGCGCCCCGACTGGAAGTCGATTTGTTTACGGGGCGTAGCGCAGTCTGGTAGCGCGTTTGAATGGGGTTCAAAAGGTCCCGAGTTCGAATCTCGGCGCCCCGACCATTCGATGACGGCCCGCGGTGAAAACCGCGGGCCGTTGTTTTTGCATGGGTTTTCATCGGAGTCACGCGAGGCATCTCGTCTACATCCGGGGATCGCTATCCACGGGACGATTCTATGTTGGGCAGACCGACGATCGTGCGTCCGAAGCGATGGCCGCACTCTTGACTCCGTTCCCGGTATGCCCATAATGCGCACGGTTATGTCGCATCAGTCTTGAGCGAATGGGAGGAGGTCGTCATGTTCCACGTCAGCTCGTCTCGTCAGCGTCGTCCCTCGGTTCCGGCGATCGCGTTGTGTGCATGCCTGGCGCTCGCGGGTTCGGGCTTCGCGCAGGATCCGATTGCGTTGCTGAAGGAGGCCAATCAGACGTTTCGCGACGCCGAGAAGGCCTTGTTCGCGGGCAAGCCCGAGGATGCACGAGCCGGACTGGCGAAGGCGGACGCGTTGATCGGGCAGATTCTTTCGGTCAGCCCCGACCACGCCCAGGCAAAGTCGCTGCGCAACCGCGTGAAGCAGGCCGAGAACCGGTTGCCCAAGCCGGGGGCGTCAGCCACTCCCGACTCGGAGTCCAAACCGGTCACGGTCACGCCCCCCGCTCCAACAACTCCGGCCGGCGCGGGAATCCCGTCCGGCGCCGTAACGTATCTGCGCCAGGTGGACCAGCGACTGGACAAGGCGACCGAACTGATTGGCGAAAAGGGCGCTTCCTACAGCTTGGACTATCGTGAGCAGGGCGCACAGACCGCCCTTCAGGAGGCCAGAAGCGCGCTCGGCGTCGTCGAGTCCCGTCATGGCGCCAAGATGGGCATGGACCACCCCGAACTGACGGCGCGCCGTGAACGCATCGCCGCCGTCGAGAAGGACATCGCCGCCTTCTCGGTCCGCCAGGCGAACGAGGCAACGGCGCGAACCGCATCCGCCGATGCCGCGAACCTCGCGTCGGCGCCATGGATCGAACTCCTCAACCCCTATGTTACACCCGCCCATGCGCCCGGCCACCGTCCCGAGAAGTATCTGATCCCGAGCGCCACGATGGAGGAAGCGGAGATGCACAAGCGTATCGACATCTATGCCGCTGCATCGACGGACCACCAGAAATACAAGGCCAGCGGCCTGAAGAACCCGACTGTCGAACTGACCGGAATCGATACGGCGCTCGCGGAAAGTCTGTCGGCCTTCCGTGACTCCATGATCGAGTATGGCAAACACGGCTTGCGGGCGGTTGCGGACGGCATCGCCGACGCCCGGAAGTCCCAGGAGGAACAGAAGGCGAAACGCGCCAGGGGTGAGACAGTCCTTCCGCTGCAGAAGGATATCCTCCCGGACCTGCGCGGTCGACTCGCCCGCATGGATGTGTTTCTGCCGCCGAACAGCCCGGACGCCGCGGCGCTGCGCGCCGAGATCGAAGCGATCGAGAAGGTGGATGCCGAATATCGCCGGCAACGCATCGCCGACACGCGCATGCGACCCGACGCCTACACCGGCGCCGACAAAACCGCGCTCGTGACGCTGGCCAGGCAGATCACGGAGCAAAGCATGCCCAACGCCAAGGCCCTCCGTGTCAGCATCGTCTGGCCGGAGTGGAAAGAGGAGTCCGGTTACGAGTATACCGACACGACACGCACCGCCATCCGCCACCGCGTCACGCGGTTTGTCGTCGTCGAAGTGGCCGCCAAGGGTACGGCCGGCACGGCCCTTCACACGCTCCATATCGAGAAGGACCGTCACGCGGACGGAAGCTGGTCCGTACCACGCGGACATGTGATGCACACCGACGCCATGCTGGATGAGAACGTGGAGAAGTAGGCGCGTACAGGTGACGGCACGGTCGCATTGACTTCGATACCCGCACGTGACACCGTCCAGCTCGCATGAACCATCCGCGTTTACTGGCCATGGCCGCGTGCCTCGTATGCGCGGCCGGTCTGGGACGGGCCGACTTCCACGTCAGCCCGCACGGTTCTGATGCGCAGTCCGGTACGGCCGCGTCTCCCTTTGCCACACCCGAGCGCGCCAGGACGGCGATTCGCGATTTGAAACGCGCGGCCGGATTGCCCCCCGGCGGCGTTACCGTGTGGTTCGACGGCGGCGTGTACGAACGCACCAATACCTTCGATCTCGCGGCTGAGGACTCCGGCACGCCGGACGCCCCCGTCCAGTACCGCGGACGCGACGGCACACGCGCACGTCTGGTCGGCGGGGCGCGCCTCGATCCATCCTGGTTCGTTCCCGTGCCAACCGCTTCCGCAATCCGGGCGCGACTGGACGACACCGCCGGCAGCCATATCGTGCAGGCGGACCTCGCCGCGCGCGGACTCTCGGACTACGGCACGCTCGCGGTGCGCGGATCCTACCGCGCGCCAACCGCCGCCATGGAACTGGTCGTCAATGGCGAGCCGATGCCGCTGGCACGCTGGCCCGACCCGGATGAAGACATGCCCCGCCAAACCGCAACCAACGCGCACGTCAACGTTTTCGGCACCCCCGTTCCGGACGTAACCGGGCGCTACGCCGCCATCGGCACATCCGACGGCGTCAACGCCTATCGACGCGACGGTCTCGTGGACGGCCGCCAGTACCACCTCTATCGCAACACCTGGAACCATGACGGACGGACTCACACGGCGTAGTTTCTGACCACGCAGACCAACGGCTACCCCGCCAACACGAACCCCTGGTGGCACCGCTACGATCCGCGACTCGGCCCGATGGACCATGCCGCGCAATGCGGCTCGCGAGGCGCCATCGTCTTCCGCGATCCGGCGAGCATCGACCATGGCTTCGCCACCGTGACGCGCGCCGTGTCCGCGTCGGCGTTCGCCTACAGCGGCGACCGACCCCGACGCTGGGCCGCGGTCGAAGAACCGTGGCTCCACGGTTTCTGGAAGCATCTCTGGTGCGATCAGCATATCCGCGCGGTCGCGATCGATACCACCAACCGCACCGTCACGCTCGCGCAACCCCCGGAATTCGGGCTCGACCCGGGGCAACCGTACTACGCCGAGAACCTGGTCGAAGAGATCACCCGCCCCGGCGAGTGGTATCTGAACCGCGCCACCGGCATTCTGTACTTCTGGCCCCCTGCCCGCATGGAGGACGCCGATATCCGCGTATCCACCCTCGCGACCCCCTTGTGGCGCATGAGCGACGCCTCGAACATTGTCGTACGCAACCTCACGTTCGTCACGGGGCGCGCCGAACTGGTGGTCGTAACCGGCGGCGCGAGCAACAGGCTGACGGATTGCTCGCTGCTGAACGCGGCACCTGGGCGTGCCGGCTCGGGGGAACCGGCAGCGGCCTGCAACGGTGCACGATCGCCAACCCCGGCGGCGGCGGGGTCGCCCTCTCGGGCGGCGACCGACGGTCGCTCGCGCCGGGCGGCAATAGCGTCGTCGACTGCGTGATCCGGGGCTTCGGCAGGTCGGCCTGGACATATCAGCCGGCCGTGAACATCGAGCCCGAGTCGGTGGGCCTGCGGGTGGCGCATAACCGGATTCATAACGCGCCGCGCATGGCCATCGGGTTCGGTCGCGCCAATGACTGCCGTATCGAGTTCAACGAGATTTTGTCGTCTCGTGGGTATTGGCCGAAATGTCGAAACACGTCCGCCGCGTGCGCCGCAAGACGTCGAAGGCGTCGCCGATGTCCTCCGTGCAGTAGGCGCGGACGACATGGGCGACGATGAGCTGCACGCCGGCCTTGATCTCCGTCGTGCCCAGGTCGATCCCCAACAACCACTCGCCTCTCTCGTCCACCGATCCCCTCCCGCGTTCGTGGTCCACGCTTCAGCAGGCCGGACGTTCGCGCAGACCACCCCATTGCTCCCATTCGCGCGAAACGAGCGATGTGTCGCCGCGCGTCCACGCGAGACCGGGGGCGAGTCGGCGACAGGTTTCTTTATCGCCCAGCGCCAGCCCGTCTTTGTTCCGGCAGATGCAGAAGCCCCGCAGGCTTTCATCGACCATCCAGAGCGGCAGGTACTTCCACACGACGACGAATACTTCGGGCACGGGGTCGCAGCGTTGGAGCACCATGCAGCTCATGGCGCCGGCGTCCATGTGGAGTTCCGGCGCGACGCCTTCATGCCTCAGTTCGTCGCAGCGGCGGACCTCGCCGCGGAGCGCAAACACCGAGCGTCCATTGGCGCCCGCCGATGCCAGCGATACGACGAACTCCCGTCCGAACGGGAGCGGTTGTTCGTCGCCGAACGTGACCCGTTCGCCATCGAGAAACGTACCCATGGCGCTGGCCCGCATTTCCCCGGAATCCGGTGGCATCGCTCCGTCGGCGACATACACCCGACCCCGTCTGATCGCCAAACGCGCGTGGTGCCGGCTAATCCGCTTGGTCTGCGCGGCGTCCACGTTGCCGTTCGGGTCGAAGAGTCGGGCGATGATGTCGCACGTTCGGCGGCACCCGATCAGCAGTTCATGGCACGGGAGAATGTGAATCAGCAGTCCATCCGTTTCCAGGGTGATGCGCGATCCCGTCTCCACGGGCGCCCCATCCTCGCATACGGCCAGGCAGCACGCCGAGTCGCAACCCGACGCCTCGCCTATCGCCGCGCGCCGAATCATGGCGATGGCGGCGTTCTGTTCGGCGACACGGCGGGCATGCTCCAGTTTGGCGATTTCAAGGTCGCGTTCGACGGTCTGAAGCCGGCGCTTCTTGTCGGCCACGCCCAGTTGCTCATCGAGCCCCAAGGCCTCCAACTTGCGCTCCAGCGCATCGACCCGTCCCTGCGCCTCCTTTTCGGCGATCGCCGCCGCGGCATCGGCGGCATGCGAACGGATGCGGTCCGCGTCATCGCCTGAAACCGCGGTCGTGCCGAGTTGGACCAGTTCCATGCCCAACGGCTCCAGCGCGGCGGCAAAATCGGCGCGCAGGTCCTCTTCCAGTCGCGTGAGCGCCTGGTGATCGTGGCAGAGAGCAAGGATGTCAAACCGGCGACACTGCTTACGGACGCAGCCGAGGAGGGCATCGGCAAGTTGCGCCGATAGCGCCGCATAGGTGATGCGGCGCGATGCGCCGAGCAGGCGTGCGACAAACCCGGCCAGCCGCCGGCGGTTGACCTGGAAGACGATTTCCGTATCGAGGTTGATGTGCAGGCCGTCCGAACTCTGAACCGCCTCGAACGCGAGCGGCGTCGCCAGCTCGCTTCCGTCCAGAAGCACAATGGTGCTTTCCGCCACATCTCCGGCCGCATGGCGTCCGGCTCCCAGAATGGCGGTGCAGAGCCCGTTCTTGAGCACCAGCGCGGTTTCCGCCACATCGAGCGTCAGGCCATGCTTCAGTTCACGCTCGATTCCATCGGTCTCGATGCGCACGGCGAAAACATCGGCATCGCGACGCCAGCGTCCGGCCGCGAGGTGGTTCTGGGCTTCCGGATGCAGGGCGCCGCCGCAGCTCCAGCAGAATGGCGATTCCACGCCGACCCAGGACCGGCAGGTCGGACACTTGCGCCAGGCGCCGGGCGCGGGGCTGCCGCACTGGCTGCAGCGGCTTGCCCGCTTCTTCACCGGCGTTCCGCACGACTGACATTTGTCGGAGAAAAGACCCATATCACACGTGACGGTTCAGTTTCCGCCCATCCGTTCGATCTCGGCATCCAGTTCGCGAAAGGCCTGCTCCGCGCGGAAGCGTGTGTCGGTCATGCCCATACCTTCCGCGGCGACCAGAGGTGCAAGCCAGTTTGCCACGCGCTGCGCGAGGTGGTCGGTGAGCGAGTTCACGGCTTCGGTGTCATCGAACTTCCGGTCGCCGCGGCATTCGAAACGCTCGCTGCCCAGCAGTCGGGCGCCCCCGCTTCCCGCGTCCCCGCGGAAAAATACATCCACGTCGGCGGCGCCGCCGTAGACGCGGGAGGTGCCCATCTTGTCGGCCGGCGTGGCCGTCGTCCGAATCTCCACAAGGACGTTGGGCGCGTCGGCTGCGACCGTGAAACCGCGTTGGGCGACGATGCCGGCGGTCTTGCGGGCCATGGCGGCCGTCGTCTCGGACGGCGCGCCGCTGCGGTCCCGGAAGTGGAGCGTGCGTGGCACGGGCAGGTCGGCGGCGGCGACCGTTCGCGTATCGAGATGCCGTACGGTCACGGGCGTCGGGCGGGACGTCTCCGGCGTGACTGGTGCTCCCGGCGTGCCGGCGCATCCGGCGGTCAGCAGCGCGGCAAGCCCCGCCGCCGTTCGCAGTACGTTTCGGATCGTCTCGTTCATGCTTCGCGTCTCCTCTCGTCACGCTGCGTTACCGCGGCCGCGTCACTGCCCGAAGGAACATGGCCAGTGCGCCCAGCCCGGCGATACCGGCAAGGATCCAAGGGAGGTTTGCCAACAGTTGGTCGGTCAGGCGGTCGGCCACGGGCGGTTCGACGCGCGGGGGCGGCAGGTGCTGGCCCATGAGATTGCAGGACCACAGGAGTTTTCCAGTCTCGACGTCGGACAGGTACACGGAGAGACGCGTCGTGCCGGTGCCGTCAGGCGTGGCGGAGGCCTCCCGGACCTCGCCGTAGAGCAGGGCTTCCACACCGGGGATGGCGCCGAATTTCTGGATGGTGGCGGCATCCATGATGTCCGCGCGGCGCGCGCCGAAATCGATTTCGCCGATCAGTTTGTCCCAGACCGCCTCATCGCGCGTGTAGAGACTGAAGCGCATCTTGCGCCGCCCGAGTTCGGCCCGGATAACCGGTTCGATTCGGGGTTGCCCGTTCTCTCCGTCCCGGAAGAGCGGCAGGAAGGCGATCCGCATATCGGGAACGCTCGCGGCGGCGAGCTCGATACAGAGCTTCGCGCCCGCCTGTTCGGCGGCGAGATCGAGCGCGCGCCCGGCATCCTGTGCCGACGCCGAAATTGACAGAAACGCCGCCGCCGCGAAACAAAGCGCCTTTACATGCATGTCCGTCGCCTCCATCCGTCACCGTAAAGTGGGCACGATCCTATGCCCTACCCGCGGCGCTTTCAAGCGCAAGAATGCGCCGCGTGCAATACGGGGTTGCCTGCCGTCGATTGTCCCCGTACAGTTGCTGTTGGTTTTGAGGTGGAACGGAACGACGATGGACAGCGGTATTGGCGGGATGCGAACCATGGCCGGCGGGTCCGAGGGGCCTTCCGGCGGCTACACGCTTGCTTCCGGTGGGATGTTCGGGTGCTACCGTGTCATCCGTCCGCTTGGCCGAGGCGGAATGGGTGAGGTCTATGAGGTGCTCCATGCCGAAGCCGGTACGCGCCATGCGCTGAAGCTGCTCAGCGAGGAACTCGCTGCCGATCCCGCGTCGGTACGGCGCTTCCGCCGGGAAGCGCAGGTGATGTCGACACTCGACCACCCGCACATCGTACGCGTCGACGACTTCGGCGAGGACCACGGCCGCTACTGGCTGCGCATGGAACTGATCGAAGTGGCGGCGGGCAAGCAGTCCATGACGTTGTCCGAGCTGGCCGCGGTCTTCGGGGGCAAGCTGCCGCAGGCGGATCTGGTCGAGGTGCTTGACCAGGTGCTGGACGGCCTCGGTTACGCCCATGGGCGCGGTGTGGTGCATCGCGATCTGAAACCCTCGAACATCATGGTGTACGAGACCGAAGGCCGTCTTCTGGCCAAGATCACCGACTTCGGATTGGCGCGCGCGGTGGGTGAAGACTGGCTGTTGAACCGGGCTCAACGGAGTTTCGCGCAGTCGATGTCCATGGGCGATGCCGCGACCGAAGTTCCGGAAGCGGATGCCGCACACCACGGGCTGTTGGGAACCTACGAGTACATGAGCCCCGAGCAACGGCGCGGCCAGGAGGCGGATGCACGCAGCGACGTCTACGCCGTCGGCCTGATCGCCTACCGTCTGCTGACCGGGCGGCAGTTGAGTCTGCGACGGCCGTCGGAATTGGATCCGACATTGAACCGTGACTGGGATGGCTTCGTCTCCAAAGCCATGGAGGAGAAACCGGCGGATCGGTATGCCACGGCCGATGCCATGCGGAACGCGCTTGGGCCATTGCGCGGGCTGCTCCGGGCCTGGGAGGGTTCTGGAACGCGGGTTGCCGCCGCGGCGCCGTGCCCTCCGATCGACTGGGCGGACGAAGGCCCGCCCATCTCCCAGCGTCTCGCGTGGCTATTGTGGGGGCGGATGCCCATTGTCATCGGGATCGGCATCCTGCTGCTGTTCGCGCTTGGCCGCGGCATCTGGAACACGCGGGCTGAGCGGCCCGCGGCGCCGTCGGCAGTCGAGCCACCCGCGCCGCCGGCATCCGTGACGCGCGCCGCACCCGCACCCGTGACGCCGCCCGCACCCGTGACGCCGCCCGCATCGCCGGACGAGGCGCCGAAGCGCGTCGGCGGACGCGACGTGGCCCAACCGGAGCGGAACGCGGAAAGGAAGCCGCGCGTCCGGTCGGCACGCGTCGCGGAGGCGCGACCGGCCGAGACACCGGAACCGGTGGTCCATGCGCGGGCCGAGACGTCGGACCCGGTGCTCCAGCCGCCGTCCGTAACGCCTGCGCCGCTTGTGCAGGCCGCTCCGGCGCCGCCGACGCCGCCCGTTGCGCGGCCGGTGGTCGTGACCGTCGATGCCGGCGTGATCTGTCTGGCGGACCGTCGGTACCGGGTCAGCGAGATGCGGGTCAATACGACGACGCGCGGCAAGCAGCAGGCGCCCTCGCTGCTCGCCCTGGAACGGCTGCACGTGTTGGTCGCCTGGGAGGGGTGGCAGGGGCGCAAGGCCGACTGCTATGGAACGATCTTCCAACCCAATGGCCGCCCGGTCGGTTCGGAATTCCTGTTGAACGCGAACCAGACCGATGGATGGGAGTCGTCGCCGTCCGTGGCCGCGCTGCCCGGCCGCGGCTTCATGGCCGTCTGGGGCGGCCGGCTCGCGGCGGCGCACGGGCAATTGCTTGACCGGTACGGGAGTCCCATTGGCGGCGCCCTGGACATCTTTCCGCATGTGTGCGGTCCGGTTGTCCGCGCATCGACGGACGGCGCTATCGTGGTGGTCGGTTGTTCCGAAACGAACCCGCCCGTCGCGCGGTGTTTCGATGCCGTCGGTCGATCGTGCGGCCCGGCGTGGCACCCCGTGGAGGATCCCGGCGTGCTGACGGGTCACGACATACGATCCGATGGACGCATCACGATCGCGTGGTGTCGGGGCAACCGGAAACGGGAGAACGGACCCATCCGGGCGCGGCACTTCCGGTTGCCGGGGCTTGCCGACGGCGCGACGTTCGACGTCAGCACATCCGGCGAAGGCATCCGCGGCAGTCCGTGCGTGGCGTACATGCCATCCGGCGGCTTCGTCGTGGCCTGGGACGGCTTCGGCGCCACCGATCGGGAGGGTGTCTACGTACGCTGGTTCGACGTCGTCGGGGTTCCGGCGGGCGATGAGCAGCGTGTCAACGAGCCGACAACGTGGCGGCAGTGCAGTCCCCAGCTCTCTGTCGACCCGAGGAGCGGCGAAACGCTGATCGCCTGGGAGAACCACGATGCGCGGGACTCCAACATACATGGCCGGTTGTTCGACCGCCATGGACAGCCGATCGGATCGGAGTTTGTCGTGAACCAACAGGTCGACGGCCGGCAATCCCTGGCGTCGGGCATCGGCGGCAGCGGTGTGGCGATCGTGAATGGGACGCTGCTGTTGGCGTGGTGCGGCAGCACGCCCGGCGACCGGGATGGAATCGGTCTCACGACCATGCGGCGTGCCGGCGGTGCGGAACCCGCCGAGCCATGATGGTGTTCCGGGCATGGACGTCCAGGCGAAGAAACGAGTTGTGATGGATAGCGGTATTGGCGGGATGCAAACCATGGTCGGCGGCGCCGAGGGGCCTTCCGGCGGCTACACGCTTGCTACCGGCGGGATGTTCGGATGCTACCGTGTCATCCGTCCGCTTGGCCGAGGCGGAATGGGCGAAGTCTATGAAGTGATGCATGTCGAAGCCGGAACGCGCCATGCGCTGAAACTTCTCAGCGAGGAACTCGCTGCCGATCCCGCGTCGGTACGGCGCTTCCGCCAGGAGGCGCAGGTGATGTCGACACTCGATCATCCGCACATCGTGCGCGTCGACGACTTCGGCGAAGAACAGGGCCAGTACTGGCTGCGCATGGAGTTGATCGAAGCGGTGCCGGGCAAACAGTCCATGACGCTGTCGGACCTGGCTGCGGCCTTCGGAGACAAGCTGCCCCAGGCGGATGTCGCGGAGCTGCTCGACCAGATGTTGGTCGGGTTGAGCTACGCGCACGGTCATGGTGTGGTGCATCGCGATCTGAAGCCCTCGAACGTCATGGTGTGCGAAGCGGACGGTGGTTTTCTGGTGAAGATCACGGACTTCGGTCTGGCGCGCGCGGTTGGCGAGGAATGGCTGTTGAGCCGTGCGCAACAGAGCTTCGCCCAGTCGGTATCCATTGGCGAAGACCGGACGATGCAGCCGGAGCTCGAGACCACGGGCAAGGCCTTGCTTGGGACCTACGACTACATGAGTCCCGAACAACGGCGCGGCGACGAGGTGGACATGCGCAGCGATCTGTACGCCGTCGGCATGATGGCCTACCGCCTGCTGACGGGGCGGCAACTGGGTCTGCGCCGCCCGTCGGAAATCGATTCGAGTCTGTGCCGGGAATGGGATGCTTTCATCACGAAGGCGCTGGACGAGAATCCGGCCGAGCGATTCGCCTCGGCCGTGGAGATGAGAAGGTTTCTGGGACCCGTGCGCGGGTTGATCCGGGCGTGGTTCGCGGGCAGGGGGCAAGCGGCGCCCACGCGTTTTCGTGTCGCGTCCGAATGCGACGGGGAGACGGACCCATCCGACCGGAAAGGTGACGGACGGTTCGTCGTTCCGATGCTGATTGCCATATTGCGGCACTGGCCGGCACTGGTGGGTCTTGCAGGCGCGGCCTGGTCTCTCACCACGGTCCGGGCGGGCGCGCCGTCCGAAGCGTGGGTGGTGCGGGCGCTTGCGGTACTGATTCTCGCGCCGTTCCTGCTGGGGGCGATCGAACTCGCCAGACGAAAAGGCTCCGTGCTCTGGTTCCTTTTCTTGCTTCTCTCCGTAAGTCTTCCCGTGCTTGGACCGTGGCTGATGCTCGACTACCTGTATAGTCGCTTTCGTGACGCTTGAATGCGCAGCAGCAACACTCGAATCCAATGCCCAAGTGACGCGGCATGACGGGGAATACGGTGGACGAGAACGGCCTGCCTGTGCGTGCCGCACGCAGACAGGCGACGAGAGCGGACCACGATTGGGAATCCCTACTCGTCGCCCGCTCTCGTCTACCGATCCCCTCCCCGTTCGTAGTCCACGCTTCAGCGTGTCCGGGGACAGCGGGCACGTAGCGCCACGCTGTACCGAGACTGAATGCATCGTGGTCTGTTGGTGGAGGTAAGGGGAGTCGAACCCCTGACCTTCTGAATGCCATTCAGACGCTCTACCAACTGAGCTATACCCCCGGCAACAGCTCACGATGCAGCTAAAGGTTCGCGTACCTTAGAAAGGCGCTCCCCCGGTGTCAAGTCCGTGACAAAAGAAAGTGCCGCTAGACATCGTACACGGCGCCCGAACGGAACCGCGCCCAGGCCGTCTCGAACCACATGTCGGATTCCGGCAGCGGCCGGCGTCCAACCCATTGGCTGCGCACACGGCGCGGACCGTCGGCAACCGTTTCCTGCACGTGCTCCCGGAACGACTCGTTCTCCGGAGCGATGGCCCACCCGCCCAGTTTGTCATGCACCGGCTTCCCGCCCGGATCCAGGACGATCGCGGACCCGCGACTGCCGACGCCGCTGTCGAGGGCGAACTGGACTGCCTCCAGGTAGACCGCGTGCGCGAAGCAGAGCTGGCGGTTGCGCAAGGATTCGACGACATCCGCCACGCCCGGCCCGCCGCAGGCATCCCGCTCCAGCCGCTCGACCTGCGCCCACGCCTCGGCCACGGCCGCACGCACCGCATCGGGCTTGCGGATGTGCGCCCCGGCACGCGACATGCGCGTCTGTAACTCGTCCCGCTCCGCCTGCCACGGCTTCGACGACGCGCGCGCCTTGCCCATCCAGGCGCGCAGCGAGACAACCGCCTCCGCCGCCACACGCTCGGCTTGCGCGACATCGACCGTCCAGGCCGTGTAGCGGTTCGCGATATACTCCGCCGCGCGGAACGCACCCACTTGTCCGGAGTTCAACGCCGACCCGCCCGGTCGGTAGACGCCGTGCGAGCCGTTGACCTCGCCCACCGGGAACAAGTGGCGCAGGTTCGTGGATTCCCACCACAAATTCCCCGCCAGGCCGCCGTTGTTGTGCTGAGCGCACACAGCGATCTCGAGCGGCGCCTTCCGGATGTCGATACCGTGGTCCCGGTACAACTCGATCGCCCCCGGATTCATTTTCTGGAGACGCGCGATCGGCGTTTCGAGCAGCGCCTGTGACTTCGCCAGGTACTCGTGCGCTTCGGCGCTGAGCGTCTCCAGCGTGAACCCCTCGGGATTGGCGCGGAAGTCGAGAAACACGCGACGCCCCCGCAATACCGTCTCGATGTAGACGAGAATGTCGACGATCGAGGAACCGCCAATGACCTTGCGCGAGTCGAACGGCCATTGGTACCCCTTCAGGAAGACCTGCGAATTCATGTCGCCGACGGTCGGGAAGTACTCGCGCAGAAACTCCCGCGCGTCCCCCACCCCGTCAGGCCCCGTGCTGATGAACCGCGGGATCACCTGCATGTACGTGCCGGATACGTTCCAGCGGAACCCGATCGACGCCATGCCGTACTGCGACTCGGGAAGCCCTTGGCAACACGCGCCGGCCATCATCCCCAGACCGATCGCGCCGGTGTGCACGTTCGGATAAACGCTGGTCTTGTACAGCCCGCCGGGCCCCCCCACGGCCAACACGACATTCTCCGCCACAAACACCTGCAGACGCCCTTCGCCGTCGACCGCCACGGCGCCGGAACAGCGGCGGTCGGTGCCCTGACCGACCGTCAGAAGCTGCACGACCGTGTAGCCTTCCACGACCGGAATGCCGAGACGCGTCACCTGTCGGATCAGCGCGCGGCACATTTCGCGCGAGGTGTACGGCCCGATCGATGTCGCCCGCTGGCGGGGATCGTGGTCGGTCTTGTACCCGATGAACTGCCCGTACGGATCGCGCGGAAACGGCACACCGAGGTTGACGAGGTTGATGAACGCGCGCGCCGACAGGCTGGCCTCGGTCAATGCCAGATCGCCGTGCATGCTGCCGCCCGCGAAGTACGTCTGAGCCATCACGGCCGGGGCGTCGGTGTCGGCCCCGCACATGGACAGTTTGTAGTACGTCTGTTTGTCGCTGCCGGTGTTGATGGACGTCCCCTTGTCCAACCCCTCCGTCACGATCACGACATCCTCCACGCCGTTCGCACGGAGCTGCACCGCCGCATTCAGTCCCGCGGCCCCACTGCCCACCACCAGCGTATGCACCCGCCTCGCCGGCGCCTCGCCCGCCACCCTATCGCCACTAACACTCTTCATCACGCGCTTCTCCATACTTCCCCTCTCCCTTTCTTCTCTCCCCCTTCCCCCATCTCCCCCTCATCCCCTCTCCGCGTCTTCCCCTCCCCGCGTCTTCCCCTCCCCGTCCCCTACAGCCGCTTCAACGTCATCCCGCCATCCACGCGGATCACCTGACCTGACGAATAGGGCAAATCGCCGCGCGCCATCATGGCCACGGCCTTGCCGATGTCTTCGGGGTAGCCCCATCGCGACTGCACGCACAGACCTTCGCCGATCAGTTTGTCGTACTTGCCTTTCACCACCGCGGTCATGTCCGTCATGATCACACCGGGACGGATCTCGTACACCGGAATGTCGAACTCGCCCAACCGCGCGGCCCACAACATCGTGGCCATGCTGACGCCGGCCTTGGAAATGCAGTACTCGCCGCGCGATATCGAAGCGACCTCCGCCGATGTCGACGAGATATTGACGATGCACCCGGCGAAACCAGCATCGGCCTTCCGCTGTTCGATCATCCAGTTCGCGACAGCCTGCGTCAGAAAATATGGGCCCTGCAGGTTGATCTTCATCACCCACTCGTAGCTTTCCTCGGTCGCGTCCAGAATGTCCGCACGCACCTTCGGCGCCACGCCGGCGTTGTTCACGAGCACATCCAGGCGCCCGAAGCGACTGCGCACGTCGTCGAGCATCCGCTTGCGCGCACCGGCATCGCTCACATCGGCGCGGCAATACAGCACCTCCGCACCCAACGCCCGCAGTTCATCCATGGCCCCCGCGACAGCCTCCGGCGCATGGATATCCACAACGACGATATCGTGCTGCTCCGCGCCCAGCGCCTTCGCGATCGCCAACCCGATCCCACGCCCCGCCCCCGTCACCAATGCCACTTTCTTCGACATACCAACCTCTCTCCCCTCTTCCCTCGCACACTCACACACTCCCGCCCCCTCCCCGCGTCTCCCCCTCCCCGCGTCTCCGCGTCTTCACCTCTCCCTCTTCCCTCACAGCGCCGGCACATCCATCCAACGGCCTTCACGCCAGGACTGCAGGCCCAACTCGGCCAATTGCACACCCTTGGCGCCTTCCATGAGCGAAAACCGCCACGGCGTGTCGAGAACCACGTGTTTGAGGAACTCCTCCCACTGGATCTTGAACGCGTTGTCATACGCGATGTTGTTCGGAACCGGCGTCCATCCCTTGTAGAAGTCGATCGGCTGGGCGATGTCCGGGTTCCACACCGGTTTCGGTGTCTCGGCCGCGCTCTGCACAACCACTTCCCGCAAGCCGGCCACAGCCGAGCCCTTCTCGCCATCTACCTGTACGGTCAGCAAGTCGTCACGCCGTACGCGCGTGCACCACGAACTGTTGAACTGCACCACGGTGCCATCCTCAAGCAGAAAGATGGCGTACGCCGAATCGTCCGCCGTGGCCCGATAGGCGCTCCCGTCTTCCGCGCGCCGTTCGGGCAGGTCGATGCTTCCGTGCGCCACCACCTTCCGGATCGGTCCGAACACGTTGTCGATGACGTACCGCCAGTGACAGAACATGTCGATCATGATCCCGCCGCCGTCCTCGGCCCGGTAGTTCCAACTCGGCCGCTGCGCCGGCTGATCGCAGTCCATCCCCGTGAATACCCAGTACCCGAACTCGCCGCGCACCGACAGGATGCGTCCGAAGAACCCAAGCTCCTGGAGCATCTTCAGCTTGCGGAACCCCGGCAACCAGAGCTTGTCCTGCACGACACCGTTCTTGAGGCCCGCCGCTTCGACCAACCGCGCGATACGCACCGCTTCCGCCACCGTCGTCGCCGTGGGCTTCTCACAGTAGATGGCCTTGCCGGCCCTCACGGCCATCTCGACGAAATGACCGCGCTGGAGCGTACCGGACGCGTCGAAGAACACCTCGTAGTCGCCATACTTGCCGTTCAGCGCGCCTTCGACATCGGTCGTATACGCATACGGCTTCCCGATCGTCTCGCGTCCGTACTGTTCGGCCAGCGCCCGGATGGCATGTTCGCGTCGTCCGGTCAGAATCGGGTCCGGCATAATGGTCAGATCGCGTCCGACCGGAATACCGCCCTGTTTGATAATCGCCGAAATGCTGCGCGCCAGGTGCTGATTCGTCCCCATCCGCCCCGTCACACCATTCAGAACAATGCCAACCCGCCTTGTTTCCATCACACACATCCTTTACGCATGCCAGCTTCCGTCACATCGTCCAGTCTGTCCCCGTTTCCAGTCTTCCATGTTCCGCGCGACACGCCGGTCATATCCGGATCGGCCCGCCCGCCGGTAAAGCCGTGCACTGAGGGTAACGCGCGCCGGCCGGCAGCGTGGGCACATCCACACCCGCCTTCGGCAAGGTGCCGGCCAGTTCCTGCTTCCAATGATCCACCGCGCCGGCGGGCCCGTACACATAGAGGAACGTCAACGGTGTCGCCCCCATGTTGCTGAGCTGATGGAACACACCGCTTGGAATGTAGACCGCCTGCCCGGCCGTCAGCGCGCGCACTTCCGTGCCCAGGCACATTTCGCCAATGCCGGATACGACGAAGTAGACTTCCTCCTGCTCCTGGTTGTGCCATGGCACCTGCCCGCCATCCGGCTCCAACGTCACGTAACCCATGCTGAAATGCGTCGCCTGCACCGGCGATGCGCCGCCCACCAGATTCTGCGTCCGCCGGCGCGCCGGATACGTGCGCCCCTCGATCCCCGCCAAGTCCGCCACATTCATCCCTAGAACCTCTTCTGTTTGGTGATGTGTATGACAACGATCCGACAGTCCGACACCGCTTCATAGCGATGCTGCAACACGGCGTCAAACTGCAACGCCTCGCCCGCCGTCAAGCAGTGACGTTCGCCGGGAAGCAGCACCACGACCTCGCCCTCGATGCACCAGCACAACTCGAAATCGTCGGCATGCACGTCGGGACGCGAGGCCCAACCACCCGCGGACGCCTCGCCGATCAAACAACGCACATTGGCGTAACTGATCTGCCGGAACCGGAAACCATCCGATTCATGGGCGCTTTCCGCGGTCCGATGCGAGGTTCGACGCTCCGCCAGGCCGAGCAACTCGCTGACCTGCACACCGAACACCCGACTCAATCGGAACAACGTATCGATCTCGGACCGGGTCTGATTGCGCTCCAGTTTCGAGATCACTGCCGGCGACACGCCCGAGCGTTCCGACACTTCGGCGATCGTCAGTCCCTGCCGTCGCCGTAAGCCGCGCAACACGCCAAAATCAAAGAGCCCATCCAGCCCATTCGCTTCTCGCACAGCCACTCCGGCAACTCCCTCGTTCTAATAATGTAGCTTTCGCGCGGTATAGATATGATAGGTCAACATATCACGCAAGAAATATCAGCGGATCACGTGAAGCCGGCCAGGCGAATTAATTGTTGCAATGCTACCGCTTAAGTATCATTCTGCACACCGACTGAAGCACGTGGTTTCAGCAGCAGATCACAGGTACACCGTTCAAGGAGGATGAACAATGGAATCGCTCGTCACGAAGGAAGCGCCCGACTTCACCGCACAAGCCGTTTACCCCGACAACCGCATCGCCGACCTGAAGCTGTCGAGTTACCGCGGTAAGTACGTGCTCATCTTCTTCTATCCGCTTGACTTCACGTTCGTCTGCCCGTCCGAGATCGTGGCATTCGACAAAACGCTCAAGCACTTCACGGAACGTAACACCCAGGTCATCGGCATCTCGGTCGACTCACAATACGCGCATTATGCCTGGCGTCATACAGCCCTCGACAAGGGCGGCATCGGGCAGGTGGGATTCCCTCTGGTGGCGGACCTCTCCAAGGATATCGCCCGTGCCTACGGGGTGTTGCTGGGGAATAGCGTCGCACTGCGCGGCACTTTCCTGATCGATACGCACGGTGTGGTGCGCCATGCCCTGATCAATGACCTGCCGCTTGGCCGCAGCACCGACGAAGCCCTCCGAACAATCGATGCCCTGCAATTCGTCGAGGAACACGGCGAGGTCTGTCCGGCCAACTGGAAGCAGGGACAGAAAGCCATGAAAGCGACCGCCGAAGGCGTCGCCGACTACATGGCCCGCCACGGCTGAAGCCGGTTGACACGCGTGACGGGCGCGGCGTCGCCCGCCCCGTCACGTCGCCCCCTCCACTCCCCCCCCGCCCGTGTCAGCCTTCCAGAGGCATCGGATTGCAGAGATTCTTCTTCGAATCGGCCACCCGACCACAGTTGAAGCAGATGAACCGCGGCGCCGTTACGAGTTCTTTGATCGCTTCGAACTTGCCCTCGCCGGCCAACACGCACAGATGCCCCGAATGTTCGACCGACTTGCAGCACTTGGCTTGTTTTGTCATCGCAAAAAACCTCTCCGTTAATGGTGTTCCGGCTCAGACCTTACCCCATCCCCGCCGCTTCGCGCAAGGCTGGATGGACCGCCTTCTTAACCGCCAACCGCCCCGCTTGCGCGATCCCTTCTCGCCAAGGACGCACCGCCCCCCTATCCGCGCCGCCCGATGCTCGACCCGCTCCACCCCAGCTTCTGCCGCAGTACGGCGAAGTAGTCGTAGCCCGGCAGATGGATGAACTGCACGTCCGCCGGACTGCGACGCACCACCACCGTATCGGTTTGATCGAGCGGCTGCCCAACCTGACCGTCCACCGCCATCGACAACGCGGAAACGCTTCCCGCGCATCCGACGCGGAGTTCGGCGGTATCGGGGATCACCAGCGGCCGTGAACTCAGCGTGTGCGGACAGATCACGCTGAGGACGAATACCGGTGCCGTCGGCGTGACAATCGGCCCGCCCGCCGAAAGCGAATGCCCCGTGCTGCCGGTCGGCGTGCTGACGATCAGTCCGTCACAGACATACGAGGTCAACAGCTTTCCGTCGATGATCACATGGAGCGTGGCAACGCGCGTCGACGCGCCGTTCGAAACCACCACATCGTTCAGCGCCCGGTACACCGCCGTCGGCTCGCCGTCCCGCTCCACGGAACACGCGGCCACCGCCCGCGCGCTCACTTCGTACCGATCGGCGGCGAGACACTCCATCGCGAACTCGATGTCGCCTTCCGCCACGCTGGTCATGAAGCCGAGCGATCCGATGTTGACGCCGATCAGCGGCAGCGGCCGCCCGTCCAGCGTCCGCACCGCGGAGAGCATCGTCCCGTCCCCACCCAGCACCATGACACCGTCGACCGCGGCGAACATCGCGTCTTCGCCCACGACTCGGCAACCGGCGCCCAGCAGGCGCCCCGCTTCACCGGACGACACAAGTTCGAGCCCCACACGGTCGGCTGCCGCCGACAGCAGCCCGAGCACCGCCGACGCACGCGCCTTGGTGCAGTTCGCAATAACCCCAAGTCTCTTCATGCCGTTTTCCGCCAAAGCGCGACATACTCGATGTTGCCCGCCGGGCCGCGCACCGGCGATTCGCAGTGGGCCACCCAGTGCAATCCCAGTTCGCCGGTCCCGAAGTCCCGGATACGGGCCACCACCGCTTCGTGCACCAGCGGATCGCGAACCACACCCCCCTTGCCCACCTGCTCGCGCCCCGCTTCGAACTGAGGCTTGATCAGCGTCACCAGCACACCCGCGGTCGCCATGATCTGGCTAACAGGCGGCATCACCAAAGTCAACGAGATAAAGGACACGTCAAACGTCGCCACGGTCGGCACGAATGGCACATCGCCCGCCGTCAGGAAACGCACGTTGCAACCTTCAAGGACTGTCACGCGCGGGTCGGTACGCAGCTTCCAATGGAGTTGTCCGCGCCCGACATCCGCGGCGATGACGCGCCGCGCGCCGTGCTGCAGCAGGCAGTCCGTGAAGCCGCCGGTTGAGGCGCCGACGTCGATGCAGTCCGCATCGCGCACATCCAGGCCGAGCCGTTCGAACGCCACCCGCAGTTTCTCGCCTCCCCGGCTGACGAACGGGGGCCTCGCCTTGACCGCCAGGTCGGCGTCGACCGGCACACGCTGCCCGGCCTTCGTCCGCGGGTGACCGTCCACCAGCACCTCGCCCGCCAGAATCAGGCGCCGCGCCAACTCGCGGCTCTCGATCAGTCCACGCGTCACCAACAGCGTATCCAGTCGTTCTTTCGCGGACATGCGATCAGCCTACATGCACGGACCAGCAACACGCACACCGTCACCCGCCGATCCGCAAGAAGCCTTCGGCGCGGCGCCCAGAGCGCACCGAACCGCCTGCACCATCCGCGCCGGCTCCAGTCCGTAAAGCTCGCGCAGTTTGCCGGGCGCCCCTTGCGGCACAAAGACATCCGGCCATCCAAACCGGAGCACCCGCACCAGCGCACCCGCCTCGCCCAGCGCCTCGCCGACGCATGTGCCGAATCCACCCGTGACCACACCGTTCTCCAGTGTCACGATCAGGCGCGCCTCGCGCGCCTGGCGCAGAAGCAGGTCACGGTCGAGCGGGCGCACGAACCGCGCATTCACCACGCCGGCCACGATGCCGGCCGCCGCCAGGAGGTCGGCCATCTCGATCGCCGCCGGCACCATGTCGCCAAGCGCCCAAATCTGTACGGCCGCGCCTTCGCGCAGCACTTCCGCCCGCCCCAACGGCATCGGTTCGCTGGCGTCGAGCAGCGGCGCCGGGCATACGCCCCGCGGATAGCGGATCGCCGCCGGTCGCCTGAGCGCGACCGCAAGCTGCAGCATCCGCGCCAGTTCATCGCCGTTTCGCGGCTGCATGAAGATCAGGTTAGGTATCGCGCGCAGCAGCGGTATATCGAACACGCCGTGGTGCGTCGGACCGTCGTCGCCCACGACCCCGGCCCGGTCGATGGCCAGAATGACCGGCAGATCCTGCAGGCAGATGTCGTGAAGAACGTTATCCACCGCCCGCTGCAAGAATGTCGAGTACACGGCGAACACCGGCACCTTGCCCTCCGCCGCAAGCCCCGCCGCAAAAACGGCCCCGTGCTCCTCGGCGATCCCGACATCGAAGAACCGTGCCGGATACGCCGTCGCGAAGCCCTCCAGCCCCGTCCCGGCAGCCATCGCGGCCGTCACGGCCACGATGCGTTCGTCGCGCGACGCCAACGCAATCAGCGTCTCGCCGAGCACATCGGAGTACGTCCGCGCCGACGGCGTGGAACTCCGACCCTTCCCGGAAACCACGTCGAAGCCGGACGTCCCATGCCACCGGCCCGGATCCGCTTCGGCAAACGCGTACCCCTTGCCCTTGGTGGTCGCCACATGCACGATGATCGGCTTGCTGGATTCGCGCGCGATGCCGAATGCGTCCAACAGCGCACGCAGGTCGTGGCCATCGATCGGCCCGATGTAACGCAACCCCAGTTCCTCGAACATCACGCTGCGCAGAAACAAGCCCTTGACCGCTTCCTCGGTCCGGTAGTAGGCGTTGCGCAGCCACCCCATGTGCATCCGCCGCGCAACCTGCTCGACCGACGTCTTCCAGCGGTTGTACCGGGGGTTGGCCAACAGGCCGCCAAGGTAACGCGACATCGCCCCGACGTTCCGGTCGATCGACATCTCGTTGTCGTTGAGCACGACAATCATACGCTCGGTCGTGGTGGCGATGTTGTTCAGCGCTTCCAGCGTCAAACCGCAGCCGGCCGCGGCATCTCCGAGCACGGCCACGACCCGGCCATCCGAGCGGTCCAGGTCGAGCGCGGCCGCCATGCCCAGGGCGGCGGACAACGCCGTGCCCGCATGTCCCGCGCCAAACGCATCGTATGCGCTCTCGTCACGCCGCTGGAACCCGGAAATTCCGCCGTACTGCCGGAGCGTGCCAAAGCGCTCGCGCCGCCCGGTCAGTATCTTGTAGGCATAGGTCTGATGTCCAACGTCCCAGAGCAGCTTGTCCGCCGGCGGGTTGAACGCCCGCAACAGGGCGATCGTCAACTCCACGACGCCCAGACTCGACGCCAGATGGCCACCCGTCCGACTGACGGTCTCGATGATCAGCTCCCGCACCTGCCCGGCCAGGACATCGAGTTCCTCCATCGTAAGCGCTTGAAGGTCCGCGGGACTGTTGATGTGATCCAGTAATCGACTCATGCACGGTATGCTATACACGGAAACCGCGAATGCTCAACATATTCCGCCGGCCCCGCGATCGTGCGCCCACGTTTCGCCATTGAGTCCCCGTCCGTGCGACGCTATCTTAAGCGCATCTTCACGACAGCGAAAGGACCCTGGCCATGACACGCACGCTTGCCGGCGCACTTATTTTCCTCTTTTCCGTACATGCCGCCGCGGACGAGACCTTCCCGCCCCCCGATTGGAAGGAAGCGCCTGACCCGCTGGCCGACGCGCGCGCCGTGACGGGCGGTTCGCTCTCGACCTTCGTCGGACAGTTCCCGGAAAGCTTCAACTACTACCTCGCGAACAACTCGTTCTGCGCCGCGCTGTTCGACTTGATGTACGACACGCTGCTCGACATCGACCCCGTCACGGCCGAGTACCGCCCCGGCGTGGCCGCGCGTTGGGTCCTCTCCGACGACAAGCGCACCTTCACGTTCTCGCTGGATGAGCGCGCCCGATGGAGCGACGGGACGCCGATCACCGCCGCGGACGTGCGATGGACATTCGATGCCATCCTGTCGCCCACGAATCTGACCGGACCGCACAAGGTCTCGCTCGAACGGTTCGATCCGCCCGAGGTGCTCGACCCGCGCACCATCCGCTTCACGGCCCGGGAAGTGCATTGGGAGAACCTCACCGCCGCCGGACGTTTCCACATCCTTCCCCGCCACGCCTTCGAGAAGGCGCCGTTCAACGAGATCAACTTCAGCTTCCCGGTCGTCGCGGGTCCCTACGTTCTGGACGACGTCAAGGAAGGCATCCACGCCCGCCTGCGCCGCCGGGCGGACTGGTGGCGGCGCGACCGCCCCAGCGCCCGCCACACGTTCAACTTCGATGCGATCGTCTTCCGCTTCTACGCCGAACCCGACAACGCGTTCGAGTCGCTCAAGAAGGGCCTGATCGATATCTTCCCCGTGCATACGTCCCGCCTCTGGGTCAAGGAGACCCAGGGCGACCGCTTCACGCGCAACTGGATCGTGCGCCAGCGGATACTGAACTACGAACCGATCGGATTCCAGGGATTCGCGATGAACATGCGCCGCGCCCCCTTCGACGACTTGCGCGTGCGCCGGGCGCTCGCCCATCTCCTGGACCGCGAGAAGATGAACCGGCAGATCATGTTCAACCAGTATTTCATGCACCGATCCTACTTCGAAGACCTCTACACGCCGGACGCGCCCTGCACGAACGCCTTGATCGGCTTCGACCGCGACGCGGCAATCGCGCTGCTCCACGAGGCCGGCTGGGCCGCGAACCCGGCCACGGGGTTCCTGGAAAAGGACGGCCGCCGCTTCACCCTCAATTTCCTCACGCGCTCGCCGAGCACCGACCAGTTCCTCCAGATCTACAGCGAGGACCTCAAAACCGTCGGCATCGATCTCAAGATCGAACGCAAGGACTGGGCCTCATGGTCCAAGGACATGGACGAATACAATTTCGATATGACCTGGGCCGCGTGGACGGCCGGCATTTTCCGTAATCCGCAGTCGATGTGGGCGTCGGACGAGGCCGACCGCAAGAGCGGCAACAACATCACCGGCTTCAAGGACCCGGCGGTCGACGCGTTGATCGGGAAGCAGAAGACGATCTTCGACATCGGCGAACGCAATGCCATCCTGCGCGAGCTCGACGTGCGCGTCGCCGCGCAATGCCCCTACGTGCTGCTGTGGAACCTCAATTACACCCGGTTGCTCTACTGGAACAAGTTCGGCACGCCGCCGACCGTCCTGTCGAAGTACGGTGACAGCGATTCGGCCCTCCAGTACTGGTGGTACGATGCGGACGCCGCCGCCGAGCTTGCGGACGCCATGTCCGCCGACGCGCAGCTTCCCCCGCACCCCCCCGCGGTGTCGTTCGACGAGTCGTTCAAACCCTGATGGGACACATGCACGAGCAAACGGAAAGGAGGTGGCGCGATGCCACTTGAACTGAGCGCCGTCGAGGCGCGCGTGTTCGGCGCGCTGATCGAGAAGGAGATGTCGACGCCGGAGTACTACCCGATGACGGCGAATGCCCTGGTGGCCGCCTGCAACCAGAAGTCGAACCGCGACCCCGTCATGGCGCTCGACGAACCGGCCGTCGCCGCGGCGCTGGAGGAACTCCGTTACCGGGAACGCCTCGCCGCGACGGTGTCGCAGGCCGGAAGCCGTGTAACGAAGTACCGCCACCTCGGCGTCGAGACCATGCTGCTCGAACCCCTCGAACGGGCGCTGCTCTGCGAACTGCTCCTCCGCGGCCCGGAGACCGTGGCCGAACTGCGCACCCGCGTCAAACGCCTCGGGATGGAGGCGACCCCGGAAGCCGTGGCCACCACGCTCGATGGTCTGGGCGGGCGCTCGGGCGGTCCGCTGGTCATGCCGCTTCCCCGCGAAACAGGCCGTCGCGAACCCCGCTGGGTGCACCTGCTGTGCGGCGCGCCGGCGATCCCCGAAGGCGCCCCCGCGGATGCCGCCACCCCGGGCGATGCCCCCGCCGCGCCCGGCAAGTCGCCGTTGCAGCGTCAGGTCGATGCGCTGACCGACACCGTCGCGGATCTGACCCGGTCGCTCGCCGCGTTGAGCGAGGCGTTCGATCGGTTCCGCAACGAGTTCAAGTAGTCCGAGTGCAACGTCGCCCCCGATCCGGTGGGACCGCGGGCAGTGCAAGGAAGGAAACGCCATGAACCGTGCGATGGCCATTCTGCTCTTGATCGGCGCCGCGGGAATCGGTTCCGCCGGCGAGACCAACCCGCCGCCGCTACGCATCTGGTCGCTGTCGCCGGATGCGTTCGATTACGTCTTCATGTCGGCCGTCCGTCAGGCGAGCGGCGACGCGCTGCTGTCATTCAACCACCGCGGCGGGCGCACCGCCTTCCGCAAGGCGGGCCAGAAGCTCGACGACTGGCTGATCGTCAGCCATGACCCGGCCAGGCGCGAGGAGTCGGGCGCCGATGGCATCGTGCGGACGGTGGATGCGGGACGCGTGCTCCTGCGCGCCGACGACGGCGCCACGCGAACCCTCGATCAGGGCAAAACCTTCCCGATCGAGGGCTTCCGCGCCACACTCAGGGACATCTCCGGCGGCGCCTGGTTCAGCGTACGCACCGGCGACACGATCGCCCTGGGCGCCGATAGCCTCCGCGTGAACGCCGTACAGCCCGGTTCAGTCATCGTCACGCGCGACGGCCGCGATTTCACCCTCTCCATCATCACCGAAGCGGAGGCCGTCGCCGTGCACGACCTGCTGGAGGAACAGGGCCGGGAACGGGAACGCATCGCCGCCAGGCGGCGCGAGGAACTTGAACGGGCCGAAGCCGAGGCCTGGGCGCAACACGTCAAATTTGTGCCGCCGAAACCCGAACCTCCGATCGAGACGTTTCCGGCGCGGCCGAGTTTCGTCACCGGCGTCTACGGTCCTTTGCCGGTCGAGTATACCGTCATCCCGGCGGTGTTCGACGCCAAGGGCCGCATGGTGCGCGGCCCGCTGGTCGTCCCGACACGATTCGAGACGTACCCGATCGGCACGTCCGGCATCGTCCCGGGCCACAACGGCACCATCGGCGTCCAACGCCGCACCGTGATACCGACGTTCAAAGTCTCCCCCCCCTGACCCTTTCAGGCTGCCCGTTTTTCCCTTGCCTTCCGTCGCCGATTGCATTATTTGTCCGCAGGCAACAGCCCATGAAGGGTCACGGAGGCGTATGCCATGTCGTTCAATCCCGCTGTCGACGATTTCATGCAGCACTTTCCTCACGAGGGCTTGACCTTCGATGACGTTTCGCTGGTGACGCGGTATGCCGATTTCCTGCCGTCGGACGCCGATATCACGAGCAAGCTGACCGCACGCATCGAGGTCAAGATGCCCTTCCTCAGCGCCGCCATGGACACCGTTACGGAGTCGGCGATGTCCGTGGCCATGGCCCTGCGCGGCGGCATCGGCATCATCCACAAGAACCTGACCGTCGACGAACAGGTCCGTCAGGTCAGCGTCGTAAAGCACCACCTCCACGGTCTGATCCGCAACCCCATCACGTTCCGCGCCAGTCAGACCGTGGCCGACGTACTCGAACGGAAGGCGGAGAAACGCTACAACTTCAGCGGCTTCCCGGTGCTCGACGACCAGGACATGCTGGTGGGCATCATCACCTCCGCCGACATCAAGTTCTGCGTGAACCGGCAGTCGAAGGTGGCCGAGATCATGACGCCCAATCCGGTAACCGCCGGCCCGGACACTTCGGTCAACGACGCCTGCCGCATCATGATGACCAACAAGATCGGCAAGCTGCCCCTCGTCCGTGACGGCAAACTCGTGGGCTTGTACAGCTTCACCGATGTCTCGACGCTCGTCAGCAACGTCAAGCCGCTCTACAGCCGCGATGACAAGCACCGCCTGCGCGTCGGCGCCGCCGTCGGCCCCTCCGACCATGCCCGCGTCGAGGCGCTGGCCGACGCCGAAGTCGACGTGATCGTCGTCGACAGCGCCCACGGCCACTCCAAGGGCATCATCGACATGGTCACATGGATCGTCGCGCACTTCCCCGATGTCGATGTCATCGCCGGGAACATCGCGACCGGCGAAGGCGCACTCGCGCTGCGCGATGCCGGCGCCCATGCCGTCAAGGTCGGCATAGGCCCAGGCTCCATCTGCACCACGCGCGTCGTCTGCGGCGTCGGCGTCCCTCAGATCAGCGCCGTGCATCATGTGCGCAAGGCGCTGGGCGACTCGCTTCCGGTCGTGGCCGACGGCGGCGTCCGGCACTCCGGCGACGTACCCAAGGCCATCGTGGCGGGAGCGGACAGCGTCATGCTCGGCTCCATCCTGGCCGGCACCGAAGAGAGCCCCGGCGAGAAGATCATCCATCAAGGCCGGCAGTATGTCGCCTACCGCGGCATGGGCAGCATCGCCTCGATGCAGGCGGGCATGGGCAGCCGCGAGCGTTACGGCCAGGCCAACGTGGACGCGGACGACCTCGTGCCGCAGGGCATCGAGGGCATCGTCCCCTACGCCGGTACGGTCAAGAAGGTGATGACGCAGTTCTGCGGCGGTCTGCGCGCATCTCTCGGCTATTGCGGCGCCCGCACGATGCGCGAACTCCAGACGACCGGTATGTTCACCCGCGTCAGCGCCGCCGGCCTGTACGAGGCGCATCCGCATGACGTCAAGATCATGAAGGAAGCGCCGAACTACCGGTCATAGGCCATGACCCCGCGCGTACGGGACAGGTTGCTCGGCTTCCTGGCCGTGCTGGCGTTGACGATCGGCGCCGTGGGCGTGCTCGGCGCGGCTTTCGGCAACCCGGCCATCGGCATCGACGACGCCAATATTTTCTTCGTCTACGCCCGGAACCTGGTGCAGGGCCACGGGCTCGTCTACTCGGTCGGCGGCGAACGCGTCGAAGGCTATTCGTCGCCCTTGTGGCTCGCGGTCTGCGCCGCCGCCCGCGCGATCCTCGTCACGCCCGAACCCCTGTTGCTGGTCGTGCTGATCCTGCTGACCGCGCTATCCGTGACCGCTCTGATGGGCGCCCTCGGTGGCCTGACGCGTCCCGCCGGCGCCGCGGCCGGCGGCGCGGAGCGCACCGAACTGCGCAATTCCTGGGTGTGGCTATGGGTCGGCTGGGTGTTCAGCGCACCCGCCTATACGCTGTGGTGCACGCTGACGCTGATGGATACCGGGCTCTGGGCCGCCGTCCTCGTCGCCGCCGTGCTGACCACGGAGCGTGCCATCGTCGCGCCGCCGACGCCGCAACGGCAGGCAGTCCTGGCGCTGGTCTGGGCGCTGGCCATCCTGGCCCGTCCCGAGGCGCCGGCCTGGGCGTGCCTGTTGGGCGTCACCGGAAGTCTGCTGGCCTGGCGACGCGCGCGGTCGGTATCGGCGGTCATGCGCGTCGCCGTACCCATGCTGCTCGGCGCCGGGATCACCCTGGCGGCGCTGACCGTCTTTCGGCTCGCGTACTTCGGCTATCCGCTCCCGAATACCTACTACGCCAAGATCTCGCCGGATCGCCTCTATAACCTTTCCCGCGGCATTCCCTACGGCGGCGATTTCATCGTCTCAAACCCCTTCATCGGCGTGGCCGCGGTTCTGGCGCTGGCCCGTTGCGTGGCGTTCATCGGCGGACTGCGACGCCCCGCGCCCAATCCGGCTCCGCGCGAAGACGCCCTCATGGTCCTCTCGGCCGTCGCCGTTCTCACGGGCATTCTCATCCCGGTACTCGTCGGCGGCGACCATTTCGGCGCCTTTCGTTTCTACCAGCCGATCTGGCCCTTCCTCGGTCTCTCGCTTACACTCGAGATCCGCGCGCTCCGACGTCCGTTCGCCACCGGGCGACCGGTCCCTCCGCGTACGACCGCGGCCGCGGTGGTGTTGGCCGTCGTCGCCTTCATCGTCGCCGGCGCTCCGCGGTGGGGTCGATGGGAACATCTCGATATGGCCCATGAGTTCGATATCCCGGAGGTGGGACGCACCAAGGGCCTGTACCTGAACCACTTTTCGTCCGGCATGCCGCTGCCATCAGTCGGCGCCATCACCGCCGGCGGCATCCAGTACACCTACGCGGGACGCATCGTCGATCTCATGGGCCTGAACAACCTCGCGATGGCGCACCACCCCGGGAAACGCGAAGGGGTGAAGAACCATGCGGCCTTCGCCCGCGACGTGTTCCTCGACCAGAAACCCGACCTCGTCCGCCCATTCCTGACCCGCGCATGGCCCCTGACCAACCCCTACCCCTACGACCACTTCGGCAACCGCACGCTGGGCCGTATCTTCTTCGACCCCGATGTCCAGGCCGCCTATGCCGTCATCGCGGCGCGGCGCCGGTCGATTCCGGATGCGCCTTTCCTGCTCTGTCTGGCCCGTCATACGTACATCCGCCTGCTTCGCGACAACCCGGATGTGGAACTTCACCTGCTGCCGTATTGAGACCGCCCATGCCTTCGATCGCCGTCTTCATGACGCCTCAAACTTTCGTTGCCTCGTGACGCGGCATGCTGCTATCTTACAACGCCGATCCGCGCGACGACGCATGGCTAGGCTATACCAACAGGAGACCGCGCCTTTGAATCGCATACTCAAGAAGGAAAAGCTTTCCGAAGAGGTGTTTCGACTGCGGGTCGAAGCTCCAATGATTGCCGAAGAACGCCGCCCCGGGCAGTTCATTATCCTGCAACTCGGCGGCGATACCGAACGCATCCCCCTGACCATCGCCGACGCCGATCCGGCGGCGGGATGGATTGCGCTCATTTTCCAAGTGGTCGGCAAGACCACACACCTGCTGGCGGAGTTGAAGGAAGGTGACGCCATCGCGAACCTGGCCGGACCGCTGGGCCGGCCGACGCATATCGAGAACGTCGGAACGGTCGTCTGCGTCGGCGGCGGCATCGGCGCCGCGCCCCTCTATCCGATCGTGCAGGGCATGAAACAGGCCGGCAATCGCGTCGTATGCATCGTCGGCGCGCGCAATAAGTCGCTGCTGATCCTCGAGGACGAGATGCGCGCCGCGGCCGACGACGTCATCGTCTGCACGGACGACGGTTCGTACGGCGTCAAGGCGCTGGTTACGGCGCCGCTGAAGGCCCTGTGCATGGGCACGCCGCCGCCGAACATGGTCGTGGCCATCGGGCCGCCCATCATGATGAAGTTCTGCGCCGAGACGACACGCCCCTTCGGCATCAAGACTCTGGTTTCGCTGAACACGATCATGATCGACGGCACCGGCATGTGCGGCGGGTGCCGCGTCACCGTTGGCGGCGAGACCCGGTTCGTCTGCGTCGACGGCCCGGAGTTCGACGGCCACCTCGTGGACTTCGACAACATGATGCGGCGCCTTCAAGCCTATCGCGGCATCGAAGACGCCGCCCACCATCAATGCCATCTGGACCTGGGCCATGCCACCAACCCGGGGGGAGACCGCCGATGAATCACCTCACCCCTGACGAACTCGACCGGAATGCCACGCGGGAACTGGCCCGCATCGACGCCCTCGATGCCCCGCTCACCCCGCGCATCCGCCGCGATGTACCCGCGCAGGAGATGCCCACGCAACCCGCCGGCGAACGCCGCCTCAACTTCAGCGAAGTCGCGCTGGGCTACTCGCCGGCACAGGCGCGGCTCGAGGCCATCCGCTGCCTGCAATGCAAGAACAAGCCCTGCGTGGAAGGCTGCCCCGTGCGCATCGACATCCCGGGCTTCATCGCCCGCATCGCGGAAGGCGACTTCCAGGGCGCCATCGACGTCATCAAACTGTACAGCCTGCTGCCGGCGGTCTGCGGACGCGTCTGCCCGCAGGAGACCCAGTGTCAGCAACTATGCACGCTCGGACGCGTCCTGAAGGACGAGTCGCAGGCGGTGTCAATCGGACGTCTCGAACGCTTCGCCGCCGACTGGGCGCGCGAGGTCGGCCGCATGCAACCGCCCGCGGTCGCCCCGGAAACCGGCAAACGCGTCGCCGTCGTCGGCAGCGGCCCGGCCAGTCTCGTGGTCGCCGCCGACCTGCGCCGCCATGGGCACGCCGTGACGATGTTCGAGGCCTTCCACAAACCCGGCGGCGTGATGGTCTACGGCATCCCCGAGTTCCGTCTGCCGAAGTCGATCGTGCAGGTGGAGATCGATACGCTCACCGCGATGGGCGTGGATATCCGCACCAACTTCGTCGTCGGCCGCACCCGCAAACTGACCGATCTGATGACCCGTGACGGCTTCGATACGGTCTTCATCGGCACCGGCGCCGGATTGCCGAAGTTCATGAACATCCCGGGCGAGGAACTGATCGGCGTCTTCTCGGCCAACGAATACCTCTCGCGCGTGAACCTGATGAAGGCGTACGACCGCCAGCACGCCGACACGCCGATCCTCGCGTCACGGAAGGTGGCCGTCCTCGGCGGCGGCAACGTCGCCATGGATGCCGCGCGCACCGCCCTGCGCCTCGGCGCCGAGGAAGTGACCATCGTCTACCGGCGCACGGAAAAGGAGATGCCGGCGCGTGTCGAGGAAGTCGAACACGCCAAGGAGGAAGGCATCGTCTTCCGCGTCCTGCAGAACGCCAAACGCATTCTCGGCGACGCACACAGCCATGTCGTCGGCATGGAATGTCTGCGTTACGAACTTGGCGCGCCGGACAAGTCGGGGCGTCCGCGTCCCGTCGAGATCAAGGGCAGCGAGTTTGTCATGGATGTCGATACCGTCATCGTGGCCATCGGCAACGAGTCCAATCCCCTGATCAAACAGACCACGCCGCACCTGGAAACGACACCGTGGGGCACGCTCGTCGTCAACGCGGACGGCCATACCTCGATTCACGGCGTCTACGCCGGCGGCGACATCGTTCTCGGCGCGGCCACGGTCATCCTGGCCATGGGCCAGGGGCGCACCGCGGCGCGCGCCATGCATGCGTTCCTCGCCGGCGACACCGTCGCCGCCCCGGCCGGAACCTGACGGGCCTCCCATGGACAGCCACCACAAGTCGCTGACGACCGGCCTGAAGGGCCTCGACCGCGTCCTTAAAGGCATCATCGCCGGCGATAACATCGTCTGGCAGGTCGAGTCGATCGACGACTACTTCGCCTTTGTCGTTCCGTACTGCGAAGCCGCGCGGAAGAACGGCCGGAAACTGGTGTACTTCCGTTTCGCGGACCACGCGCCGCTGCTGCCGCCGGACTTCGGCGCCGACGTGCACGAACTGCATCCGGAGGAAGGCTTCGAAACGTTCATCGCCCAGATCCATGGCGTGATCGAGGATGCCGGCCGCGGCGCCTTCTACGTGTTCGACTGCCTGTCGTCGCTGATCGTGGACTGGTACTCGGACCAGATGCTGGCGAATTTCTTCATGCTGACCTGTCCTTACCTGTACGATCTCGAGACCGTGACGTACTTCGGCCTGCTGCGCAACAACCACTCGTCGCATGCGACGCAGCCGATCCTCCGAACCACCCAACTCTTCCTCGATGTCTACCGCGACGGGAGCGACCTCTACATCCGCCCCCGCAAGGTGCAACACCGCTACTCCCCGACGATCGACATGCTGCACGTCTGGGCGGGCGACGAGTTCGTGCCGGTATCGAACAGCACCATCATCGCGCGCATCCAGACCCGCACCTGGGCCGGACTCAACGCCGACATCAGCATCGGTCCCTGGGAACGATCGTTTCTGCGGGGCCGCGAGGCCTGCGACGCCGTCGCGCGCGGCGAAGCCGCGCCGGAAGACGAACAGGCCGTTTTCACGCGCCTCGTGCGCATGGTCATCTCGCGGGACGAGGCCATGCTCCGCCTGATCGGCAGATACTTCACGCTCTCGGATGTGCTCGAAGTCCAGAAACGCATCATCGGCACCGGCCTCATCGGCGGCAAGACCGTCGGCATGCTCCTGGCCCGCGCTATCCTGCGCAAGGAATGCCGGCGCGTGCACGACGTGCTCGAACCGCACGATTCGTTCTATGTCGGTTCGGATGTCTTCTACACCTTCCTCGTGCGCAATGGCGTCTGGTGGATGCGCCAGAAACAGCGTGACGCCGAGACTTTCCTCACCGACGCCGGCCTCGCGCGCCAGCGTATCCTGGCCGGACAGTTCCCCGACTACGTCCTGAAGCAGTTCAGCGAGATGCTCGACTACTTCGGTCAGTCGCCGATCGTCGTGCGCTCCAGTTCGCTGCTCGAGGATAACTTCGGCAACTCGTTCGCCGGTAAGTACACGAGTGTCTTCTGCGCCAACCAGGGACCGAAGGAGCAGCGCCTCGAGGACTTTCTGGCGGCCGTCCGCACGATCTACGCGAGCACGATGAGCACCGAGGCCCTGCGCTACCGCGAGCGGCGCAAGCTGCTGGAGCTGGACGAGCAGATGGCGCTGCTGGTGATGCGCGTCTCCGGCAGCCGCTACGGCAATTTCTTCTACCCGCAGGCCGCCGGCGTCGGATTCTCGTTCAACCCCTACGCCTGGAGCGAGTATATCGATCCGCGCGCCGGCGTGCTGCGGCTGGTCTTCGGCCTCGGCACGCGCGCGGTCGACCGGTCGGACGACGACTATACGCGCATCGTCGCCCTGAACGCCCCCCAGCGGCGCCCGGAGGCGAACTTTCTCGAAACGCGCGAGTATTCGCAGCGTTCGGTGGACTACCTCGATCTTACGGCCAACCAGGTGGTCTCCGGTTACTTCAACACCGTCGTCGAAAACAGTCCCGGCGTGCCGGTCGGCATGTTCGCCACACCCGACAACACGGGGGCCGCCCGCGGCGCGCCGAAGAGTCTCGTGCTGACCTTCGACCGGCTGCTTTCCAGCACGGCGTTCGTCGATGACATGCGCCAGATGCTCCAGGTCCTGCAGAAGGCGTACGACTACCCGGTGGATATCGAATTCACCCTCAACCTCCTCCGCGACGAAAGCTACGGCATCAATCTGGTCCAATGCCGGCCGCTGCCGGTGCAAGGCACGGAAACCGTCAAGCTGTCCCGACCGTCCATCCGGGACGACCAACGCATCATCGAGGCCCGCGGTGCCGTGATCGGCCAGTCCCGCGTCGTCGAGGTCAAGTTCTTCATTTACGTGGTCCCATCGCGCTACGCGGAGCTGCCGCAGAACGACCGCTACCAGGTCGCCCGCATCATCGGCCAGGTCAACAAGGCTTACGCGGCGGCCGCGGGCGCCGCGGGCACCGCGGGCGTCATCATGCTCCTCGGTCCCGGACGGTGGGGCACCAGCTCGCCGTCGCTCGGTGTACCGGTCACGTTCACCGAAATCAACCATGTCGCGCTGGTCTGCGAAATCGTGGCCATGCACAAGGACCTCGTGCCCGACGCCTCGCTCGGCACCCATTTCCTGAACGAGCTTGTCGAGATGGACATGCTCTACATGGCGCTGTACCCGCAACAGGCCGGCAACTACCTGGATGCCGGGTTCTTCGAGCAGGCGCCCAACTGCCTTGACGACCTCGTGCCCGAAGCGTCCGGCTGGGGCCACGTGGTGCGCGCCATCCGTGCGCACGACGCCGTACCACCCAGCGAAACGATTGTCGTCTCCGCCAGCGCATTCGACCAGAATGTGGTCTGCTACCGCTCAGGCGGTCCGGATCGGTCGCCGCTGACGGCGAAGCGAACGGTGGACGATGCCTCTCCGTAGCCTCGCTCGGGCGTCAAAGGACCGCGTCAAGCGCGTCAAGGGACAGGCCACCAGCGCGCGTCAACGCGTCAAGGGACAGGCCATCAGGGCGGAATTCTGCTCTATGCGGCCGGAGCGCCCAAAGCGCTCGATCCCAACGGCCACCCCGTACGACGCAGCTTCTCACAGCCGGAGGTGGAAGCGGTCGGCAGAGCCGGAGGAAAGCTGCCGATAGGTGCGATGCTGCGCTGCCGGGTGCGCTACTTCACGGATGGCGCCATTCTGGGCAGTCGGCTATTCGTCAAGGAAGCCTTCCAGCGCCATCGTGCGCAAACGGCCTATCCCTCTCTACCCTTCTCTACCCCGCAACATAAAGCGGGCAATCGCTTCGGTGAACGAGAACGGCGACGCGAACGGTGGACGATTGGGATGCTCGCTACTCGTTCGTCGCTCTCGTCCGCTCTCGTCAGCCGATCCCCGCGAGACCGTCAGAAGTGCAATGCGCCCCCCAGTTTCGGCTGTCCCAGTTTCGGCCCGGTTTCGGCTTGAGTCCGCCAGGTGCGCACCGCATACTGGAAGCTACGTGTTTCGATACTCAGTGTGAGGAGGATGCCGATGAAACTATCCGTCGTGGTTGTTTGTGGCCTTTTGGCCGGAGTGTTACCCTGTAAGGCCCAGAACGAGGAGAACCAAGCCGGTGCGATGCTGCGCGCCGGCAACGTCGATGGCGCCATCGCGGCGCTGACGACCGCGATCGCACGGCAACCGACAGCCCGCCTGTATGCCACGCGGGCCGAGGCCCATCTTCGGAAGGGCCGCGTCGCACAGAGCGGAGCGACGGCATCGTTCGATAGTGCCATTGCCGATGCGACCGAGGCGCTCCGGCGCGATGCCGCAGGCGCCGCCGCCGCGATGACGCGCGCGCAGGCTCGGCAGGCCAAGGGCGAACATGCCTTGGCCATCACCGACTTCACGTTGGTCCTGAGCACCAATCCCGGTTCCGCCGACGCGCTGGCCGGCCGCAGCCTCGCATACAAGGCCATGGGCAATACGGCCGCGGCGCAAAAGGACTTGCAGGCGGTCAGCCAGATCAGTGCGAGGAAGGCCGGCGAGCTTCGGCAGAAGCTGGGCGGACAGGACTGATGCGCTGGAGCTTGCCTGATGAGGGTTAAGGCGGACCGGAAGCTGTCGAAGCAGGCTTCATGGTTGCCCTGAGCAGGCTTCTCGCAAACGACACGCTTTTCGCGGCCATGGAATCAGTCATGTGTCATGTTCATGTCTGATTATTTCGCTTCCATCCCTCCGTAAAGGGGCGTAGCCTTTCCCGTCTTTTCTGTCGCGCACCGTGGAGGTTCACACGATGACAAGCTACGTCTTGCTGATTCTGGGCGCCGTGCTGGTCAACAACTTCGTCTTGACCCGGTTCCTCGGCATCTGCCCATTCCTCGGCGTCTCGAAGAAGCTCGGCACCGCCCTCGGCATGGGCGGCGCCGTGATCTTCGTCATGGCTTCGGCTTCGGCCGTCACCTGGGCCGCGCAGCGCTACCTGCTCCACCCCGACGGTCTGTTCGGCGTCGACTTGCGCTACCTCCAGACGATCCTGTTCATCCTCGTCATCGCGTCGTTTGTCCAGCTCGTGGATATCGCCATGAAGCGGTTCGCGGCGAAGTTGCATGCCGCCTTGGGCATCTTTCTCCCCTTGATCAGCACCAACTGCGCCGTTCTCGGCGTCTCGGTGCTCAACGTCCAGCTTGGCTACGGGTTCGTCAAAGCGGTGGTGTTCGGTGCCGCGGCGGCGCTCGGTTTCTCGCTGGCCCTGGTGATTTTCACCGGCCTGCGCGAAAAAATCGAACGCGCCAACCCGCCGCGTGCATTCCAGGGCGTCGCCGTCGCCCTGGTTACCGCCGGACTGCTCAGTCTGGCCTTCATGGGGTTCGCGGGATTGGTGAAGTGACATGATTCTGGAAACGACATTGGCAATTACGGGTGTCGGACTCGTCTGCGGCGCCGCTCTGGCCGCCGCCGCGAAGTTTCTGGCCGTCGAGGAGAATCCGCGCGTCGTCGAGGCCACGGCCTGTCTTCCCGGCGCCAATTGCGGCGGCTGCGGGTTTGCCGGCTGTGCCGACTACGCCAAGTCCATCGTCATCGATGGCGCCGCGATCAACCTCTGCGCGCCCGGCGGCGCCGGCACCCTACAGGCGCTCGCCCGGATGATGGGCGTCGAGGCCACCGCCGCCGAACGCAAGGTGGCGCTGGTGCTCTGCCGCGGCGACAACGACCGCGCCATCCGTAAACATCTCTACAACGGCGTCGCCGACTGCGCGGCCGCGGCGGCCGTCGGGGGCGGCGACAAGTTGTGCGCGTACGGGTGCCTCGGCTACGGCAGTTGCGCGCGCATCTGCCCCTCCGGCGCCATCGCCATCGCCAACGGCGTCGCCGTCGTACACCCGGACCTGTGCATCGGGTGCGGCGCCTGTGTCAGGGCCTGTCCGCGCAAGCTGATCAAAATGGTTCCCGAATCCCGCACCATCCACGTTATGTGCAGTTCGAAGGACAAGGGGCCCGTCGTCAAGAAAGCCTGCTCCGTCGGCTGCATCGGCTGCCGCGTCTGCACGAAGTTTGTCGAGGACAACGCCATCGCGATGGATGGGTTCCTCGCCGTCGTCGACTACGGCAAACCCTTGTCGAACCCGGTGCTTCCCGAGAAATGCCCCGGCAAGTGCATCGTCGATACCGCGCCGCAACCGGCGCCGGCGGCCGATGCGTCGGCGGAACGGAGCGTCAGCAAATGAAGCAGGTGAAGGCATCGTTCCATTTCCACGGCGGCGTGCATCCCGCCTATCACAAGGACCTTACCGCCAGTCGGGCCATCCAGGATCTCCCGATGCCCGCGACCCTTCTGGTGTCGATGGCCCAGCATCTCGGCGCGCCCGCCAAACCGGTCGTGGCCAAGGGCGATACCGTCAAGCGCGGCCAACGCATCGGCGAACCCGCCGGCTTCATCTCCGCCGCCGTCCATGCGCCGACCTCCGGCACGGTCAAGAGCGTCGATATGGCCCCCACCGCGACCGGCGGCATGGCGATGGCCGTGGAGATCGAACCGGATGGCCAGGATGCCTGGGTCGACGGCCTTCAGGGCTGTCCCGATTGGGCGCACGGCGACCCGAAGGACCTGCTGAAGCGGATCGCCGACGCCGGTATCGCCGGCATGGGCGGCGCCGGATTCCCCACGCACGTCAAGCTCTCGCCGCCCCCGGACAAACCGATCGATACGCTCATCGTCAACGGCGCCGAATGCGAGCCTTACCTGACCGCCGACCACCGGCTCATGGTCGAACGCGCCGACGGCATCGCCGACGGCATCGCCATCATCCGCAGGATTCTCGGCGCCGCCCGCGTCCGTGTCGCCATCGAGGACAACAAGCCCGATGCCGTCGCCGCGATGACCGCCGCGCTCGGTCGCCTGGACGGCGACGTCGCGGTCGTTACGCTCGAAACCGAATATCCGCAGGGCGCGGAGAAGCAGCAAATCTTCGCCATCACCGGGCGCCAGGTCCCCTCCGGCGGGTTGCCGATGGATGTCGGCGCCGTCGTCGAGAACGTCGGAACGGCCCTGGCCGTGCGCGACGCCATCCTCGAAGGCAAGCCGCTCACGGCGCGGGTCACCACCGTGACCGGACTGCCGGTCAAGGAACCGCGCAATGTCATGGCCCGCATCGGCACGCGTTACAGCGACCTGCTCACGTTCTGCGGCGGCGCCGAGAAGGCCGTCAAGGCCATCTCCGGCGGTCCCATGATGGGCCTCGCGCAGGCGTCGCTCGATGTGACGACCACGAAGACCACGTCCGGCCTGCTCTTCCTGGCGGGTCGCCAGGTGTCCTGTTTTACCAGCATGCCCTGCATCTCCTGCGGTCGTTGCGTCCAGGCCTGTCCGATGAACCTGCTGCCGAGCGACCTCAGTCAGATGCTGGAGGCCGAGGACTATGAGGCCGCCGAGGAACTCGATGTGATGGACTGTATCGAATGCGGCTGCTGCGCGTTCGTTTGCCCGGCGCATCGCCCGCTCGTGCAGCACATGCGCCAGGGCAAGGGTCAAGTCATGCTGAAACGCCGGGCCGCGGCGGCAAAATCCAGTAAGTGAGTGGACGGAATCGCCAGATGAACGATCAAGATCGACAGCTTCTCGTGGTTAGTTCTTCTCCGCATGCCCATTCCGGGGCGTCGGTGACAAAGATCATGCGGGATGTGATTATCGCGCTGGTGCCCGCGCTGGCGGCATCGTTCGTCTTTTTCGGACTCGACGCCGTGCGACTCACGCTGACGTGCGTGGTCGTCTGCGTGGCCACCGAGTTCGGCTGCCGCAAGGCCATGCGCCGCGATATCGGCATCACGGACCTCAGCGCCGTGGTCACCGGCATCCTGCTGGCCTTCAACCTGCCCCCGTCCCTCCCGACCTGGATGGCCGCGCTCGGTGCCTTTGTCGCCATCGCCGTCGCCAAGCAGATTTTCGGCGGCATCGGCTACAATCCCTTCAACCCCGCCCTGATCGGGCGGGCCTTTCTCCTGATTTCGTTCACCGGCCCCATGACGACGTGGTCGGCGTGCAAGTACCGGTTCGCCGACGCCATCACTACCGCCACCCCGCTCGGCATGGTCAAGGAGGCCGCCAAGAACGGGCAGGCGCTGCCATTCTCGATGGACCCCGGCACGGCCATGGACTTTTTCCTTGGACGCATGAACGGGTGCATCGGCGAGGTTTCCGCCCTCGCGTTGATTATCGGCGCCCTCTACATGCTCTACCGCAAGTGCATTACCTGGCACATTCCCGTCAGTTACCTGCTTACCGTCGCGAGCTATGCCGGCGTGTTGTGGTTGGTCGATCCGGACGGCGCCATGCCGCCCCACTTCCACCTCCTCACGGGCGGCGTCATGCTCGGCGCCCTGTTCATGGCCACCGATATGGTCACCAGCCCGATCACCCCCACCGGCATGCTGGTCTTCGGCGCCGGGTGCGGCCTGCTGACGATGATCATCCGCACGGTCGCGACCGGCGCCTACCCCGAGGGAACGAGCTTCGCAATTCTGCTGATGAATGCGCTCACGCCCTTGATCAACCGTGCCACCCGGCCCCGCACGTTCGGGAAACGGAGGAAAGCATGAAGCAATACGTCAGCCTCATCGTCGTCCTCACCGTGATCTGCCTCGTCGCCAGCCTCGCGCTGGCGGTCGTCAACCGCTTCACCAAGGACCGCATCGCGCAGGTCGCCGCCGGGAAGAAGATGGCCGCCATCGCCGAGGTGCTGCCGGACACCGGCACGGTTCCGCGTACCATCGTCGTCGCCGATCCCGCCACCGGCGCCAGCAACACGTTTTACGTTGTCGAGAAGGACGGTCGGTTCGCCGGTGCCGCGGTGGAGACGTCCTCCCCGAACGGCTACGCGGGCGATATCCGTCTCATGGTCGGCATCAACCTGCGCCGCGAGATCCAGGCCATCGCCATTCTGGAGCAGAGGGAGACCCCCGGTCTCGGCGCGAAGATCGCCACCGATGGGTTCAAGGGCGGCTATGCCGGAGTGCCGATCGACACCACGCGCTTCAAGGTGAAGAAGGACGGCGGCGACATGGATGCCATCACCGCCGCGACCATCTCGTCCCGCGCCGTCGCGGAAGCGGTCGCCGACGCCGTCAGGCGCTTTACCGCCGCGCAGGGCCAGTTGATGCGCGAACCCGAACCGCTACCGTCCGTGTTGGAGGATATCCCCGATGAAGTTCGTTGAAACGCTTACCCGCGGCATCATCAAGGAAAACCCGATCTTCCGCGTCGTGTTGGGCATGTGCCCCACGCTCGCCGTGACCACGTCGCTGGAGAACGCCCTGGGCATGGGTGTCGCGGCCACTTTCGTGCTGATCGGCTCGAACGCGGTGATCTCGATGATCCGTAACCTGGTTCCGGACAAAGTCCGCATCCCCTGCTTCATCGTGGTCATCGCCACCTTCGTGACCGTCGTCGATCTGGTGATGAATGCCTACGCGCCGACGCTGCACGCGAGTCTGGGCATCTTCATTCCACTCATCGTGGTCAACTGCATCATCCTCGGGCGCGCGGAGGCCTTCGCGTCCAAGAACGCTGTCATCCTCTCGATCGCCGATGGCATCGGCATGGGCGTCGGCTTCACGCTCAGTCTGGCGATTCTCGGCACCTGTCGCGAACTGCTTGGCGCCGGCAGCATCACCGTCTGGGGCGACCTCCAGTGGGTGATTCCCGGTTACAGCGGCACCGCCGTCGTACTGATGATCCTCGCCCCCGGCGGCTTCATCATGCTCGGCAGCCTCCTGGCCCTCATGAACCATCTGCAGGCCTATGCCGCCAGGCGCCAGGGGAAGGTGCTTCCCGCACCGCTCGAACTCGACTGCCGCCACTGCGTCATCTGCAAGTGGGGTCGGTAGTCGGAGCCTCCGACCGCATGCCCGCGTCCCGCGCGCCCATGGTCTCGATCGCTTCCGACGCCTGCTCCCAGACCTTGGTGTACCGCTCCATTTCCGCCTGGATCACGGTCATGCGCCGGTTCAGATCGGCGAAATCCGTCTTCTCGCCCGGGTTCTGAAGTTGCTCCAGGATCTTCGCCTGTTCGCCGTCGAAAACCGCCAACTGCGCTTCCGCCTTGGCGATGGCCTTGCGTAACTGCCGCGTTTCGGCCGCCGCGTCCTCCCGCTGACGCGCCCGTTCCTGCCGCAGTTCCTTGGACGACTTGCGCGCCGCATCCGACCCGTCCGCCGCGGCGCGTCCGCCGTTGCCGTTGCCGGCACGGGCGCCCGTCCCCGCCGCGGCGCCGACCGCGGCCGCGGCGCGCTGCTCGGCGGCCATCTTTTCGCAGTAGTAGTCGTACCCGCCGACAAACTGACGGATGCCCGGCGGCGCCATGGCCACGATCGACGTCGCCACGCGCCGCACGAACTGGATGTCGTGACTGACGATGCACAGCGTCCCCTTGTACTCGACCAGCGCGTTCTCCAACGCCTCGCGCGCGGCGATGTCCAGGTGCGTGGTCGGCTCGTCCAGCAGCAGGAAGTTCGGCGGATTGATCAGCAACCGGGCAAACGCCAACCGGACCTTCTCGCCGCCGCTCAACACGCTGACCGACTTCTCGACCGCCGCGCCGGAAAACCCGAAGCCGCCCAGCATGGACCGCACCTGCTGTTCGGAAACCGTCAGGCCCGCCCGGGTCTTGAGCGCTTCGAACACGGTGTGACGCGGATCGATCGTATCGGCGAACTCCTGGGACTGGTACCCGATATTCACCTTGTGGCCAACGACGCGCCGCCCCTCCGCGAGCGCCATGCGCCCGGTCAGCATGCGCATCAGCGTCGTCTTGCCCATCCCGTTAAGCCCCACCAGCGCCACCTTGGCCCCGCGATCGATCCGCAGATCGACGCCGCGCAGCACCCACGTCGCCCCGTCATACGTCGCCCCGGCGGACTCCAGACGGATGACCTCGGCGCCCGAATGCGTCGGTTCCGGCAGACGGATGCGCCCCGGACTGTGTACCCGCACGGGCTTGGGCGTGTCTTCCAGACGCTCGACCATCTTGATGCGGCTCTTGACCTGGCTGGCTTTGGTGGCCTTGGCGCGGAACCGCTCGATAAAGCGTTCGGCTTTCTCGCGCTTCCGGGTGACGTTCGCGATGTTGCCCAGGCGTTGTTCGTAGCGCTTCTCCCGCTGCTTGACGTAGCTGTCGTAGTTGCCGGTGTAGCGCTCGACAACCCCGCCGACGAGTTCGAGCGTCACCGTCGCCAGCGAGTTGAGCAGGTAGCGGTCATGCGAGATCAGCAGCAGCGTGCCCTTGAACTCGCGCAGGTAACGCTGGAGCCATTCCACGGCGGGAATGTCGAGGTAGTTCGAAGGCTCGTCGAGCAGCAGGATGTCCGGATCGGCCACCAGGCAGCGCGCCAGTTCGGCCCGCATCTGCCACCCGCCGCTGAAGGACGACAGCGGCCGCTCGAAGTCGGCCTCGCGGAACCCCAATCCGCCCAGCGCCGCCGCGGCCGTATGTTGGAGCGCATAGCCGCCCATGTGTTCGTACGTAGTCTGAAGCTCGCCGTGACGCGCCAGCAGGTGTTTCGCGTTGCCGGCGCCGTGCTTCATGTCTTCCTCGATGGCATGCAGTTCGTCTTCGATCGCCCGGATGGCTGGCACGGCGTTTTCCGTGTAGGCCAGCAGCGGCGTGTCCGTCGTCGAGGCGTCGAGTTGTTGGTGCAGATAGCCGAAGCGCGCATCGCGCGGCGTATTGATGACGCCGCTGTCGGGCGAGATTTCGCCCATGGCCAGTTCGAAGATCGTGGTCTTTCCCGCGCCGTTGGGGCCGACGATGCCGACGCGGTCGCCGGGAACGACCTGAAACGTCGCGCCGCGCAGGACGTCCTGCGTGCCGAAGCGCTTGGATACCGCCTGAAATTCGATCACGACGACGCCTGCCCGATGCCCATGGCGACAACCTGCTTGAGCACATCCAGCACCGTCGCTCGCGGCGTGGCGCCCAACCGGTCGATCACGACATCGGCATACCGCCGGTAAAGAGGATCGCGCTCGGCGAAGACATCGGCCAGGGTCTGCGTCGGCCGGCGCACCACGCCGCGCGCGGTCATGTCGGTAATGCGCATCTCGATGAGCGCCAGCGGCGCGTACAGGTACACCAGCAGGCCGTTCGCGCGCAAATGCGCCATCGCGCCCTCGCCGTAGATGACGCTGCCCCCCGTGGCGATCACCGTGGCTTGGCAATCGAGCGCGCAGATCTCGCGCTCCTCGATCCGGCAGAATCCCTCGGGATCGTTGATGTCCAGCAATGCGTGCAGGGGTTGCCCGTGACGGGCTTCGATATGCTGGTCGGTGTCGACGAACGGCCACCCCAGCGCTTCCGCCAGCAGCGGACCCACCGTGCTCTTACCCGAAGCCGGCATCCCGATCAGGACGATGTTCTTCGATTGCATGGCCCGCAGTGAACCCCGGCGGCGGCGTTTTGTCACGCCGATTCGCAGGCCGATTCGCAGGTTGACTTGACCACGCCTCAACCGTATAGTTCGCCGCGCCGTTTTTCGTTCCCCTGTCGGCAGGGGGTGACACACGTAAGGAAAGGACTGCATACCATGATCGTTACGACCGCGGCTCTGTTCGAATTGGCCTATGGGAAGTACGCCATCGGCGCCTACAACATCAACAACGCCGAGCAGACGATGGGGCTCTTCAAGGGCTGCGTCGACAGCAAGGCGCCCTTTATCATCCAGATTTCGAAAGGCGCCCGCAGTTTCACGGACAAGCGCATGCTGGAAGCCATGATCCGCGCCGGAGGGGAGATTTTCCCGACCGCGGTGTTCGCCGTCCATCTGGATCACGGCGACGAGGAAGCCTGCTATGACTGCATCGATAGCGGGTTCTATTCATCGGTCATGATCGACGCCAGCCACGAGAGCTTCGACGAAAACATCGCCATCACCCGTCGCGTGGTCGACCGGGCGCATGCCAAAGGCATCTCCGTCGAGGCCGAACTCGGCAAACTGGGCGGCGTCGAGGAGCACGTGCAGGTCGCCGAAGCCGACGCGAAGCTCACCGATCCCAAGCAGGTCCAGGAGTTCGTCAAACGCTCGGGCTGCGACAGCCTGGCCTGCGCCATCGGCACCAGCCACGGCGCCTACAAGTTCACCGGTTCGCAGGGACTGCATTTCGAGGTCATCGAAGCCATCGCCCGTCTCATGCCGGGATTCCCGATGGTCATGCACGGATCGAGTTCGGTGCCGCAGGACGAGGTCCAGCGCATCAACGCCGCCGGCGGCAAGCTCAAGGGTGCCAAGGGCGTCGACGAAGCCCAGATTACGAAGGCCTCGACCATGGGTGTGACAAAGGTCAACATCGATACCGACGGCCGCCTGGTCTGGTGCCGCGTTCACCGCGAGAGCTTCCGCGATCAGCCCGAGAACTTCGACCTGCGCAAGCCGGGAACCGTTTTCATCAAGGAATACGCCAAGTACATCGAGCACAAGAACAAGGTGCTCGGCAGCGCGGGCCGGCTGGATGAGGTCCGTGCCGCACTCGCGAAGGCGTGAGAAACAAACCCGAAGGAGAGCATCAGATGTCCGCAAAGAATATGGTCATGGTCGACGGCAATACCGCCGCGGCCACCATCGCCCATGCCTGCAGCGAGGTATGCGCCATTTATCCCATCACGCCGTCGTCCGCCATGGGCGAATCGGCCGACGAGTTCAGCGCCGCCGGCGTGCGCAACATCTGGGACACCGTCCCTCTGGTCGTCGAGATGCAGTCCGAGGGCGGCGCCGCCGGCGCCGTGCACGGCGCCCTGACCACCGGCGCACTGACGACGACCTTTACGGCCTCGCAGGGGCTGCTCCTGATGATCCCGAACATGTACAAGGTCGCCGGCGAGTTGATCCCCACGGTCTTCCATGTGTCCGCGCGCTCGCTCGCATGCCAGGCATTGTCCATTTTCGGCGATCATTCCGACGTCATGTCCGTGCGTCAGACCGGGTTCGCCCTGCTGGCCTCTTCCAGCGTCCAGGAGATCCAGGACCTGGCCCTCGTCTCCCACGCCGCCACGCTCGAAACCCGCTTGCCGTTCCTGCATTTCTTCGACGGCTTCCGCAGCTCGCATGAGGTCCAGAAGATCGAACAGGTTTCGCGCGACGTCATCCGCGCCATGATCCGCGACGATCTCGTGCGCGCCCACCGCGCACGCGGCATGACCCCGGACCGCCCCGTGCTGCGCGGCACCGCCCAGAACCCGGACGTCTACTTCCAGGGCCGCGAGACGGTGAACAACTTCTATTCGGCCACGCCGGCAATCGTGCAGAAGTACATGGACCAGCTCGCCGGTCTGACCGGCCGCGCCTACCGGCTCTTCGATTACGTCGGCGCCCCCGACGCCGAGACCGTCATCGTCATCATGGGCTCCGGCGCCGAGACGGTGCACGAAACGGTCGACTACATGGTGGGCAAGGGCGCGAAGGTCGGTGTGCTGAAAGTGCGCCTGTACCGTCCGTTCGATGTGAAGGCGTTCTGCGCCGCGCTGCCGGCCTCGGTCAAGTCAATCGTCGTGCTCGATCGTACGAAGGAACCCGGCTCCATAGGCGAGCCGCTCTATCAGGACGTGCGCACCGCCATCGGCGAAGGCATGGAAAGCCGCGTCGTCACCTTCGCCCACTACCCGCGCATCCTCGGCGGCCGTTACGGACTCGGCTCGAAGGAGTTCACGCCGGCCATGGTCAAGGCCGTGTTCGACAACGCGGCGGCCCCGGACCCGAAGAACCACTTCACCGTCGGCATCAACGACGATGTGTCGCACACGAGCATCGCCTTCGATCCCGACTGGCACGTCGATAGCCCCGGCCGTATCGAATGCATGTTCTACGGCCTCGGGTCCGACGGCACGGTCGGCGCCAACAAGAATTCGATCAAGATCATCGGCAGCGACACCGACTACTACGCGCAAGGCTATTTCGTCTACGACTCGAAGAAGGCCGGCGCCATGACCGTCTCGCACCTGCGCTTCGGACCGGAGACCATCCGCAGTCCGTACCTGTGCACGAAGGCCGACTTCGTGGCGTGCCACAATTTCTCGTTCATCGAGAAATACGACATGCTCTCGAACGTCAAGAACGGCGCCGTTTTTCTGCTCGCCAGTCCCTACGCCGCCAAAGACGTCTGGCAGCACATCCCCGACGAAATCGCCGCCACGATCATTCGCAAGAAGATCAAGTTCTATGTGATCGATGCCTTCGCACTCGCCCAGGAACTGGGCCTCGGCGCGCGCATCAATACGATCATGCAGTCCTGCTTCTTCAAGATCTCCGGCGTGCTGCCCGAGGATCAGGCGATCGCCTCGCTGAAGAAGGCGATCAAGAAGACCTACGGCCGCAAGGGCGAGGATATCGTGAAGATGAACTTCAGCGCCGTCGACGGCGCCGAAGCCCGCCTCGAGAAGGTAAACGTGCCGTCCGCCCCCGCGGGCAAGCTCAAGATGCCGCCGGTGGTTTCCGCCGACGCGCCGGAGTTCGTCCGGCACGTCACGGCGACGATCATGCAGCAGAAGGGCGACGACCTGCCGGTCAGCGCCATTCCCGAGGACGGCACCTGGCCCACGGGCACCACGAAGTACGAGAAGCGCAACATCGCCGTCGAAATCCCGGCCTGGTCGCCCGAGCTTTGCATCCAGTGCGGTCAGTGCTCACTCGTCTGCCCCCACGCCGCGATCCGGGTCAAGGCCTATGCCCCGTCCGTCCTGACCGGCGCGCCGGCGACGTTCAAGAGTGTCGACGCCAAGGGCAAGGACCTGGCCGGCATGAAGTTCACCGTGCAATGCGCGCCGGAAGACTGCACCGGCTGCGGCGCCTGCGTGCAGCGATGCCCCGGCATCGAGCGCGACGCCGAGAAGAAGCCCACGGGACGCAAGGCCATCAACATGGTCGAACAGATTCCCGTCCGGCAACAGGAAGCCGCCAACTACGCGTTCTTCCTGGGCATTCCGGAAACGGACCCGACCAAGTACGACCGCTTTACGGTCAAGGGCAGCCAGTTCTGCCCCGCTCTGTTCGAGTACTCCGGCGCATGCGCGGGATGCGGCGAAACCGCTTACGTCAAGCTCCTCACCCAACTCTTCGGCGACCGCGCGCTCATCGCGAACGCGACCGGTTGCTCGTCCATCTACGGCGGCAACCTGCCGACGACGCCGTACACGACGCGCGCCGACGGCCGCGGCCCGACATGGTCGAACTCCCTGTTCGAGGACAACGCCGAGTTCGGCATGGGCATGCGCATGACGATCGACAAGTTCAGCGAGGCCGCGCGCGAGCTCGTCGACAAGCTCCTCGGCGGCGTCGGCGACTGCAAGACCGTTCCGACGGCCCTGCTGGAAGCCATCAAGAACGCCGACCAGTCCAGCCAGGACAAGATCGAAGCCCAGCGTGCGCGCGTGGCCGAACTCAAGACCTTCCTGGCCGGCTGCTCGTGCGACGTCTGCGACCAGCTCGTGTCGCTGGCCGACTACCTGGTCGCGAAGTCGGTCTGGGTGCTTGGCGGCGATGGCTGGGCCTACGATATCGGCTACGGCGGTCTCGACCATGTGCTGGCCTCCGGCCGCAACATCAACGTGCTCGTGCTGGACACGGAAGTCTATTCCAACACCGGCGGCCAGGCATCCAAGGCGACGCCCATGGGCGCCGTCGCCAAGTTCGCCGCCTCCGGCAAGCCGGCCATGAAGAAGGACCTGGGCATGATCTCCATGACCTACGGCAACATCTACGTGGCACAGGTTTCGATGGGCGCCAACCCGAGTCAGGTCGTCAAGGCGTTTGCCGAGGCGGAAGCCTACAAGGGACCCTCGCTCATCATCGCCTACTCGCACTGCATCGCGCAGGGCATCGAGATGACCAACGGTCTGGAGAACCAGAAGGATGCCGTCAACTCCGGCCACTTCCCGCTGTACCGCTACAATCCGGAATTGACCGCGCAGGGCAAGAATCCGTTGCAGCTCGACAGCAAGGCGCCGACCATGAAGTTCAGCGAGCACGCGTTGAAGGAGAACCGCTTCCGGATCCTCACCAAGAGCAACCCGGAGAATGCGCGCGACCTGCTGGCACGGGCCGATAAGCTCGTGGCGGCGAAGTTCGACCTGCTCCAGAAATTGGCGGCGCTGGAGCCCTGTAAGTAGTCGTCCGCGGCGGTGTCGCATGGGCCGGTCGGCCACGGCCGACCGGCTCCCGAACCGCGCGGGCGGCGTCGTTGGAACGGGAGAGGAGGACCGAGCATGAAGACACAGACGCTGGGCGGCTGGATGGTTCACGTCATGCGCCAGGCGGATGGCGCGCTTTCGCTGGAGGAATCGCTTCACGTCCTCATGGACAGCATGAAGACGTACTTCCCCTGCCAGAGCGTCGCGGTCATTCTCATCGACGACGACACGAAGGAACTCCGCATCAAGATCTCGCGCCAGATCAGCTACACCTTCGTCAAGCAGTACCACCAGGCGGGCCCGAGTCCGACCGCCGAACAGGTGGTCCTCGCGCAGCAACCGCTCCTGCTGAACGGCGTAGACCCGCTCTCCGACCGTTACCTGGAACTGAAGCTCGAGCACGATTTCACCTCGGCCGTGCTCGCCCCGATCATCCGCAACCAGCGGGGTGTCGGCTATATCTTCTGCGATCGCAGCGACACCGAACCGTTTACGGAATCGGACCTGCTCCATCTCGAGGTCGTCGGTTTTCTGATCGGTTCGCTGATCGAGAAGTTCGATCTCATCCAAGCCGGCAAGAAGCTCTCCCAGATCGATGACGCGACCCATGTCCTTCAGTACAAGGCCTTCATTCCGGCGCTCGCCACCGAACTCCAACGCGCGCGCGAACACGAATATCCCGTCGCGCTCGCGCTCATATCGGTCGCCGCATTCCGAAAGTACGTCCAGACTTACGGGATCGATCAGGCGCACGCGCTGCTGGCGGAGGTCGCCGAACTCGCCAAGGGCGCCATCCGCGACATGGACCTGATCGCCCGCTTCGGCGCCGACGAGTTCATCCTCTACCTGTCCGGCATGAACGCCGCCGAGGCGCGCGCGAAGCTCGAAGATATGATGAACGGTATCGGCGAAAGGGCGATCGGCCAGGGCGACTTCGCGATCCAGGTCACCCTCGGCGCGCTGTCGCTGGACCCGAAATCGGATACGCGGAGGCCCTTGCAGGAAATCCTTGGCGCACTCGGCAAGAATCTCGTGACGGCCAAAGCCGAGGGCCATCCCTGCGTCGTGCTCACCCCGCTGACGCCGGCGTAGCGCGACATCCGTCGGGACCCGCGGACAACCGTGTAGCCCCGCGACCGGAAGCTTGCCGCGTGACGGTTGACTTTTTTCGTGAATGGAAACGAGGGAATCGAATTCCCGACGGGAGGAACGATAAACCATGGCGGAAGAACTGCAGAGCTTGCTGGACCGTATTCAACAGGACGGCGTCGCCAAGGCGCGGGCCGAGGCCGATCGCATGCTCGCCGACGCGAAGCGGAAGGCTGACGCGATCCTGGCCGACGCGAAGGCGGCCGCCGATACCGCCACGCGCGAGGCCGGCGAACGCGCCACGCAGTTCGAGGCGCGCGCCCGCAACTCGCTCCGACAGGCGGCGCGCGATGTGATCCTTTCGGTCGGCGCCGCCATCGATGAGACCGCGGCGGGGTTGGTACGCGACCGCGTCGATGCTCGACTATCCGGCGACCCCCTCGGCGCCGCCGTGGCGACCGCCATCAAAGCCTATTTCGAGACCCGCGGCGGTTCGCACGCCGCCGTCCTGCTACCCGCGAAGGAGGCCGAAGCCGTTCGCCGGTACTTGTCGCGCGAGTTCGCGGAAGCCCTGAAGGGCGGACTCGCGATCCGCGCGGAGAACTCCGTCATCTCCGGGTTCACGCTCGTGGAGGAAGGCGACCGCGTCAGTCATACGTTCACGGGCGAGGCCATCGCCGCCGCCTTGTGCAAACTGCTGCGGCCCGATCTGGCCGACATCGTGAAACAGGCCATGGATTCGGCAACCGACTCCAAACCGGTGAAGGAATAGATCGATCGAGTCGGGACGCCCCGCAACGGACACGCGACGCCAGCATGAACCATTACTACTTTGTCGCAACGCTGCCGATGCTCACGCTCGACGAGACCCCGGATATCTCGCTTGAGACGTTCCGGTCGGACTGCGCGCGGCACCTGCCCGCCTCCGTCGCCGCCGTCGCCACAGCGCTATCCGGCGAACACGGCGACATCGTCGAAGGTGGCGGCACGTTCGTCGCGCGCTGGCACGATGCCGAGAACCAGGTCCGCAACGCCGTCGCCCGCGCGCGCGCCACCCGGCGCGGCATGGATATCTCGCGCGACTTGCGCCCCGTCGGGGCGTTCGATGTCGCGATGGAGAAAGCCGTCCAAGAGGCCTTCACCCGCGCCACGCCGCTTGAACGCGAACACGCCATCGACACGTGCCGCTGGACCAAGGTCGACGAACTCGCCGGCCACGACGCGTTCAGCACCGCCTCGGTCTTCGCCTACGCCGTGAAACTCGCCATCGCACACCGCTGGGCCGCGCTGGACGAACGAACCGGCGCCGCCGCCGCGCACGTACTCGTGGATCAGAACATCGAACAAGAGGAAGTCCCGGTATGAGCAAAACGACCGGATCCATCGTCGGCGTCAACGGCAATATGCTGACCGCCGCTTTCGAGGCCGCCGTCAGCCAGAACGAAGTCGGTTACGCCTGTCTCGGCGACCTGCGTCTGATGTGTGAAGTCGTGCGCGTGCGCGGCAACCACGCCGACATGCAGGTTTTCGAAGACACCACCGGGCTCGCCGTCGGCGACACCGTCGAGTTCTCCGGCGACCTACTCTCCGCCGAACTCGGCCCCGGCCTGCTGACCCAGATTTACGACGGCTTGCAGAATCCCCTGCCCCGCCTCGCGGAACAATGCGGTTTCTTCCTCCAGCGCGGCACCTATCTCCATGCGCTGGAGCGTGACAGCACCTGGGACTTCACGCCGGTCGCGACACTCGGGACCGTCCTCACCGCCGGCGAGATCATCGGCTCCGTTCCGGAAGGCATCTTCACCCACCGCATCATGCTGCCGTTCGCTTTCGCCGGCAAATGGAAGGTGACCTGGATCGCCGCCGCCGGCCGCCGCAAATTGACCGACACGGTCGCGCGCGTCTCCGACGGTCACGGCGAAGAGCGCGAGGTCTCCATGCTCCAGCGCTGGCCGGTGAAGATCCCCATTCAGGCCTACGCCGAGCGTCTGCGCCCGACCGACCCTATGGTCACCACCATCCGCACCGTCGACACGTTCTTCCCCGTCTCGCGGGGCGGTACGTACTGCATCCCGGGCCCTTTCGGCGCCGGCAAGACCGTCCTCCAGCAACTCACCAGCCGCAACGCCGAGGTCGATATCGTCATCATCGCCGCGTGCGGCGAGCGCGCCGGCGAGGTGGTCGAGACATTGCGCGAGTTCCCGGAATTGACCGACCCGCGCACCGGCAAGAGCCTCATGGAGCGGACGGTCATCATCTGCAACACGAGCTCGATGCCCGTCGCCGCCCGCGAGGCGTCGGTCTATACGGCCGCCACCATCGCCGCATACTACCGACAGATGGGGCTCGACGTCCTGCTGCTGGCCGACTCCACCTCCCGCTGGGCGCAGGCCCTCCGCGAACAGTCGGGCCGCCTGGAGGAAATCCCGGGCGAGGAAGCGTTCCCCGCGTATCTGGAGTCCGTCATCGCCGGCTTCTACGAACGCGGCGGGGTGGTCCGCCTCAAGGACGGCACAACCGGGTCCATCACCATCGGCGGAACCGTCAGTCCCGCCGGCGGCAACTTCGACGAACCGGTCACCCAGGCCACGCTGAAAGTCGTCGGCGCCTTCCATGGACTCTCGCGCGCCCGGTCGGATGCCCGACGTTACCCCGCCATCGATCCCCTCGACAGTTGGTCGAAGTATGCCAGTGTCGTGGATAACCGCGCCGTCGAACGCGCCCGTGCGTTGCTGCGGCGCGGCAACGAGGTCGGCCAGATGATGAAGGTCGTCGGCGAGGAGGGCACGGCCGACGAAGACTTCATCGTCTTCCTCAAGAGCGAGTTCCTCGACGCCGTCTACCTGCAGCAGGACGCCTACGACGCCGTCGATGGGGCAACCTCCGCGGACCGGCAACGCTACGTGTTCGCCCGGTTGCTCGCCATTTTGGACTCGCCCATGCCGTTCGAGCGGAAGGATGCCGCGCGCACCTTTTTTCATCAGATGACGCAAACATTCCGTGACTGGAACCGTGCCGACATGGATTCCGACGAGTTCCGGTCCCTGGAACGGAAACTGACCGACATGGTCGCGGAGGCAAGGAAGGATGCATAAGGTCTACCACCGCATCGACAGCATCGCCGGCAACGTGATCACCGTGCGTGCCGAAGGCGTGAAGTACCGCGAACTGGCGGACGTGGCCTCGCGCGGCGGCACGTCGCTCGCCCAGGTGATCCGGCTCAACGGCGAGACGGTCTCGCTCCAGGTCTTCGCCGGCGCGCGCGGCATCGCCACGGACGCGCAGGTGCGCTTCCTGGGTCGCACGATGCAGACGCCGTACTCCCACGCCCTGCTCGGCCGCGTCTTCAACGGCGCCGGTCGGCCGCGCGACAACGGCCCCGCGCTCGTCGACGGCATGATCGACATCGGCGGCCCATCCGTCAACCCGGCGAAGCGCATCATTCCACGCAACATGGTGCGCACCGGCATCCCGATGATCGACGTCTTCAACACACTCGTCGAGTCGCAGAAGCTCCCGATTTTCGCCCGCGCCGGCGAGCCCTACAACCCGCTCCTGGCGCGGATCGCGCTCCAGGCCGAGGTCGATGTCATCATCCTCGGCGCCATGGGACTCAAGCATGACGACTACCTCTACTTCCGCGATACGCTGGACGAGAGCGGCGCCCTGTCCCATACCGTCATGTTCGTGCATACCGCCGCCGACCCCGTGGTCGAATGCCTGCTGGTGCCCGATACGAGCCTCGCGGTCGCGGAACGGTTTGCGCTGGAAGGCAAACGCGTACTCGTCCTGCTGACCGACATGACGAACTTCGCCGATGCGATGAAGGAAATCGCCATCACCATGGAGCAGATTCCCTCCAACCGCGGCTATCCCGGCGATCTCTACAGCCAGCTCGCGGCGCGCTACGAGAAGGCGGTCGACTTCGAGGGCGCGGGCTCGATCACGATTCTCGCCGCGACGACCATGCCCGGCGACGATGTCACCCATCCGGTTCCCGACAACACGGGCTACATCACCGAAGGTCAGTTCTACCTGCGCAACGGCCGCATCGAACCGTTCGGGTCGCTCAGCCGCCTGAAGCAGCAGGTGAACAAGGACACCCGCGGCGACCACCGCACGATCATGAGTACGATGATCCAGCTTTTCGCCGCCTATCGGGAAACCGTCGAGAAACAATCGATGGGCTTCCGTATGAGCGCCTGGGACGACAAGCTGCTCAAGTACGGCGACCGCTTCGAAAAGGAAATGATGGACCTGTCCGTCAACATCCCGCTCGAACGCGCCCTCGACCTCGGCTGGCATATCCTGGCCGATTGCTTCGAACCGGCCGAAACCGGCATCCACTCGAAACTCCTGCAAGCGTTCTGGCCGAAGGACAAACGGCAGCCCGCATCGGAAACCTGAAACGCCGCATCCCGCCATGGCCAAGATCAAACACACGAAGACGGAACTGAAGTCGCAGAAGGAGGCGCTGCGCCGCTATGAACGATTTCTGCCCATGCTACAGCTCAAGAAGCAGCAACTGCGCGCCGAAATCGAGTCCGTCGATGCCATGATCGAAAAGAAGGCGGCCGAATACGATGCCCGCTGGAATGCCCTCCTGCACTGGGTCAAGCTGTTTTCCGGGGATATTGGCGCACAACCCCTCATCACGCTGCGCCAGATCCATACCGAGCGCGGCAACATCGCCGGCGTGGCGATCCCGATCTTCCGCGGCGCCGACATCGCGACCGCCGAGCTCGACCTGTTCGACACCCCAAGCTGGCTCGACGATGCCCGCGACGCGGTCTCCGAGTTGCTCCGCCTCCGACTGGAAAAGGAAACGTTCGAAGAACAGCGCCGCCTGATCGCCGAGGAACTGCGCACAACCTCTCAACGCGTGAATCTGTTCGAGAAGGTCAAAATCCCCGAAAGCCGGGAGAATATCCGCGTGATCAAGATCTTTCTCGGCGACGAGCAGACCGCCGCCGTGGCGCGCGGCAAGATCGCCAAGAAACGAAGCGAGGGCCTGTCGGTGTCATGATCGTGCCGATGAAAAAGACCACGGTGATCTGCCAGAAGAGCGACCGCGACGTCGCGCTCGACCGCTTGGCCGATCTCGGCGTCCTGCACACGGTTCCGGTCTCCCAACCGTCCGGCGGGGACACCGATACGCTGGCCGCCGCCGTTGACGACACGCGACGCGCGTTCGACATCCTGTCCGCCTCGGGCGTGGCGCCCGACGCCCCGACCGAACCGCGCACAGCCGAATCCGTCGTCCGCGAAGCGCTGGCGACGCTTCACGATGCGCACGAACACCGGCATCGGGCCGCGGAACTGCATACGGAACTGACGCGCATCGCGGATTTCGGCGATTTCGATCCCGCGACGATTCACGCCCTGCGTGCCGATGGGATCGCCGTCAAGCTTGTCCGCTACCCGCACCGGCAACCGCCCGAGTTCCCTCAGGACGCTCAGGTGCGCGTGCTGTCCGAGCAGGGCAACGAACGCACGGCGGTGGTCATCGCCATGCACGAGTTCGAGATCGGCCATGAAGTGCCGCTGCCCGCGCGGTCCGTCGCCGAACTCCGCGCGGATATGGAAGCCGCGCACCGCCAGGCCGATGAAGCCCATGCGCGGATCGCGCGACTTGCCTCCTACCGCACCGTCGTTCACGAGCATCTCGCGACCCTTCAGGATCGACTCGCCGCGGCACGCGTCGCCGCCGGCATGGGCGATGCCGCGGACCTGGTCTACCTTCAAGGTTTCTGCCCCGGCGATGCCATCGATGGACTCCGGACCGCCGCCGCCCAATCCGGCTGGGCGCTTTTGATCGAGGCCCCGGGGGACGATGACGCCGTGCCCACCCTGATTCGCAACCCGGCCTGGATCAAGCCCATCAAGGCCGTATTCGACATGATCGGACTGACGCCCGGTTACCGCGAAATCGACATCAGCGCGACGTTCCTGCTCTTTTTCAGCGTGTTTTTCGCCATGCTCGTCGGCGACGCGGGATACGGCGCCCTGTTCCTGCTGCTGACCCTCGCCGCCCGGCGCAAATGGCGCCGCGCGCCGGCATACCCGTTTGTCCTGCTCGCCATCCTCAGCGTCTGTACCATCGTGTGGGGCGTATTGACGGGGACGTATTTCGGAACGTTTCCCGACCAACTCCCCGCGCCGCTGCGCAACCTCACCCTCGACTGGCTGACCCAGCCCGCATCCGCCGAAGGCAACCTCATGACCCTGTGTTTCTTCATCGGTGCGACGCATCTGACCATCGCCCATGCATGGAACACCATCCGCATTGTCAACAGCACGAAGGCTTTGGCCCAAATCGGCTGGATCGCCCTGACCTGGACGATGTTCTTCACGGCCCGGACGATGATCCTCGGCGCGGCGTTCCCGACGCTCGTTTGGGGCATGCTCTGGGGTGGTCTAGCCCTGGTCGCGCTGTTCATGACCAAGCCGCGCGAATTCAAGACGGAATGGCCGGGGCACGTCATGCTGCCGCTCAACGTCATCAGCAACTTCGTCGACGTGGTGTCTTATGTGCGCCTGTTTGCTGTCGGCTCGGCATCGCTCGCCGTCGCCGCGGCTTTCAACGACATGGCCCTCGCCGGGGGCATCGGATCGATCGGCGCCGGCATCGGGGCCGCGCTGATTCTCTTCTTCGGCCATGCCCTGAACATCGTTCTCGGCGCCATGGGCATACTGGTCCATGGGGTCCGCCTGAACACCCTCGAATTTTCCGGCCACATCGGCATGCAATGGAGCGGCATCCCGTATCTTCCCTTCGCCCGCCGGAAGGACGGACAGACAGGAACCCGTACATGACATTTGACGGAACAACAACCCAAACAGGAGATCGACCATGACTACCGAACTCATTGACACCATCGGTCCCGCACTCGGCAAAGTCGGGGGCGCCGCGGCGCTCGCGTTGTCGGCCGTGGGGTCGGCGCTTGGCTCCGGCGTGGCCGCCGGGGCCGCCGTAGGCGCCTGGAAGAAGTGCTATGCGCAGAACAAAGCCGCGCCCTTCCTGCTGGTCGCGTTCATTGGCGCGCCGTTGTCGCAGACCATCTATGGCATGATCCTGATGGGCAACATCGTCAAGGCCTCGTCGACGGCCGCGATGTATCCGGCCCTGATCGGTACCGGCATCTTCGGCGGCTTGGCCATCGGCATGTCGGCATGGATGCAGGGCAAGGCCGGTGCGGGCGCATCCGATGCGCTCGCCGAGACCGGCCAGGGCTTCGGCAACTATCTCATGGCCCTTGGCGTCATCGAGACCGTCGCGCTGTTCGTCATGGTCTTCATCGGCAAAGCCATCGCCGTCTAGGCCGGCCCATCGGCGCTCGAATGTTACGTCCCGGTGCCCATGCCATTTCGTTTGCTAGCCATCGCTGACCCGCATCACACGACGAACCCGCGGCGCGCGCACCCGCACCGCCATGGTGTTTTCGGCGCGGAGTTCATCCAGCGGAGCATCGTCGCGGCGCGGCGCGGCGGACATCTGGATGCCATCGCGCTACTCGGCGACATGGTGGACGATGCCGACACACCCGAAGCGCCGGAGGAACTCGCCCACGTCGCCGCGACGATCGCCAAAGCCGCGCCCGGCATCCCCGTCCTCGCCGTTCCCGGCAACCACGACCGGGCGCTGGCGCCATGGTTCGCCGATTTCGGCTGGCTCGGCGGGCCACAGACGCTGGGTGGCTATCGGTTTTTCGCCTTCAGCGATCCGTACGGGAATGGTGACACCTGCACGCGGCAGTCCGACGACCGGGCCACCTTCGGCGCTTTTGCCGACGCCGGAGACGCGCCGCTGATCGTGCTTCAGCACTGTCCGCTGATGCCGACCATCGACGATCCCTACCCGTATCACCACACCAACCGCGCCGATATTCTGGCCGATTACACACGTCACGGTGTGCTGCTCTCGCTCAGCGGCCACTACCACGCCGCGGCGCCCCTGACACGGTACGCGGGAGTCGACTACCTGCCCGTGCCCAGCCTTTGCGAGAAGCCCTTTCGCTACAACATACTCCGTCTCGAAGGCCGGAGTGTCACCGTCGAAGAGGGCGCCCTCGCCCTGCCGGCGGCGGCCGGCATCGTCGACTGCCACGCCCACACCGAATTTGCCTACTGCGGACGGGGCATCACGGCTGACGACGCCATCGCGCGCGCCCGACTGTTCGGGCTGCGCGGCATCGACCTCGTCGAACACGCGCCGCAACTGTACGTCGCCGCCGACGATTTCTGGGCCGGCCGCCACGTGCGGGTACCGGGACTCTGGCGGCACAACCCGGCCGCCCGCATGGAGGCGTTTCTGGAACGTATGCGGCCGAAGCGCGACAGCTTCACGCGCATCGGACTCGAAGTCGAAGTCGACGCCGGCGGCGCGCTGATCCTGAACGACGCGGACCGCGCGCGCGTCGACCTGCTGGTCGGCGCCGTGCATTTCCTGCCTGAGGATCCCCGTAAGATGACCGATGCCGAATTCGATATCGCGTTCATCCGCGCCCACGAACAACTGCTTGCGCATCGCCTCGACATCCTGGCGCACCCGACGCGCATGTACGCCGTCCGGGGGCGACCCGTGCCGCAAGCGGTGCGCACGGCGCTGCTCGACCTCCTGTGCGCGACCCATACCGCCGCCGAGATCAACTTTCACGTACAGCCGCCGGAAGTGGAATTCCTGCGGCAATGCGTCGCGCGCGGCATCGCCCTCACCACCGGCAGCGATGCCCATGTCCCCGAAGAGATGGCCGATTTCCACCAGCACATCGCCCTGCTTGCAGCGTTGCACCCATGATGACGTTTTTCAGTCCCCGCAGCCGCATGACCGTCGCCCGTCCGGTGGCGATTGTGATGAACACGCTGAACCTGCTGGGGCCGGCGCTGCTCCTGCTCGCCCTCGTACTGCTCGGCATCGCGCGCTTCGGCGATCTGCCGCGCGACGCGCGCGCGGCCCTGACAACCTACGGCGCCGGCCTCATCGGCGCCTCCATTGTCATCCGCATCGCCTGGGGCGCCGCCGTGCGCGCCCTCCTCCGCCGCAAGCATGCCCAACCCCACACACATTCACGAGCAGGCTGAAGACCTTGCTGCCGCTATCGACAATCACAGGCACGTTCTGGCATTATTGCCCAGTCGGAGCACCGAAACTGCCCACGCTCTGAAAATCGCTTTCAGTCGCACGCAGCATGAATAGCAGCTCGTTGCGATGCTCAAACCTCAATCGCGGAACGTGCGGAATGCGCGCCACGGGATGGTAGCAGAATGAAGAGAGTAGTCTTTAACCGGTACCGGTATCTGGCAGAACAGGTTCAGGGGAAGAAGCTTCTCGATCTTGGGTGTGCTGGTGACGGCGGTTTAGCGGACAAAAGAAACTGGCTTCATGATTACTTAAGGGTTTCCGCGTCGACCACCCTGGGGTTGGACAGTGACGCCCGGAAGATAGAACAGCTTGCACAAGATGGATATGATGTGGTTCATGGGGATGCTTCTGCGTTTTCTCTGCCGGAGAGATTCGATGTCATTGTTGCGGCGGAACTGATTGAGCACCTCTCGAATCCCGGCCTGTTTTTGGATTGTGTAAGCCGGCATTTGACCGCTGGCGGGGAATTGATTGTGACAACGCCCAACGCGACCTCCTTGATCTTCTTTCTTCAGACTCTGGTGCTGGGGCGTGAAATTGACAACCCTTTTCATGTTGCGTTGTATACGCAGACCAAGCTCAAGAACCTGTTGGAACGTCACGGGTTCGAGGTAATTCGTTCGGTCTTCCTCTGCGACAACATTGCCGGCGGATATCCAAAGAAGTATCGGTGGCTTGGCTGTATACAGCACGTGTTTCAGTTATTGGTTGTGCTGATCCGGCCGAGTGTGTGTTTCGATATCGCAGTGACGGCAAGGCTTCGCCATCAGCAAAGGAACGGCGTCGAACTGGCTTCGGGAGTTTCAAAGCCGCCAGTTCTGTAATCGCTACATATCACTCCTGGGCCGGTGTTGTCCGCTGAGTGGAGCGCCAGCGCAGGGGGACCCCAGCCCTGTCACGCCACGAAACGCGAGCAACCGCAAGCCACGATGAAATGGCGAGTCCGTCTCCAAACCGGCGGCGATGCCGGAGAACTCTCCGCTTCCCATGCCTGACTGCATGGGCTACGCTCCCGACATGCTCGAAACCACGCCCAACGTCGAATCGTGCCCTGGCCGTGCGCGCCGTTTCGCCATGCGATGGCGAACGCGTCTCGGTCCTCTCGCTTGGGGCACACTTGTCGTTTTCATGATCCAGCGCGGCACGGATATCGCGAACCTCGTCTGTAAGATCTTCCTGGGCCGCGTCTTGCCCCCACTCGACTTCGGCGCCGTCGAGCCGATACTGGCAACCGCCAGTATCCTCGCCATCCCCCCAGCCATCATCAACACGGCGGCGGTCAAATCCATCAGTCGCCTGCGCAGCCAGGGCCATTTGGCTCAATGCCGGGCACTGATTCACGACCTCCAGATCGTTGCGGCAATCGGTAGCGCGCTTTCGATTGCCGTCGTCGTTGCGCTTCGACACTTCATCCTCAGTCGGCTGCACCTGGAGTCGCCAGTCTACATCGGGATGATCGCCATCATGTTGGCATCGGCCTGGTGGATGCCGCTGATCGGATCGATCCTCCGCGCTGAACACAACTATCGCCTGCTGTCCATCAGCGACATTGCCGGCCCCTTCGTCAACATCGGCCTCACGTTCCTGCTGACCGGCGCCTTGTCGCTTGGTCTCCAAGGCGCCATTGCCGCTCGCGTCGCCTCGGGTTGCATCATGATTGTACTTCTGCTCCGCTTGATCCGCTCCGGTCACCGCGGCACACGCGAGCCATACCCCGAAGAACGCGCCGCCATGATCCGTATGTTGCTGCCCATGGGGGTGCTGATCGCCACCGGCGCGGTTGCACTCAGCTTCGATCGCCTTTTCGTCCGCAACTTCATGGTCGAACACTCGGCCGGCATCTCGGCCATTTTCATGCTCGGACAGATTCCGTCGCTCATTATTGCGCCGCTGAGCTTCGTTATCTTCCCCATCGCTGCGGCCCGACACGCTTCCGGCGAAACCCTCACCCGGCTCTTACTGCGGGCGGGCCTGATAGGCCTCGCCGTTACGGCAACCTGTTGTCTCGCTTTCGCCTGGGCGGCAACGCCCATCCTCCGCATCTGGCGCCCCGACTTCGCCCCCTACGGCCAATACGTCTGGATATACGCGCTCATGACCGGCCTGCAATCGATCGGCACCATCGTCGCACAACTCCAAATAGCCCGCCACGAGTACCGTTTCCTATGGTTCTATACCCCACCCATCCTGCTTGCCTGCGCCGCCGTCTACCTAATACAAGATCACACCGCAATCGCCATCAACCTGCCGCGTCTACTCTGGGGCCTCGTCGCCGGCCAGGCCCTCGCCCTGGCGGGAATCGCGACACACATCGTTCTGACGTGCCGCAAGCGAAGGTCAGCTTAGCGCGCCTGGAATCTCCGAGGCGGCCGTGAGCGGGGCAGCGCACTCGCCTGTAGCATCTGCTCAGCACAACAAACGAGAATGTCACGGCGTGCCGACCTCAATGCAATGCGGATTCTTTCCGGATTTCTGCTTTCATCTTTCTGCCTTTCACCACTATTCTTCCTCGTGCACACCAAACGGCCCAAAATAGCCCTTTGGCATCGCTATGGCCCCGGAGGACACACCGCCTGCGGCGGGCATGCGATCCCTATGGTCGTCGAGCAACTCGCCCGTGACTTCGACGTGCACTACTTCGGCATGCACGGTCATGACCCGGTTCCCGAAAAGATCGCCGCGAACGCCACCTTGCACTATCTCCCGGTCACGTTCGACCGTGCCAATCCTCGGCATAAAGTCACCCGGACGCTGCTCTGGTACCTGGCCATGCCCTTCATGGCCTTGCGCTGCCGCCTCATGGGGGTCAGACTCATTTTCATCGACGAAACCATCCCGCTGACCGCCCCGATCCTGCGCATGTTCTACGGCCGGAACGTCGCAATTACCGTGATGGATTTCTTCATGCGCATCTACACCCAGAAGCATCCCCGGCTCCATTGGCTCCGTGACCTGGTGGAATGGATTGACCTGCAGAGCTGGAAGAAACTCCCCGTCATCTTCACAAAAGTACTCTACACTCAGGAGTTCCTCGCGCAAAAGGGCATCCGCAGAGACGTGATGCACCTCTACCGCAACCCCGTCGATCATGCCAAGTTCCATCCCGTTGACACCCAAACCCGCGCGGAAACACGCGCCCATTACGGCTACACCGACGACCACGTTGTCATGACCCACCACGGTATCCTCCACCCCAACAAAGGCAACGACTGGATCCTTCAACGCCTGGCCGAAATCAAGGATGACCTCCCGCAACTCCGTTTCCTTCTCATCGGAGACGGCCCGGAAATGTCCAACCTGAAGGCCCGAACCGGAGAACTGCACCTCCAAGACCGCGTCAATTTCACGGGTTGGCTCCCCACCGAAGCCGCCCTCAACAGCACACTAGCCTCCACCGACATCGGACTCGTCATGCGCATCGGCCAGGAAACCGACCACTTCCACATGACCGACACCCTCGCCCACGAAATGGCCTGTGGGAAACCCATTCTCGCCGTCAACCTGAAAGGCATCGCCGAGGTCCTGGCAGAATCGGAAGCCGGACGCATATTTCCTGCCAACGACGCAGCCACTTTCCGAATGCACATCAAGGAACTCACCCAATCCGCGGCGATCCGCCAGACTGCAGGTCAGTCATCACAACAATTCAGCCGCGCAACAGGTTCCACATCACATGCCGCGCGCAACATCGCCGGAATTCTCAGGACCAGCGTCAATGCATAGTGCTTTCTGGTCACATTAGAGACCTCTTCCATCTGAATGGGTCTAGCAATTTGAGAGTACATCCCCTAAGATCGTTACCAAGTTTCCTAATGTGGACTTAGGCGGCATATCTTGTTTCAGGTGCACAAATCCGAAAGCGCCCATATGAAGAACTTGAACCATGCGACGCATTGCATTAGGATGTCGACCCATGAAGAAGATAGGATTCGGACACCGTTACGCACCGACGGCAGGCACTGTCGCTGCGGCCGCACCATGCCCCATGTGATCGATGATATTGCCTCCGAACCCGAAATTCCCTCCGTCGACCGAGTCAGCGGCGAACTGTGTGCAACATTGACACACAAGCAAGCCGCCTCCTGAAATCACTGCAACATCACTCACAGTCATGATCATAGACAAGTTTTTGCAAAGAACTATCGATACACCAATCCACGGCGCACTCATACGTCTCCATCGGAGGCTTTTCCCTTTTCCGAAGGATTGGTTTGATGCCGAAGGATCGGATGCGAACGACCTTATTCGCACTATGATCGCGTCGGATGCTCCGCGTCTAATCGGAAAGCTGGGCAGCATCGAACTGGAAGCCATCATGACCTACCTCTACAAGGACCGCCGTATGCTCCCATGGGAGAGAATACGCCGTTACCTAAGCTGGGATGTGAGATACAAAGGGTGGCATCCATCACTGATCCACAAACTCTCCAATAATGCCGGGTTCTTCTCAACTGAAGCCGGCGATCTCACGCGCTTCGCGGAGTTGTATCTTTCGCTCCTGCCCCACATGGATCTCATTCTCTCTTGGCAACACGCCGAAACACTGCTCGTCGATCGCATGCCGCAAGTTAAACGGATAAAGAACGGTCTGAGCGTCTGGAGCGAGGCGGGAACGCCATGGTCGAAAGCCTTGGAGGGTAAGCGAGTCCTTGTAATCCACCCATTTGAGGAAAGCATCCGCCGGCAGTACGCCAATAGAGCCCTCCTTTTCGACAACCCCGACATCCTCCCTCCCTTCGAGCTGCAGACACTGAAGTCCGTGCAATCTGCCGGTGGCGAGACCGTTCCATTCAGAGACTGGTTCCAAGCCCTCGACTCAATGAAACAAGAGATCGAACGCCGGGAATTCGACATCGCCCTGATCGGCGCCGGAGCCTACAGTTTGCCGCTAGGGGCCTTCATCAAATCACAAGGTGGGCAGGCAATCCATCTCGGCGGAGAAACACAGGTACTCTTCGGCATATATGGTTCGCGCTGGATGAACCGTCCCACCGCAGAACTCATGAACGAGCACTGGACCCGGCCTGCCGCCTCTGAACGTATCGCCAACTACAGAAGCATAGAGAACGGAAGTTACTGGTAGAACCAAGACAACGCGGCCACGCCGGAGATCGCGCGCAACCGGATCCTCAAACTTGGTGTGGGCAGGCCCTGCCAGCCGTCGCGTGCTCCAGTATTTCCAATGCCTCCCTTGCCACCACCCCCGACATCGAGCCGACCAACAACCTCACCGAACAGGCCATCCGCTACATCGTCATCGACCGAAAGGTTACTCAAGGGACGCGCGGACACAACGGCCAGCGCCGGTCCGAAAGCATCTGGACGGTTCTGAGCACCTGCCGCCTCTAGCACCGCTCCGCCTTCCAGTTCATTTTCGCACCCGTTCATGCATTCTACGTGGCAAACAGATACCTTCCCTGTTGCACCAACCGCCCTGATGCTCTACCCTCTCCTTCAGTCACCCGTCAAACCCGTGAACGGTTACTGGAATGTTACTAACCTTCCTATTTGAGGAATGGGAGTGTTGCCTTTGGAAAGTCCGGCGTGCGGACATCGGGATTCAGATAGGGCGTTATCCATGATACATCATGTTGAACATATTCTGAAACGCGTGCCATTCCTTTACCAGGTCGCCCTGCGCATGCAGGCCGGCCTCGTTGGCTCCAAGCGCAATCGCATCGCAAGAAAGTACTTGCATGGACGCGGCATTGAGATTGGTGCGCTTCACACTCCGCTGCACGTAGGATCGAATGTGCAGGTGGCTTATGTCGACAGGTTAACACGGGAAGGGTTGCAGGCGGAATATCCAGAAATGAAGGACTTCCATCAACGATTCGTGAAAGTCGATATCGTCGACGATGGGGAGGTGCTTTCCAGCATTGCCGATGGCAGCCTGGCTTTCGTGATTGCCAACCACATGCTGGAGCATTGCGAAAATCCGCTGGGCACGATGCGCATTCATTTAAACAAATTGACTCGCGGGGGAGTGTTGTACTACGCCATCCCCGACAAATCGCGCACCTTTGACAGGGATCGTCCTTTGACGACGTTTGAACATTTGATCCTGGATGATACCAAGGGTTCGCATTTGTCCAGGCAGGCGCATTATCAGGAGTTTGCTCAATACGCGGCTCCGTATGCAGCATGGCTCAGCCTGGCAGTTAAAAGATCCGGTGGGGCGCTTGAAGCAGCCAACCAGCTCATGGACTCCGGGTATAGCATTCATTTCCACGTTTGGAATATGGCATCGTTGTCCGGGTTTGTTTGCCAAGCAAAAGGCTATCTCGGAGACCGGTTTGAATTAGACACGTTTGCGCCTAACGGGAGCGAAATCATTGTTGTGCTCAGAAGACATTAGCTTTTCAGCTAAGGCGGCAGGTGGTTGGCGGCTGGGCATTGGAGAGAGGTCTGATCATGAATACATCTGAAATTGAAACCGTGTCTCGGCCCTTATGTCCCGCATGTTCCTCGCAAGGTTCTTTTATGTACCGGGAATTGCCCGATCGTCTTTTCGGTGTTTCTGGAAAGTGGGATGTCCGGCAGTGCGATTCTCCCGATTGCGGGATGCTTTGGCTGGATCCCACTCCTGTGGATGAGGATCTCCCCTTGCTTTACGCCTCGTATTACACGCACCACGGTTCCGAAAGTGCCAAAACGTTGCTGGGAAGATGGGTCGCGCGGATGACAGCGGCCCATCTCCATAGTGCATTAGGATATGATTCCGGTTTGCCGGATTGGATGGCGACGATCGGCAGTCTGATGGTGCGTCTGCATCCCATGTGGAAAAGCACGGTGGAAGCGAGTGTTTTTCATTTGCATGCCAGGCCGTGCGGCCACCTTCTCGAAGTGGGATGCGGTAGCGGTTCCGCCCTGCGGTCGATGAAAGAAAAGGGGTGGAATGCGGTTGGTCTGGACTTTGACGAAGAGGCTGTTTGCAATGCACGAAGCATGGGACTCGACGTCCGTTTGGGGCAATTGTCCGATCAGGGATTTCCTGAAGGATCGTTCGATGCGATTGTCATGGGCCATGTAATAGAGCACGTGCCGGATCCGGCGGCTTTGCTCAAGGAGTGCAAAAGAATCCTGAAAAAGGATGGCGCATTGGTGATGTTGACGCCGCACGCCGGATCCAAGATTCATGCGCGGTATCGATCCGATTGGAGAGGATTGGACGTTCCTCGCCATTTGCAGGTGTTCACGCCCGGGTCGCTGGTCGATATGGCCAAACGTGCCGGGTTCTCCGCCATCGTGGCAACGACGACCATGAACGGTTTCGTTTATCAGGATTTGGCCTCCACCGAACTGAGGGCCGGAATGCCGCATGTCATGGGTAATCCATTTCCAATCGGGCAGCTTCTAGCGAGTCATGCGAAAGGATTTGCGTTGGGTTGGCTTCATCTGCTCTCGCCGATGACAGGGCCTGAGTTGACGGTTGTTTGCGAAAAATGACACGGATTGGGAGGTTCAGGTGCAAATGAGGTTGGGTGCCGTCGTGGTCTTGTTCCATCCCGAGGATGTTCTTGCGAACATTCTGACGTATGCGGATTCAGTAGAGTGGCTCGTTCTGGTGGACAACTCCCCGTCACCAATGGATTCTGTCGCATTGGAGCGGCTCGGGCCGCTAGTGCTGTTTGAATACGTGCATAGACCGGAAAACGTCGGCGTTGCGGCGGCCTTGAACCTTGGCGCGGCGAGTGTTGTGAAGCACGGATGTACCCATTTGTTGACGATGGATCAGGACAGCCGGTTTCCGGAGGGCGAGTTCGTCCGGTTCCGTCAGGCCAGCGAGACGGTGATCGTGGCGCGAATCGGCATGACGGCTCCTCTGCATTCGGGCGAAGTTGGCCGCCGTGTCCGATCCGGTGTTCCCCGAAGAATCGACATGACGATGACATCGGGATGCATCCTCAGTATGGATGCCTACCGGGATTGCGGAGCCTTTGACGAAAATCTCTTTATCGACCATGTTGATCATGAGTATTGCCTGCGAATGAATGCCCGCAGATGGGAGGTGTTGGAGATCCCCGGGATTGTTCTGGAGCATCGGTTGGGAGCGATGAAGCAGGTCGAATGGCTTCGATTTGCGTGGATGGAAATCGTTTCCCATGCTCCGATTCGAGATTACTACGTGGTGCGCAACGGACTTTTTGTTATGCGCAAATACCGGCGGTGCGGCGGAGTCGGGCATGTTCGTCGCTGTGTGCGCGACGTTGTAGTGAAGGCGCTTTTCTTGGAAACAGAGCGGCGCCGTCGCCTGAAGTGGATTCTTAGGGCTGTTTCCGACTATCGATGCGGACGGATGGGCCGGGTGTCCGACTGATGCAGATCGTGCGGCCGAGGCCCGATTTGTGCAGGAAATGGCTTCGGGAAGAGCGTTCACAAGGAGAAGCATGAAGAGCGTAGCCGTCGTGATTCCAACCTATAGCGAGCGCATGAAAGATGGCGAGAAGAGTTCTCTGGATACATTCAGGAAACATTTGAGCCAACACGATGTCATATTTGCTTCGCCCGAAGGAATGGATGTCTCGGCCTATTTGCGGGTCTTTCCAGAGGCCGAGTGCAGGCGGTTTCCCTCTTGTGATTTTCGCACGGTTAAGACTTACAGTAAATTGCTTAAAAGTGGGCGATTCTATGGCTGCTTTCGCGATTACGAGTACATTCTGATTTGCCAGCTCGACTGTCTGGTTTTCAGGGACGAGCTTGCCGCCTGGTGCGGTAGACGATTTTCCTACATCGGCCCGCCTTGGGCGGATTTCAATTTTATTGGGGGTTGGAAGAGGAGTCTATTCCGCCTTCTTCCTTTCGGAAAACGTCTTTTCCCTTCGGTTGGGAACGGTGGCTTCTCACTACGGGAAGTGGCTATCCACTTCCGCCTGGCCAAGAAATATCGATGGCTTTCCCTCATCCTCTTCTGGTTGCATGAAGACCTGTTCTGGTGCGGTGTGGTTGGAAGGCTTGAAAAGACGTACACCATCCCTCCATCCGATGTGGCTCTGCGGTTTGGTGTGGAATGCCATCCGGAAGAATCGTTCGCCTTGCTGGGCAATCAACTGCCCTTCGGGTGCCATGCATGGGAGCGCAACTCGCCGCAGTTTTGGCGAGAGCGGCTTGAGTTGCATACACGCGCAAGATTTTCAGAGATCAACGAAAGTGAGTCCCTTCACTCTGTCTCCGATCCAATCAACTTGTAATCCATCGGCGGACAATACCGGCTATCGCAGTGCCGCTGATCTTGTTCTGCAAAGCTCTGACGAAAAAGCGCGGCGCGAGTCGATACAGCATTGCCATCGCCGTCTTTCCCTGTAGATCGACCTTCTCCCATGGTGTACCGTGGCGATACTGGAGATAGAGACGCTGGTTCGGATCCCTGTAGGCGTACTGCCACGGTTTGATTGAGCCAAGAAAATGAAGAATGCCATTCCCCCGGCATGCTCGTTCGCGATCCGCCTCGGAATACGGAGCGCCCTCGCTGCAGAGCCCCGGCCAATAGTTCCAGAAGGGCGCTAATGGCAGCCATCGGCCACGGACAACCACGTTCAAAACATCCATTTCGGGACAACGGTCGTAGTAGGAAGCCAACTCTCTGGAAACTCGCATCAGAGAGGTGGACAGGTCCCCGTCCCGCCATTCTTTCAGATTGACAAGCATGATCCCGCAATTGAAGTACGCCGCGCCGGCCTTCACAATGCACTCCCTGTCATGCTTCACCTCAACGGGGACAGCCGCCAGGAGAGCACCTCCCAAATCGAATCTCCACAACTCCGCAATATCTGCCGTCACAATGACATCGGGGTCCAGGTAGATCAGGCGATCAACGGATGCGGGCAATATCCGGTCGAAACAAAGCTTGTAATACATAACCGCCGAAAAATGGCCTGTTATCTTGAGATCGATGAACGGCTCATTCGACACGGTGATGTACTCGATCGTCGCATGTGGGTGCCGGACGAGCACCTCAGCCAGCAGGGCTCTATCGTCATCATTCAAATCGGGATGCAACAGCCATATGTGAACCGTACTTCTTGTATTGCTGAGCAGGGAATTCAGCATCACGCCGGCAGGCTGGAGGTAGTTTCGATCGATGGTCACGACGATTGTTATGGTGTTCCTCATGGGGCCTTCTCCGTCGTGAAGACAACCGTCTCGCAACCACCAGGAATAAGCCCCGCGAGGAAGTTGGGGAACACGCGAATGGGATAACGCACAAGTCTGTCGCCAAACGGAACCCAGTACTCATCCCATATCGAACACACGATCTCGGCGAATTCACCGGGCGCCATTCCCGCCCGGGCCAAAGCGGGGATATTCACTTCCGATACAACCGGTATGCGATTGCTCTTGAGATACTCCCTGCTCCCGCGAAACGCCCTGCCCTCGCTCCCTTCCACATCAATCCAGATCACCGAAGGCTCGGCAAGACCAGCTTTCTTCACTTCCGCCATCGAAGATATTGCGAAAAGCGGGATGCAATCGATTGTCATCCCCTCCCGCGAATCGTCCCGGGTTAAGCAATGAGCGCCCAGATTGTTCTTAGACAGCGTCATCCCCCTCCGTCCAACCGCTTCATCAACCGCAAACGGCAAGCACACGACACGATTCGCAAGACGGTTCTGCCTGACATTCTTCTCCAGCAACAAGAAATTCGCGGGCTCAGGCTCGACAGCAACAACCCGCGAGACCTCTCCAGAAAGGGCCAACCCCAAGCCAATCGGACCGATATTGGCCCCCACATCGTATAGCGTAACCTCGCGGTCAGGCACGAAGCCATGTTCCTTGAGCGTGCGTACGACCATCAGGCTCGCATCATACTCGAACTCCCCGCGACGATAAAGCCCACCACCAATCACAATGTCACGGGTATACACGGTCAATCGGCCCTGCCTGGTGCGTATTGTTACAGTCTCTCGAAACCGGCCAACAAGCCTAAACATCAAGTGCCGCCACCCCCGAACGAAGTATTTGAAGGGTAATCGCGCGTGGTCCAAGATAAAGCGGCTCTCGTTCATGCGCCTGCTCCGTGTAATACTACCGATGCCTGCAGCGGTGCCTAGCGCCCTCGCACATCGAACGTGACAGCATGCTCCCCCGCAGGAACGAACACTCCCATGCACAAGAAATTGCAGCGGAGCAACTCGGCTGGTTTCCCGTCAACCAATACACGCCACGAAGGCTGGAACCGCTGCGTGAACAGCAGTACACCGTCCATCTCTGATCTGGTTGTGACGGATACCCGAGACGAGGTTAGCGTCGATTCGACGGGTTCAAAGCCGGCTCCGCCTGTTGAAGCGGGAATGAGGCGGCCCTGGTCGCTGTCCACAAGAACACGCTGCATCGGGTCATACGCGGCTGAAAAGAGTCGATCGCAGTGCTCGCTCAATGGCAACGGCTCCCACGCATGAAACAATGCAAGCCGCGGTATGTGCCGCTCGAGTTCGAGCAGAACCTGGACATCTTTGGCTGTCGGGACATCGGTCTCGACGGCGGTCAGGTGTCCACCATCCACGGCGAACCGAAAGAACATGCGAGGCTGGAACAGTTGGGCAATCCCCTCCTGATGCAGGACTTCCGCTGACGCGGCAACATAACGACAGGAAGTCAACTGCCAAAGTCGCAGCATGTTACGTCCGGCCGCTCCAAGGTATCGCTTATACTCGCCCGACATGCGAGGCATCTGCCAGTAGTTGAAGATGTTCAAACCGTGATACGGCCCATCGACGCCAATCCACGCGTTGTAGCCCCCACTGGTACTCGTAAAATAGATGCGTTCGTCGCCCTGATTGTCGCGAAGGTAGTTGATTACCGGATTACCCTTCTCGTATTGCGCGACCGCGACAGCCTTGAAATAGTGACTGGTCCAGAGAATGGAATCCACAGCCAGGCAAAGCACCAACAGGACCGAGAAGGTCACCGGAACCACTTGATTGGGCTTCCACACGAGACACAGGAAGCCCCCCGCCAAGACCACGCTCATGATCGCAGCATGAGCCCAGGCATGCTTGATATTTCCACTAATTACTGAGGCAAACTGTCCCCATCCGCTAAAAGAATTGACATCCACCGAAAAATAGAGCCCAACGAACAATATGACGAAACCAGCAGCAGCCCAGCCTGAGTAGCGCCACAGCGCGAACCTGTTCCCCGTTAACAGGACGGCCCGGTCGACGGCATACGCGCAAAGGATGCCGATGAACACCTGAAAATTGTGAAGAAACTTGATTGGAGCCCGGATACTTCCGACGAGCGGCAAATGGAAGAAGGCCTTGTACAAGGGCGAGTATTTTCCACAGGCCAGCAACAACGCCACACAGGCAAAAACCACCCAACACAACACGACTCCACTGAACTCCCGCTCCTCCTTTCTTCGTGCTATTGCAAGGTATACGGCCAGCAACGCAAAGAAGATCGGAATCACGCCGATATAGAGTCCATCGAGGCGAAAATTCTGGAACCCCTGCCCGGTATCTTCCCATCCAGGACTTCTTCCGATCTTTCCCCAGTACGGCCCTGCGACGTTCCCCGAGCTCCAACCCGTGTAGCCGGGGGCAACAAGATCAGCCAACTCTTCAGGAACCATACTCCACTGCGTCACGAAATCCCAACGCGCCTCCGCCTCCTGACTCAGTCCGGCATCAACAACCTGAGTCTTGTAGGACGTGAGAGACGTTCGCAGCGCAAGTCCACCACCCACCAACGCGATTGGCAACACCAGTTGGAGCCATGCCTGCCACCGCTTTCCTGCCACTTGTATCAGTCGAAAACAGGTGTAGCCACCCAGAAAGAGACCTGCGAACAAACCCACATCCTGCTGAACCAGGAGCATTGCCCCGACCAAAATGCCCACTGCGGAACCGAGGAGTACACGGCTGATGGACCGCTGGGCCCGCAACGCGAGCTCCAAGGGGTACAGTGCTAAAGTTGCATAAGCCATCACACCCAGTTTGCCCAAATGCCCTGCGGCAGAAAGCGTAATCGATCCCACCCAAAACGCTGCCAGCGCACCACAGATAGAACTGAGCCAATGCAATCGCCACAAACGAAGGTACGCCACCAATGCGACGGATGAGACAACCAGGTAAATAGCGTACCACGTATCGGAGAACATCTCTGGGGACATCAACCACGCCCCAAGCATGATGGGAAGCACTCGCACACGACTCACATCGCCGAGTAGAGGCGTCGAACTCATCGCCCCAGAGAAACACGCAGGAAAGGCGCGATGTTGAGCTGTCACCGCGCCAATATTCCCGTCTGAGGTGGAAAACATGTTTCCGGCCCCCCATGCGCACCGGAATACAACGAAAGCCAGCAGAACGAAACCCGCGAGAACGAGAACGTAGCGTAAGCCGTTGGACTTCATATCTTCCGCTATGCTGGCCATATCACCTGTCCTCAGCGCGCCCTGGTTCACCGCGTATACTAACCTTCCCATAATAATATGGACATGATTCTCTGTTTAAGCTACGTTTCC
>CAYYJS010000002.1:0-125023 GCA_964472315.1 uncultured Victivallales bacterium | reverse complement strand
AGGGGAACAACGGCGAATGTCCATGACTGCACCCAATCGCAAATGCGCCCCGCCCTGCGTCAGGGCTGCGTCAGGGCTCGACAGCCCATGCGGCATTGTGCTAAGTTTGCACGCGATAAGGTAGAGGTGTGGGAGGTTAAGGCGGCCAGGAGATTCCTGGCTTGTTTCTGACGGGCAGGCATGGAAACGGGCAAGCCTCAATCGCGAAAGTTTCCCATCACACGGAAGCGCTTGATCGACTGGGCAGGCGCGCAAGTCGTCAAGGATGCGGAGGCCATCGTCAAGCAGGGACTCGTCCTGCGCGCGGACTATGAGCATCCCCTTGTCAAGGGCGTCCTGGTGCTCAACAACCGCGAGTTCGCCACCTCCCTGCGCGTGCTGCGCGACGGCAACGTGGAGAACCTCTGTTCCTGCTATGCGAACCGCGAACGCGGCATCATCTGTCCGCATGTCATCGCCCTCGGGCTCGTGCTCGTCCAGCGCGCAACCGATCCGCATCGCGAAGCCGGCTACCAGGAGGAACTCCGGCGCGCCTTGCGTCTGGCCAAGATCGACGAGACGACTTACATCACGCGCGCACCGGAAGGCGCCGTGGGCGCCGTCCCGGCCACCATCCGCCTGACGCTGCCCACCGCCTGGTCCGCGGCGCTGGCCGATCACGCCGGCAGCATTCCCCTCCTTGCCGACGCCTGCTACCGCAACGCCGTCGTCCCGCTCGACCGCGTTCCACGCGATCTGCCATTGGCCCTGGACCGCTTCGACGACTCGCTGCTGTATGTCATCGAGGACATCTGCGAGGGCCCCGCCGCCGGCTCGCTGATCGTTTCCCTGCGCGACTTCCTCAACCTCCTCGACATCCACAAGGGCCGCGCTTTCGCGACGCCCGGCGGCAATGCGCTGCCCATTCACGACACGCCGATGACCACGTTCCTGCGCATGGATGTGGATCGCGAGAACGGCGAGTTGATCGTTGACGCACACACCGAATGCCCGTTCCTCCCGCCCGGCGAATTCCCGACCTACATCGTGTCGGGATCGGCCGGCTGGGTCTTTGCCGCCGGCCACTTCTGGCCGCTGGCCAATGTCCTCCCCGAGCCTTACCACTCGATCTACCGCGAGCCGGTCATCGTCCACCGTCCCGAAGTCGTCCGGTTCATGCAGCACGAGTTAACGCTGCTGTCACGCTATGCGCGCGTCGAAACCGACATCGCGCTGGACCTGTTCACGATCGACCCCGCGCCGCCGACCTTCAAACTCCACATCACGGGCAGCCCGGCCTCCCTGTCCGCCGTTCTCTCGGTCTGCTACGGCGACACCGAACTGGTCGCCGGCAAGCCCGACGTGCGCGAACACTTCGCCGTCCCGGACCCCACCGACCTCATGCGCTACACGGTGCGCGACCGCGAATCCGAGAAGGGTGCCCTGCGCGTGCTCGCGGCCTGCAACATGCCCGGCGAAGTCGGCGACGCCATGGCCCATATCGTCGGCTCGCGCGGCGTGCTCAATTTCCTGGGCACGCACGTGCCGGCCCTCCGCCGGCGGGGCTGGCAGATCGTGATCGAAGGACGCGTGGAGCCCTATTTCGAATCCCTCGACTTCGTCACCCCCGTCGTGCATGTCCGGGAAAGCGGCAGCGAACCGTGGTTCGATGTGGGGTTCGAGTTCGAGTTCGGCGAAGGCGCCAGCCTTTCGCATGCGGACGTTCAGCGGGCATTGCGTCGCGGGGACGCGTTTATCGAACGGGACGGACGGACCCTGCTCATCGACGCGACGGCCGTGGAGTCCATGCTGGATGTATTTGCCGATTGCGCGGCAACGGAAGGGGCCGAGGCCGGCCACTTCCGTCTCGGCAATATCTACGCGCCGTTCGTCAAGTCCTCGCTCGACGCCCTCGACGGCGTCGACGTGGAGGACACGCCTCAATGGCGGCTCAAGGCCGGCCAGTCGAACCGCGCCATGCGGGTCACGGAAGTCGAGGTGCCCGCGCACATCGATGCCACGCTGCGCCCCTACCAGCGTGACGGTATCAACTGGCTCCGCTTCCTCGAGGAGAATGGTTTCGCCGGCGTCCTCGCGGACGAAATGGGACTTGGCAAGACGCTGCAGACACTCGTCTGGCTCGAACTGACACGCATCGACAAGGAGGCGCGCGGCAAACCGGCCCTGATCGTGTGCCCGACCACCCTCGTCGACAACTGGGCGGAGGAGTCGCAGAAATTCACGCCCGGCTTGAAGGTGCTGTGTCTGTCCGGCCCGGACCGCCACGAAAAATGGCCCGACGTGCCGAAAGCGGACCTGGTGGTCACGTCATACGCCTTACTGCGGCGCGATCTCGAACACCTGCTGGAGCACGAGTTTTCCGCCGCCGTGCTCGACGAGGCCCAGCATATCAAAAACCGCTCCACCCGCAATGCCGTGGCCGCGAAGAAGCTGAGGGCGCGCCACAAGGTGGTGCTCACCGGCACGCCGGTGGAGAACTCGGTTGCGGATCTCTGGTCCATCATGGACTTTCTGATGCCGGGTTACCTTGGCCGCCATGACGATTTCCGGGCCAACTACGAACTGCCCATCGGACGCGGCGGTCCCGAGGCCGAACTCGCGCAGCTCAAACTGCGCCGGAAGCTGCACCCGTTTCTCCTGCGCCGCCTGAAACGCGATGTCGCGCGCGATCTGCCTCCGAAAATCGAAAAGACGACGCTCTGCACGCTGTCGCCCGACCAGCGGCTGGTCTACCAGGCGCTGCTCAAGCAATCGCAGGAGAAGATCGCCAACATGGTCGCCACTCAGGGCTTCAACCGCTGCCGCATGGAGATTCTCACGACACTCCTGCGCCTGCGCCAGGCGTGCTGCCATCTCGATCTGCTCAAACTTCCCGATCTGACCGCCGAGGCCCCGTCCGCCAAGATGGAGCTGTTCCTCGAACTCGTCGACGAGGCCCTCGACGGCGGGCACCGCATTCTCGTCTTCAGCCAGTTCGTCTCGATGCTGCGGATTATCCGCGCCGCACTCGACGAACGCGGTATCGCCTACTGCTACCTCGACGGGTCCACGAAGGACCGCATGCGGGAAGTCCACCGGTTCAACACCGAGCGGCGCATCCCGATTTTCCTCATCAGCCTGAAGGCCGGCGGCACGGGGCTGAACCTCACCGGCGCGGACATGGTCATCCACTTCGACCCGTGGTGGAACCCCGCCGTCGAAGACCAGGCCACCGACCGTGCCTACCGGATCGGGCAGAAGCGCACCGTCTACAGTCTCAAGCTGATCTCGCGCGGCACGGTCGAGGAGAAGGTGCTCGCCATGCAGGCGCGCAAGAAAGCGGTCATCAACGCCACCATCGAATCGGACGAAAGCATGGTTCAGGCGCTGACCTGGGAAGACGTGCGGGGCCTTCTCGAACTCTAGCCGCAACCGCCGCGCGCCATCACAGCGCCATCATGAAGCGGTACACGCGGTCGGCCACGTCCGGAATCCCTTCATGCCGGTAGTCCGGGTAGAAGTCGACGCGTTTGGGCGCCGTGATCTTGTTGTACGCGGCGAACTGCGTCGACGGAGGACACACGGTGTCCATCAGCCCGGTGGACATCAGCACCTCGCCGCGAATCCGCGGACAGAGGAATTGCACGTCGATGTACCCCAGCGTGCGGAAGATGTCGTCTTCGCGCTCGTGCCGCGGGTCGAACCGCCGGAAGTAGTCCTGCAGTTCCTGGTAGGCGTCCTTGGCCTGATCCATCTCCCACACGCGCCGGTAGTCGGACAGGAACGGGAAAGTCGGCGCCAACCGTTTCACCCGCGGTTCCAGCGCCCCGCAGGCCAGCGTCAGTCCGCCGCCCTGGCTCCCGCCAATGGCGCCGACACGCGCCGGGTCCACGCCGGGCAGTCCCATCACGAGGCGCGCGAGCATGGCGGTATCGAGATAGATCTGCCGGTACAGCAGACGATCGGGGTGATCGTCCAAGCCTCGGATAATATGCCCGCGCTGCGTGTTTCCGCGCACGCCGCCGACATCCTCGGACAGACCGCCCTGCCCGCGGCAGTCGAGCGCCGCCACCGTGAACCCGGAAGCCACATAGGCCAGTTTGTCCGACCAATCGCCTGAACTGCCCGTGTATCCGTGGAACATGAGTACCGCCGGGTGCGGCGTCGTCACGTTCTTTGGACGCAAGAGCTTCGCGTAAATGCGAGCCCCGCCAACGCCCGTAAATGTCATGTCATAGCAGACCGCACCCGGCGCCTGGAACGAGGCCTCGACCAGTTCCATGGCGGGATCGGTGGCACGCATCTCCGCCAGCGCCCGGTCCCAGTACGCGTCGAAATCGTCCGGACGCGGGTTGCGCCCCTGATACGTGGCCAGCTTCTCCAGCGATAGATCGAACGTCAACGGCATAGCAAACCTCCCGGTCTCCATCGCCGCCCGGCACCGCGCGGGGCGGGAACATGCTCGACTCCCCTTGGCTGCCCGATGCAACCATCGAATCGCGGCACAACAGTACGGGGTTCGCGACCAAAATCAATGCCCGGTTTGGGATGCCGGCTCCTCTTGCGCCGTCCCGGAGAACAGGTCGGCAAGACAGCGAGCGGGCTTCCGGGATCCGGTGGAATGATGGGTGGAATGATGGATTGCGTCCGGACGATCGGTTGCCGTACCATGGTCATGGATAGGGAGGGCGAGAGATGAACCTGGCGACATACATAGACCATACGATTCTGAACCCGGACGCCACCGTCGACCAGGTTGCCCGGCGATGCGCCGAGGCCCGTCACTACGGGTTTGCGTCGGTTTGCGTCAATCCGTGGTTTGTGCCGCTGATCGCCGAGACGCTGGCCGGTTCGGCTGTCGTTCCCTGTACGGTCATCGGGTTCCCGCTGGGCGCGACGACGACTACGGCCAAGGTCGCCGAGACGCGCGACGCGGTTGCCGCCGGGGCACGCGAAGTGGACATGGTGTTGGCCGTCGGGGCACTCAAGAGCGGGTGCACCGACTACGTCCGGCACGATATCGCGGCGGTCGTCCTGGCCGCGGCCCCCGCGCGGGTGAAGGTCATCCTCGAGACCTGCCTGCTGACCGACACCGAGAAAGTGGCTGCGTGCCGCCTGTGCATCGAAGCGGGCGCCCATTTTGTCAAGACCTCGACGGGGCTCTCGACGGGGGGGGCGACGGTGGCTGATGTGCGTCTCCTGCGCGGTACGGTCGGCCCCGACATCGGCGTCAAAGCCAGCGGCGGCATACGCACCCGGGATGCGGCGCTAGCCATGATCGACGCCGGCGCCACGCGCATCGGCACGAGCGCCGGCGTAGCGATCATCCACGGGCAACCGGCCTAGGGCCTAGGCGCCGGGCACGCCGGCGAGTTCTTTCCGTGCTTCGGCGTGCTCGGGCGAGTCGGGGTTCAAGACCTCCAGCGCCTTGCCGTACCATTCGCGCGCTCGCCGATAGGCGGCTTTCGCGTCTTCGTCCCGACCACCCATGGCAGCGTAGATGTCGCCGATGCGCTTCTCGTTGAAGCCCATGACAGCCTCCTTGGTCATCATGTTTCCGTTCTCGGGATTTCTGATCGGCTCGGTCCACGCTTCGATACCGTCCATATGCGCACGGAACAGCTTGATCGCCTCCTCGTGGCGACCTTCCTGCTGGGCCATGTGCGCCGAGACCTTACGAATCATATCCGCATGCCACGCTTCGTCGTGGTTCGGAATACCGCCCTCCAGCACCACGAGGGCGGACTTGAAGTCCTGGCGGTAGAACGCCGAATCGAGTTGCCGCATCAGGAGCGATTCCGTCTCGTAGTCGGTCAGTCCATCCAGTTGCAGGATCCGTTTCCCGAGCGTGGCGCACGCCTGCCGGAGATCGGCGTCGCCGCCAACCATGGTCACATAGAACCCATCCTCATACACGGCCGCGACCCGCGAGGGCGTCACCCCGGCTTCGAGCAGTTTCCCCGTGCGCGCGACGAACGTGACGCCATCCTTGGCATCGACCGCCAACCTCACCCAAGCGCGTCCGACCTGGTCGCGCGTCTGTTTCTGGTCCGGCATCCCGGAAAGCACCTGGGACACCACACGCTCGACCTGCGCACCCTTGCCGGCGGCGCCAGCCGCCCGAACAAGCTGCACGACACGAACGGCGAGGTCGCCATCGCGCATCGTCAGCGCCTTTGCCATGAGAAGCTGCTCGACTTCATCGAGTCGAGCCTGACACAGCATGACATCGGCTTTCGTCAGCGTCGCGACCATGACCAGTTCGGTTCCGGGCTCGACTCCCGCTTCAATCGCTCCGACCAGGCTGAGCATGTCGGCGTAGGCCTTGTCGTTAAGTCCTTGTCGCAAGACCCGTTCCAGAATCGGACGGGCGTGGGTCTCGCCAAGCGCGAGAACCGAGGGCAGTCGCGCGACCACTTCGGCGTAGCGACCCTGTCGTACGAACGAGGGCACCATCAGTTGCCAGAGCGACGGAACCAGCGGATCGGCGCCGGGGTTGGCGAGGACACGCTCGCACCAGGCGACGAGTCCCGCCTCATCGCCCGTGTTCTGGAAATGGCGGGGGAACAGGTCAAGGACCGACAAGGCGATGTCCGGCGCGGCATCGATCATGGCGTCGAAACGGGCGATCGCGGCATCCAGGCGACCGATGCGCAATTCATATCCGAGCAGCCAGTTCTGGAGCACCGGCCGTTGATCCGCAAACGCCGCATCCTGGAGCGACGACTCGAGTCGCGCGACAACGCCGTTGGTGTCACCGGCCTCGTCGAGCGCGCGCAAGGCGGCGTTAAGCTCCTGCATCGGGGTCGGCGGTTCCACCGCCAATGTCTCTCCGGCGAGTTGCTCGCCCTCCTTGCACCCGGCCAGACACGCCATCGCCACGCACACGCACACCAACAACCGATCGGCCCACTTCTGCATCTGTCACTTCCCCTAGTTCGCGGTCTCCAGCCGGAAACCGAAATACCGCGCGGCATTGTTATAGCAGATATCCTTCACCATGCCACCCACAAGATCGAAATCCAACGGAATCAGCCCGCGCGCGATGTCGCGCCCCAGGATGCCGCACAGGATCCGCCGAAAGTATTCGTGGCGGGTATACGACAGGAAGGAACGGCTATCCGTGAGCATGCCGACGAAGCGGCTGAGCAAGCCCAGTTGGGACAACGCCTCGATGTGCCGGGTCATGCCGTCCATCTGGTCGTTGAACCACCAACCGCTGCCGAACTGCATCTTGCCGGGCACGCTGCCGTCCTGGAAATTCCCAATCATGGTGCCGAGCACTTCGTTATCGCGCGGGTTGAGCGTGTAGAGAATGGTGCGCGGCAAGGCATTCTCGAGATCGAGCCGGTCCAGCAGGCGCGAGAGGCCCCGCGCGATCGGCCAGTCGCCGATGCTGTCGAACCCCGTATCGGGTCCAAGCCGGGAGAAGAGGCGGGAGTTGTTGTTGCGCATCGCACCGTAGTGGATCTGCTGTGTCCATCCCTTCTCGGCATCCATGCGACCGAATTCGTACATCATCGCGGACTTGAACTTGCGGACGGCGTCGGGACCGACCGATCCGCCGCCCCGCACAGCGTCGAAAATGTCGGCGATCTCCTTGTCGGTGTAGTCGTCGAAAAACACCGTCTCCACTCCGTGGTCGGAGAGCCGGCATCCGCGGGCGGCGAAGAAGTCGTGGCGTTTGCGCAGAGCTTCGAGGAACTTCGGCAAGGTGCCGGTGTCCATGCCGGCCGCCGCCGCCAAGCGGTCCGCCCAGTCGTTGAACACGGCAGGCGTCTCTACGGCCATGCCTTTGTCGGGCCGCCAAGTGGGCAGCACCTGCACGTCAAAGGAGGCATCGTTCGCCAACGCGGCATGGTACTCCAACGTATCGATCGGATCGTCCGTCGTGCATACCAGCCGCACGTTGCTCCGCCGCATCAGCCCGCGTGCCGACATGTCGGGATCGGTCAACCGTTCGGATGTTCGTGCCCATACCGCATCGGCCGTCGACGGCGACAGCAAGGCGTCCACGCCGAAGTAACGGGTCAGTTCCAGGTGCGACCAATGGTACATGGGATTGCGCAGCAGGTAGGGCATCGTGGCGGCGAAAGCGTCGAACTTCTCGCGGTCGGTCGCATCGCCGGTACAGAAGCGTTCCGACACGCCGTTGGACCGCATGGCACGCCACTTGTAATGGTCCCCATAGAGCCACACCTGGGTCAGATTTGACCATCGTACATCGGTCGCCACCTGACGCGGGGGAAGATGACAGTGGTAGTCGCAGATCGGCATGGCGGCGGCGTAGTCGTGGTAGAGCCGCCGGGCCGCTTCCGTTTCCAGGAGAAAATCATCGTCGATGAAAGGCGCAGCCATATCCGTGAAACCTCCGCTGTTGCACACCGTGGAACCACTTCTAGCATGTTAAGGGCCGGTAATCAAGCCCCTCCCGCACTTGCTTTCCCCTCCCGAAATGTCTACCTTGACCCCATGACTGACGAGACAACCCCACGGCCGGGTAGCGAACCCGTGGACGGTGCGCGCACGCGCGTTCTGGTTCTCGACGACGAACCGGCGCTGCGCGATGTGGTGAGTCGCTCGTTGACCATGTCCGGCTGCGATGTCGTCACGGCTGCCGACGGCTGCGAAGGGCTCCAGTTGCTTCTATCTCAGCCGTTCGATGTCATCGTCTCCGACCTCATGATGGAACCGATGGATGGCATCACATTCCTGACCGAAGCCTTGCGCATCCGCCCGTGGCTCGGGGTCGTCGTGTTCAGCGGCTACATCCAACCGCGCGTCCGCGAGCAGGCCGCCGGGATGGGTGTGACGACCATCCTCGAGAAACCCATCTCGTACACGCAACTCATCGCCGGGGTCAAGGCGGAAGCCGAACGTACGCGCGAGCGGCTGCAGCATCCCGACCACGCGGCGCTCGCACAGGTACAACAACAGTTCGGGCTGCTTCGGGAGATCAGTCGGGCCGCCGTCGAATCGCCGAGTCTGCCCGAAGCGTTGAAACGCCTGGCCTCGGGTTTCGGCGGTATTCTGCCCACCATGGCCACCGGCATCTTCACCATCGAGGAAGATCAGGCGCTGATGGCGATTTCGCTCAGCGAACCGGTCTCGCCGGAGTTCCTGAAGGTCATGGAAACGGACATGCGGGAGCGCTATGAACTGCTGTCCGGCAGCATGGTCGCGTCCGGCCTGAAGGTCGAGGTCTACGGCCCGAAGCCGGTCGATGGCGGGGCCGCGCCTCCCAAGGAATTCATGAGCGTGCCGATCGTCATCGGCGGCCGGATCCGCGGTCTCCTCACGCTCTCGCCGCCCGACAACCACATCCGCAAGGGTGCGGATACATCCATTTTGTACCATGCCGCCAACCACCTCTCGACGGTCCTGATCGCCTTCCACCGGATCCGCGAACTGGCCGTGCGGGACGAGTTGACCGGACTGTTCAACCGGCGTCATCTCCAGCACGAACTCGATTCGGTATGGCAGATCGGGCGTCGCTACGGCTTCAAGACGGGCATCGTGATCATCGATATTGATCACTTCAAGACCATCAACGACACCTACGGACACCCGGTCGGCGACGAGGTGCTGCGCGAACTCTCTGACCTCGCCTTGCATCACTGCCGCACGTCCGATGTCATTGCCCGCTACGGCGGCGACGAACTGGTCATGATCCTGCCGGACGCCGGCGGCGATGCGCTCAGGTCCATGTCCGAGCGACTCATCAACACCATCCGCAACCATATCTTCTGCAAGGGAACGCACAACTTGCACGCCACCGTTTCGATCGGCGCCGCGGGCAGCCAGAACGACGGCGCCGACATGCTCGACCACGACATCGTGTTGGCCCGCGCCGACCAGGCGCTCTACGAGGCCAAGCGCAACGGCCGCGACCGCTACGCCGTGTGGACCGAGAATACACCTTCGGTCGGCATCGATGCAGACGCCCCGACACCGTCATCCGCCGTGCCGGTCGTGTCGACGCCGCCCCGGCGCGGCCGCATCATGGTCGTCGACGACGACCGTTCGGTGCTCAAGATCTTGGAACTGCTGATCTCCACGGCCGGGTACGATGTCGAGATCTACGACACCGCCGCCGCGGTCTTGACACGTCTGGCAAGCGACGAAGGCAACACCGACGTCGTTCTGGTCGACCTGAACTTGAACGACGCCAGCGGCATCGACGTGCTCGACGAGATGGAACGGCGCAAGCCCGACCTCGTCAAGATCGTCATCACGGGCGACGCCACGCTCGACAATGCCGTGGAGAGCCTGCGCCACGGCGCCTATGACTTCATTCAGAAACCGGTGCAACGCGAGCAGTTGACCGTCACGCTGGCGCGTGCCGTCGAGTATCGCCGTCTGCGCGGGGAAAACCGGCAATACCAGATGCACCTCGAAGACATGGTCCGGCAGAAGAGCCGTGACCTGACCATGTCGCTCGAGCGGACGCGCGAGTCTTTCGAGTTTACGCTTGAAGCCATGGCGGCCATGCTCGACGCGCGCGAACACGCGACGGGACAGCATAGCCTGCGCGTACAGAACGTCACGCATATGCTCGGTGTAAAATGGGGCCTGAAGGGGCCGATTCTGGAAACCCTCCGCCAGGGCGCGCTTCTGCACGACATCGGCAAGATCGCCATTCCGGATGCCATCCTGTTGAAAGCAGGCGCCCTTACGGCAACCGAGTGGTCGGTCATGCGGACGCACCCCGAAGTGGGGTACCGGATCATCAGTCGGAGTCCCGACCTCAAGGATGCGGCCGAACTCGTGCTTTCGCATCACGAGCATTTCGACGGCAAAGGCTATCCGCGGGGACAGGTCGGCGTCGATATCTGCCTCGGTGCGCGCCTGTTCGCGGTGGTCGATGCCTGGGACGCCATGCGGTCGGACCGTCCTTACCGCAAACACATGAATGTGACCGACGCGACGGAAGCCATCCGTGGCGGCGCCGGAACGCAATTCGATCCGGATGTCGTGGCACTGTTTTTGGAGAACGTGGATCTCGTCGAAAAGACAGGAGCATGGGAGGAGTTCAAGACATGAAGGGTATGATGGTCACGCTGCTGGTTACGATTGCCGTCGTCGCGCACGCGGATGGCGGGTGGATGACGTGTTCCAACACGGGCGCGCAGGTGTGGAACCCGGCGCCGGGCGACGGTGAGTCCGTGGCGTGGAGCGGACACGTCAAGCAAGGTAAGGCCGATGGTCCCGGCACCGCCGTATGGTCGGTGAACGGCGTGGTCACCGAACGCGTTCAGGGCGCGTGGAAGGATGGTCAGGTGGATGGTTACGCTGTCTGGATCCAGGAAGGTGGCGCCACGTATGAGGGCCAATGGCAGGCCAGTTCCCGGCATGGCCATGGCATCTATACGTGGGAAGACGGACGTCGCTTCGTCGGTGCCTACACCGACAACGTCCGCGGCGTCGGACGCATGTTCGGATCCGACGACAAGCCGCTCACCATGATCGCAACCGCCGCCGAACGCGAGGCGATGTTCGCGGCACAGGATGCCGCGATTGCCGCGCGCAAGGCCGCCGCGATGGCCGAACTGAAGCTGACAGCCGTCGGTGTACATCCTTCCGACGCGGCCCAACCGGCGAAGCAAGCGCAACCGGTAAAGGAAGAAGACCCGGCCGATAAATGAGCGACGGCGATGGCGGCGGGCGCTACGCCGGCAGGGGCAGGGCGGAAAGCTCGGACTCGAGGTTGGCGAGCTCGCTCGAAAACCGATCCTGAGCGTCGAGCGCAAGACGCGCGACACGCTCGCGGTAGTACGCAATGCCCGCTGACAGGTTGTCGTGGAATTCGCGGAAATGCCCCGCCTTCTGCACCGCCAGGCCAAGCGTATGCCGGTCGATCTGCTGGCGCAAATACGCGATGTTCAGAGACAATTCGCGCAGGAAGACATGCGGCCGGTGGGCGTCCGTCAGCAGCGAAAGCCGGGCGTAGATATGCCCGACCATGTCGTCGAACGAGACGATGCTCGAAAACGAAACGATGCTCTTGCTCGGGCAGACAGCCGGCGTGGCATCCCTGTCGAAACCGTACTTGATGCCCGCGCCGCCACCGAGATCGTGGCAGATGCACGATCGCGCCATGACATCCCGCCGCACCGCCTCGCGTTGCGGCTCGGTCAGGTCGGCGGAGGAAAGACTCGCCAACTTCAGGGACTGGTAGGCGCGCGAGGCACGGCAGAGCGGCATCTCGCCAAACTCCGTATCCAGCTCGAGGAATCCCTTTGGACAACCGCTGCCGGGCGCGCCCTGGGCGATGCGCCGACGGCGAGCCTCCTCGCTGGCCGAATCGCGCAGGGTCCAGAACGGAATGCCAAGCGGCGACGCTTCGCCGAGGCAAACCGCCTCCTCGTCGGCCTCCGCCAGCTTCCGAAGCGTATCGTCGTCGACGCATGTGGCCTCCGGCACAAGCAGAAACGGCGTTCCCCACCCGATGCCGTCAAGATGAAAAGTCTCCATCAGCATCTCATGCTCGGCCGCCGTCGCCACACCGCCCTGATAGGTGACACGAACGGGCGGCGCCACGCTGGGAGCGGCATAGCCGGCCGCCGCCACAGCCTTGCCGTAAACCTTCAGCAACTGCGCCGCGAGTTCCTCGCGCCGATCGACAAACTCCTGAAGGATCGGCCCCGCCAGATCGCCTTTGGTCGCAAACGCATGTCCACCGCAGTTGAGGCCGGATTCCACGCGGAACTCGGAAACCCACAACCCATGCTTGGCGAAGTACCGGCCCTGCACCATGGCTGAGCGAAAATCGCTGACCTTGAGCACGATCTGCTTCCGGAACCCACCGGTCGCATCCGGAAAGAAATCCTTGAACGCCGTCACATACCCGTACAAATGAGGATTCAATCCCGCGGAGAAAATGATGGATGAACACAGCACGCTGTTGGCATAGCCGCGCAACGCCGACATGGCGTCGCTGAATTCGTGCGCGAGCTTCTTCCCATCACGGTAAGGCTGCCGATCCAGTTTCGTCATGATGTTCACATCGACCGTACCCACCGTGGTCCTCGTGCGCAACTCCTTCTGAAGCGCGGCCCGCCGCACGGGATCGGTGCATGCCTGCATGTCTCGGTACTGCGCTTTGCGCGGTCCCTCGGGCAGCAGTTCGTAGTAGCGGGTAATCTCGCTGCCCGGCTCGAACGGGGATGCCCGCAAAGCGTCCACCTGACGAGAGATCATGCGGTGGAGCAGGTCCAGATAGGCGGTGATACGGCGGGCGCGCGAGTCCGGTTCACGAGCGCCGATCGGCTCGTAGGGCTCGCCGGAAGCCGTACAATGGTGGCGCCGAACATACTCGATCAGGACATCGTCGACCAGCGATACGACGGACGAAATGCCATAGCGGGCCACTCGCAACGGGGTATCGATCGTGAACCCGGTACCCATGACCGGGATGTGGAATGTGTGGCCTTGTTCGTTCTTCACTCTCGATGTCACATGATATCCTGATCGCGGTGGCTGACTTCCGTGCTTGATGGACGCTCGATGATCGGCTAACCACAGGATTAACGCAAGAGGAAAAGGCCTTGAAACGAGAGATACGACTGCAAAAACTGTTGGCCGAACGGGGCATTGCCTCGCGACGGCAGGCGGAGTCGATGATTGTGCAAGGGCGCATCGCGGTCAACGGCATGCGCGTTACGCAACTGGGCTCGACCGTGGATCCAGGCGCCGACCGCGTCAGCGTGGACGGCGTCGAACTGCCGCCTCGACAAGCCTTTCGCACCGTCGCCGTGCACAAGCCCGCGGGCTACATCTGCAGCTCGAACGAAGGCCAGGGGCAGACCGTATATGCGTTGCTCGGCGACATCCGCGAACGACTCGTCCCGGTCGGACGCCTCGACAAGGGGAGCGAAGGGTTGCTGCTCATGACCAACGATGGCGAACTAGCCAACCGCCTCATGCATCCGCGCTACGCCCACGAGAAAATCTACCGCGTCATGGTGTGCGGCGTGCCGTCCTCGCCCCACCTGCGCGCGCTCAACGCGCCCATGACGATCGACGGCTACCGCACCCAACCGGCCAAGGTGACCGTGGTTCCCGGCACGGCGTCCCGCGACGGCGCCATCCTCGAGTTTACGCTCCGCGAGGGGCGCAACCGCCAAATCCGCCATATGTGCAGGGAGGTGGGACTGCGCGTCACACGGTTGGTGCGGACCTCGCATGCCGGCATCCGCCTCGGCGACCTCCCGTCCGGACGCTGGCGCGATCTCACGCCGGACGAAATGCGTTCGATCGAAGGACTCCGCTAGCCGACCGGCCAGGACGTTCCGGCGCCGATACGCGGCCAGGAAACGTCCCCCCATCGGCACACCCGCCGCACGGCGGCGGACGACGCCGTTGTTCGCATCCCCTACTCCAGCAACCGTCGGACCTTCACGATCGACTCGCGGTCTTCCTCCGACAGCGCCCCGGCAAAGGGCGCGAGCGCATCCAACAACGATCTCGCACGGTCGCGATTGCCCAACACCGCCTGACACTCCGCCATTTTCACGTGGACCTGCAGGTCCCGCTGATAGAGCGCCAGCGCCTTCTCGAACGCTTCGGCCGCCTCGGCGTGTCGCCCGACACGCATCAGAATCGTACCCAGCGTGTCCTGATACGCATAGTTCGCGGCGTTCTGCGCAAGGCATTCGCGAATCAGTCGCTCGGCCTCCTCGTACTGTTTCAGCAGGCACAACGTCCAAGCGAGATCGTTGAGAATGGCAGGCGTCCGTCTGATTTCCAGACTGCGCCGCAGAGCGGCCTCGGCCAGATCGAGCCGTCCCTCCCCCACACGCAGCAACCCCAGCATGTTGAGCGCGAACGCATGGTTGCGGTCACGCTTCAGGATCTCCCGCGCGTAGTGCCAGACCGCGCCCTGTTGCCGCAAGGCGACGCAGATGCGCAGCAGCATGTCCATCAGGGGTACGTCATTCGGACGAATCTGCGCCGCCGCCTCGAATTCGTGTCGCGCGCGCTCCAGGTCCGACTGCATAAGCGCCATGCGTCCGCGCAGCACCGCCCCGCGGAACCCGCGCGGTCCTTCAAGCTGTTCCAGACGCCCAAGATGGTCCCCGGCGCGCCCGAAATCGTGAGCCAACAGCGCCACTTCCGCCAAGAGCGCCCACAGTTCAGGATCCTCGGAACGTTGCCGTATCAATGCGGTCAGGGCCTCGCGCGCTTCATCGGTCTTGCCGCGGGCCATCGCCAGTCGCGCACGGTCGTAAACCAGCGCATTGGCATCGGCGCCCGCCTCTTCCGCGCGCCGCAACAAATTTTCGGAAACATCCAGCCCGCCGCGCCGCAGTTCGACACGCGCCAACCCCAACAGACTGCGAACGTCCTTCGGGTTCTCGGCCACCAACTTCTCGAGTATCTCCGCGCTTTCGTCCGCATCGCCCTGCAGCAGCAGGACCCCGGCCATCATGCGCTGCAGTCCGGCGCGGTTATCGGCGCCGGCGAGACTGAGCGCCTGCGCCATGCGCGCTTGCGCGAGCTCGGGACGCCCGGACTGCGCCCACGTCCACCCCAAGTCCGCGAAGGCTTCCGGCACGCGTACATACCCATAGTACCGCGAGAGCGACCAGATGCGGTATCGACCCTTGCTCTCCTCGGCGAGCCGGTCCATCGCCTGTTGGATCGCGCCGCCATCGTCCGCGATCCGCTTCTCCCGCACCATCACGGCAAGGTTAAGCAGGGCGCTGACGTTGTCGGGTGAAAGCCGGCGCGCCTGCCGATAGCAGGCCTCGGCTTCCGCATGCCGGGACTCGGATTCAAGCGCGACGCCGAGATTGTTGGCCAGCACGCCGGTGTGTCGATAGAACTCGTCCACGAGCCTGCGGACATCGGCAGGCAGCGTGTCCCGCCGATCGCTCATCGCCGACATGTACGCCCAGACATCGGCCTGTTGCGCCACGATGTCGCCCGGAACGGTAGCGCCGGGCGCACCGCCGAAATACACCAATCCGGACGGAATGGCGGAATACCCCGCGCTCACCCAGAGGTCCGGCAGATCGAGGACCGCGAGCTTGCCGGCGATATCCGGGTCGCGCGACATCCACTCGGCAAGCAGCGGCAGCGTTCCGAGCGCCGCAAGATTCTTCAGTTGAGGGTCGTCGAACAGTGTCCCCACATATTTCAGGTAGACACTATTCACATAGGGGCTCGCGCTGATCAGGCGTAATGGGACGTCTCGCTCGTACGCCGCCAGCAGGATATGGTTGTCAATGACGCCATCGGTCACAAGCCATGTCCGTCCGCGCAGGGCATCGACGACGCGCGATGCATAGGCGTCGACAAGGCCGCCGCGCCGGGCGTTCGCCTCAGGCGCATTGCGGATACCGGTCCATACCAGCACCCCCAAAAGGGGAATGGCCAGCGCCGGACCCAGGCACCGGCGAAGAAACTCCGCTCCGCGCCGGTCGCTCTCGGCAATCCACCGCGTCGGCAACAGAAACCAGTATGCCGTCAGATACCCGTACAGCATACTCGTCAGGAGGTACGGAGTTACGAGCAACCGATCGCCACCCAGAATGGCCCACGGGCTGAACCGCGAGTTCAGGAGCACGCCCAGCGCAAGGGCCGTCAGCACGACATGCAGGATGGCGCTGCCGTAATCGCGTTCGTCGTTGATGCCGCGCCGCGCCACGACCAGACACGCGAGCCACGGCACGACCGAAACGAAGAGGATGATGAGCCATCCTTCCCTCGGCAGGCTTGACGTGATGAGACCGTACTGTTCACGCCACATGTGCCAGACGATCTCCAGGAACCCGCTGTAGTCCCTGAGCGCATAGCCCGGCGACCCGTGGAAGGCCCATGCCGCCAGGAGATAGACGGATGATGCGGCGGCAAGGAAGGCGACCGTCAACCCGGCAATGGGGCCGGGGCGCAGCGATTCATGCGACCACAGGCAGTAGACCAGCGCCACCGCCAGCAGCGGCGCGAACACGATCATTGTCGCCAACTCGGCGAGGCCCGCACCAAACAGCAGCACAAGCGCCAGCGCATCCCGCAACCGCCCCCGCTCGTGGTAACGCAACAGCAACCACGCGCACGCGACGAGCAATAACAGGTCGAACGCGCCCGTGTGCGCGCGATTCGAAACGCACCAGAACGGAACCGATACCATCAGAGCCACGGCCGCCGCCACCCCCGCCGCCTGCTTCGCCACGAACGCGCGTCCCGCGCGCGCGGACGAATCCTCCAGCACGACGTGAATGGCGCGCACCATCGTCGCATGAAGCAACCACACCACCAGCACTCCGCAGAGCGCGCTGAACAGGTTGAGCCGCAGTGGCAGATCGCCCGCGGGAATGAACTTGAGCAACCATGCGGCGGCACGCCAGAGCGGAAAACGCGGCGATATCACAGGCACAAGACCGGTCTGCTGAACGATCAACTCGGCCGATCCGCCGGGATAGGCACCTTGGGGCACCGTACTCCCGTAGATACCCAGCGCAGCGAGCCCCAGAACCGTGCCCAGCACAATGCTTGCAACTCGCGTGACTGAAGGGGGCGTTTTCATCGGATTCAGTAAGCGGGAAGCATCGCTCGAGTACAAGAAAGAAAACGGGGAGCTGACCCATGGCCAGCTCCCCGCTGCGTATCAAATACCCGTCGACTTAAGTGCGACGCCGACGGCTAACGGCTAACGTCGCCATACCGATCGCCAACAACGCGAGCGATGTGGGCTCCGGCACCGGCGCAACGGTCTGCCAACCGAGTGAACCGTTCATGGTGCCATCATTGCCAGCCACTCGTGTCGTCGTCGAATAGACCCAGTAACTAATGTCCGGCGTGAGAATTGATGACCCTGAATCTGGAGGCGTGGCCCAAGAGTCCGAATCCGAATAGATGAAACCTGCTTCGCTCTTATCCGCATTGAACCAACGGATATAGAAGGCGTCTGACGCATGCGCATCTGGCACGGAGAATTCATGCTCATAGCCAAGCCCCTCCTGAATGAAATGGACTCCGGAATCGTACGTCCAGTTGTAAAATCCGACAACCAGGTCATTCACAGCGGACGCATGAACGCCGCCAAGCAATACCGAATCGCCTGTCATATTCAGCATCCTAGAAGTTACCAGACCTGCTATATCGGTATTGTTGTCTGTATCAACAATGAGTTCAAAGACGAGACCGGAATCACTCAGCGCAATTCCCGAACTGTTATAAAGCACCGAATCACCGCCTCCAGCGATATTTACACTCAGCACCGCTTGCGACTGCACAACAACTCCGAAAAAAAACACCACACTTGAGATTGCCCCTAACTTGTACATTTTCATTTATTTTCCTCTCGCTCTGAAATCACTTCACCTCTTCGCCTAGACAACCCTGTCAACAACAGAATTGGTCTACTTCAACGGCGAGGGACGATTCCACAAATTGCCATCCGTGCCAGGAGCCAAACGGAAAAAGTACGCTTGTCCAGCTTTGAGTATGAACGTTTGGTTGACGATAACACCCGACTGCAGCCATGCATTGGCGGGGTTACGCCCTTCATTCTGAAAAAATACGGGAGTCGACCATTTGCCCTGCGCTACATCCCAGTACAGAATTGAATCGGCATCAGCTGAAGTTGATCCACCCTCAAGAACCGGGGGCTCAAGCCCAGCCTGCCCAATCGGGGTATCCACAGCAACCATTCCACCTAGAAGCGCTGCACCCGATTCCAAGACGATACTCTGATCATTTCCCGATACTTCGCCAAGGACGGCAATCTTTACGTCGTCACGTCCTGCAGCGCCCAGTGTCTGGACTAATACACCAACATCACGATCAATCACAAGGTCATTTGCCGCCACACCGCCCTGCAGCCATGCATTAGCAGGATTGCGGCCAGCGTTCTGGTAGAATATTGGACTAGACCATTTGCCCTGGCTGTTATCCCATACCCGGAGACTATCGGCATCCGCAGATGTCGAACCGCCACGCAACTTAATATCTGCTGAACCTGGCTCCCCGAATACATCACGTACGCGATTTGCAGGGATGATCTTGAAATTCTGGCCGTCCGCCACGCCGCCACCCAATTCGGTTGTCGCGAGGGTCAGCGTGGTTGTGTCATTCGCGGTAATATAGAAATGCCGCCCTTCCATCGCGCCGCTCGTGATTTCCACGTAATAGGTGCTGACACCGTTCTCACCGGCTGCCCCGCCACCGGGAGCGAACGCATTCGAATCCCAAGTGACGCCGTTGCCTGTGAGAGTACTCGCCGTGCTGCTCAATACTTGACCGCGAGCCACTGGAAGTTTCGTCATTGGCACACCAATGAAGGTGAGCGCATTAGACACTCCGGCCTCCACTGTGACATTGAACACACCCACCACATTGACGCTGGTTACCGTGTCCGCCGGAGCGAACGAACTCAGCATAGCCACTGCGCACGCAACCAACACTATCTTTTTCATCGCTGGTCCTCCCTTTCGGCAACACACATTCAGTTACTAAAGCATGCCTCTTAGTGTCTGAAGAATATGCTAGATCACCTATCGCAGCCCGTCAACCCTATTCTGATTCTGCGATGCAATCGAGTCACATTCTAGAACCTAATGGTTTCCCTTAGTGTCAGTACGGTAGCACGTCTGCGTGTGCCATGGCAAGTATTTTTCACGTCATGTCATTGGCCGATTGCCCTTCCTTTCGGGGCGCACCAGCTTTGGGCCTCGATTCTGTCGGTATCGACCACTTTCACTCGCCCACCTCGGAAAGGACTCCCTCCTTGACGAGTTGCGCGTCCTCGTCGGGGGTCAGCGGGATAGGAAGGGCGGGCCCTTTGCTGCCACGGGCGCGGATCAGCTCAAGATTGTACGCACGTAAAGATGCCTCGCTCTGTTCCGCGGCATCCGTGCTGAGCACGGCGCCGTCTTGGTCTATGTATCGGTTGAATGCCGTCACGGCGGAACGTGGTTTCGGACGAGTACCAGCCTCGACTTCACGTCGATATTGCTCAGGCGTCACCCCCGATGCTGGAATGAGCACTCGTCTACTACCAGAGTAGGAAGGTCTGCCGCCAGGTGGCGAAAACGCAACGCGCGGCGCAGGCATTGATTCCCCATCGCCTTCCCGCATGGATATCCAGCCCTCATGGCCGTCTTTGCGCAGGAGAAAGACCTCTTTCGCGTAGTCGGCGTCGACAACTTCGAACCCGTCCTCGGATTCGCCCACGAAGAGGTAATAGGACTTCTCGGGCTTGACGCCCTGATCGACGAACCCGACACGGATCTGCCCGCTCCGCGCCGTGATGGCACACATGCGGATCCGCGGCGCAAACGATGCCGTCGGTACCGCAACCGGCGCGGCGCCGACGGCATCGGGTTCGACGGCAGCGCCGAAAGGCCGTCGGTCAAGAATGACCTGATATCGCGAAAAATCGCTCGCCGCAAGCGCCCCGCGCACGGTCTCCGCCGGGACAACCATGCCCGCCGCGGCGCCCAGTGCCAGAAGCGCCGGCAGCGTGTCGCGGATCCTCTTGCGCATGTGTCGTCGCAGGTGCACGGATGGCTACTCCTTGGGTGCGGACGCTTCGACCGGCGGCAGTACGCCTTCGTCGACCAGCTTCTGGTCGGCTTCCGGCGTCAAGGGAATCGGCAACGGCGTCTTCCCCGAACGGATCAGGTGCATCTGGTAATCCTGCAACCGCTGCTCGAGATCCTCGGGTTCAATCTCGCGCGACGACCGCACGCGCTGCCGCATTTCATCGAGTCGGCGGCGGCGTCTCTCGGCATACGACTCGCGCGCGCCGCCCGCGGTCAAAGGCGCGCCGTCCATCGCCGGTTCACGCAGCGTACGCTCGCCGGGAGCGGGGATGCCGACAACTCGCGACCGGGCGGGAGAACCGGAAGGCCCGGGCGGCATCGCTTCCGAAACCGCGGTCGGTTGATTCTCGCGCATGTAGATCCAGTACTGCTCGTCGCCCTTGCGCAGCAACGCGCCCTCTCGCTCGTAATCCGCATCGACGAGTTGAATGCCGTCTTCAACATCCCCGACGTAGAGGTAGTATGACTTCGGCGTCTTGCCCCCGATCTCGACGAAGCCGACACGCGTTCCGATATCGCTCTCGGTGATCGCGCACATACGCAGGCCCTTCACAAACGACGGCGCCTGCGCCGGCATCGTGACGCGCGCCGGTTCACCCGCCTCGGCTTTTTCGCCGGCCCCGAAAGGGCGCCGGTCAAGAATGCTCTGGTAACGCGAGAAGTCCGCTCCCGCCGCCATCGCGGCACCCGTGCCGAGGACTACCATGACCACCCTGATCAACGCCCTGTTATGCGTCACTCTCATGAGCTATAGATTACCCGCGCCGGAGGGACGATGCAAATGGAAACGGGTTCAGTCGACGGCAACCGCCGTACCGTCCGGCTTGCATCCCCGGCACGCGGCACCTAGTATGCGGGTATGCGAAACCTCCTCATGCTGATGTTGAGCACGGTGGCCGCGGCCGCGCTTGGCGCGACGCTGTGGCACTTCCTGACCCGGCTGCGGCGCATCGAGCGGAACTTCTGGGGCGAGCAGCGGGCTCGCATCGACAGCGGGAATCCCCCGACGGCCGAACTCGCCGACGGCGCCGAACACTAGTTTGCGTGGAGGACTCCCAAGATGTCCGAACGGCCAGCATTGCCCGGCACGGTGCGAACCCGACTCGCCCAGATCGAGGTCATCCCCGGCCGCCCCGTCGCCAACACGCGACGCATGTGCGACCTGATCGACGAAGCCCACCGGGACGGGGTGGAACTACTGGTCTTTCCGGAGATGGCGATACCCGGTTACCTCCTGGGGGACGAATGGGAATACGCGGCATTCCTGCGCGAATGCGAACGGTGCGGCAACCTCATCCGGGAGCGCGCCACGGGGCTCGTGGTGGTTTTCGGGAACGTCGCCGTCGACTGGCGGCGCCGCAACGAGGACGGACGGGCGCGCAAGTACAACGCTCTGTTTGTCGCCGAGCGAGGGCAATTCGTCGGTCCGGCGGACGCCCCCTATCCGTTTGCAATCAAGACGCTGCTCCCGAATTACCGCCAATTCGATGACAGCCGCCATTTCTTCGATCTCCGCAAACTGGCGTACGAGGAAGGGCGCCCGCTGGCCGAACTGCTCCGTCCGGTCCGCACGGCGCGGTTCACGTTGGGTTGCGTGCTGTGCGAGGACGCGTGGGACATGGACTACGCCGTATCGCCGCTGGCCATGCTCGCTCGCGACCCCACCATCGATCTCTTCATCAACGCCAGCGCATCGCCATTCACCCTGAACAAGAACCACAAGCGGAACCGCGTTTTCGCCGCGCACGCCCGCCGGCTGGGCCGTCCGCTGGTCTACGTGAACCATGTCGGCATCCAGAACAACGGCAAGACCGTCTACACCTTCGACGGCAAGTCCAGCATTTACGACGGCGCCGGTCTTCACGTGCCTTGCGGTCAGCCGTTCGCCGATACGACGCTGACGTTCGATATCCCGCTCGCACCGGGCGTCGCGTTCGGCACCGAACCCGGACTGGACGAGGACACGACCGCCGACATGTGGACGGCGCTGACCTACGGCACGCGACGCTTCCTGGCCGCCTGCGGATGCGACCGCGTGGTCATCGGGGCGTCGGGCGGCATCGATTCGGCGCTGGTGGCGGCCATCCACGCCCAGGTACTGACGCCGGAGCGCTTGCTGCTCGTGAACATGCCGAGCCGCTACAACAGCCCGACCACCCGCGGCCTTGCACGCCGTCTGGCCGCGAATCTCGGATGCTTCTATGCCGATATTCCCATCGAGGACAGCGTCGCGCTGACCGTGCGGCAGGTCGATGGTCTGCGCATCGCGGACGCGGGCGACACACGAGAACTGACCCTGTCGCTCTCGGATTTCGCGCGGGAGAATGTGCAGGCACGGGACCGGTCGGCCCGCGTCCTCGCCGCACTGGCCGGCGCGTTTGGCGGCGTCTTCACCTGCAATGCAAACAAATCCGAAATGACGGTCGGCTATACGACGCTCTACGGCGACCTTGGCGGCTATCTCGCCGCCATCGGCGACCTCTGGAAGACCCAGGTCTATGAACTCGCACGCCATGTCAACACGGTCGTCGCCGGTCGTCCGCTCATCCCGGAAGGGTCCTTGACGGTCACGCCGTCGGCGGAACTCAGCGCCGCGCAGAACGTCGACGAAGGCAAGGGCGACCCGTTGGTCTATGCCTATCACGACTGCCTGTTCGCCAGTTGGGTCGAGTGGTGGAACCGCGTTACACCGGAGGAGATCCTCGCCTGGCATGCCGACGGCAGTCTCGCCGAACGTATCGGCTACCCCGGACGCCTCGACGCGCTGTTTGCCGACACGGCCGCCTTTATCGCGGACCTCGAGCGGTGGTGGACCCTCTACGAGGGCATGGGTGTGGCAAAACGGATCCAGGCGCCACCGGTCCTGGCGATCAAACGCCGCGCATTCGGGTTCGACCATCGGGAATCCCAGATGGGGCCGCGCTACACCGAGCGCTACCTGGAACTGAAACAACGCCTGCTGGCGTAGGCCGCCGCCCTAGATCCCCAGCTCGAGCCGTTTGGCCGCGCGCTCCGGCAGCCCCGCGGCGCGGATCTTGGACTGCGCGGTCGCGATGTCGTAAGGCACCCGGCGGAACTCGACATGCCGATCGTTCGGCGCATAGATCACGTATGACGCCCGCGCGTCGCCATCGCGCGGCTGCCCCACGCTCCCGGTGTTGATGAAATACTTGCGGCCCAGCGTGATCCGCAGCGAGGATACGTCACGCCGCACCACACGGCCGTGCCGCTCGTACACCACCGGCACATGCGTGTGTCCGTGAAAACAGACGGCTGACGTCTGGTAGTTGAAATTGGCTTCGGCTTCCAGCGTATCGAGCACATAGCCCCACTTTTCGGGCATGTCCAACGTGCTGTGAACGAGCGTGAACCCGTTGACCATGTCGGTCAGCCGCAGGTTGCGCAGGTATTGCACGTCGTCGCGCGACAGTTGCTGGCGCGTCCAGTCGACAACATTGGCCGCCAGCGGCTGGAAGTCCTCCAGGCACTCGTCGTGCGAACAATAGTGGTCGTGGTTGCCCCGGACGACGGCCGTGCAGAGTTCACGCACACGCTTCAGACACTCCGCGGGATTCGCATTGTAACCGACGATATCGCCCACGCATACGTACGCGGTAACCCCATTGGCCTCGGCATCGGCCAGAACGGCCGTCAGGGCTTCCCAGTTGGCGTGGATATCGCCGAGTATCGCGTACTTCGTGCTGCTCATCACCCGCTGCCATCCGCTCCTACAGTTTCAGCAACGCCGCGGCCAACGGCAGGTCGTCCGGCGATGTGATCTTGATATTCGCGGCCGAAGACGGCACGAGTCGCACCGGTTCGCCGAGCAATTCCACCGCGGTGGCTTCGTCCGTCACCATCGCGTGCGATTTGGTCAGTTTGTCGAAGGCCTGCTCCAGCAGTTCGCGCTTGAACGTCTGCGGCGTCTGTACGGTCCAGAATTTGCTGCGGTCGACGGTCTTCGTCACGGTCATGCCGCGCTCGACATACTTCACCGTGTCAGTCACCTTCATGGCGGCCACACCCGAGCCATTCCGCTTTGCGGACTTGATCGTCTCGGCGATGATGTCCGTGGAGACACAGGGCCGGGCGCCGTCGTGAACCGCCACGATACGGACCTCGGGTCCCATTTCCGCCAACCCGATGGCGACGGAATCCTGACGTTGCGCCCCGCCGGCCACGACCCGACGGACCTTCGCGAATCCATACATCTGCACGAGGTTGCGGGCCGCGTCGACGCGATCCTTCCGCACGACGAGCACGATCCCGTCGATATCCTCGCACCGCTCGAACGCATCGAGCGCGTAGGCGAGCACGGGCTTCGTACCAAGGCTGAGGAATGCCTTGTCCACTTTGGGCCCCATGCGTTCGCTCTTCCCTGCCGCTACGATCAGACCATAGTTCATACTGCCAACTCCCTTCCCCTTGCTCACCGAAACTCGCACCGCAAGGGTAGTGCCACGCCCCTGCCACGGTCAAGCGCTTTTCCGGTCGAACACAAACCGACGTCGGGAATCCGCAAGATGACCGCCGGAAAAGGAGACGCCCTCACGTGCAAGAAGCCGGATCTTGCTTAAGACGGCGGCCCCGGACCTCTCTCCCTGAAAGCCCCCGATCGTCAGGTCGGCGGCCACCACCCGGTGACAAGGCACGCCCGGGGCAAACGGGTTGCGCCGCAACGCCTGGCCGACCGCGCGCGGCGAGCGGCATCCAATCGCCTCCGCAAGGTCTCGGTACGTCGTCACACACCCAGGCGGCACCCGAACAACCGCTTCATAAACCTTTCTCTGAAAATCCGTTACCGTCGCACCGCGAAACATGGCCACAGCGTCCTTTCGTTGTGCCTCGAGATATCCGCCGGCACCATCGGGTTGGAACTCGTCATGAACTCTAGCACACACCGGCCGGACACACAACCACGGCACCGGAACCAATCGCACCCCAATCGCACGTGGAACACCAGCGCGCACGGTTCCCGCTTTCAAACCGTACCGGTTTCGCCTATATTCCGACCGTGAACCCGAACAACCCGAACACGATCGATATGGAGTCGCTGGTCGATTCCGACCGGATCGTCAGACAGGCCATCGGCGCCACGCCGGCGCATGGCGTTGCAGTCCTGGGGTCCGGTTGGGGCGCGCTCGTGGAGTCGCTGGATGTGGTCGCATCACTGCCATTCCGCGATATCCCCTGCCTCGGAACGCCCGGCGTCAAGGGCCACGATGGGACGCTCCATCGGTGTCGGTTGGCCGGACGGGAACTCCTGGTCTTTCAGGGCCGGCGTCATTGGTACGAAGGCCAGGGGTGGACACCCATCGCGTTCCCGGTCTATCTCGCACGTACGCACGGGGCTTCGACGCTCCTCTTGACGAACGCCGCCGGCGCCATCGATGCCGCCATGTCGCCGGGCGATCTGATGCTCGTGCGGGACCATATCAACGCCATCGGCGCCAACCCGCTTGCCGGCCCCCACATCCCTTTTTGGGGCGCCCGCTTTCCCGACCAGTCGGCCGTCTACGATACCGACTTGCGTTCGCGCATGCGCACGGCGGCCGCGCCGTACCCCGTCACGCTGCACGAAGGCGTCTATCTCGCCGTCTCAGGCCCGTTCTACGAAACGCCCGCCGAGGTCAAGGCCTTCCGAACGATGGGGGCCGACGCCATCGGCATGTCCACGGTGCCCGAGGCCATGCTCGGCGCCGCCCTCGGCCTGCGCGTGGCCGCGGTCTCCTGCATCACCAACCATGCCGCCGGCGTGCATACCGGAGGACTGACGCATGACGATGTGCTCGCGGTCACACGCGATCGCATGCCGGTAATGGCGGCGGTCGTCCACGATTTCCTCACGGCCCTGTGCGCCGAGACCGCGGTGTAGGCGACACGGGCACAACGCATGGAACTGTCCGACAACGGTCCCGCCAACGGCGCGCGTGAAATCGCATCCCGCCTCCAGCGGGCCGGCTATATCGCCTATTGGGCCGGCGGATGCGTCCGCGATGCCCTTCTCGGGCGAACGCCCGCCGACTACGACATCGCCACAAACGCCCTCCCCGACACCGTCATCGCGCTGTTTCCCGAAGCGTTGACCGTCGGCAAGGCCTTCGGCGTGGTCACCGTGCCGCTCGGCGACACGCACTACGAGGTGGCCACCTTCCGGCACGACGAGGGCTACACCGATGGACGCCGTCCGGACCGGGTCACGTTCACCACCCCCGAGGACGATGCCGCGCGGCGCGATTTCACGGTCAACGCCCTGTTCTATGACCCCGCGACGGATCGCATCCATGACTTCGTCGGAGGACGGCACGATCTGGCCGCCCGTTGCATCCGCTGTGTCGGAGACCCCGACAGGCGTTTCGACGAGGACCATCTCCGTCTGCTGCGCGCCGTGCGCTTCGCGGCCACCCTCGACTTCACGTTGCACCCGGCGACCGCCGAGGCCATCGCGCGCCATGCCGCATCGCTGGCCCGGATCAGCGTCGAACGCGTGCAGGTCGAACTCACCCGCATCCTGCTGGAGCCCCGACGCCCCGGCGACGCGATTGAGCAGCTCCACGCCTTGGGGTTGCTGAACGTCATCCTGCCCGAGGCGGGCGCCATGCGCGGACAAGCCCAACCTCCCGAATTCCATCCCGAAGGCGATGTCCTCACCCACACCTGCCTCATGCTCAACCTCATGGTCGACCGGTCGGCGGAACTGGCCTATGCCGTGCTCCTTCACGATGTCGGGAAGCCCCGCACGGCAACGCTCGACGGCGAACGACTGCGGTTCAACAACCATGCCTCGGTCGGGGCGGCCATGGCCGACACCATACTCCTGCGACTCAAGCTGCCGCGTCGTCTGATCGATGCGGTGGTCCCATGCGTCGCCAACCATATGCGGTTCACCGACGTACGGCGCATGCGACGCTCGACTTTGCGGCGCATGATCGGCGCCGCGACGTTCCCGATCGAACTCGAACTGCACCGGCTCGATTGCCTGGCCTCGCACGGCATTCTGGATCATTACGAGTTCCTGCGCCAGAGCCACGCGGAAATGGTGGAAGAGCCGGTGCTTCCGCCGGCGTGGATCACGGGGCGGGATCTGCTGGCGCTGGGCGTGCCGTCGGGACCGGCGATCGGGGCATGGCTGCGCGAGGCGTATGACCGTCAACTGGACGGGGCGGACGCCGACCGCGAGACACAACTGAACTGGCTGCGCGACGCGGTCAATGCCGCGTCGGGCTGACGGGAGCACGCGCCGCGTCGCGCGCGCGCGCCAGCCCCGTCGCCGCCCCCGCATGGTCGGGTAGCGCGGCGAGGACATCCTGAAACTGGCGGGCGGCCTCCGTCAGCCGTCCGGCGTCGAGGAGCGCCACGCCGTAGTTGAAGCGCCCGATCACATACCCCGGCTCCCGTTCGACCATCCGCGCGAACTCCGCCAGGGATTCCTCCGTGCGTCCGAGTTCGCGAAGCCAGCATGCCAGGTTGTTCATGGCCGGCACGTGCCCCGGTTCACGCGCCAACAACGCGCGTGCCGCGTCCACCGCTTCGGGCAGTCGCGCCCGCGCCGCAAGGACGACCGATAGATTGTGGCGCGACTTGATGTGCCCCGGATGCCGCTCAATCGCGTCGCGGAAGGCCTGCTCGGCCAGATCGTGGTTGCCGCGGCGCACCGCGAGGCAACCCAGGTTGTAGTAGGCGCGGTATCGATCGGGTTTGATGGCGATGGATCGCCGGATGTGCGGCTCGGCTTCGGCGAACCGGCCCGCCCGCTCCAAGGCCGCCCCCAGACTGTTTTCCATCATCCAGTTGTCGGCCGTCACGTCGACGGCACGCTGGAATAAGACGGTGCTGGACTCCCAGAACGATATCTGCCGGCGCGAGCATGCCGCGAGCGCGACAAGCGTCACAAGGCCGAGGCCGACCGCGACCCGGCGGCGGGCGGGGTCCGCACCGCACGCCGCAACCGTCCAGACGAGCGCCACGTAGAGGCCGATGGCGGGCACGTACATGAAGCGGTCGGCCATCGCATGCCAACCGATCTGCACCAGTCCGGACACCGGCAGCAGGGCCACAAGGAACCACACGCAACCAAACCACAGCCACGGCCGGCGCGCGCGCGCACGCCACGCCGCGTAAAGGGTCGCCGCCAGGGCGGTCAGGGACAAGGCAACCGGTACCAGCGACCACGTGCCGGGATGCGGATAGAGCACCGCCAAATGACGCGGCCATACGAGGTTGCCCACATAGCGCCATGGGCAGACCAGCGCGTTACCCACGCGACCCCACCACGGAACGGCATCCATCGGCAGCAGAGAGCCCCCGGCATGCTGGACATGGACGGCGATGGCCGACGACAGGATGGCCGGCACCAGAAGCGGCCACTTCTCGCGACACTGTCGCCGCCACCCTTCCCAACGGCGCATCGGCCACCAGTCCATCAGGATCAGCAGGACGGGCAGGCTGACCAGCATGGGTTTCGCCATGAGGCCGACCATGTAGACGCCGAGCAGTACCGCGTACCTGCCGCGCCGGTGCGGTTCGCGCACCCAGGAGGCATACGCGGCGACGGAAAGCCACCAGCACACGGTGCTGAGCACGTCTTTCCGTTCCGCGACCCAGGCGACGGATTCGACATGCACCGGATGCAGCGCAAACAACGCCGCCACGCTCGCGGCACACCAGGGCTGTCCGGTGACCCGGGCAAGCACCACGGCAACCAGCAGGACATTCAGCAGGTGCAGGCCGACGTTGGTCATGTGGAAACCGGCCGGATCGATACCGTAGACCTCGGCGTCCAGCATGAACGACAACCACACCACCGGCTGCCATGTGGACGCGTGAACGGCGGTGGCCGCCCAGCGCAATCCCTTCAGCGACAGCCCATCCCGCAGGTACGGGTTATCGAGGACGTACACATCGTCATCGAAGCCGACGAAGTCGTGCTGACGTACGCTCAGGTAGACACCCGCGGTCACGATCAGCAGGGCGAGGATGGCCGTACTATACCGGCCCCATCCCGATGGCAACCGGCAGCGGCGTGAGCGACAATCGGTACTCGGCAGGTTTCCAGAGTGCATGCGGTTCCGAGCAAGAGCCAACCGCCGGGGAACCACGGGACCACCGACTCGGAGTCCGGTTCTCCACCGGCGTGGGACCCATCAGCATCCCTCCGTCCGTCATCCGACACGCACGTGGCCATGCGGCCGACACAAGGCGGTCACGCCGCTTCGACGCTGCCGACGCCGCTCTGTGCGTCACGCACGGCCTCGGCTGCGGCTTCGGCCGCGGCGCTGCGCTTGTCCACCATCGCCTTCGTCACGCGAATCGTACCGCCGCGCCCATGGCGTGGCGCCTCGAACATCACTTCCAGCATCAGCTTCTCGACGATCGACCGGAGCCCGCGCGCGCCCGTCCGCCGTTTAAGCGCGACACGGGCCAACTCTCGCAAGGCGGCATCCGTAAAGGAAAGCTCGATTCCCTCCATGGCCAGCAGCTTCTGATACTGACTGACCATGGCATTACGGGGTTCCGTCAGAATCCGGACCAGATCGTCCTCCGTCAACTCCGACAACGCCGCGGTCACCGGCAGACGCCCGACCAACTCGGGGATCATCCCGTAGCGCACCAGATCCTCGGGCTCGACCGCCAGGCCCTCGCCGTCGCGCCATATACCTCTGGCCAGCGATTCGGCATCCGCGCCGAACCCGAGCGCGCGGGTTCCCGCGCGCCGTTTGACGATCTCGTCAAGACCGACGAACGCGCCCCCGCAGATAAACAGGATATGCGTGGTGTCGATCTTGATGTACTCCTGTTGGGGATGTTTGCGTCCGCCGCCCGGAGGGACTCTGGCCATCGTACCTTCCAGAATCTTCAGCAACGCCTGCTGCACACCCTCGCCGGAGACATCGCGCGTAATCGAGACGTTCTCGGTCTTGCGCCCGATCTTGTCGATCTCATCCACATAGATGATACCGGTCTGGGCACGGCTGACATCGCCATCGGCAGCTTGGATCAAACTCAGAAGGATGTTCTCCACGTCCTCGCCGACGTAGCCGGCCTCGGTCAACGTCGTGGCGTCGCAGATCGTGAAAGGCACGTCCAAAAATCGTGCCAACGTCTTGGCCAGCAAGGTCTTGCCGCTGCCCGTCGGACCGAGCAGAAGGATGTTGCTCTTCTCGATCTCGACCCCGGCGAAGGGATCGCCGGCAGCGAAGTGCGATTCCTGACGCAGCCGCTTGTAGTGGTTGTGAACGGCGACCGACAACACTTTTTTAGTATAGGACTGACCGATCACGTACTGGTCGAGGAACTCGTAGATTTCGTGCGGCTTGGGTGCGCGCAGCCTGCGCACGGCATCCTCGCCGGGGCTCTTCACCGTCGTCGGCTCGGGCTGTCCGAGGAGTCCATTGCAGAGACGAACGCATTCGTCGCAGATATTGACCCTGGGGCCGGCAATCAGCTTCTGCACATGGTCCTGCCGCTTGCCACAGAAGGAACACGTTTTGAACGTGCGCGCCATCGTTCACTCTCCTCAGGCTTTCGCGATCTTCCGGCTCTGGAGAACCTTGTCCACCAGCCCGTAGGCCTGAGCCTCGGAGGCCGACATGAACTTGTCGCGGTCCGTGTCACGCTCGATTTCCGCGATGGGCCGGCCGGTGTGATGGGCCAGGATCTCGTTCAGACACGCCCGCAACCGGAGAATCTCCTGCGCCTGGATACTGATATCCGCGGCCTGCCCCTGCACGCCGCCCCACGGTTGGTGAATCATGATGCGGGCGTTCGCCAAGGCGAATCGTTTGCCCGGCGCACCCGCGGCGAGAAGCACCGCACCCATGCTGGCGGCCTGCCCCACACAGTACGTGGCGACATCGCATTTGAGAAACTGCATCGTATCGTAGATGGCCATTCCCGCCGTTACCGAACCGCCCGGCGAGTTGATATAGACACTGATGTCCTTCTCCGCATCCTCGGCCTGCAGGAAGAGCAGTTGCGCGATGATCAGATTGCTGATCTCGTCGTTGACGCCCGACCCGATGAAAATGATGCGGTCCTTCAACAAACGCGAGAAAATGTCGTACGCCCGTTCGCCGCGTCCCGTCTGTTCGACGACCATCGGCACCAAAGCTTGATCCATTACATGCATGCGTGCTCCTTCCAATCCAAGCCTGTTACTTGCTCTTCGCGCTCTCCAGAATGAAATCCATGATCCGTTCGGCGCGCAGCTCATTCCTCATGCCATCCACGCCATCGCGTTTCTCGAGCTCGGCGCGGAAGCGCTCGGGTTCCATCCCGTATCGCTGCGCCATGAGCCGGATGCGAGCCTCGACATCCTCGTCGGAGACGGTGATCTTCTCCTCATCCCCGATACGGGTGACAAGGAAGGAAAGTCGGACCCGGTCGAGAGCGCGCTGCGCGGCCGTGGAGAGCAACTGTTCGCGTTGCTGCTGGAGCTGATCCCGCGTGCCGCCCGAGCGGACAACCTGTTGCACGATCGCGCGCACAATTTCGTTGCGCTCGCGATCGACCAGCGACCGCGGGACATCGAAATCGGCCTTGTCGAGAAGTTCCTTCGCGACCTCATCGCGCAAGCGAGCCTGTTCGGCATTCTCGCCGGCCCGGATGAGATCGTCCTTCAGCCGTGTCCGCAACTCGCTCTCCGTTTCCACGCCGAGACGCTTCAGAAACTCCTGATCGATCGCCGGCATCGCACGGCGGCGCAATGCCTTGACGGTCACCACATAGCGCGCGGTCTTGCCGACGATATCCTTGACGTGATAGCCATCGGGAAACGTCACGTCAAACGTCACCGTATCACCGATCGCGGCTCCCGTAAGCCCCGCATTGAACCCCGGCAGAAACTCGGGATCGCCGATCGGCACCCAGAAATCGCTCCCCGCGCCCAAGTCACGGCACTCCTGGGTCAGTTCGGCGACAGGCGCCCCGTCGACGGTTCCCGCGTAGTCGACCCGCACCAGATCGTCGGCCGCCACGGTCTGGCCCTCGACATCCTCATACCGCGCGAACCGCGCCCGCAGATCTTCGAGCGCGCGGTCGACCTCGGCATCGCCGACGTCGACCGGTTGACGTTTCACCGTCAGCTTCTTGTACTTCGGCAACTTGAAATCGGGTGCGACGTCGACTTCGACACGGAACTTGAGTCCATCGTTCTTGGAAAAAGAGACATTGGCCACGTCAACGAGCGCCACCGGCGCGATGCCTTCCTTGGCCAGCGCATCCCGGTAGTACTGCGGCACCAGGCGCTCGCGCGCTTCGTCCGTGATCTGCTTCTGAAAACGCCGCTCCACCAGGTTCGCGGGAGCGCGTCCGGCACGAAAGCCAGGCACACGGACCTGACCGGCAAAAAGCGCCACAACGCGGTCATAGTCCTCACGCACATGGTCGGCGCCGACCTCCACATCCACAACACGGCGACACCCATCCTTCTTCTCGACGGAAATCTTCATACCGCTCACACTTTCCTCGCCTGATACCACCGCCGGACCACTGGCGGATTCGGTTGTGTCCGGCCACCCCGGACCGGTCCGACGTTCGAACAGGCCCGACATAATAGAGTCGGGGTGGTCAATTGCAACCCGCAATTGCCGACATCCGCAATTGCCGACCCGTTGCCCGCCACGGCGGCGGGAACGGCGATTCCCGGCGCCTATTCCTTCATCGACATCAGGAATTCGGCATTGCTGCTCGTCTTCTTGAGCCGGTTCACGATCATTTCCATGGACTCAACCGCCGGAACGCCGTTGATCGCGCGCCGCAGAATCCATACCTTGTTCAGTTCATCCGGGTGCAGCAGCAACTCTTCCTTGCGGGTGCCGGACTTCTCGATGTTGATGGACGGGAAGATGCGTTTGTCGCTCAACGTACGGTCCAGGCACAACTCCATGTTCCCCGTGCCCTTGAACTCCTCGAAGATGACATCGTCCATTCGACTGCCGGTCTCGACCAGCGCCGTCGCAATGATCGTCAGACTGCCCCCGTGTTCGATGTTCCGCGCGGCGCCGAAAAACCGCTTCGGCTTGTGCAGGGCGTTGGAGTCGACGCCGCCGGAGAGGATCTTGCCGCTGTGCGGCTGAACGGTGTTGTAGGCGCGCGCCAGACGCGTGATGCTGTCGAGCAGAATCACGACATCCTTGCCGCACTCGACCATGCGTTTCGACATCTCGATCACCAGCTCGGCCACTTGGATGTGCCGGTCCGGGGCTTCGTCAAAAGTCGAACTGAGCACGTGCGCCTTCGTATTGCGGGTCATATCGGTGACCTCCTCCGGCCGTTCGTCGATCAGCAGGATGATCAGGTGCACGTCCGGGTGGTTCGCCGAGATGCTGTTCGCGATCTGCTGAAGCAGGACGGTCTTGCCGGTGCGCGGAGCGGCCACGATGAGCCCGCGCTGACCGAACCCGATCGGCGTGAAGATGTCCATCACGCGCATCGAAATACCCTTCGGATCGCTTTCGAGCGATACGCGGCGGTCCGGAAACAAAGGCGTCAGATTCTCGAACGGAATCTTCTGCCGCGACTTCTCCGGCTCCGCCTCATTGACGCGGTCCACGCGCAACATCGCGAAAAACCGCTCTTTCTCCTTCGGCTCCCGAATCTCGCCTTCGACATGGTCGCCTGTCCGCAACGCAAACCGCCGGATCTGGGACGGCGACACGTAGATGTCCTCGGGACAAGGCAGGTAGTTGTTGTACGGGGAACGTAGAAAACCGAAGCCGTCCGGCAGAATCTCAAGCACGCCCCGGCTCATGATCTTGCCCTCATAGCGCGCATGCGCCTTGAGGATCTCGAAAATCAGCTCATGCTTCCGCATGGCGCCCAGTTCCACCAGGCCAAGACTGTCCGCCATCGTGTTGAGGTCGGGGACCGACATGGACTGCAACTCGTATAGCCTCAGCACGTCAGGCACGCCCGCGGGCAACGGCTCGCGGGGTTCCTCGCGGGGGCGCTGCTGCTGGGCGGAGGGCTGATCGCTCTGCGCCATGCCGCGCTGCGGGTTCATTCCATCGCCATTGCCGCCACGGCCGCGGTTCCGTATGCCGCGCCCACGCGGCGGCTTGCGTTGCTGCTGTTGCTGTCCACCATTATTCGCGTTCTCTGCCATAGGGTCTCTCCAGGATGCGCTTCAGCACCCGACTCGTTTGCTCCTCCGCCACGTCCCGTGTCCCGTCGTTGACGATCACGTAGTCGCTCCGCGCGGCCTTGACCGCCTGCGGCAACTGCGCCTGCATCCGGCACACCGCCGCCGCTTCACTCAGGCCCCGCGCCAGCAACCGTTCCCGCTGCGTGGCCGGCGAGGCGACAACGCAGACGACGGCGTCCCACCCGGCGTCCATGCCGGCCTCGAAAAGCAACGGCACCAACGCCGCGATCACGTACGCACCCGCCGCTTTCGCATCGCGTCGCCACGCGTCCAACCGCATCGCGACAACCGGGTGCACCAACGCGTTCAGTCGCGCCCGCGCCACCGCGTCCCCAAACACAATACCACCCAGCAAGCCGCGGTCGATCGCATCCCCATCGACCGTGAGAACGCCGGGACCGAACGCTTCCACGACACCCTCGAACACCGGCTCGCCACGCCGCAGCAGATCATGCGCAATGGGGTCCGCGTCGCACACCACCACGCCTCGCGCCTTGAGAAACTCGCCCACGAGCGTCTTCCCGCAGGCAATCCCGCCTGTAACTGCTATCTGCACCATGGCCGGAACCGCATCTGTGTGTGCGTTACCAGAAAACCGCGCTGCGCGGGTAGCGTCAACACGGGGAGCCGATCACGGCATAGTTGGGAATAAACAGGTGTTCTCACTCAGGGAAAGTGTGTGAAGGATATCATGGCCCACGGACGCGTCAACGCAAAAAAATCAACCGCCCAGCGACAGTTCGGGCGACCGTGCCGCCCGCGCCAACGCGTGGAACTCCATCTCCTCATAAAAGGCCACCACGCGCGACGTCGGCTCCGGTTGCACGGCCAACTCGGTCAACGTCGGCAGGTCAGCCAGATCGGAGGTCAACCGCACGACCGACAGGTTGCGCTCGACGATGGCCCGCGAAGCGGCCAGGCTGGTCGCGACGCGCCCCTCTCCCAGTTCGCCCAAGTGCGCCCATAACCCGTCGATCGTCCCGTACGCCTTCAACAACCGGCTCGCCGTCTTGCCCCCAACCCCAGGCACCCCGCCAATGTTGTCGGCGGCATCACCGACCAGCGCCAGCCACTCGACAACCTGCTCGGGCCGTACACCGGTCTTCGCTTCCACTTCCGCCGGCCCCATGGCATCCTCGCCCGTACCGGACCGCGTCACGCGCACCTTGTCGCTGACAAGCTGATACATGTCCTTATCGCTCGAAAGAATAACCACGCCATCGACATCGGCGGCATGGCGCGCCACCAGCGAGGCGATCAGGTCGTCCGCTTCGCATGCGTCACGCAACAGCGAAGGCACACCCGCGGCCTCCAGGTACCGGTTGATGTACGGCAGTTGAACGCGCATGTCGTCCGGCATGTGCGGACGTTGGGCCTTGTACTCCGGCAGACGGACGGTTCGCTCCGACGGCAGCCCACCATCGAACACAACCACCCAGTGCGTCGGGGTCATGCGTGCGCGCACCTGGTTCAGCGCGCGGATGAACCCGAATAGCGCATTCGTCGGAACGCCATCCGACCTGGACAGGTTCCGGATCGCAAAGAAACTCCGATAGACGATGCCCATGGCATCGATGAGGACTAGTCGCGAGGTTGACATGAACGAATACGGAGGCCGCGGGGCAGGCCGTGGGCGGAACGCCTACTTCGTGCCATCCTTCTCCATCAGGCCTTCCGCAAGCACGTCGGTAAGCAAGCCCTGCCGCGTCTGATCCAAGGGGCGCCCGGCCGGATCGACCAGGCGGGCCGTGACAAAGATAAGCAGGTTGCGCTTCTCGCTCGTCTCGCTCTTGCTCCGGAAGAGCCGTCCGAAAATCGGGATATCGCCGAGAAACGGCACTTTGTCGTCAACATCGTGCCGCACCTCGGTAATCATGCCGCCCATCACGACGGTCGCACCATTGTAGATCAACATGCTCGTGTTGAGCTGACGCGTATGAAAAAACGGCTGTTCCATATTCAGCGTCTGCGTTTCGAGCACGCCATCCCCGTTGATGTCCGACTGATACGTCGATCCGTAGTTCTTCCAGGTCGGCTCGGAGACGACTTCCGGCGACATGGTCAAGTTGATCATCTGACCTTCGGGGGTCACTTCCGGCAACACCGAGAGAATGACGCCGACCTCGCGCGTCTCGAACGCGGTCGGTGTCACGACGGCGCCCACCGTGCCGCCCCCCACCGCCGCGCCGCCGGCGCCAACCGTAGTGCCGCCGCCAATGCCGGACGTCTCGAATTCGGTCGGGTAGATGTACTCGGTCACCACCTTGAGCGACGCCTCCTGCCCCGACTGCGTGGTGATCTTCGGCGCTGAAAGCAGGTCCGTGTGCCCGCGCTGCTGCAACGCGTGGAGGATCACCGACATCTCCGGATTCGTCAGCACGGCGCTCATGCTGAGAATGTCATCCGCAAGCGTCATGCCGCCCGGCGCGCTTTTCGTCAGGAACCGATTCCCCTTGGTGAACCCGCCCGAGTTGACATTCGCGTTCAGCACCAAGCGCTCGCGCGCCGCCAGCGGCAACCCGGCATCCGTCTTCTTCTCGGCAAGTTCCCAGTTGTCGGTAAGTAACCACTCGAGTCCGAGCGAGTCGATATCCGTCTGGGCGACCTCCACGAAGCGGGCCTCGATTTCCACCTGATACGGAATGACATTGAGTACCGATAGCACCTTTTCGAAGACCGTCAGGTTTTCGGCCGTATTGGCGACAATCAGCTTGCCGATCGTCGGCACGTACTTGATGGATGACCGTTGCGGCCATTCGACACCCATCTCCGTAAACACCACCTTCCAGTCCTGCTCGGCGCTGGGCGCACCGCCCCCGCCACCGGGCTCGCCCATGGGGATAAAATCGCCGCCGCCGCGGTCGCTACGGGAGGACCGCAAGGCTTCGCTCAATTCGCCGGACTTCGTGACAAAAGACGGCAAGACGTCGTACATGCGATGGATGATCTCGCCCGATGCTTCATCGAAGGGAACGATCATCACGACGCTCTCTTTGATCCGATACTTGAGGTGTGCGATGTCGACGACAATGTCCAGCGCTTCCTTCAGCGTAATGTCGAGCGCGCCGAACGTCACCAGGTTGTCGGCGCCGGCGCCCGGAGCGGCCGCCGCCGGCCCCCCGAATACATCGGCCGTGGCGGCGAACGGATCGGTGGATGCGGCAGGCGTGACCCGGCCACCAGCCTTCGCGGCGCCTTCGTCCAGTTTGAGAATGAAGTTGACGCCCTTGCGCCCCTCGCCCGTCGTAGTGTCGTTCTCGACGCTCTGGCTGTGCAGGAAATCGATCACATCACGGATGTTCGCCTGCCGAAAATCGACCTCCGGAATCCTGATCTGCTGCATCTTGGCCAGGATCTTCTCCCGTTCGATCTCGTCGACCGGCTTCGTGGCCGCACGTCCGACCTTGGCCTCCATCGGCGTCTCCAATATGCCATAGTCGCGCGGATTCCAAGTGTCACGCACCGACTCCATCATGCGCGATCGCGTCGATTCCAGCTCCATCGACGCCCGGTCGTACATCTTGTCGGAGGCGCGCCGCAGCATGCGAATAGCTTCCTTGTTGTGCGGGTCACGCGCCAGGACGGATTCGAACGCCCCACGCGACTTCTCGTATTCATGCGCCAAATAGGCTTCGCGCCCCCGCTTCAACCACTCCTGAATCTGTCGTTGGATGTCGAGATACGACTCCTCTTCCCATCGGCGATCCTTCGTCGGCGGCGGGGCGATCGGGCCCTTCTCGATCTTGAGTTTGAGCCGGCGAACCGTGGATTCGGCCTTGATATACCCGTAGTTGACGGCGTTGATGGCCGCAGCCAGTGCCTTATCGAGCTCGTTCTCGCGCTCGAAGGATAGCGCCTGCACATAGTACGCCGCGGCCAGACCACGACGCGCGCGGCCCCGCGATTCCACCGTGTCGGCACGCTCAGGGATGAAGCGCAACGCTTCGTCGAACCGCGTCACGGCCTTCTGAAACTGGCGATCGGCAAGCGCCTGCTCGCCCAGTTGGAGGCTCTCCAGCCCATGCGCCTCTTCCGCGATACGCTTCAGGGACTCCTGAACCGCGAACGTGTCCAGAGCGACATCGGACCGATTACGAACGGCCCGCTCAGCAATCGCAGGCTCACCCGTCGCGGTCACATTCTCGACAGCGGCACCCATGTCCTCGGCAACCGCAGGTGTCGGAGTATCTACCGTTTTTCCGACGGGCGGAAGCGGTTTCGCCACGGACGGTGAGCCGACCGGTTCGGCGACGGTTTCCTCGATCGGCAGAACCGGCTTTTCGACTCGGGCCGGCGGCGGCGCCGTCGGCGGCTCGACGGCGAGTTCGGCTTCATCGATCAGGCCTTCGATGACAAGCTCCATGGCGGGCGCCTCCGCAACAGCAGCCGTCGTCGTGTCGGCGCGTGCCTCGCGTGTCAGGGATTTGAGCACGTCGGCATCGATGGCCATGTCGTCCACAAACTCCGGCGGCTGATCGACGATTTCGACGGGCGCGACCACCGGTGCGGGAGGGACGTCTTCAGCGGGCGGCGGGACGACGTCGACAGACGCGGGAGGCTGGGGTGTTTCGATCGGAACCCGCTCGATAGCCATCTCGGCCTCGGTCTCGCCTGCAAGTTCCTTGATGAGGTCTTCGATTCCTATGTCATCGGTCACGACAGGCGGGGCAGGGACTTTGTCGACAACCGCGGAAACCGTCGCCGTCTCTTCCGGAACCGTTTCCAAGGGTGTGACGGATTCCACGACGGGAACCTCTTCCGCCAACGAAACCGGAATGACGGGAGGCGCCGGGACGGACGGTACGGTTACGGTTTCCTCCTCGCCGGCCAGCAGATCCGCAAGGTCGTCCGTCGGCGGCGCCGCAACCGCGGCGCGTGGCATGGGGGGCACGACTTCCGTCTCCCCCGTAAGACCAAGCTCGGTCGCAACGTCAACCAGATTCACGGGCGGTTCGGCTGCGGCGGCCACCGCAGCCGATCCGCGCGTGTCAACGCCCTTCTCCTCGACCGGAGCGACATCCACGGCCGGAGCTTCGGCGCCCTCGATCACGGCCAAGTCGCTCGCCGGAACATCGTCCAGCGTCAGCACCGCGGACTTGCCATCGGGCACTGTCGGAAGCGTTTTCCCTACATCGATCGCGCCAACGGGAACATCCGCCTCGGTGCCGGACATCAACGTCTTGAGGAGGTCGTCATCCGCCGAAACCGTCGGTAGCGCCCCTTCCACCGCGCTCTCGATCGCAAGATCCTCGAAGGCCATCGTACCGCTCTCGTCCTTACCGGTTTGCGCATACGCCGCCACCGTAAATGCGGCCAACAGAATGGAACATGTCGTGATGAACCGCCGATCGTCTTGCATGAAGAACATCTCCTTGGGATTCTCTCACACCCCGCTAGCGAGGACAAACACGAGCCATCACGGCCACCCCTTCACCGGGGCACCGTGAGACGCCGTACAACCACTGTCTGGCCGGAATCGTTTTCCGGCCGTAATACAACACGCTCACCGCGAGTGTCAATCTCTATAACCTCGTACCTGGACCCGTCGACCGTCAGAAACTCGCCCTGCTTGGCCAGATACTTCGCATCGTCGAATAGCGACACGAAGTGCGCGGTCTGTTCGGTCTCGTTGTAGTCCTGCCCGCGAACAAGCACAATGGTATGGTCCCCGCGGACAAGCGTCAGTTCCGAGACGTCCTGCTTGTGCTTGTACGGCTGATCGACATCTCTGGTCTTGTGGTCGAACTTGCTGACGAGGAACCCCGCCACGGTATCCCCGACGCCGACGAAGTCCGTCTTAATCTGCCCGGCCTGTCTGTAGTTCAGACCGAAGCGCTCGCCTTTTCCGGTCGTAACTCGGCTCTTGAACAGGATGCCGAAGCTCACGCTCGAAACCTTCTCCACGCGCAACTGATCGATGACAGGGGGACGGCTGGCCGGATCGGTCGGGTCGGTCTTGGCCAGGAATTCACCGAGATTCTTGTGCCCATCGCCATCGGTGTCGTTCGCGGCGTCCCCGGCGTCGTACCGGTCCAGTCCGTACTGCAATTCCCAATCGTCGAGCATGCCATCGCCATCGCTGTCCTTGGGTGGCTCGACTTCCGTCTTGTCCTCGCGCTGCGGGCTCAGGCACAGAGGACAGGTCGCGGCCGCATAGGGCACGGGCCGCTGACACCGTTGATCGGTGCACGTAACACGCACCTCGGGAACCGAAAACGCGACGTTAGTCCACGCCTGGTGCCCCAGGGAGACCGGTTTGTCGAGCCCTGCCACGGCGGCATCGAAGACGTCGGCGGCAACCGTCGCCGCCTTTTCGTGCATCGCGCGCAGGCTCTTCATCTCCATGTCGAAGTCGCGTTTCATGCTCTGAATCAGCCCCACCCGCACGGCCAGATAGACCAGGGAGGCGAGCAGCAGCGCCAACGCCAGGAACGCCATGAGCTTATCGTACTGCCGCCACAGGTGCGCAAACCCGCCGCGGATGTTCAGGCTAATCGCCATGGTGCGACTCCGGCTGGAATTTATAGACGTCGAGTTCCAAAGTCACATCCATGGGGATCTCGTGCACAGGCCCACTCACAATGCGTTCGTCCTTGCGTCGTTCCCATGCCTGAGGCACGTTGCCTGTCTCCGCCGGAGCGCCCACCGCCGGAACGGGGGCGGGCGGCAAAGCGGGGATCGCCGCGGCATCGCCTCCTGATACGACGGGCACGGCCACGGGCATCATCTCGGGAACGCCCGCCTCGAACGAAATCGACGTCATGACAATGAACATGTCGTTCGATGCCATCGCGTTGAGAATACCAAGCAAAGCGCTTTCCTTGGCGCGAAAGTCGAAGCCGAAATGCAGCCGTGAATACATCTTCCCGACGGGGCGCATGGGTTCCGTCGGTTCGTCGCCGGGCACGGCTTTTCGCCGGGCCTTCGGCGGCACGAGCGGGGCCGGACCAACCGGTGCGCCCGAGCGCACGGGACGTCCCGGCGGCGCGGAACCCACGCCGGGCTGACCACCTGGCACCGTCACGGATCCGCCGGTGGTGGACGCCGACTCCACGACGTCGCGGCGCACCGCCCCCATCGCTTTGATGCCATTCTCGAACAGGATGCCGCACAACCGCTCGACGATCGCAAGCTGTTCCATCAATACCGGCACCTCCGACGATTGCGGAAGTTCACCGGTACCGGAGTAGCGGTCGAAGCCGAAGGCAAAGGTGTTGCCACCCGCGATTTGCACGTCCTTCGCCGCGCCCAGCAGACGTTTCTTCGTCTCGTCATAGTTCTGTCGAAAGCGCGATCCGCTGTCCTCGGTGCTGACGACATTCTTGGCGATCAGACGCTTGAAGAGCTGTTCATGCCACGCGTTCAACATTTGCGCGTTGTCTTCTTCGAGGCGGATGTTGGCCTCGGACGGGAACGGGTTCTTCTGGTAGTAATGCCCCAGCGCCTGTTTCTCCTTGTTGAACTTCTCGATCGCCCCGCTGAAGTTCACGAACCCGCGCACAAGCAGGAAGCCTGCCAGCGCGAAGAGGATGACGCCCACGCCGCAGATGGATACCAGAATGACCTGTTTGCTTTTCATCGGTCCTCAACCGCCCTGACGCTCGGCGCCTCGGCCACGACAACCTTCATCTCGAACTTCCGCAGGAACCCGCCGACGCCGATCCCCATCTCGCTGGCGATGTCGGTGTCGGCGCCAAACTCCGGGCGGTCCCGCAGCGCGTTTCGGAAACGTTCGGCGGCCGTGCCCTCGGGCGTGTTCTGCATACGGTCCACGAACGCATGCATGGTCAGGTGGATACGCACAACCCGGCCATTCTCGACAACCGGCTTCCACCCCGTCACCCACATGCCATCCCACATGCACGCGTGCACGGCATCGATCAACTCGATCCAACGTCCGCGCATGGCGATCGGCGCAGCCAGTTTCGCAAGCCTCGCCTGCGCAAACCCGCGATCCCGAACGGCCTCGGACAACCGCGCCTCGATCCCGCGGAACGCGGCGATCTTCTCGCGGACAATACCGGCACGCTCGTCGATCACATTCCCCATCCGGTGGAAGTACACCCACCAACACAGCATGGCGAGCACCGAGGCGACCGCGGAAACGACGAAATAAGGCTGCCGCTTGCGGAACTCCTTGCGGGCCACGAGGTCGGGCGGCATCAGATTGATCTCGACGGGGCACGTCAGCGCCCGACGCAGTCCGAGGCCGACAACCTCCCCGAGCAGGTGCAGGTCGCGGTTGATCGCGGCGGCATCGATTTCATCGCCGACAACGACGCTGGCAAACGGGTTCAGATACTCGATGTCCACCTGCAGCTTCTCGCGAAAGAACGTGTCGACGTGCGGAATCACGGACGAGCCGCCGCACAACAAGACAAGATTCGGAGGCGAACCGCCCTGCTGGCTGCGGTAGAAATTGATCGAACGGTTCACTTCGGCATGCAGGCGCGTCAGGACGTTGCGCATGATCTTCGAGACACGCTCCGCGATCTCATCGTCCGGACCGGCGAAGACGCCGCCGAAGGCGACAAAACCGTGCTCGCGCTTCAACGCCTCGGCCTCGTCATGCGGCACGTCGAAGGCCTTCATGATTTCCTGGGTGATGGCGTTTCCGGCAACGGGGATACTGCGGCTGAAGATTCGCGATTCCTCGATAAAAATCAGGTTCGACGACCGGGCGCCGATATCGAGGATCATCGTGCATCCGGCTAGATTCGGATAGTTGTAACGAACGGTGTTGTAAAGCGCCATCGGGGCGACGTCGACGATCTCCGGCTCGAGGTCGGCCGTCTGCACGGCATCGGTCAACCGTTTGACGTTCTCGATCTTCACCGCGACGAGCATGACATTCTGCTCGCCATCCTCGCCGCCCAGCAACTGGTAATCCCAAACCACTTCCTTTATGGGAAACGGTACGTTCTGCTCGGCCTCGTACTGGACGATCTGCTGAAGCTTGTCACGACTTACCGGCGGCAGCTTGACGTACCGCGGAAACACGGCCTGCCCCGAAACGCACATCACCAGCGGCGCCGGCTTGATGCCCTGTTCGCGCATCAACGACCGTACGTTGGCGGCGATGTACGCCAACTGGTCAGCCTCCGTACCCATGTCGCCCGACTGCTTCTCGATGCCATAGCGAAGCAGTTCGATTTCGCCGCCGCGGGAAACCCCGAATTCGGCGAGTACGATCTTGCTGGCTCCGATATCCAGCGCGATGACACGGTCACTTTCGAAGAGCGACACTACTTGGCCACCTCATAGTCATCCACATTGACCAAGGCGAACGGCGACTTGGACTTCTCCACCAAATACCCCTCTCGAACGGTCATATCCTTGTTTTCGACAACCGCGGGGCTTCGCCACCACCCCGGAGGCAACGTGATGCCCGTATCCGTCTCGGAGGCCACGACTTTGCCATCGTGGCTGACCTCGACGGCAACCGCCACGACGCGGCCGTAGCGCTTCAACGCGGAAGGCAGCAGATAGGCCACGCCGATGTGGTTACGGTCACGTTCCACATCGCGATAGCGAACGATCGTCTTGAACAGGGAGTAGGTGTTGCGGCCTTCCGTACGGTCCATGCTCATGACGAAGTACTCGATGACCAACTCGTCGATCCACGCCGGCGCCGTGTCGTAAATCACTTGAACCTCAAGCCATTCGCGTGGCGGCTTCGCACTGCGACCGACGCTCGACCCATAGACCGGCGTGGTTACCACGGACCGCGGCGAAAGACCGTTTAACTTGCGGATGCGCACGGTCTCGGCCTCAGCCCCCGCCCGTCCGGCGCCGTACTCCCCCGTCCGCGTCTGCGCGACCGATGGAACAACGCAAGCGGCCGTGGTCACGACCACGGTCAACATCACACTCGCGGTCAGGGTCATGGGAAACCACCTTTCCTGAATAACGGTCACAAGGGTACTATGGGACTCCGCGAAACACGGGTACTATAGGCAACGATGCCGCCGGAATCAAAGCAAAATCTGCCGCGCCAAACCAGTTGACTTTGCCCACGCAAATGCGCTACATTGGACTCACGAAGATACATTGGGGTTCTTACCGGCCGTAGGGTCCCCGCATACGCCAGCAGGTGATGCTTGCCTGAGACCCTTGGGTTCAGGAGCCCGAAAAGGAGAGGGAAACGGTCATGAAGCAGATCACGTGTCGCGAACAGTGTGGTGGCATGGGATTTCTGGTTGCCGTACTGGCGCTTTTTGCCACCCCGGCATCCGCCGCGACGAATTACTACGCGGATTCGTTCGAGAGCTATACCAACGGCACGCTTCTGGTCGGCGACGGCACATGGACGGCGCCGGACCCCGAAGCGCTTGTGGTCGAAGAGCGGACGTATACGAACTATACCGGCGGCGCCTACCCGATGCCAGGCGCCCATACGAAGGTTCTCAAGGTCCAAAGCGACGCTACGAATGCGGTTGTCAGCGACAGCGGCGGTCACGTCTGGATCGATCACGTCATCAACCCCCATTTCTGGGAGGAGACCAACAATCCCGCCATACCTGACGATGCTCAGATGGCCTACTATTTTACGACGAATGGACATCCGGTTATTCATCACGCGAACTATAGCACCGCCGCGAAAGTGTGGACGGAGATCCCCGAGGTGACGATCGCCACATCGGACTGGGTGCGCGTCACGATCGAAATGAATTATGCCGAATCCGACAATACATACTATAACACCTATTTCAGGTTCAATATCGACGGCGTAGCCGTGACCAACGAGCAGGGACGAACCCAGCCGACGGATGGCAGCGAACCGGGCGGCCCATGGTTCCCGATGCTGTTCAGCAACGGCAAAGTCTCGGCCGTTTCGGTGTCCGGCACCGCCTACTTGGATGACTTCGTGGTCACCGACAGCGATCCGTTCGCCACACAGAACTGGACCATCAGCGTGTCGCATTCCGACGGCGGCACGATCGTCCCGGATGGCGACGTCTCCGTCACCAACGGCGGCAGTCACAGCGTGATCATCAGCAACTTCCTCGACTACGCGATCAGTCAGGTCATCGTCGACGGCGTCAACCAGGGCACGCCCGCTTCCTGGGCTTTCGAAAATGTTACGACCAACCACTCGATCCATGCCATCTTTACGGAAAGCGGTATGAAGACGATCACCGCTACCGTCGAGGCGGGTGAAGGAACCATCGCCCCGGTCGGCGCCGTTGAGGTGCCGTTCAACGGCACGACCAATTTCACCATGACACCCGCCCTCTATTGGAGCGTGGGCGATGTACTGGTGGACGACATCACGCAGGGCCAGATCACGGGGTACACGTTCTCGAACGTGACGGACCACCATACCATCAAGGTGTACTTCATCGCCGACAAGACCGCCAGCGGCGTCCCGCACTGGTGGCTGCACGACAACGTGGGCGCAACGGCCGATTTCACCGAGGCCGCCGCCACCAATACGGATGGCGATGCCTACTGCAACGGCGACGAGTACTGGAGTTCCACCGATCCGAACGATCCGGATTCCTACCTTAAGGTCGCCGAGGCCGGTACGGTAAATGGAACCAACTACGTCGTCTGGCACAGCGCCTGCATCGATCCGGAACTGTCTCCGTATATCGTGCTCCGCAGCACGAACATGGCCAGCGCCGCCGGATGGACGCAGGCCGGACTGAGCGACGCGCGTCAGGGAACGAACACGTGGATGGAAGCCGCCCCGCCGGTAGCCGACCGCGCGTTCTACCGGATCGGCGCCACCAACGTGCCGTCCCTCCCGTAACCGGGCGACACCCTTGAACCCCCAACCGGGTCGGCCTTTGGGCCGGCCCGGTTCTTCTTTGCGCCCCGGGATTCCTACCCGAGAAACGGGATCTTGCGGCTGTCGACCAGCGTCGGCGGCAGTTCGTTGACGAACCGCGACGGCGTGCAGTAGTAGATTCCCCCATCGCGCATGTGCCGCACCTCGGGGACGCACATGATCAGTTCGTCCTTCGCACGCGTCGCCGCCACGTAGAACAGGCGACGTTCCTCCGCCTCGCCATCTTCCGACTCGCCCATCGTCCGCCCGGAAGGAAACATCCCTTCCGTCATCCAGAGCAGGATCACCACGGGCCACTCCAGGCCCTTCGCCTGATGCACCGAACTCAGGCGCACCACGTCCCGCCGCTCCTCGGACAGACGATCGGCCTCGGCGTCCAGGTTCGTCAGGAGCGCCACGTCGCTGAGGAACTCATCCATGCCCCCGACTCTCGCCGCATTCAGCACCAACTCATGGATATCGTCGACACGGGTATCGGCGTTTTCGAACGTATCGACGGCGTACTGGGCATAAAACCGGTCCAGGAAGCGATCGATGACCTCGCCCGGGGCTGACGCAAGCTGTTCGCCATGGTAGGCTTCGATCACCGGCGCCAGCAGTTGCCACCGCTCCCGCGCCTGCGGGCGAAGCGCCTCCGTCAGCGTTCGACGCGCCTCCGGCTTCCGGCTGTCGAACCGCCCGCCAAGTTTCGCCCAGAGCTTAACGGCCGTCCGCTCGCCCACGCCCGGCAACAGCGTCAGCAATCTACAGAAGGCCAGTTCGTCCTCGGGGCACTGCAGTGTGCGCAGAAACGCCAGGACATCCTTGACATGCGTCTGCTCGAAAAACCGTATCCCGGACGTGATAACGTGGGGCACATGCGCGCGCGCCAGTTCCATCTGAAGTTCCATGGCATGAAAATGCGCCCGGTACAGGATTGCCATGTCGCTCGGCCGGTATCCTTCCCGGCGCAACTCCGCCATCAGGCCCACGACGTAGCGTGCCTGGTGCTGCCCATCGCGCAGCCGTGCGATACGCGGCCGGCGACAGGGCTTGCGCGTGGCACGCAGCGTGCGCTTGAATTCTTCCGGGTGCCCCGAAAGGGCCACCGTCATGTTGGCGACGGCCAGAACCTCGGGCACGCTCCGATAGTTCGTCTCAAGTTTGTACATGATCGCATCCGGATGTCGGTCCCGGAAATAGACGATGTTCCGATAGTCCGCGCCCCGCCACCCGTAGATGCTCTGAAAATCGTCACCGACCACGAACAGGTTGCCGTGCTGCCCCGAAAGGCAGTCGACCAACTGCGCCTGTATCGTGTTGGTATCCTGATACTCGTCCACCAGAACATGACGGAAATGATGACGCCAATGCTCGGCCACCGTCGGGTGTCCATTGAACAGATCGAGGCACCTGACGAGCAAATCGTCGAAATCCATCGCGTCCAGCCCGCGCTTGCGTTCGCTGTATCGCGCAAGCACCCGCACGACACCGTCCAGGTCCACATCCGCATCCCCGAAATGTTCCGCGGCCACGTCGTCGAACGTCCGCTGCATGTTCGCCGCTTTGCCGGCCAGCGCCAGGAGCACTTCCTTCTTGGGAAACTCCTTCGCGTGCAACTTCAACTCCTTGACGCAGGCGCCCACCAGCGAACGGGCATCGTCACGGTCGAGAATCGTGTAGTCGGACCGATACCCCAAAAGATGGGCGTACCGGCGCAGCATGCGGTTGGCAATGTGATGGAATGTGCCGCTCCAGGACACGCCGGACGTTTGTCCGAGCAACTGTCCGACACGTTCCAGCATCTCGCGGGCCGCACGGTTGGTGAACGTGAGAAGCAGAATCCGCTCGGACGGAACGCCATGCCGCACAAGATACGCCACCCGGTAGACCAGCGTGCGAGTTTTCCCCGTTCCCGCGGCGGCCAGGATCAACAGCGCTCCGTCGGGCGCCGTGGCGGCCGCATACTGCTCGGCGTTCAATTCGTGTTCGAAATCGATGTCACGCAAGGCCCGGCACCCCCCTATCGCCCGGCGGGCGCTGCGATCAGTTGCGCCAGCGTCATGTCGCGCAACGCCATGTCGATCCCCGTCACGGTTCCGGCCACAGCCTGCACAATGTTCTCGCCGTAGACTTTCAGCCCCAGGTCGGCCGCCGGCACCCCCGCGGCCATGATGCCGCCCACGATATCGCGCACCAACAACCCGGCCGGCGGATGCATCAGGACGTACGACTCCTCGGCATCGGCCAGCTTGCCCAGATAGCCGGCCCGCACGAGTTCGTCGATGACGTCGTTGAGGAACCGGACCGACACGTGGTGTTTCGCGAGAATACCCGCCACGGAGACGCCGGCGCCCTGCCCGAGCATGGCGCCGGCCGCATCGGCCAGAACCGTCAGCGCCATCCCCAACCGGGCATGCATGCTCGCATGCCGGGCCCCCTGCTCCATCCGGAACGTCGCGCAGTTCTGGGAGGCGAAGGCCACTTCGGCGCCGAGCAATACAATTTGCCAGCTCATGTAAACCCACGCGAGGAGAATCGGAACGATGGCGAAGCTGCCGTAGATCTTCCCGTACCTGCCGACACCGGACTGGATCGCGGCGCAAACCCACAGCCAGACCAGAAACAGGATCGCGGTGGTCAGGCCACCCGTCAGCGCCGGCCGGAGACGTACCCGCGTGTTGGGCATGAACATGAGCAGGAACGCGAACGCCAACGATGTCATGACGAGAACGGCGAGGCCCCGATAGGCGCCGCTGCCGACGAAACCGCGTATCGCGGCCGCCGTGCGATCGTCCAAGAACCGCGTCGCCAGCTCCAACGCCGGCAACGACGCGGCCGCCACGATGAGCATCGGCAGGATCAGCAGAACACTCAGATAGTCCGTGAAGCGCCGCCACACCGGACGGCCGGCGGCGACTCCCCAAACGCGGTTGAAGGAGGACTCGACACGACCGAGCACCTGAACCACCATCCACATCAACAGGATCAACCCGACACCGCCCAACTTCGCGAAACTGATGTTCTCGACCTTCTGAAAACCGGTTTCGAGGAGCTTGTTGATCTGCTCCGCAATGTCGCCGCCGGTCATCGTCGGAGCTTCACCGAACGCCGCGAACCGCTCCACGCCATTCGTCGCCACCGGTGCAACCCGGACCGGCGGCTCGTAGCGGATCGCGCGAAACGTCTGCGTCCAGGCATTGACGCGGCCACGGATCCAGTCCTTGGCGGCGGCGTCTCCGCCAAACCCGCGGGCCAGCGACAACGTAATCGCCAGGATGGGCACGATCGCCATCAGCGTGCTGAACGTCAGCGCGGAAGCGTGCAGGGGGCATTGGTCCTTGCGAAACCCGTGCACGACCAGACATGCCACGCGCACGGTCCTGACGCCCCACGCGCGCACCGCCGAAAGCGATGTAACCTCGATGTCCCACACGTCTTCGGCGACAAACTCGATGACCCGCCGCACACCGACACGCATCCGTTCCATCCATTCGCCAAGTTTCGTCATCGCCCTACCCTCTGGTCGAATACGAGCCGTCTCTGGAATACGATTCGCGAACTGACGGCGCGCTCATGCATGCCCAACCTTATACGCCCGCCGAATACGGCTTGTCGAGTCAAGCCGCTGCTACACCGCGGACACAACACAACCACTCGCCGTTACGGTGCCCCAATCCGCCGGCACCCCGCACTTGCGACTTGCAATCGCGGGGGGGGTCCAGTAGCGTCTCCCTGTCTTCCAGACGCCCGGTTTGCGCGTCGCGGATCTGTTGCGGAACGTACCTGACAAATAAGGAGCAGTCATGTCCACGATCATTGATATCTGTGCACGCGAGATTCTGGATTCCCGTGGCAACCCGACGGTCGAGGCCGATATCTATCTGGAGAGCGGCATCATGGGCCGCGCGGCCGTTCCCTCCGGCGCCTCGACCGGCGAGAACGAAGCCGTCGAACTGCGCGATGGCGATACCAAACGCTATCTGGGCAAAGGCGTGCTCAAGGCCGTCAAGAACATCAACGACACGATCGCGCCGGAGTTGCTCGGGTACGACGTGATGGATCAGGTTGGCATCGACAAGACCCTTTTGGCGCTCGACGGCACCGCGACGAAGAAGAAACTCGGCGCCAACGCCATGCTCGCCATCTCGCTGGCCGCCGCCAAAGCCGGGGCGGAGTACTCCGGACAGCCCCTCTTCCGCTACATCGGCGGAACGAACGCCAAGGTTCTGCCGGTCCCGATGATGAATGTCCTCAACGGCGGCGCCCACTCCGACGCCCCCGTGGATGTGCAGGAATTCATGATCATGCCCAAGGGCGCCACGTCGTTCTCCGAGGCGCTCCGCATGGGTGCCGAAACATTCCATGCGTTGAAGTCCGTGCTGAAAGGCATGAATATGTCGACCAACGTCGGCGACGAGGGCGGCTTCGCACCGGAATTGACCTGCAACGAACAGGCTTTGGAAGTTCTCGTCAAGGCCATCGGCAAAGCCGGCTACGTTCCGGGCAAGGATATTTTCATCGCACTGGATCCGGCCGCCAGCGAGTTCTACATCAAGTCCGCCAAGAAGTACCATTTCAAGAAGAGCGACGACTCCAAGAAATCGCCCGATGAAATGGTCGCCTTCTACCAGGACTGGTGCGCACGCTACCCGATCATCAGCATCGAAGACGGCATGAGCGAGAACGACTGGACGGGTTGGAAGAAACTGACCGACGCCATCGGCAAGGCTGTGCAGCTTGTCGGCGACGATCTGTTCGTCACCAACACCAAGTTCCTCAAGAAAGGCATCGAACAGGGGGTTGCGAATTCGATCCTGATCAAGGTCAACCAGATCGGCACGCTGACCGAGACGCTGGAAGCCATTCAGATGGCAACCCGCGCCGGCTACACGTCCGTGATCAGCCACCGTTCGGGCGAGACCGAGGATACGACCATCGCCGATATCGCGGTCGCCACGAATGCCGGCCAAATCAAGACCGGATCGCTGTCGCGCACGGACCGCATCTGCAAGTACAACCAACTCCTCCGCATCGAGGAAATGCTCGGCGCCGATGCCGTGTATGGCGGCACGATCTGACCGCCGTACGGTTTTGGCTTGTGTACTGCCGCTCGAAGCGAGAAGGTAGGCGCATGCGGAACCCGGCGGAATGAGTGCGTGGAAGCTGATCTATCGATTCTCGTGGTCGGTGTTGGCCGTCTTGGTCATCATCGGGTTGGTCTGTGTATTCACCCCGAAGTGCCGGGCTTTGACCGGTCTGCGTGAAACACGCGGCACGCTGGAACTCGCGAATGCGGATCTCGTCGAAGAGATCAAGACGCTCCGCATCCGGCAGGAACGATTCACCACCGAACCCGCCTACGTCGAGCGTACGGCCCGCGAGATAGGCATGATCCGCCCCGGGGAGACCGTCTATATCTTCACGAATTCGGCCAGTCTGGCCGCGACGGAAAGGGAGGAATGAAGCGCCACCCATACCGTTTCCCGATCCACGCGACGATCCTGACCGCCGTCGCGTGTCTCTGCGGATGCATGGAGATCGAACATGACCTGCGGATCGAGGAGAACGGCTCGGGCACGTATCTGCTCAAGTACGCGATCACGGAAACGGCCGTCGCGCAGTTTCGGGCCGTCGACACGCTGACGGCGGAACTCGCCGAAGCGCGCGGCGAAACGGAGGTCTCCCCGCCGCTTCACCCGATCCTGAAAGCCATGCTGGATCCTCAGGACGAGGACATCCGCAAACTGCTCAAGCCGTACCGTTCCGACGGCGTCACGATCAAGCACCTGAAGATCGGTGTCCGCAACGCCTGGCGCCAGGTGGAAATGACCCTCGCCTTCGAAGACCTCGGAAAGATCGAGAATACCGACTTCTTCCGGATGCACGGATTCGAATTGCGGAAGGAGACGGACGGCAGTTACGTGTTCTGGCGACGGCCGCACGTCAATGCAGAGGGCGCGCTTCCGCCCGCCATCGATCCGACTACCGTCAAACAGCTAGCGCCCATTCTGAACGGTTTCAAAGCCGCGGTCCGTGTCACGGTCCCGGGCCGCATCCTCTCCTCATCGGCGTTGCGCTCGACGCTGTTCACGGCGTCATGGACGTTCGACTTCGACACCAACCCAAACGCGCTGGTCGCGCTCCAGCAACAACCGTTCCGCATCGCTTTCGAGGGCGCCGGTCTTCGTCTGCCGGAAGTCAGCTATGCGGGGACGCCAGCCACGCCGCCCGCGGAGTAAGCCGCCCATCGCGCCACCAGGTGGCCCGCGCCTTCGCCAATGCACGCCCGCGATGCGAAATGCGGTGTTTTTCCGCGGGTCCGATCTCCGCAAACGTGCAGTCGTATCCATCCGGCACGAATAGCGGGTCGTACCCGAACCCGCTCCCGCCACGCGGCGCCGTCAGAATGCGTCCCCGACAGACGCCTTCGACGGTCTCGACTTCCCCGGCGGGGTCACACAGCGCGATCGCGCACTGGAATCGAGCGGTACGGTCCGCGCGTGCCGCCAGGTTGACCAGCAACAAGGCGTTGTTGGCGGCGTCGGATGCACCCTCCCCCGCATAGCGCGCCGAACGCACGCCAGGGGCGCCATCCAGCGCATCGACCACGAGGCCCGAATCGTCCGCCAGCGCCCAACACCCCAGCGCGAGCGCCACCGTGCGCGCCTTCTTCGTCGCGTTCGCGACAAACGTCTCGCCGTCCTCGACAACCACGGGCACGCCGGGAAGACCGTCAAGCCCGGTAACCGTCAGCGCGTCGCCGGCCAGAATATCTCGAATCTCACGCAGTTTGTGAGGATTGCGCGTGGCAACCACAAGTTCCATGGAGGGGCTCCCATAGGCGCCATGCCGGCGCGCGACGGCTATCATCCGTCCTGCGCCGCGGGCGCCGCCCGATGCGTCTTGCCCCAGGAATCCCGCAGGGGCACGATCTGGTTGAATACGGGGCAGCCCGGTTTCGTATCGATGGGGTCCGCGAAAAAGTACCCTTTGCGCTCGAACTGGAGACGAGCGCCGGCGGGGACGCCGCGGACCGCGGGCTCGGCCTGAGCCGTCAGCACGCGCAGCGAATCGGGGTTCAGATGAACCCGGAAGTCCGCGCCTTCCGGCACGTTGTCATCCGGTCGCTCGACGCGGAAGAGCCGGTCGTAAAGGCGTGTCTCGACCGACACGGCATGCCGCGCCGAAACCCAATGAATCGTCCCTTTCACTTTCCGACCGTCAGGCGCATCGCCGCCGCGGGTGGACGGATCGTAGGTGCAGTGGATGGCGCGGATCTGGCCGTCGGCGCCCTTTTCGACACCCGTGCAGGTCACGAAATAGCCGTACCGCAACCGGACCTCCACGCCCGGCGCCAGACGGAAGAACTTCTTCGGCGGCGTCTCCATGAAGTCTTCCCGCTCGATGTAGAGCTCGCGCGAAAACGGAACGGAACGCATGCCCGCCGCGGCATCCTCCGGGTTGTTGACGCCCTCCAGGAATTCCTCGCGATCCACGGGATAGTTGTCGATGACCAGCGTGACGGGATCGAGCACGACCATGACGCGCGGCGCGGTCTTGTTGAGCTCGTCGCGGAGACAATACTCGAGCAGCGCGATATCCGTCAGGCTCTCAACCTTCGTCAGGCCCACACGCGCACAAAAGCCGCGGATGGACTCGGGCGTGTAGCCACGACGACGCAACCCCGCGATGGTCGGCATGCGCGGATCGTCCCATCCCGCCACGAGCCGTTCCTCCACAAGCTGCAGCAGTTTGCGTTTGCTCATGATCGTGTAGGTCATGTTCAGTCGCGCGAACTCGATCTGGCGGGGATGCGAAGGCACGTCGAGCTGGTCGAGTATCCAGTCGTAAAGCGGCCGGTGCACTTCGAATTCGAGCGTACAGCACGAGTGCGTGATGCACTCGATCGCGTCCTCCAGACCGTGCGCGAAATCATACGTCGGGTAGATGCACCAGAAGTCACCGGTACGGTGATGGCTGGCCTTCTTGATCCGGTAGATCGCCGGATCGCGCATGTGCAGATTGGGCGAAGCCATGTCGATTTTCGCGCGCACGACATACGCCCCTTCCTCGAACTCGCCGGCCCGCATCCGCGCTAACAGGTCGAGGCTCTCGCCGATCGGCCGGTCCCGCCAGGGACTGTCCTTGCCCGGACGCATCGGCACGCCGCGATACGCCTTGAACTCTTCCGGCGTCAGCGTGCAGACATACGCCTTGCCCTTTCGGATCAGTTCCACGGCATAGTCGTACATCCGCCCGAAGTAGTCCGATGCATAGTACAGGTGCTCGCCCCAGTCGAAACCCAGCCACCGTACGTCAGCCATGATCGAGTCGACGTATTCCACGTCCTCCTTCGCGGGGTTCGTATCGTCGAAGCGCAGATGACAACGCCCGCCGAACTCCCGCGCCAGGCCGAAATCGAGACAAATCGCCTTCGCGTGGCCGATGTGCAGATAGCCGTTCGGTTCGGGCGGGAACCGGGTGACGATTTCCCTATGCTTCCCCGTACGCAGGTCCTCGCGCACGATGTCGCGAATGAAGTCCGATGCTTCCTCAGACGTCTTGTCGTCCATAGCGGTCCTCGTAGTCTTTCGTAAACCGTTTCAACGCCTTGCCGCTCAGACTCACGCCGGCGAGCGTCAGGATGTCGAGCGCATGATGGATGCGGCGCAGACACAGATCGCGCCCCAACAGCACCATGCTGTCGAAAACGGGCAGCGCCACCGTCGATCCGCAGAACACGACGAAAAAGAGCGGCATCAAGGTTTTCAGTTTGAGGTCCTCGACCGACGCCATGCGCTCGAAGAGGCCGCGCACCGTGTCGATGTCCCACGCCGCCGTCTTCTCGATTTCCCACTGCAACGCGCGGAGGCGTTCGGGCGCCCGTTCGGGTGCGTCCACCTGCCCGAGCAGCAGCTCCGCCGTGTAGCCCAACTCGTCGGCGAACAGGAAGGCGGCCTGCGGCACGAAGTCCGCAAGCTGGCTCATGCGCTGCTGCGCCAACGGCACGACTCCCGCCAGAAACTCACGGTTCAACAGCCACCCCTCCAGACGCGCCAGGAGCGCCTGGGGCTCACACGCCCGAATGTAGCGCGCATTGAATGCACGCAGCTTCACGAGGTCGAAGATCGGGCCGCCCAAACTGACACGGTCAAGATCGAACGTGTCGCAAAGGTTCGCCAGCGAGAACACTTCCGCGCCGTCGGCCGGACTGTAGGCCATCAGCCCCAGAAAATTGATCAGCGCCTCGGGCAGGAACCCGGCCCGCCGATAGTACAGTATGCTGGTCGGGTTCTTCCGCTTGGAGAGTTTCGACTTGTCGGGGTTCCTGAGAAGCGGCAAATGCGCGAACTCAGGGGGCGTCCACCCGAACGCCGCATAGAGCCGCACATGCTTGGGCAGCGAACTGATCCATTCCTCGCCGCGGATGACGTGCGTGATACGCATCGCATGGTCGTCGACGACGTTGGCCAGATGATACGTCGGAAACCCGTCGCTCTTGATCAACACCTGATCGTCGATCATCGCCCACGGAATCCTGATTTCGCCCCGCAGCCGGTCGCGCATCACACAGTCGCCTTCGCGCGGCACGCGCAGGCGGATGACATACGGCTCGCCGGCGGCCACGCGCCGCGCGGCATCGGCCGGATCGAGTACGCTGCAACGCCCGTCATACCCGACCGTCTCGCTGCCGGTCTCGGTCTGGCGGCGCCGCAACTCGTCCAGCCGCTCGGCCGTGCAGAAGCAAGGGTAGGCCTCTCCGGCCTGGACCAACCGCGCCGCATGCTCGCGATAGGTCTGGAACCGTTCACTCTGCCGATAGGGACCGTCCGGCCCGCCTTTGTCCGGGCCTTCGTCCCAGTCGAGCCCGAGCCACCGCAGGGCGTCAAGGATGTCGCGCTCCGATTCACGGGTCGAACGCACACGGTCGGTATCCTCGATCCGCAGGATGAACTGCCCGCCGTGACGCCGCGCAAACGCATAGTTGAACAGCGCCATGTACCCGGTCCCGATGTGCGGGGACCCCGTCGGCGAAGGCGCGACACGTGTTCTTACCATCATGGCTGTCTCTTCCTCCAACGGCGGCAGACTATGCCGCGATTGGCCGCCCGACTCAATGCAAAAGGGAATGACCTGGCATGTCGCGGCACATGACTGCGACTTGGCGCAGGTCGATGCTCGCTCCCGGGCAGGTCAGGCGTTCCTGCCTGCCCCGAGACCGAGACGTCCGAATTCTTCAAGGGCATAGCGGTCGGTAAAACCGGAAAGATAGTCGCATACGGTACGCTCCAGACCCTCGGTCGGTATCCGCGCGCGGGCTTTGCGCCCCATCGACTCGGGATGAGCAAGGTAGTGCTGAAACAGCAGCCGCATCATCGCAACTCCCTCCTGGTTACGGTCGCGCACGGCCGGGTTGAAGTAGAACTCGCGGCACAGAAACGCGCGAAACTCGGCCACCATCTCCGCCATGCCGGAACTCAGCGCGACGACACGCATGGGGGCGGACATCACGGCGACGCGCGATGCCGGCGCCAGCGCTTCCAACCGCTCGCCGCTCGTGTCCATGACGTCCCGCACCATGATATCCAGGAGATTGCGCACGGTAATGCGCCGGTGCTGCTCGTCGGTCAGGGTGGTATACTGCCGCGCGGTCTGGCTAACGGCCTCCCGCCAGAGCGGCTGCGACATCAGCATCGATTCCGTCAGCACGCCGGCTTCCTGCGCATCGTCGGTATCGTGCGCACAGTAGGTGATATCGTCCGCCAGATCGGCGATCTGCGCTTCGACACACGGCTGCGGACCGATTGGATGGCCGTCAAGCTCGGCGCCCCGGGTCGCCGCCTCGTGTTTCATCAGGCCGGCCCGCACTTCCCATGACAGGTTCAGCCCCGGGAAATGCGGATACTGCGACTCCAACAGGTCAACCCACCGCAGACTCTGACGGTTGTGATCGAACCCGCCGTGACCGGCCATCAACGCGTCGAGCGCATCCTCGCCGCAATGCCCGAACGGCGTGTGGCCGACATCGTGCGCCAGCACGATCGCCTCGGTCAGGTCCTCGTGCACGCGGAAATAGCGGGCCAGCGTCCGACTGACAGCGGCCATCTCCATCGTGTGCGTCAAGCGGGTACGATAGTGGTCGGTAACACCGTTGACAAACACCTGCGCCTTGTACTCCAACCGACGAAAACAGCGACTATGGATGACGCGGTCGCGGTCGCGCTCGAAGCACATCCGCACCTCGTGCGGCGGCTCCGGATGCCGCCGACCGAACGACCCCGTGCTCCGCACGGCGTAAGGTGCCAGAAGCCCCTCCTCGCCCTGTTCCCGCTTCCCGCGAATGCCGCTTCCTCTGGTCATGCCGGGCTACAGGAGAAGTCGGTTAACCACGGCAATCAGGTCCGTCGCATCGCTCGTCAGGAGGTACTCCGTCACGCCTTCGGGGTGGGTGTGACGCCCGAACCTGGACGCCTCGCTCAACGACCGGGTGTCGTCGTACAGGACGATCGGCACATGTCGCGTGCTCGGCATGGCGCGAATCAGGGGGGCCACGATGCGGCCGTTCATGCCCGGCAGGACCTCCTTGACAAGAATCGCGGACGGACGGCATGCCGCCGCTTTCTCGAGGACGGCCGCCCCCGACGATGCGTCCTCGACATGGTAACCCTCGTTGACCAGTCGCCGACGCAACGACAGCAGCACATCGTCGTCGTCCTCTCCGACCAGCACGCAATGCACGGTCGCCACCGGCTTTTCCTCAGCGGGCTCGCGGGCGACAAGGACAGCCCGAACCTCATGCAGCAACTCGGCCTCGGAACACGGCTTGGCCACGAAACCGGCCACTTTAATGGTTCCGAAGAACTCCTCCATCGACGAACGCGCCGTGAAAACCAGCACGGGATAGCGGGTCTCGCCGTCAGTCCCGGTAATCCGCTTCAGGAATCCCATGCCGCCCATGCCGGGCATGCTGATGTCGAGGATGATCAGATCGGGCCTCAGGTGTTCGAGCCGCTTCAACCCCTCCTCGCCGGACCGCGCGGTTACGACTTCGTACCCTTCATACGTCAGGAAATCCGATAGCGTCACCGTCAGGTGCCGGTTGTCGTCGATCAGCAGAATCGTGTATCTCTTCGCTTCCGTCATGGCTTCCCCCTTTTCTCTTCCTCACCATGTGGCGCAACCGCGGGCATCCCGCGCTTCCACAGACTACCGCCCCGTGCGCGAACCGCACACGCAACATGCGGTCACCGCTCCAAGTAATGCTTCCCAATAATGGATTCCTCAAGACAATTCAACAGCGTTTCCTGATCCCATGGCTTGGCCATGGCCGGAATACTGAACGCCTCCAACAGCTCCCGCGTCACCGGGTCGATTTCGGCCCCGGTGAGCACGACGATCGGGATGTGCCGCACATCGGGAGACGCCTTCAGTTCGTGGATGGCCCCGACGCCGCCGGCGCCGGACATGTTGAGATCCAACACAAGGATGCCAACACCGTGCTCGATGATGGCACCGACCACGCCGACGGCATTGCCGACGGCAAAGACTTCGTAGCCGTCGACCGTGAGCTGGCGCCGCAGCAGGTCGCGCACCCCGTCCTCGTCGTCGACGACCAGCGCCCGCACAGGCGAACCGCGGGGCAACGAAATCGTCACACGCGTCCCCGCCGTCTTGCCCGGCGGCGGACTCGCGATCGTCAGCCGCCCGCCGTGCAGGTTTGCCACTTCCTTGACAACCGCAAGGCCAAGCCCCGTGCCTTCGACGTGCTCGCCAACCCTGACGTAGCGCTCGGTCACACGGTCGATAAACTCGGGCGGAATGCCGATGCCTTGGTCCTCCACCGACACGGACAGAAAGGACGGGTCCGCCGGATCGATGCCCACCGACACGTCGATCGGACCCCCGTCCGGCGAGAACGCGATCGCATTTCGGACGACATTCAGGATCGCACGCTTCATCTTCGTCGGGTCGCACTGGACAAAGCCGGTGCCACGGGACGCATGCACGGCAAGGGGTGTCCCCTGCGCTTCAGCCTGCGCCAGAACATCCGCCACGGTCCGGCGGACGAATCGGGCAAACGGTACGTTGACGCGGTCCAGAATCAGGGTGCCGGCTTCGATCCGCCTCAGATCCAGGATGTCGCCAACCGTGCCTCGCAACCGCTGGGCATCGTCGCGGAGCATCCCCAGATAGTCGCGGACGCCATCCGGGAGCGGCCCCTTGACGCCACGGAGCAGGTTGCCGACCGCGTAGATCATCGATGTCAGGGGCGTCCTCAGTTCGTGCGAAACGTTCGTGACGAACCGCGATTTGGCACGGTCAAGATCCTCCAGTCGGGCAATGGCGTCGCGCAGATCCGCTTCGGTCTTCCTCCGGGCATCGACCTCCCCGACGAGAAGCGCGTTAGCCGCCTTCAACTCGGCGGTGCGCTCGTCCACGAGTTCTTCGAGATGACTTCGGTACTGTTTGAGGGATTCGGCGGCCGCCTTTCGCTCGATGGCATATCGGATGGAACGGGCGATCCCGTCGCTGGTCACGGTCCCCTTCACGAGGTAATCCTCGGCGCCGCGATGGATCGTGTCGACGGCGACCCGGTCGTCCTCGTAGCCCGTCAGCACCACGATCGCCGTCGCCGTCGCCGCTTCATGGACCGCCCGCAACGTCTCCAATCCGGACGAATCCGGCAACGACATATCGAGAAGAACCACGTCGCAGGGCGTCCGCGCCAGGCTCTCGCGCGCATCCGCCAACGAGGCGGCCCGAACGATTCCGAAACGACACCCGCGCGCTTGCTCCAGCAGGCGCCGCGTCAGTACATAGTCGCCCTCGTCGTCCTCCACGAGCAGAACGGCGATCGTCCGCGTCTCTCCACTCACACCCGCCCTCCTCCCGCTTCGCCCTGCCGGATGGGTAGCCGCACCGTAAAACAGGAACCCTCTCCCGGCGTCGACGTCACCTGGATCTCGCCGCCATGGCGGTCCACGATCTTCCGACAGATCGCCAGACCGATACCGGTACCCTCGTAGTCGTCTCGCCGGTGAAGCCGTTGGAAGACACCGAAGATACGTTCCGCATCCGCGGGATCGAACCCGATGCCGTTGTCCATCACCGCCACGCGGCGGCAGGTGCGGCCCGTCGCATCGACGACCGCGGCCTCATCGGCCGTCACACGAACATGCGGCGGCACCCTGGCACGGTGGAACTTGATGGCATTGCCGATGAGGTTCTGGAATAGCTGCCGCATCTGGAACGGTTCGGCCTCGACGATCGGCAACACCCCGACCTCGATACGCGCCTCGTGCTCCCGAACCGCGGCGTCGAGGTCCGATACGACCGCCCGCGCCACGACGCTCAAGTCCACCAATTCCCAGACCTGTCCGCGTGTGTTGACCCGCGAATACTCGAGCAACCCGACGATCAACGCCCCCATGCGGGCGGCGGCATCGCGCATCCGCTGGAGATAGTCGGCCGACTCCGCGGGAAGCGCGCCCGCCGACCGGTTGAGCATGTCGCTGAACGCGACGATCTTGCGCAACGGCGCCTGGAGGTCATGCGAAACCGCATAGGCGAATTGCTCAAGATCCTGGTTGGAGCGGGCAAGCTCCTGCATCGCCCCCTCGAGGCGCCGCTCGGCAAGAATGCGGTTCGTCACGTCCGTCACGGAAAGCACCATGCCCGTAAGCTGGTCGTCGGCGTCCAGGTTCGGCGCACACGCCAACTGCACGAAGAATGGGTTGCCCTGATCCGTACGACACGACACCTCGCCGCACCATGACAGTCGATGCTCGATCGCGCCGCGGATCTGGTCGGCCACATCGCCGTTGCGGACGAGGTCGCGCAGGTTCCGACCCACCATCCGTTCCACGTCGTCGACACCCCAGAGTTCGGCGATCGCCGGGTTCGCATACGTCACCGCGCCATCCAGCGTCGCCACGGCGATGCCATCCGCCGCGTTGCGAATCGCCAGCGACCGTTCCCGCAGTCGATCCTCCGCATCCTTCCGCACCGTCGTATCGCGGACGAAGAAACACAGGTACGCGTGGGGGGGCAGTTCCAGGCGGTTGACCGCGATCTCGGCCGGAAACATCGTCTGATCGCTCCGGATGCAAGCCGCCTGGAGCAGGACGAACTGGTCGTTGGCAAGGGTTTCCAGAATCTCGTCGAGCAACGCCGGCGCCGCGCCGTAGATAACGTCGAAAATCGTGGCCGTCGACAACTCGCGCCGCGACCGGTTCAGCATCCGCGTCATCCGCCGATTGCTATCCACGATGGCCCCGTCAAGCTTGGCAATCAGCGCGCCGTCATAAATGTTCTGCAGCAGTTGCTGGAACTCCTGCCCGCCCACGCGCAAGGCGCCCGGCGACGCGGCGCGCGACGGCTCCGCCGGGCTCCGTCCCGCATACGGCGGCTGACCGCCCGGAAGGATGTCGATCCTCGCCGTCGTCGAGAATGAGTTATCGCCCATAACCCCGCCTCTCCGGCATACCCGCCTGATGCATCGGATACCGGTCACCGACCACGCTGTTCTCCACGCACTCGATCAAAGCGTCAAGACTCCATGGCTTGACCAGTGCCGGGATGTTGAGCCCTTCGAGAATCTCGCGCCTGGCCCGATCCAACTCGGCGCCGGTCATGGCGACCATCGGGATGCGCCGCCAATCATGGTTCGACCGGATCGCGGCGATCACTTCCACCCCGGACATCCCGGACATCACGAGGTCCGTCATGATCAGACTCGGCGCCTCGTGCGCGATGCGCTCCAAGGCCTCCGATGCCGACGCGCACGGCACAACCCGATAGCCAACGCCGCCAAGCTGACGGCTGAGGATATCCCGAACGTCCGCCGAGCCGTCGACCGTCATGATCGTCGGCGCGTCCACCGCCGGCAACGCGACATCCACCTGCGTGCCGCGGTCCCGTCCCGGCGGGGGGCTGCGCAGGGTCAACGTACCGCCATGCAGGACGACGATCTCCTTGGCGATGGCCAGCCCGAGACCCGTTCCATCCACATACTCGCCAACCCGGAAGTACCGCTCCGTCACATGATCCAGATGCTCCAGCGGAATGCCGATGCCGGTATCGGTCACCGACAACATAAGGGCGCCGCCATCCGCGCGCGCAACCGCCACTTCGATCACGCCCTGTTCCGGCGTGAACTTCACCGCGTTGCGGATGATGTTCATGACCACCCGCTCCATCTTCTGCGGATCGCAGTCGACGAACCCGCCGCAGCCGTCGATCGCCACGCGCAGTTCCTGTCGCTTCTCCTCGGCCTGCAGCCGCAGCGCATCCACGATATGCCGCACAAAACGACCGAACGGTAGAACGACGCGGTCAAGCGCCAGCGCGTTCGCTTCCAGTCTGCTCATGTCGAGGATATCCCCGATGGCACGCCCCAGCCGTTCGGCGTCCGACCTCAACATGTGCAGATACGCCCGCAGCCGCTCGGACACCTCCCCGACGATGCCTTTGAGCATGTTGTCGATGGCGTAGGTCATGGAGGCCAACGGCGTCTTCAGCTCATGGGACACGTTGGAGACGAACTGCGTCTTCGCCTTGTCGTGCGCCTTGAGCTGCTCGATCGCCCGTCGCAGCTCGGTCTCGGCCCGCTTGCGCGCCGTGATGTCCTTCATCGCCACGCAGTATTTGGGATGCGAATCGACGGTGATCAGTCGGTGACTGACCAGAAGGCTGCGCCGCTGCCCGTCCTTGGCAACCACGTCCGTCTCGCGGGAACTGCCTTCGTCCGGTTGCTCCTCGGACCATGGCAAGGGAACGGACGTGAGAATATTATCCGGAAACACTTTCGTAACGTGCTGCCCGATGAGTTCGTCCCGCGGCCACCCGAGGGTCTCGGTAAAGGCGTCGTTGCCGAATTCGAAGCACCCGTGTTCGTCCACCAGGGCGATTCCGTCGTGGGAACCCGCGACGATCGCCTGCAGATAGTTGCGCGAGTCTTCAATGTCGCGCTCGATACGGATGCGATGTTGAATCTGCTCCGTCAACTCCTGGTTGGCCCGGCGCAGTTCCGTCGTGCGCTCCTGGACCATCTCCTCGAGGTGCTCCTGATACTCCTTAAAGGCCAGTTCCGCGCGCTTACGCTCGATGGCATACCGGATCGCGCGCGTCAATCCCTCGCAGTCCAGATAGCCTTTGAAAAGGTAGTCCTGCGCGCCTTCTTGAACAGCCTTCACGCCAAGCGCCTCGTCCCGGCTTCCCGTCAGCAGGATCACCGGCAACCGCGGCGCGGCACGCAGCATGCGCACGAGCGTCTTCCAGCCATGCGAGTCCGGCAGCGTGAGATCCAGCAGCACGACATCCGGCGGCCGCTCGGCCAGGCCGGCTTCGGCCTTGCTGAAACTCTCCGCCCAATCGAGCTGAAACCGGATCGTCTTGGACTCGGACAGCAGGTGACGGGTAATGACATAATCGTCCTCGTCATCCTCCACGAGCAGAACCGCGATCACGGGAGTATCATCGGTCAACATACCGTCGTTCCTCTGCGTCAACGTCAGATCCGTGCACCGCAACCATCATCGGCTTCACCGCCGTATCATCCACTTGCACGAACGTTCTGTCAACTCAGGTGACGGCTGTTTTTGGCATCAGGAAAAACCCGAGCCCCGACCAAAACCCCCTGCATGGCAAGGAGTCGGACGGATGCCGAGCGGCAACCCGTCTACGCCTGCCCGACGGCCGCCCCGTAGTCCGGGTTCGCCCGCGGCATCTTCGCCTCGACCGACGCCTGCCACGCACGCAGCTCCGCCAGCAGCCGCGCCGCCAATTCCGGCCGGGCCGCCGCCAGGTTCACGCGCTCGCCGATGTCGTCGCGGACATCGTAGAGTTCGACCCGCGCGTCTTCGAAGAATGCGATGAGCTTGTAGTCGCCGGAACGAATCGCGGCGCCCGGCGTGCCACCCTGGTTACCGTAATGCGGATAGTGCCAGAAGATCGATGCGCGCGGCAGCGCCTCCGCACCCCGCAACAGGCCGAGCAGGCTGACCCCATCCTTGTGGGCCGCCGGCTCCAGCGGGAGTCCCGCCGCTTCGAGCAGCGTCGGATAAAAATCGGTGCTCGTTACCGGCACACCGCATCGCGACCCGGCGGCGACGACTCGCGGCCACCGCACGAGCAACGGCTCGCGCGTGCCGCCCTCGTACATCCAACCCTTGCCCTCTTTAGCGGGCGCATTGCACGTCGGCGACCCTTCGGCGGTCGCCAACCCGCCGTTGTCGGACGTGAACAGAACGACCGTATTGTCCGTCAACCCCTGTTCGTCGAGCATCGCCAGCAGACGACCGACGTTCTCGTCGAGCGATTCGATCATCGCCGCGTATGTGGGGTCGGACTGAACCACGCGCCGCGTCACTCGCAGGTGCTTCTTGTGTTCGCAGGGGAAGTGCTCGCCCTCGACGAGCGCCGTCACGCGGTCCAGACCGAGACGCCGCGCCTTCTCCGTGTACTTCCGTACCTTCTCCGGCTTGCCCTGAATCGGCGTGTGCACCTGATAGTAGCACATGTTGAGGAAGAATGGCCGCCCGTCGCGGTTGCGAATCAGGTCGATCGCACGGTCGGTCAGGTAGTCGGTCAAGTAGGTGCCTGCGGGGACATCCACGTCCTTCAGCGCCGTAATCGACCAGGGGCTGAAGTAGCCGCCGCGCCCCGGACTGCCGCACTCGCAGCCGCCGACGTTTACGTCGAATCCATGGTCCTCCGGCGTGTGCCCCGGCCCGCCCAAGTGCCATTTGCCGATGTGCCACGTGGCGTAACCGCCCTCACGGAGCGCGGTGGCGACCGTGCGCTCCCGGGCCGATAGTTCTTTGGTGTAGGGCACGTCGACAAGCTTGCCGCGCACCGGATGAATGCGCCCGTGCCAATCGATCCAGTCGGTGATCCCCAACGTCGCCGGATACCGCCCGGTCATGATGCTGGCTCGCGTGGGCGAACACACCGGGCAGGACGCATACGCGTCCGTGAAAAACATACCCTCGCGGGCCAGTCGATCGATGTTCGGCGTCTCGTAGAAGGTGCTGCCGCAGCAGGTCAGGTCGCGCCATCCCATGTCGTCGATGAGGATCAGCACCACATTGGGCGGCGTCGCGGTTGTCAGGCTTGGTTTGATAAGTTCCATCCGATTGCGCATGGCGGAAACGGCGGAAACCGCCCGGCCCGGCGGCGCTACTCGCGCTGGCCAAGATACTTCTCGACATCGAGGGCCGCCATGCACCCGTGTCCGGCGGCAACAACCGCTTGCTTGTAGACCTTGTCCCGCACATCGCCGCACGCGAAGACGCCCGGGCAGGATGTCCGGGTCGAGGCCGGATCCGCTACGATGAAACCGTCTTCGTCCATGTCCACCAAGCCGCGGAAGGCGTCCGTCTTCGGGTCGTGCCCGATCGCCACGAAAATCCCCTGACAGGCGACGTCGCGCCGCTCGCCGGTATCGACCTGACGCAGCGTCGCGCCGTTCACGGTACCGGATGCATCCCCCTTGATCTCCTCGACCGCCCACGGAATCATCCAGGCGATCTTCGGATGCTTGCGGCACTTCTCGACTTCGACCGGCGCGGCACGGAAATAGTCGCGCCGATGCACGACCGTGACCTTCGACGCGAACCGCGTCAGGAACATCGCGTCTTCCATCGCCGTATTCCCCCCTCCGACCACCAGCACCTCCTGCTCCCGGAAAAAGGCGCCGTCGCAGGTGGCGCAACCGGAGACGCCACGCCCGTAGAACCGCGGTTCGGTCGGGATCGGGAGACGCCGCGCAACCGCACCGGTGGCAATGACGAGCGTCTGCGTCTCGATGACGCCGCCATCGGTATCGAGCACGAAGCGATCCCCCTCCTTCCGGGCGGCGGTAATGCTGGTCTGCCGGAAGCGCGTACCGAAACGCTCCGCCTGACGATGGAACCGGTCCATCAACTCGGCGCCGGAAATGGGTTCGACGAACCCCGGATAGTTCTCCACTTCGTAGGATACGACAAGCTGCCCTCCAGGCTCCGGCCCCTCGAGTACCAGCGGATCGAGGTTCGCGCGCGCCGCATACACCGCCGCCGTCAGCCCCGCCGGCCCGGTGCCGGCTATCACGATCTTTTCCATGGTCGACTTCCCCTCGCCCTTGCTAGTGTCCACCCGCCCCCGCCCCGTCGTCGGACGCGGGCGCCGCGACTCCGGAAGCCGAGAACGGCAACATAACCGCTTGCAGCGCGTCCGTCAGTGTCAGTTCACCTAAAATACGCACCGGGCGCGCCGCAAGCTGACGCAGTATGTCCTTGCCGCCCCATGTGCCGTTGGCAACGACCATCACACCGCTTTTCCAGTTCAAGATCACCGCGGTGTGGGCGCGTCCCTCGCCAACTTCGGCAAGCGACTGCAGCACGCGGCGCAACAGCGGATGCCCCGGCGGCGCCCAGTCGGCAACCCGCACGCGGCGCAACCGCGAGGCGACATCGGACATCGCCGGACCGACATGGATCAGGCCGTTGTTGACAAGCGGCAGGCTGCCCAACCCGCGGATGAACTCGGGACGCGTCGTCAGGCCCGTCTTGTGCCGGTAGGCCAGCAGCGCGTCAGACACGATGTTCGTCGTCGACCCGATCAGGAAGAACCCGCTCTCGGTAGCCATCGCGGGCTGCACGGGCGTCAACAGCGGCAACGGCGCCGTCACATGCCGCATGCTCGATTCGCCAACCGCGACATCCGTCATCGCCATTCCACGCCGCGCCAGTTGCGCTTCCACGACGCCGCGCAGGATGTCGCTCTTCACCGAAACGCCGAACAGCACCTCAGGCGCCGGTATCGCCACCGATCCCGCGGCCGTCGGCAGCGTCAGCACCCGGTCGGCGCGGAACCGCACGGCCACCATCACCTCGTCGCGCAGACTCTCCACGATCCGGTCCATCGGCACGCCCAGCATCTCGTCGCACGACTTCCGCCACGCCGCAAAGGCGGCGGCACGCTCGGGCGCGGCCGCCTCGCCCATCGCCGCAAGGATGAAGCTCCACAGCGCCGCCGGATCGCTCGTCGACGCCCGCGCCATGGCCGCGTCGCCGGGAATGAAGTCGAGCGACGAGAGCCGCCGCGAATGCCAACCGAAGAGCCCCCGCCAGAACGGCAGACCGGACTCCACGTAGTCGCGGCCGATGAACGCCTTGACGGTGTGCCGACCGTCCGGCAGCGGCGCCGCGCTCACGCCGATGCCCTGCACCGCGTACAGGCCGTTGCGCCGGAGAAACGTCTCCACCCGCGCCGCCGCCGCCAGCGCCTCGCGACCCTCGGGCGTATCAGGCGGCTTCGCCGCGCCTTCGCCCAGGATGCCGCGGAAGACGTCCTGGATCAGCCCGTCGCAGTTACCCACGAACAGGAAATCGCCGCCGACATCGAGCCGCGACACGATCGCCTGGAACTGCCTGCGCGCCGTCTCGCAGGGATCGCCGGACACCTGGCCCCACGCCGCCAAGGTCACGCCGGCCGCAAGAATCACCGAAACCGGCAGTCTTATGTCACGCATACACAACCGCTCTTTCGCACCACAACCATGCACGAAAGGCGGTTGCAGTGTCGGGCATGTTACGCGCCGGCCGAGAATCCTGCAAGTCGGCAGTGAGAACCATCGTTTCCCAGTCTTGCCGCGTTGCCCGATAAGCGGCATAGTGGCGCGAATAGTTTTCGGTTTTCGACAGCGGTCCGATCAAGCAGGGGAAATGCATATGAAGTCGCCGTCTCTCGTCATCGCCGTCGTGGCGCTCTCGCAGGTTGCCGTCGCCGGTGTTCGCTACACGGATGCGTCGGGCCGCTACATGGAACTCGGCGGCCGCATCCAGGTGCAGTACCACGCCGAGTCACCGAATACGGGCGAGTCCACGGACGAACTGCTCTTCCGCCGGCTTCGACCCTACCTCCAGGCCGGCGACGCCGAGTGGTGCTCCAAGATCGAATGGGACATGGGGGGCGGCAACATCGATATCCGGGACGCCTACGTCGCCTACGCGGGCTGGCAGCCCGCCACGCTGATCGTCGGCAACTACACCACGCCGTATTCCCGCGAGTCCATAACCTCGGCAAACAAACAGCAACTTGTCGAACTGACGCTGGTCGGCGATCACAACTACGGCGTGACCGACCGGCAGGTCGGCCTGCATTTCGAGGGCCGGGCCGGCGGCGGCATGTCATGGGCCGCGGCCGTGGTCAAGGCGGCCGTCGATCCCGATAACAGCCGCGTCGATTTCGACACCGTTGCCTGCCTCGATCGTGACGAGGATTGGAGCGAAGGCAACCTCGCCGCGATCCGACTCGACTGCCACCCATGCGGCCCGATGCCATACGATCAGGGCGATTTCGACCGCCGCTTCCGGATGACCGTCGGTGTCGCCGGCTATGCGTGGGCCAACGATGACGACAACCTCGACCCCACACGCGCCAAAAAGGATCTCGATTACGCGCAGGGCATCGAGCTCAACGCCGGCTTGCGCGGCGGCGGCGTATCCATCGACTTCGAGTACAACCGCATTCGCGCCGGCTTGATCGAACCGGGGATCGCCGAAGGGCTTTACGTGGACAGCGAAACGACCCTCGATGTCGGCGCCGTCGAGGGCGGCTATATGGTCCTGCCCGGCAAGCTCGAACTGGTCGCCGCCTACGAAGCCCTGGATGCGGACGGCTACGACACCACCTGGACACGCGCGTCGGTGGGCGTCAATGGGTTCGTCCGCAAGCACACGATCAAAGTCCAGGCCACGTACCGCGTCGGCGAGAACGTGGACGGCCACGCCCATCGCGATGCGGACGAACTGTTCGTGCAGGGCCAGTACGCGTTCTAGACGCCGGCGAAGGGGCGCGCCGGGACCCGCACGGGCGGTCGGCCATGGCCCGCGCCGCGCGTCAGATCCGTCGCACCATGCGCGACACGCGCCCGCGCCGGCGGCGGCAGGCGTGCACCCGATCCGATCGGCAGAACACCGGCACGAGCAGGAAACCGGCCGCAAACCCGCCGACATGCGCCCAGAACGCCACCCCACCCATCCCCGCATCGAACATCCCGGCCACGAACTGGAGGACGAACCAGTACCCGAGCAGGAAGAACGCCGGAACGACGATGCGTGTGAAGAAGAACCCGAAGAAAACGAGCATGTGCACCGGCGCCATCGGGTACAGGCGCAGGTAGGCGCCCATCACGCCGCCGATCGCCCCCGACGCGCCCACCATCGGAATCAGGGCCGTCGGTCCCGCAAGTACCTGCGCGACCACCGCGGCGACCCCGCACAACAGGTAGAAGGCTACGTTGTTCGGCACTTGCGTTCACCCGGTAAACCTGTTCAACTCCCCCCGCGCGACGTGCCCCCGACACCCGCGCGGTACGGTTAGAAGTCGAATGGTCGCCGGATCCCCCAGGAGAAAGGCGTGTTTCAGGAACTATGAAGCCAACGATACGCCTCGCCAAGACACGGACCCCCGATGGCAACGAACTGGTGCTCCACGAGCACGACGGCGATTTCGTCATCACGGTGTCACGCCTCGAGTTGATGAATTCGCGCGAACACGAATCCGAGCTCGAATTGGCCCGCCTCGGCTGCGCGCGCATCGCCGAGCACCGAAACCCCACGGTGCTCATCGGGGGCCTCGGCATGGGCTACACGCTGCGCGCCGCGCTGGATATGCTGCCCCCGCAGGCATCCGTCATCGTCGCCGAATTGGTTCCGGACGTCGTCCGCTGGAATCGCGATTTTCTGGGCAGACTGACGCAACACCCCTTGCGCGACCGCCGGGTGACCGTCGTCACCGGCGATATCGTCAAACATCTTCTCGGCGCCGCCAAGACCTACGACGCCATCCTGCTCGATATCGACAACGGGCCGGCCGCCATGACCGACCGAAGCAACGGCCGGTTGTACAGCGAACGCGGAATCCAGCTCTGCATCGACGCCATGCACGCGAAGGGGACCCTGGCCATCTGGTCCGCCACACCCAACCGGCCATTCGAACGCCGCCTGCGCGGCGCCGGTCTCCATGTCCGCTTCTTCCAGGTTCCCGCCTACCGCGGAGCGAAGGGACGCTGGCGCTGGATATGGGTCTCGTCCCCAAGCCTCGAAAGCCTCCCCCCCGAACAGGAACGTCCGCCCCTCGACCCCGCGGAAGACGCGTAACCGCCCGCCATCAACGCCTTTCCCCTCTTGCCGCCGGCCTTCGCGTCCCCGATGATACAGACCATGTCGCGTGTGCTCGACAAATTCATCACGCCACGCCAGGGACCGGCGCCGGTCGTGTGGGTCTTCGCCCTCGCCGCCGTCGCGTCCATGGCGGCGCCCCTGCTCGCACATCGTCTCGATCTGGTAAGAAACAACTACGACGTCGGGCACGCCGATTCCGCCGCTTACGCGCTGCAAGGACGGAGTCTGGCCGAGGGCCATGGACTCCGCATCCCGTATGTCACCGGGTTCTTCCACCGCTACTCGCCCGACATCTGGCGGGAGGACGATCACTGGCCCCCCTTTCTGGCATTCATCCTCGCCCCGGTATTCCGCATCGCCGGCCCGGATGCGGCCATGGCCCACGCCACCACGGTCACGCTCGGGGCCGTCGCCTTGCCACTCGCGGCCGCCGGACTCGCCGCCGCAACCACCGGTCGCCTGTGGGCCGCCCTGCTCGGCGGCGTGCTTCTGTTCCTGCCGGTCCGCGTCATGACGGATTCCATCGCAATCCTCTGCGATATTCCTCTCGCCATGCTGGTCGCCTGCTACGCGGCGGCGTTGCTCGCCAGCCGCCGGCATCGTCCCATTCTTCTGGCCGCCGGGTTTTTCGGCGCCATGGCCTTCTATGCCAAAGGCTCGCAAGTCGTGCTGCTGCCCCTGCTGCCCGGTCTTGCCGTCATCCTGCACGGGTGGCGCATCCTGGCCAACCGATGGCTGCTCGGCGCCGTCCTGGTCTTCCTGATGCTCGTCTCGCCCCGCTGGATATCGTTCGCCCGCGAGTTTGGCAACCCCCTCCACAGCACGCAGAACTATGTGGCGGCACATTTCGGTCTCGACGGCCATGCGTGGCGCGGTTGGGACGAGTCTTTCTACCGCGTCTGCTGGAACCAGCCGCCACCGCATTTCGCGGACCGTTTCCGCCACGGCGACGCGCTGCGGCGCGGCATGCGAGGCAACCTCGGCGTCTATCTATCCGTGGTGCTGCTCGGCCCCGATGCCAACGGCCGCGGTTGGCCGCGGCTCGGAAAGGCGGGCGGCGCGATCGCCGGGTTTCTCGATCCCGAGACCCGGCGCCCGGGTCCGCCGCGTCGACGCCACGATCGACCGCCGCCCCCCGCCCCTGACGTGCCCTGGCTCACACACCCCCGCGAGTGGCCGGCCTGGTATGCGACCATCCTCGGCGCGGCGGGCCTCACATGGGGCGCGCTCTGTCTGCTGGCCTGCGCCGTCGCACTCCCGCTGCAACCATTTCTCCGGCGGTTGATTCCGGCGCCCGACGACGCGGCGCACGCCCCTTACGCGGATCGGCTCGTGCGCGCCGCGGCGGTGCTCGCCACACTCCTCGTCGTGGAAGCCGGGTTCGTCATCGTCATGTGGCACGCATTCCCGCGATTTACGACGGTTGTCCTGCCGCTCGCGTACGCGCTGGGCATGTCGGCGATCGCCGGACTCGTACACGCCGTCTCGTTTCCCGTCCGACGCGTGGCCGCGCGCCACGCGCCACCGCCATGGCTGCGCCATGCCCGATGGCTGGCCGCGGGCATGCTCTGCGCCTGCGCCTCGTTCGCCTGGGCCCGACAGGTGGACGCCATCGCCGCCGAACAACAAGCGACGGCAAAGCTCAGCCCGCCGGCGAAGCCGACCTACCCGCGCTACCACGGCGTCGCACGCTGGGTCACGGAGAACATCCCCCACGACGCCGTGCTCATGACCCGCAATCCCTGGGAGTTACTTTTCTACTGTCCCTCGACCGTACGCGCGGTCGGCATGCCCCACGCCACGCCGGATGTCATCTTCGCCATCGCCAGGTACTATGGCGTCACACATTTCATCTGGGACTGCAACCGTCCCGGCCTGGAGACGTTCCTGCGCAACGGGCACCCGGCGCTGACCCGTCTGACAGACTCCCCGCTACCCGTCTACGCCGTCGACTACACGCGGTTCTCCCCCGGTGAACTCGCGGATATGGACGCTCCACCCGCGTCGGACAAGCTCGTCGCCGACAGGCAGACCCGCCGCGCGCCCCAACCGTAGCCGACACCCTCGCGCAGCGCCCACCACCACCCGTCCCCACCCGCCCCCGGCCGCGATCCGGTCATGCCGGACAACCGGCGCCGCCCGCCACCCGCCACCGCAGCGTCGCGCCGGCACGGAACGGTACGATGCCCCGGATCTCGTCCGGCACGGCGATGTCGACTCGCTCCAGCGCGAGCTCGCCCACACCGGCCGGCAGCCCGTAGAAGGCACGACCGAAACGCGACGTGAAGTCGGCAAGGCGGTCGAGACACCCGAGCCGCTCGAAGCAGTCCGCCAGACAGGGTAACAGAAACGCCGACGTGAAGACGCCCGCCCGCCCATGCGCCGCTTCCTTCGCGGCCCGCGCGTGCGGCGCGGAATCGGAGCCCAGAAAGAACCGCGGGTGCCCCTCGCGCACCGCTTGCCGCACCGCTTCGCGGTCCGCCACGGTCTTGGCGACGGGCTTGCAGTAGTTGTGAATGCAGCCCGCCCAGTCGTCGACCGTGAGGTCGAGGTGGTGCGCCGTAACCGTCGCCGCGACGCGGTCGCCGAGCGACTTCACACACGCCACAGCCTCGCGCGACGATACATGTTCGAGTATGATTCTGAGATCCGGAAACTCCCGATGCAGCCGCTCCAACTCGGGGAGGAAACGCCGCTCGGCATTCCACACGTCGATGCCCAGCGCCTCGTTCGACGGGGCCTCGCCATGCACCTGCAACACGAGGCCGTGTTCCTGCATCGCCTCGAACACCGCGCCGTAGACCATCAGGTCTTCCACGCCGCCGGCGGAGTTGGTCGTAACGCCGCGCGGATAGCACTTTACGGCGACGATGCCGCCGCGCGCGGCCGCCGCCAACGCGCCCGCGCCGAGCGCGTCGGAGAGGTACAGCGACACCAGAAACGTCACGTCCGGCGCGGCCCGCGTCAGCTCGTCGCGGTACGCCAGAACCGCGTCCGGCGTCCGCAGCGGCGGCTGCGTGTTCGGCATCGCCATGCAGCGTCCCACCCCGCCGGCGGCGATCAGCGGCGCGACAGCCTTCAGCATATCCCCCTGTCGCACGTGCACATGGAAGTCATCCGCCCGCGGTATCGTCAGCACTTGCATCGGTGGTCCTCCAGCAGTTCGTGGCCGCGGCCGTCCAACACCGCGCGCGCGACGCGGTCGATATCCGCCCAGGAACGACACCGGTGGATGCGGGCGGCGCCGGAGGCCGCGTATTCGTCGCCATCCAGATTCCAGGGGCGGGAGTACAGCGCCACGGGTACGCCCGTCCGCGTCGCGAGGAACGTGGCCATGGCGAACGAGTCGTCCACGGCCAGCGCATAGCCGCGGCGCCGCAGGTCGTCGCACGTGTGCAGTTCGACATCCGGCAACTCGGTATGCCCGCGACTGTACTTGTCGACGAAAATCAGGTCGCGGAACGGCACACCGTGCGCATCGAGCCACGCGCGCGACGGCACATGCGTCGCCGGCGGCCGGCCGGTGACGATATCGACGCCAATGCCGTCGGCATGCCAGCCGCGCAGCGTCTCCACCGCGCCCGCGATCGGCGGCAGGGAGGCGAGCATGGCCGGGTCGTGGAACGTATCGATCAGGTCGCGCGTTTCCGCCTCGCCCAGTCCGAACGCCGTGTGCAGGTCGAACGTGTAGATCTCCTCGAAGATCACGGACTTGCCGTAGCGGACATTGAAAATGTCCATCAGCCGGCGCGCCGTTTCGCACAGCACGTCGTCGAAGTCCACGTAGACAATCGGGCGCGGCGTCGCCATGGCCATGATCACTCCCGGTAACGTCGTTCGACACGGCTGCCGAACGAACAGATGATTTCGTACGGATGCGTTCCCTTGAGCTGCGCCCAATCCTCGACGGATACCGTCTTCGGCCCGTCGCCGCCCAGACACACCACCTCGTCGCCGCGGACCGCATCCGGCACCTGGTCGAGCGATACCGTCGTGTAATCCATGGAGACACGCCCGAGCACCGGACAGGGCAATCCCCGCACAAGCACATACCCGCGGTTGGACAAAGCCAGCGGAAGACCGTCCGCATAGCCCGCCGAGATGGTTCCGACCAGCATATCGTGCGGCAGCGTATACGTGCAGCCGTAGCCGATGCTGGCGCCGGCCCGCAGCCGCCGCACGGCGACCAGCCTCGTCTTGAGCGTCAGGATCGATCTCAGGTCGAGCGTGCGGCGCCCCTCGATATCGAACGAGCCGTGCAGGTTGATGCCCGTGCGCACCAGGTTGAACGGCGGCCCGAACGTCTCGGGGAAGTTGTTCACGGCATCGCTGTTGGCGATGTGCCGCTTGGCGAACCGGATGCCCCGCGCCTCCAGCGCGGCCAGAATCGCGCGGAACCGCCGCACCTGCGCACGCGTGAAGTCGCTGCCGGCACGGTAGGCCACCGGGAAATGGGAATAGATGCCTTCGGGGTTCAGACCGGGCAGACGCACGGCGTCGGCGATCACGGTCTCGGCCTCGTCCGCCGGGATGCCCAGCCGCCCCATGCCCGTATCGACAAGGAATTGCACCGTCGCGACCAATCCCTCGGCGACGGCGCAGGCGCTGATCGCGCGCGCAATCTCCAGGTCGGTGACCGGCAGCGTCACGCCGCGGATCAACGCCGCATCGATCTCGTCGGGCAGAATGCCGCCGAGAATCTGGACCGGCGCGGAGAGACCGCACAACGCCTTCGCTTCGCGCGGCTCGGCCACCGCCAATCCGGCGACGCCGGCCTCGCACAGAGTCTGCCCGATCGGCGCCATGCCCAATCCGTACGCGTTGGCTTTAAGCACGGCCACGACTCCCGCCGGCGCCACGGCCTGGCGGATCTTCCGGAAGTTGTCGCGGAGGCGCCCCAGATCGATGTCCAGCCAGACTCGACCATGCCCGTCGCGTATGCCGCTGTCGTTCATTGGTGCGGCAGTTTCGGTCGTGTTCCGTCCGGCGTCAAGGGAGCATTTGCGCTTGTACGCCTCCCCTTGCGCCGCTAGCATGCGGCCATGAAACAAACTCTGTTCGCCATCGTCTTCGCGGCGCTTGTTCCGGCGCTGTTCGCCGCTCCCGCCATGCGCCCCGCCCTGACCGGCGGCGTCCGACGCCATGTGGACCACTCGGTCTTCGAGGAGTTGCCGTTCGACGATGGCGACGTGTCGTATATCCTCGGTTGCGAGTTCCACGACCAGAACGGCTATTGGCAACTGCTCCTGGGCTACACCTCGGAAGTGGGATCGAATGTCGTCGACTACGTCGTCACGCCGCAGATCAACCTGATCCTGCAGGATCGCGGCTGGCAGGCCGGCGTGGGCGCCCTAAGCAGCTACATCGCGACCGAGGCGAGCACCGATTGGACGGACATCTATTGGCAGTTCATCCTCGGGTATACGGTGCGCCTGCCCGTGCTGGCGTTCGACATCCTGGCCTATTACCCGTTCGAGTCGTGGAGCGTGTTGAGGGACTTCGACGGCAGCGACATCGAGTTCGGCATCCTGCTCAGGTACTTTTACTGACGCCGTCACGGACCTTGCGCCAGGCCAGCCAGATGGCGAAGCGCAACCGCGCTACCCACCCCGATCCACCGGGCTTCGCCGAACGTCCCCGGCCCCGCGGCGGTTCCGCCCGCGGCGCCCGCATATACTCGCGATCCGCCAATCCCATGACCGCCCCTCTTTTTTCCGTGCGCTTCCACGGCGACCCGCGTACACTGCGCCCCATCAGTTGAGGAACGAACCCACCCTATGACGATCATGCATGGTTCCGCAATATCAAAGCCGCTCCTGAGCAGCGATTCGCATTATGGCGCATGTGCCGGGTGGACGCTCCTGGGAGCGCGGGCGTCCCGCCCGCAAAACCGACATCTTCGAGCAAAAGAGCGGACGAGACGTCCGCGCCCCCAGGACAGCCTCCGCCATCATGCGAATCGCCAGCTCCTGCGAGGCGTCGCCGCCTGGGTGACGGCCGCGGTCTGCCTGTGGCCCACGTCGCCGGCGGCGGCTTTCGGCGACGGCGGCATCGACGGTCTCCGACGCACCGTGGTCAAAATCTATGTCACCGTACAACAGCACGACTACGCGACGCCTTGGCAGAGCTCGGCGCCCATGCAGGCCAGCGGCACCGGCTTCGTCATCGACAAGCGTCGCATCCTCACCAACGCGCACGTCGTCTCGAATACCCGCTATATCGAGGTCAAGAAGGATACCGATCCGCGCCGCTACCGGGCACGCGTCCTGCACGCCGGCCACGACTGCGACCTCGCGATCGTCTCCGTCGACGATCCGTCGTTTTTTACCGATACCCGGCCCGTGAAGTTCGCCGTCGCAATCCCGCGCCTCAGCGACTCCGTCACGGTCCTTGGCTATCCCGTCGGCGGCGAACGTCTGTCGCTCACCGAAGGCGTCGTCTCGCGTATCGACTACTCGGTCTACTCCCACAGCGGCGTCGATCAGCACCTCGTCCTGCAGGTGGACGCCGCGATCAACCCGGGCAACAGCGGCGGCCCCGTGCTCTACCGCGGTCGTGTCGTCGGTCTCGCCTTCCAGGGCCTCACCCGCGCCGACAACATCGGTTACGCCATCCCCAGCCCCGTGCTGAAGCACTTCCTCGACGATATCGAGGACGGCACGTACCACGGCTATCAGGATCTCGGCGCCGCCACCATGGACCTGCGTAACGATGCCCTGCGCGCCTCCCTGGGCCTGCCCGCCGCGGAGGATGGCGTGGTCGTCTACTATCTCGACCCGTTCGGCAGCGGCAGCGCCGAGGGGTGTCTGCGCACCGGCGACGTGCTTCTCGACATCGACGGCTACGATATCGCCGAGGACGGCACGATCCAGCTCGATGGGAACTCCGTGCAGTTCTCCGAGCTGATGGAACGAAAGCAATGGGGCGACGCGGTTTCGCTGCGCGTCTGGCGCGACCGCGGCGTGCTCGCCGTTCGTGTCCCCCTCAAGACGCCTTACGACCCCTTCGTGTTCCGCAACGTCTACGACCGCAAGCCCGAGTACTTCATGGTCGGCGGCCTTGTCTTCTCGCCGCTGACGCGCGAGTACCTGCGCAGCCAGGGCCAGCGCATCAACGAATCGGTCGGTCAGCAGCTCATCTACTACCTGCAGTACGCGAAGATCGACGGCCATCACCGCGACCGCGATGAGTTTGTCGTGCTTTCGGCACGCCTCCCCCACGCGGTCAATACCTACGGCGACGGCTTCGTGAATGCGGTGGTCGAATCCGTCAACGACCACCCCATCGCGAAGCTCGAGGACGTGCGCACGGCCATCCTCTCGCGAACGCAGGGCTTCCATGTCTTCACGTTCGCCGGCGTCGAGGACCGCCTGATCCTGGATGCGCAGGCCACGACCGCCGCCACGGCGGAAGTCATGCGCCAGTACGATGTGCCCGCCACCACCTGGATCGAAGGAGTCACCGATGCGCCGTAGACGCCTCCCGCTCACGCTCGCGGCGATCGCCTGTTCCACAGCCATGCTCCGCGCGGCCGCCGACGACGCCCCGGCACGTCCGGCCGCCGGCGAAGACGTGCCTGTCGTGCAGATCACCACCACCTGCCAGGAGTATAACCCGTTCATCCCCTGGCAGATGCTGGCGCCGCGCGCACGCATCGGATTCGGCATCGTGATCGCTCCGGACAAGGTGCTCACCACGGAAACCGTCGTCCGCAATCACGTCCTCATCGAACTCGGGAGAGTCCGTTCCGGCGTGAAGATCCCCGCACGTGTCGTGGAAGCCGATGCCGAAGCCAACCTGGCGCTGCTCCAGGTGCTCGCGCCGGAACAACTGGCCGGCATGACCCCCATCCGCATCGCCGACGCCATGCCGGCAAATGCGGCGCTCGAGATCGTGCAGTTCGACGAGACGCGCGAATTCCAGAAGGGCGACGCCAGACTCGTGCGCATCCTGGTGGACGCGCTTCCGGAAGCCCCGTTCCGGACACTCGCCTTCAAGGTGCTGGCCGATCTCGATGTCAGCGCCCCCGGCGCCCCCGTGATCGTCGCCGGCGCCCTGGCCGGTATCGCCATGAGCTACGACGGCGATTCGCGAACCGCCATGCTGATCCCCTACCCCTCGCTCATCCGCTTCGTCGACGATCTCGCCGACGGCGCCTACGACGGACTCGCCTCGGCCGGCTTCCTCTGGCAGCCCCTGATCGATCCCGCCAAGCGCCGGTTCCTCGGCGCCGCCGACGAAAACGCCGGCATCCAGGTGCTGTCGTGCCTGCCACGCTCCGGCGCCGACGGCATCCTGCAGCCGATGGATGTGGTCGTGGAATGGGACGGCAAGGCGATCGACAACATGGGCTACTACCACGATGACGAATTCGGACGCATCCTCATGCCGCACCTGATCAAGAAACGCCGTCCCGGCGACACCGTTCCGGTCACGTTCCTGCGCGCGGGCAAACGCTTGACCGTTCAAATGACCCTCAGCCGCTTCCGCGACGACGATGCCTTCGTTCCGGAGAACCTCACCGGGCAGCCCGATGACTTCCTTGTGGATGGCGGGTTGGTCGTCCACGAACTGACCGGCAGGTGGTTGCGCGCCCATGGCCGCAACTGGGAATCCAAGGCCGACTCCCGGCTCGTCCATCTCTACCTCACGCGCCGCGTCGACCCGGACCAACCCGGCGACCGTATCGTGCTGCTATCTACCGTGCTGCCGGACGAGATCAACATCGGCTACCAGCATCTGCGCACCCAGATCATCGAACAGGTCAACGGCGCCCCGGTCCGCAACCTGGACGATGTGTTCCGCCTCGTCGCCCGCGATGGACATATCCACCGCCTCCGCCTCGAATCGTTCGGTATCGACCTCGTTCTCGACGCCGACCGCATCAAGACCGCCAACGCCAAACTCCAAGCCGATTACAACCTCCCCGCGCTCCAGCGCCGCCGGAAATAGCGCCCGACACGCCGGCCGGCGGAAATACCGTCATGCCAAACGTCACCCTGCTGCAACGCCTGAGCGAGGCGCCCGTCGTTTTCGACGGGGCCATGGGAACCATGATCTATGCGCGCGGGGTCTTCCTGAACCGCTGTTTCGACGAGGTCTGTCTCTCCGACCCCAAACTCGTCCGCGCGATCCATGCCGAGTATGTCGAGGCCGGCGCGGATATCGTCGAAACCAACACGTTCGGCGCCAACCGCATCTGGCTGCGCGGCTTCGGCCTCGCCGACCGCGTGCGCGACATCAACCTCGCCGCCGCCCGCCTCGCGCGCGAGGCCGCGGGCGACGATGTCTACGTGGCCGGTTCGGTCGGCCCCTGCCTCCGCACGGGCCAACTGCTCACCGACGAACACCGCGAGGTGGCGCGCGCCGCCTTCGCGGAATGTACGCAGGCGCTGGCGGAAGGCGGGGTCGACTGCCTGATCTTCGAAACGTTCTCGGTGCTGGAGGAACTTCTGCTCGCCGTCGAAACGGCCACCGCCACCGGCTTGCCAATCGTCGCGTCGTTCACGGTGGACGAGGACGGCCATACCGCGCAGGGACGCCCGTTCCGCGACGTCATCGCCGCGCTCGACGCCGCCCCCGGCGTCGCCGCCATCGGCATGAATTGCGGCATCGGCCCGGCGCCGATGTACGCCATCGCCGAGAAGGCCGTCCCCCTGACCGCCAAGCCTTTCATCTTCATGCCCAACGCGGGCCAACCCCAGCAGGTCGAAGGGCGTATGCTGTACCTGACCACGCCCGAGTACTTCACGGAGTACGCCAAGCGTTTCATTGAGGTCGGCGCCCGCGGTATCGGCGGCTGCTGCGGTACCACGCCGGCGCATATCCGCACGCTGTCGCGCGCCGTGCATTCGCTGAGCGGCGTCAAACGGCACATCCGCGTGCAACCGATCGCCGCGCCGGATCCCGACGTCACGCCGATCCCGATGGCCCAGAAGTCACGCCTCGGCGGCATGCTCGCACGGGGCGAAAAGATCACCTCCGTCGAAATCCTGCCGCCGCGCTCATGCGACCTCTCGGATATGCTCGCCAAGGTGCGCAAGTGCTATGTGGCCGGAATCGATGCCATCAACGTGCCGGACGGACCGCGCGCCAGCGCACGCATCTCGCCGATGATCGCCTCCATCGCCATACAGCGCGACGTCGGCATCGAGACGATCCTGCATTACTGCTGCCGCGACCGGAACCTGATCGGCATGCAGTCCGATCTGCTCGGCGGCTACGCCGCCGGCCTCCGCAACTTCCTGATCATCACCGGCGACCCGCCCAAGATCGGAAATTATCCCGATGTGACCGGCGTGTTCGATGTCGATGCCGTCGGGCTCACCCAGGTCGCGGCCAATTTGAACCGCGGACGCGACATCGGCGACGTCCCGATCGCGCCGATACCGGGCATCCTGATCGGCGTCGGCGTCAATCCCTGCGCCGTCGACCCCGAACGCGAACTCGACCGCTTTCGCCGCAAGCTCGACGCCGGGGCCGAATATGCCATCACGCAACCCGTCTTCGACCCCACGGCCTTGTTCCGATTCCTGGACCGCCTCGACGCGCTCCCGCGCCGCATCCCGATCATCGCCGGCGTTTGGCCGCTGGTCAGTTTCAAGAATGCCGAGTTCATGAAGAACGAAGTCCCCGGTGTGGAGGTTCCGGATTCGATTCTGGAGCGCATGCGCGCCTGCCGGACGAAGGAAGACGGCTGGCGTCTCGGCGGCGAGATCGCACGCGAAACCTGTGCCGCCGTTGCCGACCGTGTCGCCGGCTTCCAGGTCAGCGCCCCCTTCGGCCGCGTCGAACTGGCTCTGGACGTTCTGGTATGACCCAGCCGTTCACCGCGGACACCGCGCCGCTTCCGCTGTTCGTCGTCCGCTTCACGGCCCCCGCCGATGCGACCGAAACGGTGGATACGCAGTTGACCGTGCTGGGCCTCGATGCCACATCCTGGCAACCGGCGGACACGGATACGATCCGCTACGAACTCTTCACCGACACCCAGGTCGCGGCGGAGGCGCTTGCCGCCATGCTGGCCGCGCGTCTCGCCGCTTGCGGCGCCGCCACCTCCGGCATCGAAACCGGCAACCTCTCGGGCGTGGATTGGCGCGAAGCCTGGAAGCGCTGGTTCCACGTCGAACGCGTCAGCCGCCACGTCATTATCAAACCGTCATGGGAGTCCTGCACGCCGGCGCCGGACGACCACGTCATCGAACTCGATCCCGGCATGAGTTTCGGCACCGGGCAGCACGCCACCACGCGCGCCTGCATCGCCCTGCTCGACAAACTGGCATCGGCCGGCGTCACCGGCACAGCCCTCGACATCGGCTGCGGCTCGGGCATCCTCACGATCGCGGCCGCGAAACTCGGCTTCGGCCCCGTGCAGGCCATCGACATCGACCCCGTGGCCGCGCGGGATACGACCGAAAACCTGGCCCGCAACCGGATCGCGGACGGCGTCGTCGTTCGGACCGGTACGGTCGCCGACCTGCCCCCCGACCTCGTGTTCGATGTGGTCGTCGCCAACATCCTGGCGCCGGTGCTCATCACCGACGCCGATGCCATCGCCCGGCACGTCAAACCCGGCGGCCATCTCATCCTCTCCGGCATCCTCGCCACGCAGTATGCGTCCGTCCGCGCCGCCTACGCACCCCGCCTCGCCGAATCCGACCGCCTGACCATCGGCGAATGGACCACCGGTCTCTACTCCTGAGCTTTCTGTTCTCTCGGCTTGCGTGCGGTCCACGTGTAGGATATACCGAATCGGTATCACATCGGTATTGAGAGGAGTGTCGTATGTCCGCGTTGCTGATCAAGAACATGCCACCGCTTCTGCATGACAGGCTCCGCCAACGCGCCGCCGTGCAGCACCGGTCCATGAACCGCGAGGTCATCGCGATTCTGGAGCGGGAACTGGATCGAACCGCCACTACAGAATTACCGCCGCCGATCAAGACGTTGAAGCCGATCAGCGGCGAAGAAATCGTGCAGATCATTCGCGACGCGAGGGACGGGAAGCGATGATTGTTGTCGATGCCAATGTTGTGCTCGCCCGCTCGCTGGGCGTCCCCCTCATCACCGAAGGTCGCCACCCAAAACGCCTATCGTGATGTGGAGAGAGGATTGGTCAAATGAAGAAAACCCTTGATCGGATACTGCAGCGGTTGGAGGAACTTATCCTCACCGGTTCCTGGGAGCAACTTGAGAGCGATCAAATCGAGATCAAACCGGTTCCGGCCACCGGTGGCGAGTGGGCGAACATTCATCAGAGCGTCAATGCTTTTCTCAACACGCGTGGAGGAATCCTCATCCTCGGTATCCGGGAGGAGGAAAGACCGGTAAAGCGGTATGTGGTAACCGGTTACCGGGCGGATGCGGAACCGAACGTCAAGAATATCGGAAAGGTATTCACCGATCGTCGTGGACATCCTTTGGATGTGACGGATTCTCTGCCGGTTACCGAGTTGCGTGACTTCATGGGCAAGCGGGTTGCCGTACTCTATGTGGACGAACTTGCCGCGGATCGCAAGTTCGTCTTCCACAAGGGTGACGCGTTTAAGCGCTCGCTGACCGGCGATCACCGCTTGAAAGAACCGGAGATCGCGGCCCAGGAGGAATATCGCGAGGACGTGCTTCAAGCGCGCGAGTTGACGCCCGTGGCCGGGGCCACCCCCGACGATCTCGATGTCGACAAGCTTAACGAATATCTGCAACTGCTGAATCGGCAGGTCAAAATCGAGACCATGAAGGCGGACATCCCGGCCGCCATGCCGTTCCTCACGCGCAAGTCCTTTGTCGTGGACGGCAAGGTCACCACGCTCGGCATGTTGGTCTGCGGTCGTCACCCGGAAGACAGCCTGCAATTCCGTTGCCGGGTCCACGGTTATGTGGACGCGCCCCACCTGGTGGCCCAGGACAAGCAAGTTCTGTCGGGGAATATCCTGCCCTTGATGGATGGCAGTGTCGCCTTCGTTTTGCGGAATATCCAGGTTGGCGTCGCCGCCGCGGGCGGCGGCACGGCCGAAGCACAGTATCCCGAGGAGTTGATTCGCGAAACCGCCAACAACGCTCTTGCACACCGCGATTATTCGATCGACAAGTATGTCACGATCACGATCAAGCCCGGCGAGCACATCGAGATACGGAATCCCGGAACGTTTCGTCGGCACTTGCTCATCGAGCATCCCAATCACGAGATGCCCTTGCGCCGAATTATCCCGGAAGCGCGACCACGCAACCCGAAACTGGCGTCCGTGCTGATGGTTTACAACAAGTGGGAAGGCCGCGGCATCGGCATGGCCACGATGGTCAACCTCTGCCTTCAGAACAAAACGGACCTGCCCTACTATCGGATCTACTCGGAAAATGAACTCGGCTCGTTCCTCTGCTGCGGCGCCCTGCTCGACGACCGCATGGAGCAATTGTTGCAGGCGTTTGAAGGCTACATTGAAGGCAAACTGGACGGCAAGGCCCTGACCGAGTCCCAGAAACTCGTGCTGGCATATATCATCAAGGCCGAACTGGCGAACGATCTGATGCGGTACACCATCACGCTCACTCCTGATAACAACCACTTCGACGAATTGCGGTGGCTGGAAAAGGCGGGCCTGATCTTCAAGCATCCCCTGGGCGATCCGCTACACCCCATCTTCATGGTTGACCGGGTACTGATGTCACGTAACTATGCGGCGCAATTGCGTGAGTTGTTCGGAGCAGGTATCGATGCGCTGACGCCTTTTGCGCAGGATGTCTTGAGCATGGCGTATCGCTTCGTGACGTATTCCAAGGCCCATACGGTCAGCGCGAAACAAGTTGGATTCGCGCTTTGGGATGCGGCCGGAAACCGGCGTTCCGACATCCGGGGCTTCGACACCTTCTATCGAAAGGTTCGCTACTCCTTCAACCGATTGGAGAAGGCGAGGTATATCCGACGCAAGCAGGACAAGCCGCCTTATGTCCTCAACGAAGGGTTTCGAGGCGAGAATCTGATGTGAAGACGTGATCCGAATGACTTGTGAATCCTGCAAGCGAAGATAGCCCGCATGCCCCGCATTTTTGACAACATCGAGGAGAACCTGCTTCCGGCCTTGCGGGAAACCATCGCGCTCTGCGAGCGCGCGGACTTCTGCGTCGGTTACTTCAACCTGCGCGGCTGGCGGCAACTGCACGACAACATCGAGAAGTGGCACGGCGGAGACGGCCATTGCTGCCGACTCCTGGTCGGCATGCAGACCCTTCCCGCTCAGGATCTCCGCGCCGCCCTCAGCCTGACCACCGCCCCGACCTGCATGGACAACGCCACGGCCCTCCGCCTGAAGAAGGCATTGGCCGAGGAATTCCGCAACCAGCTCTGCTTCGGCACCCCTACCGATGACGATGAAAAAGGCCTTCGTCGCCTGGCGGCGCAGATCAAGGCGAAGAAGGTCGTTGTCAAACTCTTCGTCAAACACCAGCTCCACGCGAAACTTTACCTGCTGTTCCGCCCAGACCCGAACAACCCCATCACCGGATTTCTCGGCAGCAGCAACTTAACGCTCGCCGGCCTGTCCAAGCAGGGCGAGCTGAATGTGGACGTTCTCGATCACGACGCTACCGAGAAACTCGCCAAGTGGTTTGATGACCGCTGGAACGATCACTGGTGCCTCGACATTTCCAAGGAACTCATCGAGATCATCGAGACGAGCTGGGCGCGGGAAACGCCCATCCCCCCGTATCACATCTATCTCAAGGTCGCCTATTGCCTGTCCCAGGAAGCGCGTGCCGGCCTCACCGAGTTTCGCATCCCAAAGGAATTTGGCAACCACCTGTTCGATTTTCAGAAGGCGGCCGTCAAAATCGCCGCCCACCACTTGAACAAGCGCGGCGGCGTGATGATCGGCGACGTGGTTGGCCTGGGAAAAACCCTCATGGCCACCGCCGTCGCCCGCATCTTTGAGGACGACCACGGCCTTGAAACACTCATCGTCTGCCCGAAAAACCTCGTCCGCATGTGGGAAGACTACAAAGAGAAGTACAGGTTATGCGCCAAGGTCATCTCTTCCAGCGTCGTCATCAAGAAGCTCCCCCAAGAACGGCGTCACCGCTTGGTCATCGTTGACGAGAGCCACAACTTCCGCAACCGCGAGGGCAAGCGCTACCACGCCATCCGAGACTACATCGAGAAGAACGAAAGTCGAGTGATCCTCCTCTCCGCCACCCCATACAACAAGAGCTACCTGGACCTCGCCAACCAACTGCGCCTGTTCGTTACCGAAGATCGCGATCTGGGCATCCGACCGGAACGTGCACTTCAGGAGGTTGGGGAGACTGAGTTCATGAAACAGCACCAGTGCTCCGTCCGCTCCCTGGCCGCCTTCGAACACAGCCAACATCCTGACGACTGGCGCGAACTCATGCGCCTTTACCTCGTCCGCCGCACACGCAGCTTCATCCAAGACAACTACGCGCAGTACGATCCGCAACGAGAGCAGAAGTTCCTGACCTTCGAAGACGGTCGCCGCTCCTATTTCCCCGCGCGCGTCCCAAAGACCCTCAAGTTCCGCGTGGACGAGGACGACAAGAACGACCAGTACGGCCGTCTTTATTGCGAAGAAGTGGTCAAGATCATCAACAAGCTCGACCTGCCACGCTACGGTCTCGGAAACTACATCGCACCTAGTCCGGACAAGCCGCCGTCACAACCCGAGGCCAAACAGATCGATGACCTTTCCCGCGCCGGCAAGCGCCTCATGGGTTTCTGCCGCACGGGCCTCTTCAAGCGTCTGGAAAGCGGCGGTGCAGTCTTCCTTCAGTCCATCGAACGCCACATTCTTCGCAACTTCGTCTACATGCACGCGATCGAGAACCGACTCCCGGTCCCCATTGGCACCCAGGATGTCGAAATGCTCGACTCGCGTGTCTATGATGAGGATGCCGACGATGTGAACGCCCGCCTCGACTTTGAAGACGACGCCGCCGAGCAAGACGCCAACTCCGAACTGCAGTCGTTCCGCACCCCCGAACAGTTCCGCGACAGGGCCAAACAGGTCTACGAGTTCTACGAGAAGCACGCCAAACGTCGCTTTAAGTGGATTCGGTCAGACCTGTTCATCCCTGAACTGCGCGACGATCTCGAGAACGACGCCAAGAGTCTGATCAAGATCCTCAAGACCGCAGGCCAATGGGACCCCGCCGCCGACACGAAGTTGCACGCCCTGGTCGCCACACTCACGAAAGACCATCCAGGAGAGAAGGTCATCATCTTCACCCAGTTCGCGGATACCGCCCGCTACCTCGAACGCCAACTCACCGCCCAGCGCGTGGACCGCATCGCCAGCGCCACCGGCGATTCCGGCGACCCCACCTTGATCGCATGGAAGTTCAGCCCCGTCAGCAACAACAAACGTGCCAACGTCACCCTCCTGGAGGAACTCCGCGTCCTGGTCGCCACCGATGTTCTCAGCGAAGGCCAGAACCTTCAGGATTGCCACGTTGTTGTGAACTACGACCTGCCTTGGGCCATCATTCGTTTGATTCAGCGCGCCGGCCGCGTGGACCGCATCGGCCAGGAGGCCGACACGATCCTCTGCTACTCGTTCCTGCCCGCCGAGGGCGTGAACAAGATCATCCGCCTACGCGAACGCGTACGCCAGCGCCTCAAGGAGAATCAGGAAGTCGTCGGCGCGGACGAATTCTTCTTCGAAGACCAGCGCGACGAAGCCAAAGCTCTGTACGATCTGTACACCGAGAAGGCCGGTATCCTCGACGGAGATGCTGACAACGAGGTCGACCTGTCCTCCTACGCCTATCAGATATGGAAGAACGCCGTGGACGCCAACCCGGAACTGGAGAAGATTGTCCCGGACCTGCCGCCTGTCGTTTACTCCTCGCGTCCCTGGGTTCCGGCCTGCGACAAGCCCGAAGGCGTCTTGGTCTACCTCAAGACAGGCGATGGCAACGACGCCTTGGCCTGGATGAACAAGGAGGGGGAAAGCGTTACCGAATCCCAATACGCCATCCTGCGTGCCGCAGAGTGCAAGCCCGATACGCCCTGCGCCCCTCGCCACGCGAATCACCACCAACTGGTTCAGGAGGGCGTGAAACTCATCGTGAAGGAAGAACGCATCATCGGCGGTCAACTTGGCCGCCCATCCGGCGCGCGCTTCCGCACCTACGAACGCCTCAAGGCCCATGCCGAAGACATCAAGGATACGCTCTTCGAATCGCAAGTCCTGCACAAGGCCATCGAACAGATATACCGCTACCCGCTACGCCAGACCGCCATCGACACGCTCAATCGCCAACTCCGCTCTGGCATCGCGAACCATGCCCTGGCCGATCTCGTCATGGCCCTCTACGAAGATGACCGCCTCTGCATCGTTCACGAGAAAGAGGAAAGCCACGAACCGCGTATCATCTGCTCCATGGGGCTGGTGGCTGAGCCGGGAGGGCACCCGCTGTGTACCTGATCCGAGTCGCTACCCGACGTCTTGACGTGGCTGCAGGACCAGGAGAAACAAAAAAAGGAGCGGCCAGGGGCTGAGCCGCAGGCCCGGATAAGGTCCGAACCACTCTGGTCGCTGTTAGTAACATGCAAAATCGAAGCTCAGACTGCAATAACGAATTGATGTCGTGAGGCCCCTCTATGCCTGTTGACCGCCAAGCTGTGTTGGACCGCCTACGCGCCTTCGATTTCTCAGCTCTCTTCACCCAGGAACTGGGCTGGGACTGGTACACGGCCGAGACGAAGATCACGGTCGGCAAGGTCGACATCACCCTCAAGGGCATCGCCGAGAAGCGCGGAGTCCATGTGTTCCTCTGCCCACCGGGACCGGACGGACGCATACCAGACGCCGCCCTGTGCGCGGGAATCGAACGGCAGGTCGCCAAACTTGCACGCGAGCATCTACTCATCTTCGCCGACGCCGCCCGCACCGAACAGGTCTGGCTCTATCCGCGCCGCCAACCCGGCCGTCCCGTTCGCCTCGTCCCCTACCGCTTCGAGCCGGCCAAGGCCAACGACTTGCTCTTCCAGAAACTCGCATCCATCACCTTCACCCTGAATGACGAGGAGGGACTGAATCTGCTGGGTGTTGTCGAGCGACTCAAGGACGCGCTCGATCGCGATGTCGTGACCAAGGCGTTCTACCAGCGCTTCGAGAAGGAGCGCGCCGCCTTCCAGGAGTTTCTCTCCGGCATCCCCGACGAAAACCTGGAACGGTGGTATGTGGCCGTGATGATGAACCGCCTGATGTTCATCTACTTCCTTCAGGAGAAGGGCTTCCTCGGCGGGGGCGACCAGCGCTATCTCCAAAACCGGCTCACCGCCTGCCGGGGCAACTACCACCGGGACGTTCTCTGCCCGCTCTTCTTCGAGGGCTTTGCTCTTCGCGAGACAGAGCGTTCGCCGGCTATCCGCCTGTTGCTCGGGCAGGTGCCCTATCTCAATGGCGGTATCTTTCAGCGCCACGAGATCGAGACCGCTCACGGTCACACCATCACCGTGCCCAACGAGGCCTTCGCTCGCCTATTCCTCTTCTTCGATGGATGGCGCTGGCATCTCGACGAACGCCCCATCGCCTCCGGCAAGGAGATCAATCCGGAAATCCTGGGCTACATCTTCGAGAAGTTCATCAACCAGAAACAGATGGGAGCCTACTACACCAAGGAGGACATCACGGGGTACATCTCCCGCAACACGATCATCCCCTACGTGCTGGATGCCGCGCGCGCGAAATGCAAGGTGGCTTTCGAGAATGCCGGTGGACCCACGGTATGGGACCACCTCCGAACCGACCCCGACCGCTATATCTACGTTCCCGTCCGCCATGGCACAGTCCTTCCTCTGCCGCCCGAGATCGAGCGCGGGGTGGACACGGCCGCCCCTGGCCTCCTGGAACGACGGCGGCAGTGGAACAAGCCGGCGCCGCCCGAGCACGCCCTGCCCACCGAGATCTGGCGCGAAGTCGTCGCCCGCCGCCAACGTTGCGCCGAACTCCGCGATACGCTCTCCTCCCGACAATCGATAATCGACACGAACTCCCTCATCACCCTCAACCTCGATATCTGCCAGTTTGCCCAGGACGTCATCGAGCGTTGCGAGGGGCCGGACCTCCTCCGCGCCATCTGGAAAGCCGTCTCGACCGTGTCCGTGCTCGATCCGACCTGCGGCTCCGGCGCCTTCCTATTCGCCGCCGTCAACATCCTGGAGCCGCTCTACGAAGCCTGCCTCGATCGCATGGAGGACCTGCTCAAGGCCGAAGCCGCGCGGGGCGACCACGCGAAACTCAAGACCACACCACACGGCGTGCCGCTGCTGCCGCACAAGAAGTACGAAGACTTCTCCCTGCTGCTCGACCGTGTCGCCGGCCATGCCAACCGGCCCTATTTCGTCCTTAAGAGCATCATCCTCAACAACCTCTACGGTGTGGACATCATGCCCGAGGCCGTGGAAATCTGTAAACTGCGCCTTTTCCTGAAACTCGTCGCCCAGGTGGACCCCGATCTCTCGAAGCCCAACCTCGGCATCGAGCCCTTGCCTGATATTGACTTCAACATCCGCGCCGGCAACACCCTCGTCGGCTTCGCGACCGAGAAGCAGGCCGAAGACGTGATCCGCCAGGACCTGCTTGCCTACAACACCGTATGGCCCGAGGTGAAGAAAGAAGCCCAGGAAATCGCCGAGATGTTCGCCCTGTTCCGCCAGCAGCAGACCGAACTCGGCGGCGCGGTCTGCGCCGCAGACAAGAAGCGTCTCCGCGATAAACTGGCGCCGCTGGAAGACCGCCTGAACGCCTACCTCGCCGAAACGTATGCCGTCAAAGTAGACGAGCCGTCCCGGCTCGTTTCCCGACGACCGAGGCGAGACGCCTCGTCTACATTGTCGGACTGGGTCCGCTCGCACAGGCCCTTCCACTGGTTCATCGAGTTCTACGAGATCATGGCGGGGGGCGGCTTCAACGCTGTCATCGGGAACCCGCCATACGTTGAACTAACCGCGCTAAAGGACTACCAAGTCCGGGGCTACCAGTGCTTTGACTCCGGCAATGTATACGCACTCGTAATCGAGCAATGTGCGACCCTCGGCAACGACAATGGTCGCCAGGGCTTCATAGTCCCGGTGTCATCCGTCTCGACTGAAAGATATTCATCCCTCCAAACAATGCTTCGCAAACGTGACGATTTCTTCAGTGCGTTCGACGACAGACCCGCACGCTTGTTCGATGGACTGGAACATATTCGCCTCACCATCCACTTGCTCGGCCACAAATCGCCAGAACCCCGGCTGTTTTCCACACGCTACAACAAATGGGCAACTGAGGAGCGCCACCATCTCTTTGGCACGCTGGCGTACGTGGAAGCTTCACCATGTCTTGTGCCGGGCACAATCCCAAAACTTTCAGTGAGTTACGAACATTCCGTTCTCCAGAAACTGTCTAGCCAGCGAAAGCAACTGTGCCTGTTCTTCGCCACAACGTCCACTCATCACGTCTTCTACTCGCGAAAAGTCGGCTACTTTGTGCAGATCCTCGATTTCGCGCCCCGTGTTTTGGACGGTGAGGGGAACCAGAGACCGCCGTCCGAGTTTAAGACGATCACGTTCTCCAGCGACGAAGCCGCCAAACTCGCCCTGTGCGTGCTCAACGCGAGTCTGTTCTACTGGTTTGTCACCGTCTTTTCCGACTGCCGCCACGTAAACAAACGCGAAGTGGATGCATTTCCACTCAATCTCACTGACCTAATGACCTCAACGTACAAACAGGAACTCATTGAACTTGGCACGGCGTTGATGAAGGACCTGCGTCGTAATGCCGTCAAGAGGACCATGCGGTTCCAGCACGACACTCTGACCGTCGAATGCATCTACCCCAAGCATTCCAAGCCCATCATCGACGAGATCGACCGGTTGTTGGCGAAACACTACGGCTTCACGGACGAGGAACTGGATTTCATCATCAACTACGACATCAAGTACCGCATGGGCCGCGATGGCGGCGATGCAGAGCAGGAGTAACCATGCCATTTGTACCGCCATCCGATGACAAGATCCGGGGTGCATTCCCCGAACTCATGAGCTTGGCCAGATTCGCCGTCGGCGGGTTTAAGGTTGTCTATCGCGCTACGCTTGCTTCGGGAACCGAAGTCTTCAAGTTGGTCTGCCTGCCCCAAGCGGGTGCCACGGACGAAGAACGGACCTTGTACCGCAAGGAGGCAATGGGCCGCATTCGTCGCGAGGTGGGCCTATTGGAGAAGTGCGAACGCCGGGAACTGGTCAAACTCGGGTCTGTTCAACCCCGCCTTGTCGCCATCGACGGGCTGGAGTACGTCGGGTACACGGAAGAACTCGTGCCCGGCAACTCTCTCGGTCACATCATTCGCCACCACGGAGCCAAGCCCGCTGAGGCCGAGGCCCGCCGCCTCATGTTGACACTGCTGCGTGCCATCGAGGAACTCTGGGGCGCTCACCGAACGGTTCACCGCGATATCAAACCCGACAATGTCATGCGGACCGGCGTTCCCGACCGGCCGTTTGTCCTTCTCGATCTCGGCATCGCCTACGGTCTTTACGATACCGCCCTCACCCACGACCATGGCATGGGCCCCTTCACGCCCAGGTACATGGCACCCGAGATCGCCCGGCCCGATTTCCGCCAGAACATTGATTACCGCACGGACCTCTACACCACGGGCCTGACCGTCTTCGAGTACAGCTCCCAACTCCATCCCCTGGCCCAGACACGCGACGATCTCGTCGCCACCATCTCCCGCGCGATCCTCCAACCGCCCCGGCCACTGAAGCAGGATCGCCCGGAGTTCGACGACACGTTCTGTGCTTTGGTGGACCAGATGCTGAAGAAGAAACCGATGCTGCGCCCCTCGAATCTGGCGGCGCTCATCGCGGATATGGAGGGCGATCGATGAAACTCTACGCGCAACATGGATACGGCGATGGTCACAAGACTGCGGAAGCCTTGGCAGGCCGCCTCATCGAAGGGGTTGTCTACAGCCCGAAGGACATCACCGAGGCGCGATTGCGCGAGACGGCCGCGCAAGTGCGGGCCACTCACGGCAAGGCCGACGTCCTGTTCGACCCTCAGTTCTATGCCTGCCTGGCTGCAGTGGACCCGGCCTCGAACCTCGGCAATTTAGACGAAGAGGATTCGTACGCCTACTTTCATCCAAGAAGGCGAAGCCAACTTCTGAGCGAGAAGCAACTCCTAGCCGATTTGGAGGCTACGATGCAGTTCGCTGTGACGCTCCCAATCACCGCGATCATCGCCCCGAACATTGTTGTGCCGCGCTCGTTCGATTCCGCCGAAGCCGCGATATCCATGGACTTCATCCGGAATACGCGTGAGGTGTTTGCCGGGGTTGGAGACAAGCGCCCGGTCTACGCGACACTCGCCGTCTCGCACGACGCACTTATCCAGCGAGAGGAATTGCTTCGCTTCCTCAATGACCTGACCATGTTGGATAGCCGCCCTGACGGGTTCTACGTCTTGGTCGGCTTCAACCGTGACGACGCACGCACAGAACTGTACCACGCTGATGTGGTCGCCGGCTGGATGCTGGTCAATCACGTCCTGGCCCTGAACGGCTACCGGGTCATCAACGGATATTCTGACATCCTCACGCCGTTTCTGGGTGCGGCTGGCGGCTACGCAGGGGCAACCGGATGGTGGTCCAACCTCCGCGCCTTCTCGATGGAACGTTTCGCACCGCCCGGAGCGGGAGGGCGCCTCCCGACGGAACGCTACCTCAGTTGCGCGCTGCTCAACAGGATCACGTACTTCGAACTCGAACAACTGCGCAATGTGGTGGCGGGTGTGCTCAACCGCCTCCCCTCCGACCGCCTCTACCCCGATGGCTCGTCACAGCCGCCGCGTCCGCAGGAGGTCCTGCAAAGTTGGGACGCCATTACACGGCTGAACGCTCAACTGGTGCGCGGCGACGTTGTCACCTCGGTGGACGCCTGTCGTACGGCCCTCGAAGCCGCTCAGAGCCTGTACGCCCACATTGGAATGCGGCTTCCTATGCCGTTGGATGTAAAGTCGAACGACCAGCACATCGAGCCGCTCAAAGAGGGGATTCGCCTATTTGCGGCGCTGGCTGAGCTCGATCTTGGCTGAGATTCGTCCGACGGCCTTCTCCCGCGCCGCCGGACTCTTGGCTTTCGTGTCGGTGGGTGTGAACCGCATGTCGAGGCGCTCGGTCTTCGGCTCGTAACCCCACAGCCCGATTCCAAGCCGCCTGAATGTGTCCAGATGGACAGCCGCTCGGTTGGCCACGTCCGTGGGCAGAACCACGATGGCTCGATCCGAGAAATAGCTATACCGGTAGGCTTGGGAAAGCGCTCGCCGCCAGTCCTTGAGCTTCATTTCGAAGGCCGTCAACAGTGGCGCACGATCGTTCTTGCGCGTCCCATCCCTCGCAAAATCCATCCAGACAAAGTCGGCGATTCCGTATCCAGCCAACTCGAAATGCCGACCGCCGCCCCCTTTGCCTTCGCATACGGCCGCGAAAGTGCGGTGGAAAGACCCCACAAAATTAGCTTCCCCCCGCTTCCGCGCCACGGCCGCAGGTAGATTCCTTCGGGGATTGAAGGCACCGAATTCAATAGCCGCTGGACTGCTCATACCCCGCATCTCCGGGCACGGCCCCATGGCCCACGCCCCGCACTGTTCACGACATCAATATACAGATCAAACGCCCCTGCCGTCAACCCCAGGCCCTGAAGCTGGGTTCCCGCCTTGCACAACTCAACTTGTGTGATAGCATGGAACGAGTTCTTGGTATAGCCGAACAAATTGCGCGACGAGCGCCTGCGGCGGTGCTCTTTGCAAGCGATATGGCCGCAGTCCGTTATGGCAACACAAGGACGATACATCATGTCTCCAAAGCTTACGTTGCACACCACTGGCAACGCGGCCATCCTGGACCGCCCGAATGTCGCGCTGTTTTGCTCCGTCAAGTGCCCCGGCAAACTCATCCTCGACACCTACGATCTTGCCAAGCGATTCCGAGATGAGGGCGTCACGATCATCAGCGGGTTCCATTCCCCGATGGAACAGGAGTGCCTGCGCATCCTGCTTCGTTCGCCGCATCCGGTCATCTGGTGCCTTGCCCGTGGTCTCTACCAGCAGATTCCATCAAAACCCGTTGACTGCCGGCCTGCCGTAGCCGAAGGCCGCCTGGTCATGGTGACACCCTTCCCGGACACCGTGCGGCACATCACCGCCAAGACCGCCACGATGCGCAACCGACTTGTGGCCGAGCTGGCGAGCGCCATTGTCGTTGCCCACGCTTCTCCCGGCAGCAAGATGGAAGCCCTCTGCCGCGACATCCTCGCCACCGGCAAACCCCTCTACACCTTCGACCACCCCGCCAACGCGGCTCTCATTGAGGCGGGCGCGGCGAAAATCAGCGACAGCATCCGCTGGCAACTCATAGCCGGAGCATCTACAGACTAGCCGATGAGATCGGGCAGGTCGTTGTCCTTGACCACCCCTGATGGCCTGGCACTCGACGACCCTTGACGACCATGGGTTCTCCTCGCGGAATCCGTACCAAGGCTGCGCGTTACATGGCGCCCAGGGCCGCCTGGAGCGCGTCGCCGACACCGCCTTCGCCGACGGGCGTGATCGCCGCCAGACTGGCCTCGTCGCTCACGAAAATCGCGTTCGCCAGCCGCTGCACGTCATCCGCCGTGACCGCCATAATCTTCTCGATCGATTCCTCCGGCGGGACGAACCGCCCCCATTCGAGCACGTTGTCGCCCAGCCACATCATCTGCGCCGACGTGCTCTCGAGATTGAGCTTGAGTTGTCCGGTCACGTAATCGCGCGCCCGTCGCATCTCCTGCTCGCTCGCCTTGCGGCGCTTCAGCCGCGACAGTTCGCGGACGATCAACTTCAGCGCCGGCAATCCCTTGCGCCGATCCAGACCGGCCTCGATCGTGAGGCACCCCGTCTCGGCGAAAAGACTCGTCGACGAATGCACCGAATACGCCATGCCGTGCCGTTCGCGCACAACCTGAAACAGCCGCGAACTCATGTTCTCGCCCAGAATCGTATTGAGCAGCTTCAGCGGATACCGCCGGTCGTCCCGGCGCCCGAACAGCCGGAACCCCAACGCCAGGTGCGTCTGTTCGATGCTGCGCTCGATCAGATGCCGGGGCCGTCGGGGCGTCCCGTCGCCAATCCGCTGAAAACGCGGCTTCACCGCCGCCGGCATGTCCGACACCCACGCCGCAACCGCGCGCACGCAGTCGTCATGCACCACGTCCCCCGCAAAGGCGAACACCGTATTCGCCGGCACGTAGCGCGACGTCTTGAATTCCGCGATCGTCTGCCGCGAAACCTTGCCGATGGAGCATTCGTCGCCGATCACCGGCCGCCCCAGCGGATGGTTCATCCAGAGGGATTCCTGCAACAACTCCGTCACGTAGTGGTGCGGCTGGTCCCGGTACATCATCATCTCCTCGATGATGACCTGCCGTTCCTTCTCGATGTCTTCCGAAGCGAACTTCGGGTTCAGGAACATGTCGGTCAGGACATCGATGGCATGCCGCGTCTTGTCCGAAGGCACCCGCGCGTAGTAGCACGTGCTCTCCTCCTGCGTGAACGCGTTCAGGTACCCGCCGCGCCCCTCGATCTCCTGCGTGATCTCCAGACACGAACGGGTCCGGCTGCCCTTGAACAGCAGATGCTCGATGAAGTGACTGATCCCGGAAACCGCCTTCGCTTCGTAGCGGGCGCCAACGCCGGTCCAGATGCCGAACGAGACGCTCGCCACATGCGGCAGCGCGGACGAAACCACGCGCACGCCGTTCGGCAGCGCGGTCAGATTGACTTGTTGAAACACGGCTTGCTCCTTTCTCCCAACGATCGCACACACGCCTTCAGCGACGCGAGGGACACCGCCCCCTCGTAGAGCGCCTTCCCGACGATCGCGCCGACCAGATTCGCGCGCCGCAGCCCGACCAGGGCCTTGACGTCCGCTTCCGACGCGATGCCGCCCGACGCGATCACACCGCAGCTCACGGCCGCGCAGAGGGCGTCGATGCCGGCTACGTCCGTCCCCTGCATCATCCCGTCCGTCGACGTTTCGGTCACGATGAGCGTCCGCACACCGAGCGCGTCCATGCGCATCGCCAGTTCGACCGCCGACAGGTCCGTCGTTTCGACCCACCCCTTCACCTGGACACGCCCGTTGCGCGCATCGATGCCGACGGCCAGCCGCTCGCCATACGCGGCCGCCAGGGCGCCGACGGCCTCCGGATCGCTGCACGCGCGCGTGCCGACGATCGCCCGCGCGACACCCGCGTCAAGCACCCGCCGCACATCCGCATCGGTACGCAGACCGCCGCCGGCTTCCACGGGAATCGCCACCGCGCGCGCGATCTTCGCGATCGCGTCCACGTGCGTCGGCTTCCCCGCGAAGGCTCCGTCGAGATCCACCACGTGCAGCCATTCGCCGCCTTCGGCTTCCCACTGCCGCGCCATGGCGACCGGATCGTCGCCGTACACCGTCGCCTCGTCGGCGCGCCCCTGCCGCAGGCGCACGCAGCGCCCGCCCTTCAGATCGATCGCCGGCAGGATGACCATCACAACGTTCCTTTGCTGGACGGGACGCGCGTGTCGCGCGGATCGTACTCGCACGCCATGCGCATCGCCCGCGCGAACGCCTTGAAGACGGACTCGAACGCATGGTGCGCCTCCGGTCCGGCCATCTGAGCGATATGCAGATTCATCCGCGCCTGCACCACGAAGGCCTGAAAGAACTCGTCGAACAGGCTCAGGTCGAACTCCAGGATCTTGCGCTTCTTGCAGACCATGTCCTTGACCAGGTACGGACGGCCGCCCAGATCGATCACCACGCGGCTCAGCGCCTCATCCATCGGCACGTAGGCCATGCCGTACCGCCGGATGCCCTTGCGGTCGCCCAGCGCCTCGTCGATCGCCTGTCCCAGTGTCAACCCGATGTCTTCCACGGTGTGATGGTAGTCCACCCGCAGGTCGCCGGTCGCCGCAATCTCCAGGTCGATCAACGCATGCCGCGAGAACAATTCCAGCATGTGATCGAGGAACGGCAAGCCGGTGGAAACCGCGTAGACTCCCGTGCCGTCCAGGTTCACGCGCACGTCGATGTCGGTCTCGCGCGTCTTGCGCCGCACGCCGCCGGTTCTGTCCTTCTTCGCCATGGTCACCTCATCTCGTTGCCAGGATTTCGCCCAGCGCCTTGAGCAACGTGTCGATCTCGGCGTCCGTGCCGACCGTGATCCGCACGTGCCCGCCCGTCACCTCGCCCGGAAAATAGCGGATATAGATGCGCCGCTCGCGCAGCCGCTCGAACACCTCGCGCGCGGGCATCCGCCGCGGCCTGGCCCACACGAAGTTCGTCGCCGACGGCCCCGCCGCGAAATCCAACCCCTCCAGCGCCCGGCGCAGCCGCTCCCGCGTGGCGACAATCCGGCCGCGCATCCGCCGCATGTACGCGCCATCCTCGATGGCGGCCTGCGCGAGCGCCTGGCTCAGGGCGTCCAGATTGTACGAGTCCTTGATCTTGCCGAGCGCCTCGATCAGCGGCCGCGGACCGACCGCGTACCCGACGCGCAACCCCGCCAGCGCGTACGACTTCGACAACGTCCGCGTGACCAGCACGTTATCCCGCGTCAACGCCAGATCGACACAGTCGGCCTCGGCGAAATCCACATAGGCTTCGTCGATCACCACGACCCCGCGCGAGGCGCCGCAGAACGCCTCGATCTCGGCGCGCGGAAACAACAGCGCCGTCGGCGCATTCGGGTTCGTCAGCAGGAACAGCGGCGTCGCGTACCCCGCCGGCATCCGCCAGGCGAAATCCGGTCCCAACGGTACCGGGCGCTTTTCGACGCCGCGGATATCGGCCAGCACGGGATACAGGGAGTACGACGGCTCGAAGTAGCCGATGCTGCCGCCGTCTTCGACGAACGCGCGGGTGCACAGGGCCAGCACCTCATCCGAACCGTTGCCGGCAAACACCTGCGCCGGGTCGCACCCGTGCAAACGCGCGATCGCCTCGCGCAACCGCGCCGCCGTCGGGTTCGAGTACAGGCGCAACCGGTCGGCGGGCCAGGTCCGGAGGACCTCGGCGACCTTCGGCGACGGCCCATACGGGTTCTCGTTGGTGTTGAGCTTGACGATCCCCTCGCCGACGGGCTGCTCGCCCGGCACGTAGGCCTTCATCCGGTTGACCGCCGCGCGTACCAGCGGCGATGGCTCTGGTGTCGTCACCCGTATCCTCCGTTCCCTGCTCGTTCACTCAAACCGTATCCGCGCCGACCGCGCGTGCCCGTCCAGCCCTTCGACCCGCCCGAAGGCGTCGATCGTCGGCAAGGCGAGCGCCAGATCGCGGCGCGAGAACTCGATGACGCTGCTCCGACGCAGGAAGTCATCGACCGTCAACCCCGAGAACATCGCCGCCGCGCCGCCGGTCGGCAACACGTGGCTCGGCCCGGCCACGAAGTCGCCCGCCGCTTCCGGCGTCCAGCGCCCGAGGAACACCGCCCCCGCGCACCGAATCGCTTTCAGACATGCCCGCGGCCGCCGCACCAGCAATTCGAGGTGCTCCGGCGCAAAACGGTTGCATAACTCGACGCCGTCGTCGAGCGATTCGACCACCGCGAACAACATCCCGTGCCGCATGACGCGCGCGATGGCCTCGCGCCGCGACAACAGGGCCGCCTGACGCACCGTCTCGGCCGCGACCGCCTCGACCAGGGCACGCGAGACGCCCACGAACAGCACCTTCTCCCAGCCGGTGCCGTGCTCCGCCTGCGACAGCAGGTCCGCCGCGGCGAACCGCGGGTCGGCCGACTCGTCCGCCAGCACCGCGATCTCGCTCGGGCCGGCCACCAGGTCCAGCGCGACATGCCCATAGACCAGCCGCTTCGCGGCCGTGACATACGTTCCTCCCGGCCCGACGATCTTCTGCACCTTGGCGACGCGCCGCGTGCCGTATGCCAGCATCCCGATCGCGTGAATGCCGCCCACGCGGTAAATCTCGGTCGCACCCGCCTTGGCCGCGGCATACAGCAGGTACGGGTTCACGACACCGTCCTTGTCGGCCGGCGTGCAGACCACGATCTCCGGCACGCCGGCGACCGCCGCCAGCGTCGCCGTCATCAACGCCGTCGAGGCCAGCGGCGCGGCGCCGCCGGGCACGTACACGCCCACGCGATCGAACGGCACGAACCGCTCGCCGAGACGCCCGCCGCCCGGACCGCGCATCGTCCAGTCGCGTTTGCGCCCGGCCCCGGCAAACGCCGCGATCCGACGACGCGCCTCGCGCACGGCGGCGCGAAACGGCGCATCCACCGCGCGCCCCGCGTCCGCGATCTCGGCGGCGCCCACCCGCAGATGTCCCGGTGCCAGCACAGCCCCATCGAACCGCGCCGCGTACTCCAGAACCGCCGCCTCGCCCCGTGCCCGAACCGCCCCCAGCACATCGCGCGCGACGGCCTCCGCCTCATCCGAAAACGCCGGGCGTTTCAGGAACCGCTCCACCACCGGCATACGCCGCCGGACCGACCATTCCACGATTCGCATCACTTGTCTCCCGCCGGTTTGACGACGCTGACCACCACCGTGCCGCCAACGCCGACCGACACACGCCCGCGGCTGACGATGGCTTCGATCCGCCGGTCCAGCGTCACATCGCCGCTGGAGCGCTCGACATACACGTGCTCGCTGTCGCCGTCGGCCGCCGGTTCGACGGACAACTCGACCTCGAACGAAGCGCTCACCGAACCGGGCAGCGACGCCAGCGGCTCGTCCGGCAGCCGGAAACCGTGCCGCGTGAGGGACTCGCTCACCCAGACGTGAACACCGTCGCCCTGCACCGAAGCCCCATCGAACGGCGGCGCCGCCGGCGCTTCGCCATACGGAAAGTCGCGCGTCTCGACAGGCGCTACACGGCTCTCCGCGAATGTCGCGAAGTGTCGGCCATCGGTACGCGGTCTGTCAAGGTATCGCGGCACGCCAACCGTCCCCGGAGACGGCAACGCCAGTTCCGCCACCGCGGGCTGATCCCGCATGCCGAACGACACGGCCGACGGCATGACGATCAGGTCCGGCCGGGCATGCACCGGAATCGCCGGCGCCGCGGTCCCGAGAACGACCAGCCGCCCCGGCGGTTCGGCGGCGCCGGCGGGCACGGCCCGTCCATGCGGCCACAGCGCCCACAGCGCCACCCACCCGCAGACGATCATCGCCGTCGGCGCGTCCATCCACCGGCCGCCGACCCGCCATGCCCGATCATTCACGCGCGCCTCCCGTACCCGCCGCGGGGCCCGCCGCGACGCCCGCATCCGGGATACCGGTCGCCAGGTCGACCCGCCCGACTCCGGCCTCGCGGGCGCACGACACGAGCCGCGTCAACGCACCATGCCGCGCCCGGGCATCGGCATACACGATAAGCGCACCATCGTCCCCCGCCCCCGCGCGGCGAAACGCCTCGGTCAGCGCGGCGAGCCGCTCGATGTCGTCGAGCGCATACGGCTCGTCGCGGAAGAACGCCACTTCCCGGAGCCGGTCCGCCTCGCGCAGCGCATACACCAACACCACCTGCCGCGAGCGCAACCCCTCGCGGAAGGGCGCTTCCGCCAGATCCAGCACCATGCCGGGCTGCAACCGCACGGTGGACTGCACGGCGAACAGGAGCCCGCACGCCAGCGCGATATCGAGCCACGGCGCGAGTCCGACGAAACCGCGTCCAAGGCGGCTGCGCGGTCGGTACTTCGTGCGCAGGTAGTCCGCCGCCCAGCTCCGTGTCTGCCGTATGCGCAGCGCCTTACTCATGACCGCCCCCGCCCGCATCCCGCCCAGCCCAGTAGGCCCCCACCTCGCGACCGGCCCGCTGGATGTCGAGGACGATACGGTCGATCTTGATCACGAGCAGGTTGAACGCCGCATAGCATGGGATCGCGACCGACAACCCCGCGGCCGTGGAGATCAACGCGCGCAGCACAGCCGGCAACAGGTCGCCGCCATTTACGAGCGGGTACTGGCCCTGGGCGACAAGCGCGCATTCGATCAGCGCGATCACCGTGCCGAACAGTCCGAGCAACGGCGCGATCTGGGCGATCGTCGCGATGACCACCAGCCGCCGCTCCATACGCGACACCTCGGCCTCCTCGGCATCCTCGATCGCCCGCCGCAGCGCGTCCGGCCCGGCCTGCCGATGCAGGATCGCCGTGCGCACGACATACGCCACGGGGCCGGGCGTATCCTCGCAGATCGCCACCGCCTCGCGGATATTGCCGCGGTTCAGAATGTTGAACACGCCCTTGAGGAAGTCCTCGGGGCGGATGCGCGCACGGTGCAGGTTCAACGCGCGCTCGACAAAGACGCCAAAGGCCAGCAGGCCGATGGCCAGGATCGCCCATGTCACCGGACCGCCTTGCAGAATCAGCTCGATCGCCATGTTATGCTCCCATCCACTGCTAGTAGAACAGCCACCAATGTTCGGCCTTGATCTTTTCGATGCGTTTCGCGGCATCCCGCGATACCGGGAGCCCGGCCGCCGCGAGTCGGTCCAGCACGCGCACGAGTTGCCGCCATTCCTGCTGCGCTTCGAGAATATCCGCGGCGTTCACCGCGGCGCGCGTGAACCAGACCGTGTGGGACTCCGAGGGCGCTTCCCGCTTCGCAAGCATCTCCACGTACGGTACGATCACCCGGGCGTAGTACTGTTCCACGGCCGCGTCGGCACGGTTGAGTTTCTCGTGGGCCCGGCCGATCTTGTACTCGGCCTGCAGCGCCAGTCCCGGCCGCACACCCGGCATGCGCGTCACCACGCGGTACGCCGCAATGCTCTCCTCGTAGCGCCCCGGATCGTCGGCTCCCAGCGCGAACTGACAATCGCCCTTGCGTCCCCAGGCGGACGCCACGAGTTCGTCGCGCGCGTAGCGGTTGATGATCTCGTCGAAGATCAGAATGGCTTCCGCGAACTTGCCGAGCTGCGTCAGTACGTCGGCCTGCGCGAAGCGCGCCTCGGGTGCCCGCGCGCTGTCCGGATACTCCTTGAAGAGCCGCGCCAACGTCTCGTTGGAGCGCACATACTCCTTGCGCCGGCCCGCGCTCAGGCCCGCCCGGTAGAGCGCGTCATCCGCGAATGCGTGCGCGGGATGGCGGGCCACGAACGCCAGGAACTGCTCCTCCGCTTCGATATAGTTCCCGGCATTGTACTGAGCCTTGGCCATCCAGAACTCCACTTGCGGCGCGTATGACGACTCCGGGTAGCGGCCCACGAACGCCTTGGCGGCGACCATCGCCTGCACATCGCGCCCCAGCCGGTAGAGACCGATGACCTTCATGTAGTAGGCACTCTCCGCCGCGGCGGTATCCGGGTATTTCTCGATCACTCGGTCGAAGTCGCCGATCGTCTCCGGCCGCCAGAGATGGTAATTCGCCACACCGCGACCGAACAGCGCCTCGGCGCTTCGCGGGCTCTCGGGGAACCGACGCGTCAGTTCGCCATAGGTGTCGCGCGCGGCCTCCCACGCGCCGCGTTCGGCCTCCAGCCCGGCGATCCGGAACAGGGCATCCGCCGCGGACCGCCCCGCGCCGGCGTCCCCCGCCAACGCCCGGAACCGCGCAATAGCCGCGTCGGTCTCGCCCCGCGCGGCCGCGGCCTCCGCGGCCTGCAGCATCAGGGCATCCCGCCGGGTCGATGCGGGAAACTCCCGCAGCGCGCGGTCATAGAGTTCCTGGGCGAGCAGGTGCTGCCGATTCGCCATCCGCGCGTCCGCCGCCTTGATCAGACACGACTCGCGCTGCGACGCGACCGACGACACCTCGTATGCTTTCAGGAAAACCTCGGCCGCCTCGGCATACCGTTCCAATCCGAACAGGGCCCATCCGCGTCCGGCCAGCGCGACGCTGCGTTCCTCGCCGGAGTCGCCAAAGGTCTCGAGGTAGTGCTGGAAGGCCGCGGCGGCCCCGTCGTAGTTCCTGTTCGTGAGCAAGGCATCGGCCAACCGCATCTGCGCCGGCGCCGCGCGTGGGTCGGCGGGAACATCGGACACGAAGGCCTGAAGCCGCGGCACGCCTTCTTCGGCGCGCCCGGCGTCCAGCAGCGCGTGTCCGAGCGCCAGCGAGAGGCTGCGCTTCACGTCGGGACTCTGGGCGCCGCTCAGCCCCTGGCCGAGTATCGCGATGCAGGCGGCCATGTTGGTCATGCCGCGGTACGCGTCGGACAGCGCCAGGCACGCCTGCCCGCGCAGGTCGCCCGGCGTGGCGGTTTCGGCCGCCAGCGCGCCGAGCACATTGGTGGCGGCGCCCATCTGTCCGCTCCGCAGCAGCGACACGCCGAGTTGATAGCGGCCTTCGGTGACCAACGGCGAGGAGCCGCCGGCGGCGGCGAGGCGCCCGAACGCAAGCGCCGCACGTCCGGAATCGCCCACCTCCAGCAAGGTCTTCCCCCAGTCCATCAGGTTCGGCAGGGCCTCCGGCAGCGCGCCACCCGTCAGCGCATCGTAGCGCGCGAAGCGTTCGGCGGCGCCCGCGGCGTCGTTCCGCCGCCAGAGGCACCAGCCCGCGAGCCGCACGGCGCGCCCGCGGTAGCGGCCGTCTCCGGCCGGGGATTCCACGGGACCGACCGTCGCCAACGCTTCGCCAAACGCGCCGCGCTCGAACTGCAGCACCGCGCGCCAGTAGCGGTCGCCACCCTCGCGCGCCAACGCCTCGCGGCACAGGCCCGCCGGGGTCAACGCGGCCTCCATCGCATCCCACTTGCGCTGCGCTTGCAGCGCCCGCATGAGCAGATCGCACGCCTCCGCGCGCGCGTTCGCATCCGGAGCGTCCGCCAGGCATTCGCGGCACCGCGCTTCCGCCAGCTCGGACAGCCCGTCGGCGAGCGCCGCCCGTGCGACCGTCAGGGCGTCCGTGCCCTGCGCCCTCAGACAGGTCGCCGCCAGCGCCGCCACGCATAGTATCGTCCGCGCTCCGCTCATGCCGTACGCTTCCGCCTTCCGCCCTTCGCCGTCGCCGTCGCGGCCCGCCCGCGGGCGTTCGCAAGCACCCCGCGCAGAAACCGCCCGGTATGCGACGCCTCGACACCGGCCACCGCTTCGGGCGTCCCGGTGGCGACCACCCGGCCGCCGGCATCGCCGCCGTCCGGACCCAGGTCGATAATGTAGTCCGCGCACTTGATCACGTCCATGTTATGCTCGATCACCAGGACCGTGTTCCCGGCGTCGCGCAGACGCAGCAGGACGGCGAGGAGACGCTCCGTATCGGCGAAATGCAGCCCCGTGGTTGGCTCGTCCAGCAGATACAGCGTCCGGCCCGTGTCGCGCTTGCTGAGTTCGGACGACAGTTTGACACGCTGCGCTTCGCCGCCCGACAGCGTCGTGGCCGACTGCCCCAGTTGCAGGTAGCCGAGGCCCACCTCGGCCAGCGTGCGCAGCCGCCGCTCGATCGCCGGAACGCTGACGAAAAACTCGAGCGCTTCGTCGATCGTCAGCGACAGCACATCGGCAACGCTCTTGCCGCCATAGTGCACGTCCAGCGTCTCGCGATTGTAGCGCGCCCCACGGCAGCGTTCGCAGGTGACGTAGACATCCGGCAGGAAATGCATCTCCAGCTTGATGATGCCGTCGCCCTTGCAGGTCTCGCAACGGCCGCCCTTGACGTTGAAGCTGTACCGGCCGGGCTTGTACCCGCGCACCTTGGATTCCGGCAGTTGGGCGAAGAGATCGCGGATGTGGGTGAACGCCCCCGTGTACGTGGCCGGATTGCTGCGCGGCGTCCGGCCGATCGGCGACTGGTCGATGACAATCACTTTGTCCAGATGCTCCAGCCCGCGGACGGCCTTGTGGGCGCCGGGCTTGTCCTTGGCGCTGTAGAAATGCCGGAACAGGGCCCGCCGCAGGATATCGTCCACCAGTGTGCTCTTCCCACTGCCGGAAACGCCTGTCACGCACACAAACAGCCCGAGCGGGATATCGACGCGGATGTCCTTGAGGTTGTTGGCGCGGGCTCCGTCGATCGTCAGATGCGCCTTCCCGGGCGCATGGCGCTCCGCGGGCACCGCGATGCCGCGCCGCCCCGACAGGTAGCACGCCGTCAGCGAGTCGCCCGCCAGCACCACGCCGGTCGGCCCCGCGGCGACTATCTCGCCACCGTGACGCCCCGCGCCGGGACCCATGTCCACCACGTAATCGGACTCGCGGATCATCTGTTCGTCGTGCTCGACCACGACCACCGTGTTGCCGCGGTCGCGCAGGGCCTTGAGCATCTTGATCAGCCGCTCGTTGTCGCGCAGGTGAAGTCCGATCGTCGGCTCGTCCAGCACATACAGCACGCCGGTCAGACCGGAACCGATCTGGCTCGCCAGACGCAAGCGCTGCGCCTCGCCACCGGAAAGCGAGCCGCTCTCACGGTCCAGCGTCAGGTAGTCGAGCCCGACGTCCACCAGAAAATGCAGCCGGCGGCGAACCTCGTTGAGCACTTCGCCCGCGATCTTGAGTTCCTGGCCCTGCAGATCGAGGGCGAGGAAAAACGTGTCGGCCTCGCGGATCGACATCGCACAGAGGTCGACAATCGAGCGGTCGCGCACCGTGCAGGCCATGCTCTCCGGTTTGAGGCGCGATCCCTTGCACGTCGGACACCGCTGGCGGCTCATGTACTCGAGCAGCCGCTGCCGCGTATACTCGCTGTCCGTGGTCTCGTAACGCCGCCGCAAGTTGGGAATCACGCCCTCGAAGGCCTTGTCGTAGGTGTGGCGCGTGCCGCCCCGCCAGTAACCGAACGTCAGTTCCTCGTCGCCGGAACCGTACAGCACGATGTCGCGGATGCGCTTCGGCAGACTCGCGAACGGGGTGTCGAGACTGAACTCGTACCGCTGGGCCAGCGCCCGCAGCAGGCCCTTGTAGTAGAGGATCAGGCGCCGGCTCCCGCGCCGCCATGACGGAATGGCCCCCTTCTCCAGCGACAGTTCCGGGTCGGTCACCACCAAGTCCTCGTCAAAGACCATCTGCGTGCCGAGCCCCGAACAGGTCGGACAGGCGCCGTACGGACTATTGAACGAGAAGTGACGCGGTGTGAGTTCCTCGAAGCTGATCCCGCAGTCGACACAGGCGTTGATCTCCGACAGCAGCACGTCATGCCACTCGCCCTCCGGCTCCTGGCACTGCGCGATCAGGAGTCCGTGGCCCTGCGTCAACGCCGTCTCGACCGAATCGGTCACGCGTTTGCGGATATCGCCCCCGACGACCAACCGGTCGATCACGGCTTCGATGGTATGCGCCTTGTTCTTGTCCAACGCCGGCGCCTGGTCGATCTCGTGGACCGTACCGTCGATGCGGGCGCGCACGAACCCGTCCTTCCGGATGCCGTCCAACACATCGATGTGCTGCCCCTTCCGTCCGCGAATCAGCGGCGCCAGCAGCACGACGCGCGTACGCTCCGGCAGCCGCAGCAACCGATCGACGATCTCCTCCGCGCTCTGCCGGGCCACCGGCTTCCCGCAGGTCGGGCAATGCGCCCGCCCGATGCTGGCGAAGAACAGGCGCAGGTAGTCGTGAATCTCCGTGGTCGTCGCCACGATCGAGCGCGGATTGGAACCCGCCGTCCGCTGTTCGATGGCGATCGCCGGCGACAGCCCTTCGATATGCTCGACGTCCGGCTTCTGCATCTGGTTGATGAACTGACGGGCGTAGGCCGAGAGGCTTTCGACATAGCGCCGCTGGCCCTCGGCAAACAGCGTATCGAATGCCAGCGAGGACTTCCCCGAACCGCTCAGCCCCGTCACCACGGTCAACTGCTCCCGCGGAATCCGTACCGAAACGCCCTTGAGATTGTGCTCGCGCGCGCCGGTGATGACGATTGACTCGTGACTCATCCCGATTCCTCTTCCGGCCCAGAGCGGTCCGCGACGGCGGCCGCGACACTCATGCCGGCATCAGCCGGATCATCTGGTAGCGCTTCTTCCCGGAGCGCAGGACCACGAGCCGCCCGTCGATCGCGTCGCCGTCCGTCACGCACTGCCCGGCATCCCGGACACGCGCGTTGTTCACGTACAGGCCACCGCTGTCGATGAGGCGGCGCGCCTCGCCCCGACTCTTGCACAGCCCGCTGTCCGCCGCGACGTTCACGACCGGCTGGCCCGCCACGGACGCCCGCGGCAGATCGACCGACGGCACATCGGCAAACACCGCCAACAACTCGTCGGCATGCAGTCCTTCCATGGCCTCGCCGTACAGCACCGCCGCCGACCGCCGTGCCACGGCCAGCCCGTCCGCGCCGTGAACCATGCGCGTCACTTCCTCGGCCAGGCGCTGCTGGGCCGACCGCCGTTCCGGGTGCGCGGCGACCTCGCTCCCGTAGGCCGCGATCTCGTCGAGTTCCAGGAGGGTGAAAACCTTGAGAAACCGCACGACATCCGCGTCGGCGGTGCGGACGAAGAACTGGTAGAAATCGTGCACGGAGGTACGGCGCGCATCCAGATAGACCGCATTGCCGGCGCTCTTACCGAACTTCTGACCCGTGCTGTCGCACACGAGCGGCATCGTCACGCCGAAGACCTCCTCGCCGCGCAGCCGGCGCACGAGCTCGGTGCCCGCCGTGATGTTGCCCCACTGGTCCGAGCCCCCGAGCTGGATGCGGCACTGCTCGTGATCGTACAGGTGCAGGAAGTCGTACCCCTGCAGCAACTGGTAGCTGAATTCGGTGAAACTCATCCCCGCGTCGCTCTCCAGGCGGCTGCGGACACTGTCCTTGCCGAGCATCGCGCCCATCCGGAAGTGCTTGCCGACATCGCGCAGGAAGTCGATGAACGTGAACTGCCGGAACCAGTCGGCATTGTTCACCAGCCTGGCCGGCGCCGTGGCATGCGAAAAGTCGAGAAAGCGCGACAGGTTCTCGCGGATGCCCTCGGCATTGCGCGCAACCTCGTCGCCCGTCAGCAGCGACCGCTCGGCGCTCTTGCCCGAGGGATCGCCGATCATGCCCGTGGCCCCGCCCACCAGCGCAATGACGCGGTGGCCGCACCGTTGAAAGTGCGAGAGCCCGAGAATCGTGACCAGGTTGCCGACCTGGAGACTGTCGCAGGATGGATCGAACCCGGCGTATACGACACTCGGGCGCTCGGCATGCCCCACGAGAGCCTCCCCGGTCATGGCCTCGAAAAGCCCCCGCGCCTTCAGCGTTTCGATAATGTTCATCTCGCTCCGTCCTCCGCGGAAAAAAGGCGCCCCGCACCAGGCGGGGCGCCTTCCTTGACCCATATCGCGGTGCGATGTCCCGCCTACCGGTCGCGGTCGCGATCGCGGTCGCGGTCGCGGTCGCGGTCGCGGCGGTCGCCCGGATGCCATTCCTCGCCGAGACCGCCAAAGGCCTCGTCGAAGGCTCCGGCCAGGTCGACCATGTTCTCGCCCGGACGCAGACCCTCGCTCAGGAGGTCTTCGGCCTGACGCTCGAACTCGTCATCCGGCATCGTCACCGCCTTGATGCTCAGGCCGATCCGGCGCGCGCCCTGATCGATCTTCACGATCCGGGCCGTCACGTCCATGCCCACGTCCAGCGCATCCTTGACCTTCTCGACATGCTGGTCGCTGATCTGCGAGATATGCACCAGACCGTCGATCCCGTCATCGAGTTCCACGAACGCGCCGAACGAGGCGACCTTGGCCACCTTGCCGCTGACGATATCGCCAACCTTGAAGCGCGACGCAATCGAGTTCCACGGATCGTCGTTGGCCTGCTTGAGACCAAGACTGATCCGCTTGTTCGCGGGGTCGACTTCCAGGATGATCGCGTCCACTTCCACGCCCTTCTCCAGGACTTCCGACGGATGGTTGACCTTCCGCGTCCACGACATGTCGGACACGTGAATCATCCCGTCGATGCCGTCCTCGAGCTCGACAAAGGCGCCGTACGACGTGAAGTTCCGCACCTGGCCGCGAATGCGCGAACCGACCGGGTAACGCCCCTGTACGGTATCCCACGGATTCGCTTCCGTCTGGCGGATGCCCAACGCGATCTTCTGGTCGCCTTTATTGACGCTCAGCACAACCACATCGACTTCATCGCCGACATTGAGGACATCCGAGGCACGGGCAATCCGCTTGGTCCACGAAATCTCGGACACGTGCACCAGACCCTCGACGCCCTCTTCGAGCTCCACGAAGGCCCCGTACGGCACGAGGTTGACCACGCGACCGCGCAGACGGCTGCCGACCGGGTACTTGTCGTCGATGCTGTCCCACGGATTCGGGGTGCGCTGCTTCAGGCCAAGCGACACGCGTTCCTTCTCCTGGTCCACATCGAGGATCATGACCTCGATTTCCTGACCGACCTTCACCATCTCGGACGGGTGCTTGATCCGCCCCCAGCTCATGTCGGTGATGTGCAGCAGACCGTCGAGCCCGTCCAAGTCCACGAACACGCCGAAATCGGTGATGTTCTTGATCGCGCCCTTGCGAATCTGACCGGACTGGATCGTGCCGAGCAGCTCGCGTTTCTTGACACGCAAACGCTCCTCGATCAACTCGCGGCGCGAAACGATGATGTTCCGCCGGTCTTCGTTGATCTTGAGCACCTTGAATTCGTATTCGTTGCCGATGAACTCGTCGGTGTTGTGCACCGGCGACGCATCCACCTGCGATCCGGGCAGGAACGCATCCACGCCGTCCACATCGACAATCAGCCCGCCCTTGACGCGAGACTTGACCACGCCCATGACGGTGGTCCCTTCTTCGCAGGTCTTGAGCACGCGCTCCCAACGCTTCTTCTGTTCGGCGCGTTCCTTGCTGAGGATGACCATGCCGCTGTCATCCTCGATCTCGGCAAGCAGCACATCGAATTGGTCGCCGACGTGGACCGCGGACAGGTCCGCGAACTCGCCGCCGTCGATGACGCCCTCGGACTTGTAGCCGATGTCGACGAGGACTTCGTTGCTGCGCACTTCGAGGACGCGACCGGAGACGATCGACCCCTCCGCGAACTCCTGGACGGCCTCGCCTAACAACTGGGCCATCTCGGACTGACCATCGCCACGAAACTGGCTGAGATCGAACTCGACGTGCTTCTTCTTGGGTTTCTGTTTCAACATGTTCTTAGCCTTCTTGTTCACACTGCCGGCCGGCTGTGTGCCACGCCCCAAGGCGTGCAGCCGCCGATTCAACGTAAGCGTGGCAGGATACTGGAACAACCTACCCGCCGCAAGACCCAAAATCCCGCCGAAAATGCCGCGCCCCGGGTGCGCATGGACACCTGAAATGGATGTCGGGAGTTCCGTGTTGGATATTGGACATTCACGCCAGCCGCGCGTTCATTTCATCGATCTTCGCGAGGATATGCGTTTCTTCTTCGTGGTACATTTCCTGGATCGCCGGGTCGTGGAAGTTGAATGACCGTTCCGACAGGTCGCCGTCCGCCAGGCGATCGAACAACATGCGGCGGGCCTGCGCGATGTCCTTGCCGTAGATGTGGAAGGAATCGGCCTGCCAGTTCATGCGGCCCAGGGCCACCCGCCGGCCGGACCGCCGGGCGACCTCGTCGGCGATGATCTCGCGGTTGAACATGACGAAACCGAACATGTTCATGAAGTTCGCGCCCCACGCGTCGTTGCTGCGGAACCGCACGTTGCAGTTGAGCCACTGCACCCCCTCATCGTCGGCGACGATCCGGTACCACAGCGACTGCAGGCATGGCGGATCGAAACAGTTCAGGTCCAGGTTCGGCATCCACGTGATCATCTGGGCCTGCCGCGTGTACGGCTGCTCGACGAGTTTGCGGATCACGTTTTCGATCTGGTCCACCCGGAACGGCCCCACCATCCGGGACGGCTCCGCCGCGCCCCCCCCGGCGGCACGTTCCTTCCACTGGCCGTAGTTGCTCAACCGCCCGTGGTACGTGTACTCCCAGCGCGTGTCGTCGGGATCGTTCATGTTCTTGATCCACGTATCCTTCCGGCCCTGAAGTTCGTATACGTACTCGCGCAGATCGGCGAATCCGCCGGGGAACGCCTTGTGGATCATGGGATCGGCCATCGGGTCCAGCACGGTGATGTTCATCGTGCAGTCCAGGCTCGGCGGATCGCCCGGCTTGTCGTACTGCGTCCGGAACGGAATGCCGCCCGCGTACAGCGCCGTGAGGGCCTTCTCGTAGGCCTCGGCCAACGTGGCCCCGGCAACCGTCAGCACCGGAATGCTCCGCATCACTTGACTCCTTCGAGCATGGCTTCCACACCTTCGATGGTGCCCTGCGCGAGCAGGCGGTCGGCGTACGCCATGGACTCGGCCACGGTCATCGCCGCAATCGCGGGTTGGACATCCGGCATGTAGTGCGGATCGAGGCTGAACCGCCGCACCCCGATCCCGAGCAGGAACTTGATGAAGCACGGTTCGTGCGCCATCTCGCCGCATACCGAGATGTCGACACCGTTCCGCACCACCGCCGTGACGATGCGTTTCAGCGCGCGCAACACCGCCGGATGGTGCGGGCGGTAGTACGACGCGACGCGTTCGTTCGTACGGTCCACGGCCAGCATGTACTGGACAAAATCGTTCGTACCGATCGAAAAGAAATCGGCCTCCCGACACAACTCGTCGATCAACTCCACAACCGCCGGCAACTCGATCATCATCCCGACCAGCGGCATGGCGCAGGTCCCGGAAGTCCCGGCGTTCACCTCGGCACGGCACCGCTCCAACCGGCGGCGCGCGGACCGCAATTCGTCCACGGAATCGATCATCGGAAACATCACACGCACCGTCACGCCGGGCGGGGCCGAGCGCAGAATGGCGCGCAATTGCTGATCGAACAGGTCGCCATAGCGGTTCGCGAACCGAATCGACCGCAGTCCCAGCGCCGGATTGGCCTCCCCGGCGTTGTCGAAATACGACAGCAACTTTTCCCCGCCAACGTCGATCGTGCGGATCGTGATCTCGCGGTTCGGCATCTTCTCGAACAGCGTCTTGTATACGGACTCCTGCTCGCTTTCGCTCGGCAGCGACTGGCGCACCATGAACGGAAACTCCGTGCGGTACAGCCCGACCCCCTCGGCCTTCAGGTCCAGCGCCAGATCCAGTTCGCTCAAAAGGTTGATATTCGCCAGCAGGGTCACGCGCTGCCCGCATTTCGTGAAGGTCTGGTCGACCAGGTCCGTGCGACGCGTGGCCGCCGCGTCACGCGCCCGCCGACGATCTTCATAGCGGCTCAACACGGGCTCGCCAGGATTGACGAAAACCGATCCCGTGTCCGCGTCGATCAGCACGCGCGTGCCGTCCGGCAACAGCGGCACCTCGGCGGACTGCACGATGACCATCGGAATCTCCAGCGATCGCACAAGAATCGATACGTGCGACGTCGTGCCCCCGCCGACCATCACGATGCCCGCCACGTGTTCGGTCGCGATGCGCACGATGTCCGACGGCAACAGCTCATGGGCAATCAGGATACACCCCTCCCACGCCCCACGCGGCACGTCGTCGACCACCCCAAGCTGACGCAGCAACCGCAGCGCAATGTCCTCCACGTCGCGGGCTTTTTCGCGCAGATACCCCTGCGAGCTGGCCTCGAAGAGCGCCACGTAGTCCAGCGACGTGCGCGCCACGGCTTCGGCCGCCGAAAGTCCGGCCGCGATACCCTCGAACAAGTCCCCCGTGAAGCTCATGTCCTGAAGCATCATCTGGTGCGCGTCGAAAATCAGCGACGCCACTTCGGGCAGTATCGCTCCGACACGCGGCTGCATGGACTCCAGTTCGAGGATCACCGCGGCGATCGCGCGATCCAGTTCGTCCTTCCCGCCACCGGCCGCGCCGCCGTCAACCACGCGCTTGAGCACCTGGCGCGCGCCATCGCGGGCGAAGACCACCGCCGCTCCCAGCACGCATCCGCGCGAAGCGCCGGCGCCTTTGACGAAAAACGATTGCGGCAGCTTCTCGTGCACGGCCGGAAACTCCCGGGTCTCCGCCAGGTGCAGACGGGACCGCACCGCCTCGATCGCCGTCGCGAGCTGCGCCGTCAGCGCCCGCATGGTCATCACTTCGGTATCGCTGAACCGATAGGACTCGCGGCGCTGCACGACGACGACACCGACCTTCTCGACCCCGCGCAGAATCGGCACCGCCAGAAACGACTCGAAGGCGTCTTCGCCCGACTCGGGGAAATGCCGGTAATCGGGGTTGCGGCTCGCGTGCGGCTCGCGAATCGGCCGCAGTTCCTTGAGCGCCATGCCGACCAGACCCTCGCCAACCTTGAGCCGGATGTTGCCCACCGACTTCGGGTTGAGCCCGACGGTCGCTTTCAGCACGAGCTCGCCCGTCGCGTCGTCCAGCAGATAGACCGAACAGACGTCCGCATAGAGGTGGTGCGCCACCATGCCGACCAACCGTTCGAGAAACCGGTCCAGATCGGCATCCGTGCCCAGCAGCGACACGACTTCGGCGACATCGGCCAACAGGCCAAGGTACTCGTGATCCCGTTGTGTCCCTGCCACGGTCTTTACCCTCCGCCGCCTATCCCGCGGACCCGCGTCGCCCTGCGAACCCCACATCCCACATGCCGCCAACGCGCCACGCCGGACGCGTCTCCCGACGCGCCGGATCGAGCCCCGCTCGACCTCGCAATCGTCGGGTGAGCCTACCAGACACCGCGCGCGCGCGACAACTTCAAACACGCGTCCGTCAGGCGATTCCCGCCGCGCGCAGCGTGTCGAACGTCACACCGCCGCCGCCGAAGCGACCCTCCAGGAAGCGGCTGACATATTTTCCGATCACATCCGTCTCCAGATTCACCGCCTCGCCCACCCGCGTGGCCGCCAGCGTCGTATGCGTCCATGTGTGCGGGATGATGTTGACCTCGAAGGCATCGTCCATCACCGCCGATACCGTCAGGCTGACCCCGTCGACGGCGATCGATCCCTTGTGGACGATCCCGCGCAGAACCGTGGCGTCGCCCGCGATCGTCACGACCCAATCGTGCCCCGCGCGGCGCACGGCGCGGACATGGCCCAGGCCGTCCACGTGCCCCGTCACAAGGTGCCCGCCCAACCGCCCCCCGAACGCCAACGCCCGCTCCAGATTCACGCGGCTGCCGGCACGCGCGGACTTCAGCGTCGTCACGGCCAGCGTCTCGTCCAGCACGTCGCAGCGAAATCCGCCCCGCTCGACCTCGGTCACGGTCAGACAAACGCCCTGCACGGCCACGCTTTCGCCACTCTCCAGCGGGGATTCCCACGGCTCGTGCTCGACCGCGAGACGATGCCCCCCGCCCGCGCGCGCGATCGCGCGCAGACCGCCAACCCGTTCGATCAACCCCGTGAACATCGCTTCGCCTTTCCGCCCGTCGGCCGGGCATGCATCAGCACGTCGCAACCGAGCCGTTCGAGTCCCGTGAACTCGAGCGGCAACACCGACCGCAGCGGCCGCGGCCGGCCCGTGACGACGGCACACCCCGCACCAAGCACTTTCGGAGCGACGAAAAACAGCGCGTCGTCGACCAAACCGGCGTCCAGCAGTCCTCCGGCCAAGACGCCGCCGCCTTCGCAAAGCACGTGCAGCAACCCCTCCCTGCCGGCACGCCGCATCAACGCAGGCAACGACACATGCCCGCGCGCCGCCGCCAGTCGCCATACCGTCGCGCCGCACGCTTCGTACGCGGCCACCCGCTCGTCCGGACACGCACGCGTCGTGGCTACGACCGTCTGTCGCACCCACCCGTCACACAGCACCCGCGCCGTGAGCGGCAACCGGCCCCGCGCATCCACGACGATGCGCATCGGCTGGCACGTTCCGGTCTTGCTCCATAACAGCGACGGATCGTCCGCCAGCGCCGTTCCGATGCCGACCATCACCGCATCCACGCGCTTGCGCAGCGCCATCACACAACGCCGCGCCGGAGACGACGTGATCCAGCGGGACCGTCCCACCGTGTCGGCAATCCGCCCGTCCAGCGTCATCCCCATCTTCAGGGTCACGAACGGCCGTCCCTGCGTCACCCAACAGCCGAACGGCGCAAGCAACGACTCGGCATCCGTGCGGCAGATATCCGTTTCGACCGCGACGCCGGCACGGCGCAGAAGCCGCAAGCCGCGCCCCGCGTGTCGCGGGTTCGGGTCGCGTATCCCAACCACGACACGCGCCACGCCCGCGGCAAGAATGCGGTCGGTACACGGCGGCGTGCGGCCATGCGTACAGCAGGGCTCCAGCGTCACATACAACGTCGCGCCGCGCGCTTGGCGCCCGGCCCGGTCCAGCGCCACCACTTCGGCGTGCGCCGTTCCCGCCCGGCGATGATAGCCCTCGCCTACCGCCACGCCGTCCCGAACCACCACCGCGCCGACCGGCGGGTTCGGCCGTGTCCGCCCCTCCGCCCGTCGCGCCAATGCCAACGCCCGCCGCATCCACCCGTCATCCGCCCCGAACCCGCCCCGTGGCGCGTTCTTCTCCGGACTCCGTCGCCCCCTTGCAGCCATTAGCCTTTCCCCTTCCCCGCCCCCTCCGGCGCCCCGGGCGCCACCCCATCTCCGCTCACCCCGTTCTCCTTGCGGATCTTGTCCAGAATCCCGTTGACGAACCGCCCCGACTCGCGACTACTGAAGTACTTCGCGATATCGACCGCCTCGTTGATCACCACCGCCGGCGGCGTCTCCGGAGTATGGATAAGTTCGTAGACACCCATGCGCAACACGTTCCGATCCACCACGCCCATGCGCCCGATGGCCCAATGCTCGGCGTGCTGCTTGATCGTCCGGTCGATCGTCCTGCGGTTCGCCTGCACGCCGGCAACCAGGTCGGCCATGAACGCGCGCACCCCTTTCCCGCAATGCTTGTCGGCCATAAACGTCTCAACGGCCTGGTCCGGGGCCACGCCGGGGTTCAGATCGAGGCCGAAAAGCACCTGCAGCGCCCATTCGCGCGCGTCTCGTCGTGTCGCCATGTCGCTCGCTCCCGCTCCACGCCGTATCAGGCGTCAAGCGCTTTGTACACATTCGCCATTTCGATGGCGGCCTGAGCGGCCTGCCACCCCTTGTTCCCGGCCTTCGTGCCGCACCGCTCGATCGCCTGTTCGAGGGTGCCCGCGCAGACCACGCCGTTGATTACCGGCACGCCGGTTTCGAGCGCCACCTGCGCCACCGACCGCGCCACCTGGTTATTGATCAGGTCGGCATGCGGGGTCGCCCCTTGCACCACGGCGCCGAGAACGATCACGACATCGTGCTTCCGTCCGGCCGCCAGCCGCTGCGCCACCATCGGCGTCTCGTTGGCGCCCGGCACCCATACGACCGTGATGTCGGCCTCGGCCGCACCATGCCGAACCAGGCAGTCGATGGCGCCGCCCACAAGCTGCTTCGTAAGGAAATCGTTGAACCGGCTGACCACGATTCCAACCTTCACTCCCGCCGCCGACAGACTCGCCGATACTTCCCGTACGCTCATTTCCACGTCTCCTCTCCGACGCCGCCACGGCGCCTACAATATGTGACCCAGTTTCGCCTTCTTCGTCGCCAGATACCGTTCGCTGTGTTCGGTCGCTTCACACACGATCGGAATTCGTTCCGCGATCTCCAGTCCATACCCCTCCAGTCCCACGACCTTGCGGGGATTGTTCGTCAGCAGGCGGATCCGGGTGAGGCCGATGTCCGACAGGATCTGCGCGCCCACGCCGTAGTCGCGCAGGTCGGCCTCGAACCCGAGATGCTCGTTGGCTTCCACCGTGTCCATGCCTCCGTCCTGCAATGCATAGGCATGGATTTTGTTCGCCAGCCCGATGCCGCGCCCCTCCTGCCGCATGTAGAGCAGCACGCCGCACCCCTCCTCGCCGATCATCCGCAACGCCCGGTGCAACTGGTTGCCGCAGTCGCAGCGGAGCGAGCCGAACACGTCGCCGGTCAGGCACTCGCTGTGCACGCGGACGAGGGCCACCGGTTGCGCCGCCGGATCGCCCAGAACCAGCGCCACATGGTGCTCGCGCTCCACGACCGAATGATACAGCCGCAGTTGGAATTCGCCGTAGGCCGTCGGAAAACGCACCGCCCGCACAAACTCGACAAGCCGCTCCGTACGGCGTCGGTAGGCGATCAGATCGGCGATGGAAATGATCCGCAACCCGTGCGTCCGCGCAAAGAGTTTCAACTCGGGCATGCGCGCCATGTGACCGTCGTCCTGGAGAATCTCACAGATGACGCCGCCGGGCTTGCAGCCGGCCAGTCGCGCCAGGTCGACCGCCGCCTCGGTATGCCCCGCCCTCCGCAAGACGCCACCGGCCACCGCCTCCAGCGGGAACGTGTGCCCGGGGCTGACCAGGTCCGCCTCGGTGGTCTGGTCGGCCATGAGAACCTCGATGGTCCGCGCCCGATCGTGCGCGCTGATGCCGGTCGACACCCCGTGACGCGCATCCACCGACTCCATGAAGGCCGTGTTGAAGCGATCGCCCTTGCCGCGCGTCGCCATGCGCGCCAACCGCAAACGCTGCAACGTCTCCCGGTCCAGCGCGACACAGATCAGCCCGCGCCCGTGCTTGGCCATGAAGTTGATGGCGGTATCGTTCACGTGCTCGGCGGCCAGGATCAGGTCGCCTTCGTTCTCGCGCCGCTCGTCATCGGTGACAACCACCATTTTGCCGGCACGGATATCGCTCAAGGCATCTTCAACGCGGTCCAACGACATCTTCAGCTCCTTCCACCTTCACGCACGGAACACGGTCCCGACTCGTCGGGACGGAGCGGATGAGATGACGACAGGTCACGGACGGCGGCGCCGTGCGGCCCGCCATCCGTCTTGCCTGTACCATCTTCTCCCATCCAGACTCTGGGGCGAACCCATCACTGTCGGCCACGGAATTCCACCGTGTCAGTCCCGCGCGCCGTGAGGCGCATCGGGAGTCGCGGACTCTGACCGCCGGTCAGGAATACCCCGCGAACCGCGGGGATCACCTGGTCCCGAAGACTATTTGATCGCACATGTACGCCACTGACGCACGAATGACAAGGCATTTGACGGCTTGCGGAGCAATTCGGAGGCGCGCCAATGGCTCAGCGCACGACGCGCGCGCTGCCGCCGCCCATCAACTTCTCGACCTCGGCCAGCGTGGCCATCGACGTATCGCCCGGCGTGGTCATCGCCAGCGCGCCATGCGCGGCGCCATAGTTGACGGCCTTGGCTGGATCGCCCGATTTCAGGAACCCGTAGATCAGCCCCGACGCGAAACTGTCGCCACCGCCGACACGATCGAGGATCTCGAGCCCCGGCCGGTGCACCGCTTCATGGAACGCGCCGCCCGCCCAGCAGATGGCGCCCCAATCGTTCACGGTCGCCGACTTCACGCCGCGCAAGGTCGTGGCCGTCACTTTGAAGTTCGGGTAGTCCGCGACAGCCTGCATGATCATCTTCTTGAAGCCGGCCGTATCGAGTTCCGAAAGGTTCTCGTCCACGCCCTCGACCTCGAAACCGAGACTGGCGGTGAAGTCCTCCTCGTTGCCGATCATGACATCGACATACTTGGCGATCTCGCGGTTCACCGCCTGCGCCCGCGCCTGTCCACCGATGGACTTCCACAGAGACGGCCGGTAGTTCAGGTCGTACGAGACGATTGTCCCGTGGTGCCGCGCCGCCTGCATGGCCTCGATGATGACATCCGGCGTCGTCTCCGACAGCGCGGCGAAGATCCCGCCGGTATGGAACCACTGGACGCCAGACTGACCGAAGATGGCATCCCAGTCGACATCGTGCCGCTTAAGCTGCGACGCCGCCGTATTGCCGCGGTCCGAGACTCCCACGGCGCCGCGCACGCCGAACCCGCGTTCGGTGAAATTGAGCCCGTTGCGCACGGTCCGCCCAATGCCGTCGTAGGGCATCCACTTGATGTAGCGGGTGTCGACGCCGCCCTGCATGATGAAGTCTTCGATCAGATGGCCGACTTCGTTGTCCGCCAGGGCCGTCACCACCCCCGCGGGAAGCCCGAAGCACTTGCGCATGCCGCGCGCCACGTTGTACTCGCCCCCGCCCTCCCACGCCTGGAACGTACGCGCCGTGCGGATGCGCCCCTCGCCCGGGTCCAACCGCAGCATGATCTCACCCAACGACAACACCGCATACCGGCATGCGCTCAACGGCTTGATATCCAGAATCGCCATACGACCTCCCTTGATGACTGCGCGGCATGATGGTGAGCCTCCCCCCCCTCTGTCCATCGAAAATGTGCGGCATACCGGGATCGCCTCCCGCGTCACCCGCCGATCTCGCCCCGGTGGAGGCGATCCCGCCCCACCCCTCGCCCTCGCCCGACGCGCCGCCCCAGCACCGCGCACGTGAGCGTCCCGTTCGCATCCCACGCGCCCCCCCCCCTGAAGCGCCCTCAACCGACGGCACGGTCCGGCGAGCGGTCGTGGAGGGCCAGGGAGAGCAGAAGCCCGGCGGTCAGCAGACCGGCGCTGATGCCAAAGGAAATCCCCGTGGCGTTGGCGCCGTAGCGGTCCTTCACACAGGCCACCACCTGCGGTCCGACCACACCGGCGGCGGACCAAGCCGTCAGGATCGCCCCGTAGACGGCGGCCATGCGAGCCGGTCCGAATACCGCGAGCACGTAGGACGGCATCACGCCAAACCCACCCCCGTAACAGAGCAGGATGTAGCAGACGAGTGCGCCAAAGAGTAGTGGGTGATTCACGAAGCGCAACAGGCCGAACGCCAGCACCTGGGTTCCCAGCATCCAGCGGAACGCGCACGTGCGGCCGATGCGATCGGAGAGCCCGCCCCAGAAGAACCGGCCAATGCCGTTGAAGATGGAACTGAAGGCGATCAGCGTGGCGCCGATCCTGGCCAGACGCCCGGCGAGCTCATTCAGACTCCGCCGTTGCTCAGGCGCCATCGCGGTCCCGTTTCCGCGCTTCTCGGCACGTTCCAGCGCGCGCAGTTGCGGCACGGACTCGAACCGCGCGTCGGTGCGGATGAGCAGATCCTGCAGGAGAGGCGACTGGAAACTGATGATCGCGATGCCGGAGGCGATGTTGCAGAAAAACACCAGCCACATCAGCAGGAAGCGTCGGCGCATCCCCCGCACAGGTGTCACGACCGACGACGCCACGGGTGTGACAGGCATGCCGGCCGCAACGGGCGGATTGCGCATGCCCAGGCCCACGCCACCGGCCACGAGCGTGAAAAACACGCCCAGCCAGGCAAAGGCGGCGGCCATGTTGCCGCCGGTCCAGGACATGAGCAGGGGCGCCAACAGTTTGCTCATCATGATCGCGCCGATGCCGAAACCCATCACCACGGCCCCCGTCGCCAGCCCCTTGCGGTCCGGGAACCACTTGGCCACGGTAGCCACGGGCGTCACGTAGCCCAGCCCCAGACCGATGCCGCCAACCGCGCCGCAGCCCACGTAGAGGAGCGGCAGCGACTTCACATGCAGGGCCAGCGCGGCAAGGAGATAGCCCAGGCCGTAGAGGCAGCCCCCCAGCGTGGCGAGCAGGCGCGGCCCCGTGCGCGGCAGCAGTTTGCCGCCGACCGCGGCGGCAAGACCCAGAAAGCAGATCGCCAGGCTGAACACCCAGGCCACTTGGGTGTTCTGCCACCCGAAGCCCTGGACCAGCGGCTGCTGGAAATAGCTCCACGCATACACGGTGCCCAGGCAGACTTGCAGCAGGATGCCCAGAACCAGAATGTTCCGACGTGGCGAACCCGAACCGAATGCAGCCATCTCTCCCTCCCTGTATCATGCGCCGTTCTGTCAAACCTGACAGCACGTTTCTCCGTGTAACTGTCCTTCTTGCAGGGCGTTAGCCGTCTCTCGGCTTTCGCCCCCATTTTCCTGTCCATTTCGGTCGAACGAGAGCGGCGACGAGAATGGTGGACGATGGGATACTCGCTACTCGTTATCCGCTCTCGTCGCCGTTCTCGTCAACCGATCTCCCTGAGTCTTGCTCGATAGTGTAGGTTCCCCCCCTTACTCACGCATGGTTGCGGAGCTTGAGTTCGATCGGATGCGGGTTCAGGTAGTATTGGTCCTTGAGATACGCGACGCCGTGTTTCTCCACGTAGTGCCTCAGCATCGTCACCGGCACGACCAATGGGACAAGTTCCAGATGGTAGTCCTCGACAATTCCGGCCAGTTCCTTCCGATCGGCCTCGTCTACGCAACCGCGCAGATATCCGAGCATGTGCTGGAGGATGTTTGTGTGCTTGCGCACCGTGGCGAGAGCCTTGAGCGCCCGCATCAACTCGGCCTCGTACCGTGGAATGTGTGCCCGCGCGTCTTTGGCCTTCAGCCCGGCCAGTTCGCGCCCCATGTCCCGCATCATCGTCTCGTGGTGCGACTGAATCAGCAGCTTGTTCCGCGCGTGAAACGTCATCAGCGTTGCGAGTGTCGGGCTGACGCGAACGGCTTCGCGGAAGCGCCAGAGCGTAAAAACCCGTTCGATGAAGTTTTCGCGCAAATCCGGATCGTTCAGCCGTCCCTCGTCCTCGCAAGGCAGGGTTGGAAAACGCGCCAGGAACGCCTTGGCAAACAAGCCGGGGGCCTTGCCCGTGACACCGCCCTTGTCGTTGTAGACCTTGACGTTCGCCATACCGCTGCTGGGGGATCGGGACTTGAAAATGTAGCCGCCCAGATTCTCCTTCGCCAGTTCCTCGACACGTTGATCCACCCAGTCCTGCATGCGCACGGTGAGGTCAAGGCCTGTGCGCACGGTCACAAGCCGGGGACTGGCCGGATCGCCGACCAGCCGCATGGACTCGCGCGGAACGCCAAGCCCGCATTCCACCTCGGGACATACTCCGACATAATCGAAATACCGTCCCAACGTGTCCGTGATGAAGTGATCGTGCTTATGCTGCCCGTCGTAGCGGACCGGCTCGCCAAGAAGGCACTTGCTGACACCAATACGGATTTTTTCCATCGAGCCACTCCTTGGTTACGCGCGTACCACGACCGGAGAAAGCCAATAGTGTATGCCATTCTGGGCAAAAGGCCAGACCGGAGACGCAGGCAATCGATTCGCCCGGCCCTTGCCCGCGCCGCCTTTTCCCTGTCTCTTTCCTCGTATTCGCGTATACTATTCCGACCGATGACAGCCTCAACCGATGCAAGAGCGACATCTCGCCCCTGGACGGCTCGCGCGGCCTGCGTGCTCGCGGGCGCGGCGTTGTTGTACCTGTACGGCGTGACCGGCAATGCCGAGGAGGTCGCCGCAAAAGGCCATTCCGCCATCCGATGGATGGTCGAGCGCTGGAGCGGCGCGGGCGGCGATCTGTCGCACGGTTGGCTGATCCCGCTGGTGAGCGGCTATGTCGTCTGGCGGCGCCGCGCAGCTTTGCGCGCCGCCGGCCGGCAGCCGATGCCCGCGGGTATGATCCTGGTCGCCGCCTGTCTGCTCATGCATGCGGTCGGCTACCGCGCACAGCTCACCCGACTGTCGCTCTTCTCGCTGGTCGGCTTGACGTGGACCATCCCGCTGGCGCTGTGCGGCCCCGCCTTCGCGCGGCACCTCGTCTTCCCCTGCGCCTATCTCGTTTTTTGCGTGCCGCTGAGCTTTCTCGACACCCTCACCGTGCCGCTGCGCGCCTTCATGAGCGCAGTCACCACCGCACTCCTGAACGGTCTCGGCATCGCCGCCGTACGCCACGGGACGATGATCGAATCGCTCGCCAACGGCGGCTTCAAGATCGATGTCGCGGACCCGTGCAGCGGCTTGCGCTCGCTGCTCGCCATGACCGCGCTCGCCGCGGTCTATGCCGTGTTCACGCAACGCACGCTGATCAAACAATGGCTGCTGTTCCTCGCCGCGGTTCCCATGGCGGTCCTCGGCAACATCGCCCGCATCCTGGCCATTGCGATCGTCGCCCAAGGCTTCGGCCAGGATGTCGCCGTCGGTTTCTACCACGACTACTCCGGCTACGTCGTCTTTATCGTGGCCATCCTGTCGCTCGCCGGCTTCGGCCGCCTGCTCGACCGGATACCACGCCCCGGCGTCGATGCACCGACAGGTGGCGTGCGGGGGACGGCACCCGCGTCGACGCCCGCCCCGGCGCGCGCGCGCGGCACACCACCCCTGCCCGCCGTCGCCTGCGGCCTTCTGGCGGGTTTGACCGTCATCACGACAGCCGCGTTTCTCGCGATGCCGCCGGTCCTGGAGATCGCCGATACGGGTGTCGCGGACGACCTGCCCGCCCGTGTCGGCATCTATACCGGCGTGGACGTGCTGTTCTGCCAGAACGATCAGTGCATGAACGCATTTGACGTGCCGGCGCTTGCCGATCCGACGGTCTGTCCGACGTGCGGCGCCGCGCTGGACCCGGTCTCGCTCGGCGAACGTCGCAGCCTGCCCAAGGACACACGTTTTCTCAAGAAGCGCTACGACGCGCCGGGACAGCCACCGATCTTCGTTTCGATCGTCATCAGCGGTGCCGACCAGCGCAGCATCCATCGCCCCCAGCAATGCCTGCCGGCCCAGGGCGGCACGATCGAGGCTCACACCGTCGTGTCCGTCCCCCGCGCCGGGGACGATCCCCTGCGTGTCGCGTTCCTGGCGTTGCGCCGCGGATTCCGCGATCGCATCGGCATGGAGCGACAGATCGATACCCGCTTCGCTTACTGGTTCGTCTCGCCCCGCGCCGAAACCCCCTTCACGTTGGAGCGCCTGGCCCTGACCGCGCGCGAGCGCATCCTGCACGGCCGCAACTACCGATGGGCCTACGTGGCCGTTTTCACCGATGCCGATCCGCGGACGGCCCAACCCCCCAACCGCCGCATCGAGTCCTTCATCTCCGAACTCGCTCCCGCCATCACGCGGCGCCGCCCCGCTGGGCGCATTTGCGATTCGGTGCATCCCTGATCGGGTCGCCTTGACGGGCTTGCGCCCGTCAAGGCTCCCACACCACCCGGACGTGCGGTTTTCCGCATCCGGCGGTTGAGACTGGCGGCCTACGTTGCCGCAAGGTCTGATGGCATACTAAACCCATAGTGACGAAGCACGGCGTTGGACAGGGCGGTTTGCAGGCTGGGGCTGGCTGCTATCGGCCATGCGCCTTTGCTGCTAGCCCAAGTTTCTTAGTTTGCGTCGTAAGTGGTTGATAATCAAGGGAAGCCCGGCCGGTGGCACTACAGGATTGCTACCCCTTGATCTGGGTTCGTCGGGTCTTGTATGCCGTTCTCCAGTTGATTTCAAGCATCTGGTAGATCCGGGCCTGGTCTTCGTCAGGCACGCTGGCTTTTCGTATTGAGATGATTCGTCCGTCCTCGAGAGGCAGGCGCGTGGTCAGCAGGCAATGCGTTTGCAGAAGACGTCGCAGAGTCCGCCATGTCCGGTTATCGCCGGCAGCCTCGATTTTCCGGCTTATCCAGCAGAGCAGATGGTAGGCGAGTACGGAGATGAAAATGTGGCCGTCCACACGATGTTCCTTCTGATGGAAGTTGGGCCGAAGGCCGAGTGTTCCCTTGAGCATCTTGAAGCC
>CAYYJS010000001.1:0-143946 GCA_964472315.1 uncultured Victivallales bacterium | reverse complement strand
CGGCGGTTTGAGCATGGCCCCGCTTTCCGTTCAATGAAGAATCCCCCCACAAACCCGGAAGCGCCCTTCTTAAACGGCACACCTACTCCAACGGCTTTCCCTGGTCATTGGACATTCCGTGTTGGCTGTTGGGTGTTCCTCTTCCTTGTCTCTGCTCGGGAAGCCGCCCGGCGACATCCCTACGGCCACGGGACATGAACATCCAACAGCGATCAAGGAACGCCGAACCCCCAACGAAAGACGGGAACATGTCGCTCTTTCCTCGCACACTTAACCGCTTTTTCCCGCCCCTGCCGCGCCAGGCGGCAGACGGCAGACGCGATAATGCGAATTCCTTCCGGTTTTGAGGTTGACCTGACGGGACACATGACGGATATTGCAGGCTTTCCGGAGATTCAGAGGCCGAAGGTTCAGTAAGGAGTTGTTTAGCGATGCCGAATATCAAGAGCGCCATGAAGCGTGTCCGCACCACCGAGCGACAGACTGGGGTCAATCGCGGCGTGAAGACGCGCGTAGCATCAGCGCGCCGCGGTTTTAACGACGCGGTGGCCGCCGGGAGCAAGGAAGTCGCGCAGAAGGCCTACAACACGTTTGTGTCGGTCCTCGACAAGGCGACGAAGAGCGGCGTGGTCAAGAAGAACACGGCGGACCGATCGAAGTCGCGCGCCCACAAGCGCGTCGCCCAGATGGCGTAGACGGACCCGTCATTCGTATTCGCGGAAACGCGGAGCCCCCCATGGCTCCGCGTTTTTCGTTTGGAGGCGTCTCCCGCGGCCAACCGTGGCGAGGCGCCGGGGCGGCTCACCAGAACTCGACAACCGACTCGACGATGCGATGCGCCAGGTCCGCGGCCACGGCCGGCATCGCCACACGTTTGGCCGAGGACAGATCTCCGGTCGGTTCCATCTCGGCTTCGCCGATAACCTCCGTCGTCATCAAGACCTTGCCGGTGGCGCGTTGCGTAAGGGTCACGCGTGCATGCGCGTAAAGCCGGTATTCCTCGGTCGCCTTGGCCCGGTCCTGCTCGTAGCGCAACGAACGCATGCCGAAGTCCGTGAGAACCACCGCCAGACTCACATCCGCCTTCTCGACCGTGGACACCGCAAGGCTGCCATCGCGCTGAAACTCCTGCACCGTCGCACGGGTCATCTCCGTCTCGAGCCGCGGCTCGGAAGTCTCATTCACGAACGTGGGAACGTGCACGACACTGATATCGGGCGGCAGCGACGTACCCAGCCGATAGCCGGCGCACCCCGCCACCACCGACAGCACGGCCATCGCCCCCGCGCAGCGAAACGCCAGCCGTGTCATGGGGTCTCCTCTCCGCGCCGTTCCAGCTCGCGGATTCGCCGATCCACGGCATCCGCCTGCGGCGCCGTGGGGAATTTCCGAATGAAATCCCGGTAGGCGATGAGGGCCGACTCCGGACGCTTGGCGAGCCGGTCATAGAAGATGGCACGGTCATAGTAGAGTCCGGCAAGATGGCCCTGCATCTCGGTCAGCCAGGCGTCGACCTCGGCCACCCATTCCCCGCTGGGATAGCGCGCCTTGTAGGTGGACAACGCGGAAAGCGCCGACCGGCAACTGCGCTCGTCACGGCGCGCTTTGCGGGCCAGCGTGTAGAGACACTTCGCCTTTCGGTAGGCGGCGTCTTCGGCTTCGGGGCTCCGGGGATGGTGGTGCTCGACGGCCTCGTAGGCCGTCACCGCGTCCTCGTATTCCTCGGCGTCTTCATGGATCATGCCGATCGTCAGACGCGCCCGTGCGGCTTCCGGCCAGGCCGGCGCGTTCGCAACCACCTTCTCGAACAGCGGCAGCGCCTCTTCGGGATCGGTGAACCCCTTGAACACGAACATCCGGCCATGCCGTGCCGTCATCACATGGTTGGCGATCTGATACTGGTGACGAATGGCCTCGTCGTGCGCGAACTGACCGGAAAACTGTTCGACGAGATACTGGAACTCGTCAAACGCCTTCGTGAATTTCCGCAGATCGAAAAGCACCATCGCGTAGGAAAGCTGGGCTTGGACGGCCTCGGGCGCATTGTGCCAGCGATGCACCAGGGCGTTGTAGGCGCGTGCCGCACGCCGTAGTTCACCTTCGCTGAGCAGCTCGTGGGCATGGGCAAGCTGAGCGGCCGGCGAGTCCTGCCGCACGCGGTGGAACCAACTCGGCGCCTTGCGTTCGCGAGGGGTTTCCTCGGTCTTCTCGAATGGATCATCGGGTTGCTGCGCCAACGCGCCGGGTACGGCGGTCGCCAGCGCCAGAACGGCGATCGCCATGTGCATGCGGAAGCATCGTGTCATGGCGGCAAACTACCGGCGTACACGCGCCGCGGTCAAGCCAAATGGAGGGATGCGCATGGACGACGGCATCCGGCAGCGCCCCGTCACCGCCCGTCACCCGTCGATTGCGCCGACCCCAACCGTCTCCGCGATGTGCCGTCGCCGGTAGAGCATCAACGCCGTCGCGAGGCATGCCAGCAGCATGGCATACTCCTCCGGCTCGGGAACCGTCAGTTTGGAATCGTCCAGCCCGTAGACATCCGATTCGTCGTCGTCGCGAAAAATATAGACGCCGATCCAATCGATGGAATCCAAGTCGGCCAGATAGTCCTCGCCATCGCCGCCAAGACTGCCTTCCCATTTCCCGTCCGCGTATGCGAATGACGCCTCGAACGATGTCCATTGTCTACCCTGCGCCGGTACCACCGGCAACGAGAACCCCCATATATTGGTCGTCTTCGCCCCCTGCCAGCGCACTTCGATCTCGTCCGGCGCAGCCCCCGCGGACCAGAAGTCGAACGACACCCACATGTTCGTGCTCCACGTCCCGACGTATAGGTCATTCGCATCCACGCCGATCGTGTCCTGCCACGCATCCGGGGCCGTCGGTGTGATCTTCAACCAGTTGCTGTTGTGCGGGGCATTGCTGACCACGGCCAGCGACGACGCGCTATCTTGCGTCCACCACGGCGCCACGTTGGTGCCAAGCGGTGTCGTATCCCAATCGTGTTCGGCCACAATCACATCGCCCGACGCACGACAGGCCAAGACAAGGCATGCAAGCGCCCCCAGAACGCCTCGGCCATGACCTGTGAACCCTATCGAATGCATATTCATCACCTGAGCTATTGTCTCACATGCGAGACGCGGCGACAATCGGAAAAAATCGCCGCCCCACCGCCCTCCCACGTACCGCCCCGTCGGGACCATCGAATCGATCCGTTACGGCTCGACCGTGAACGCGATCGTCACCGCCGGGTAGCGCGCCACAAACCCCGGCGTCAACCCGGAAATCGTGCGCACGGTCTGCAGGACCTGCAGCACGGATGTATCGAGTTCCCGGCTGCCCGACGACCGCTCCAGCTCGCCACCCGTGATGCGCCCGTCGCGGCCCAGGCGGATCGTCAACAACGACTCCCGTCCGATGGCGGCCTCGGCGCTGGGCTCGAGCCAGGCCGCGTGCAGCGTGTCGCGAATACGCGCCATGCACCGCTGATCCTCATCCGGCACCACGGTATGGTCGCTCGGTTTGGCGCCCATCGCCAACAGCCGCGCGATCTCCTGGGGCGTCAAACGGGGTTTGTCGGGCCGGGGCTTCTCGGCGGGACGGTTGACCCGCTTGCCGATCTCGATCTTCTTCTTCTCGCGCGGCGGCTTCACGATCTTTTCGGGGATAATGACCTCATCCGGCGGCGGGGGATCGGGCGGCCGGGGCGGTTCCGGGGGCGCCTGCAGGGTGACGGCTTCCGCCTGGGGCGTGACATCCACGACAAATTCGATCGGCAGGATCAGTTCCGGCTTCTTCCGGAACAAACTCCTGATCCATCCGAAGCCGGTAAACAGCAGCACGATCGCCACATGGACGATCGCCACCACCTTGCAGTACCGCCAAAAGGAATGTCGCATGGTCCAACTCTAGCGCGGATCGGGGCGGACGGCAATAGGTTAGCCGATCGATTCGCCCGGCTCGCCGCGCTTCCAACGCCGACCGCATATACGCAACCCGACACCCACGGCAAGCATGATCGCCACGCAGAAGCTCACCCAGAACAGGGACGTCGTCGGATGCTGGAAGAACGTGCCGAGTTGATAGCACAGCGTGGCCACGATCCACGCCACCCCGGTCTGATACGCCACCGCGAACAGCGTCCACCGCAACCGCGCCTCGCGATAGATCGCGCCGATGGCCGCGATGCACGGCATGTAAAGCAGGATGAACAGCACGTAGGCGACAGACGCCACCCGGTCGGGGAAAAACCGACGCATCGACCGAAACGTGCCGCGCCGCACATCGACGGCCGCGGCCGCGGCGCCTTCGTCCTCGATGGCGCGTACGGCGACGCCCAGTCCTGTCGGATCGACGAGCGACGTCGTAAACCCGCGAAACCCGTCCGGAATCGCCAGAAACGCACGCCGCACGCCGCCCCAGAAGGCGAACGGCGTCGCATCCGGGCCGGTGTCCGGCGCCGCGCGGTCGTCGACCTGCTGGTAGAGCGCATCCAGCGTCCCGACCACGGCCTCCTTGGCGAACACCCCCGTGAACAGGCCAACCGTCGCCGGCCAGTTGTCGTCGGTGATCCCCATCGGACGGAAGATCGGGGTCAGGCGTCGCGCGGCCCGCTCGAACAGCGAACCCCGTTCGCCGCCGCCGGAATTGAGCATGCCCATGAGTATCACGACGATCAGAATGACCCGCCCGGCGCGCACGATGAACCCCTGCAGGTTGTGCCAGGTATGGTGCAGGATGCCCCGGCAGGTCGGCATGTGATACGGCGGGAGTTCCATGACGAACGTCGTCGGCTCCCCGCGCAGCACGGTGTGCTTGAACAGCAGGCCCGAGAGAATCGCGACGACGATGCCCGTCGCGTAGAGGCCGAAGACAAGCGCGCTGCCATGCCGCGGGAAAAACGCGGCGGCGAATAGCGCATAGACCGGCAGTCGGGCGCCGCAGGACATGAACGGGTTGATCAGGACCGTCAGCACACGGTCGCGCTCGTTCTCCAGCGTACGCGCCGCGAGGATGGCCGGCACGTTGCAGCCGAAGCCCACCAGCATCGGGAGGAACGCCTTGCCCGGCAGCCCGATCGTCATCAGCAGGCGGTCCATCACAAACGCCGCGCGCGCCATGTAGCCGGAGTCTTCCAGAAACGACAGACAGAGGAAGATGAAGAAGATCGGCGGAATGAAGGTGGATACCGTCTGGATGCCTCCCCCCACCCCATCCGCAAGCAGCGCCGTCAGCCAGACCGGCGCCGCGACATGCTCCAACAGCGCGCGGGGGCCGTCGACAAACACCGTTCCGCAAAGGATGTCGAAGAACGCGATGAACGGCCCGCCGACGTTGATCGTCAGGACGAACATGACGTAAAGCGACAACAGAAACAGCGGTATCCCCAACGCCCGATGCAGGACGACCCGGTCGATGGCGTCCGACACCGTGCGGCGCAAGCGGTTCTCGTGACGCACCACGTCGCGCGCCAGTCCGTGAATGAATCCGTAACGTCCGTCGGCCACCACGACGTCGATATCCTCGCCCGTATGCTTCCGGATCCGCGCCGCTTCCGCCGCCACCAGCGCGTCGGCATCGTGCCCGACGTACTCGCGCGCAATCTCGTCATGCTCGAGCAGCTTGATCGCAAGCCAGCGCGCATCGACACCCGCGGCCGCCGCCTTGTCGGCGACATGGGCTTTCAGCAGCGACAGGGACTCCTCCACCTCGGAATCGTACGCCACCTGCGTGCCCGGCATATGGTGGCTTTGCGCCACGTCGTGTATGGCGGCCCGGAGTTCCTCCATCCCCACGCCCCGGTTGGCCGAAAGCGGCACGACCGGACATCCCAGATGCCGGGCCAGATGATCGACTTCGATCCCGATCCCGCGCTGCCGCGCCAGATCCATCATATTCAGCCCGACCACGACCGGCACATGAATCTCGAGCAACTGCGTCGTCAGATACAGGTTGCGTTCGAGGTTGGTGGCATCGACGATGTTGACAACGACGTCGGGGTGCTCGCGCAGAATGTATTCGCGCGCGACCTTCTCGTCGGGCGAGAACGCCGAGAACGAGTAGATTCCCGGCAGGTCCACGACGCGCACGTCGCGGTCCGCGTGGCGGTATTCCCCCTCGACACGTTCGACGGTGACGCCGGGCCAGTTGCCGACCCGTTGCCGCGCCCCGGTCAACGCGTTGAAGACGGTCGTCTTGCCGCAGTTCGGATTGCCGGCGACCGCGATGGTGATCGATGGCTTCACGCCGGTTGCCCATCGGCCTTGATTGGAACCACCCCGCTCCGAGCGCATCCGCCGTGCCGGCGCCAGCCGAACCGCCACCGGCGGCGGCATACACTCGCGGCAACCACAAGCTCCACCTCGACGGCGTCAGCCTCGGCCTGACGCAGCATGAGCTTGTAGCCGTGCAGCTCGATCTCGACCGGATCGCCCAACGGCGCTTTGCGGATCACGGTCAGCATCGCGCCGCGCACAAGCCCCATGCGCAACAACTTCTGACGATAGTCCCGGTCAGGCGTCACGAACCCCATTACGCGAGCCTGAGACCCTATGGCCAAGTGCCTGATCTTCACTACGTCTCCACCTCCGTCATCGCGCCGGGAAACACAACCGAAAATGTTTTAGGCATCAAACAATAACGCGACACGCACCCCCGCCGCAACCAAAATCAGACACCACAATCAGACAGAGGGATGCGGACGGGATCGTGTAAGCGAGACCGGTTAAGGCGCGAATTTCTTTGCACCTTCCGTTTCTGACATGTTTTCCCTGATCAGGCGCATTTCGCACAGACAATCGGTGGCAAGCGATACCGGCGTGTTTTTCTGGCGTGTTTTTCTTGACCATTAGCGGTTCTGGCGTATTATTCACCGATAAATCTTCTTTTTCACGGAGGGGTCATGACTAAGCGCGATTTACAGGCAACGGGAATGCGTCCGGCTGGGTACGTTGAGCTCATTGCCAGGTTCCAACTTGATGCGATGCCAAACTGGCATCAGTCCTATGTCGCCACTGGGAACACGCACAGGATCGATGCGACTGCGGGCTGGATTGAGGAGGTCTACCCGGCCAGGTACTGGCCTGGGGACACACTGGGCGATCATCTGGAGTTCGCACTCAAGTACGACGGAACAAACCTGGCCATTCTCGCCAGCGTTTTCAAGGCGGCCCCTCTCGAGGAAGTCCAGCAATACGTCGCTTCTGCACCGAGGGGCAAGTACTCCCGCCGACTGTGGTTTCTGTACGAGATGCTCACCGGTTCAGCACTCCACCTGGACAACCTGAAGACCGGCGGATACGTCGATCTGCTCGATCCGGACGAGTACTACACGGTGACGGTTCCCCGCCCGGTTCGCCGCCAGCGCATCAACGACAACCTGTTGGGGAACGCTCAATTCTGCCCGACGATCCGAAGAACCGATACGTTGCGCGGGTTCGAGAAGGCCGACCTGCCTGCACGATGCCAGAAGATCGTCTCCATCTACTCACCCCAGTTGCTGAAGCGGGCCATGAGCTATCTGTACACGAAGGAGACGAAGTCGTCCTTCGAGATCGAACACCTCAAGCCTAATTCAACCCGAACGGAGCGGTTCGTTGTGCTGCTTCAACTCGCGGAAAAAGAAGACTTCTGCGAGAAGGGCCGGTTGCTGGACTTGCAGAACCGCATCGTCGATCCGCGATTCCGGGATCCCGATTACCGGACCGGCCAGAACTATGTTGGTGAGACGGTCGGGCCGCAAAAAGAGAAGGTCCATTTCGTCTGCCCCAAACCGGGGGATCTGGTCGGGTTAATGGATGGACTGGTAGCAGCCCACAAGCGGTTGGACACGGGGGGCGTTTCCGCCGTGGTCCATGCCGCGGCCGTGGCCTATGGGTTTGTCTTCCTGCACCCGTTCGAGGATGGGAATGGCCGCATTCACCGTTTCCTGATCCACAACATCCTCGCCCGGCGCAAGTTCACCCCCGCGGGCATCATCTTCCCCGTGTCGGCCGCCATGTTGAAGAACCTCGCCGACTACGATGGATCGTTGGAGTCATTCTCTCGTCCGCTGATGGCACTCGTCGAATACTCGATGGACGGGCAAGGCCGCATGACCGTGCAGAACGACACGGCCAACTGGTATCGATTCATCGACATGACCCCGCAGACGGAAGCGCTGTTCCGGTGTATCGAGCAGACCATCGACACCGAACTCGTGCAGGAACTGGCCTTCCTCGCCAGCTATGAAGCGACAAAGCAGGCCATCCAAGAGATCATCGATATGCCGGACCGTAAGATCGACCTCTTCATCCAGGCTTGTTTGCAGAACAACGGTCGGCTCTCGGTGCGGAGACGCGCCAGCCACTTCGAGTTCTTGTCCGATGCTGAGGTCACGCACATGGAGGAGGCCATCCGATCCGCCTACGGAGGTGGACTGCGAGTAGAACCGTAGCGAAGGGGAAGCGCCCTCCATCATTTATCCTGAACGCGCTCAGCTAACCCGACTTTCGATCAAGCGGGTGGCATAAGCGTGTAAGCGCACCATCATCATGTTCAGGTAACAGAGCAGGGTTAACCGATCGACTTACTCGTCCAACAGGGGCAGTGAGTCGGCTTCTGCCCAGAAATTGAACCGGATGGGACAGGGATCGTACTCGCCGCTGGTCGACGAACTGTTCCCAATATCTCATGGCATATTTCTGTTGCAGTAACTCGACATGTGTGTCAACTTAGCGCCATGAAATTTGATGAATTGACTGCCGAGGTACCTGAACATGGGATTTTCCGAACCGGTCAAATCCTGGCAGGCGAGGAATCCCCGGCAGGCGTGCGTAGCCAACTCTCGCGCTGGGTTCGGTCCGGTCGGGTCATTCAATTGCGTCGTCAGGTCTACGCGTTGGCCGATCCCTACCGGAAGGTCGCGCCGCACTCATTCGCGGTGGCCAACGCGCTTCGCAGGTCGTCGTATGTCAGTTTGCAGTCGGCATTGGCGCACTACGGGATGATCCCGGAGTACGTTCCGGTTGTTACCTCGGTCACGACGGGGCGGCCGGAAGAGATCGCGAATCCGTTGGGCCGTTTCCAGTTTCGGCATGTCAGCATGGGACTGTTCCGCGGTTTCGCGGAGGTCGAGGTGTCGCTCGGACAACGGGTTCTGATGGCGACACCGCAGAAGGCGCTCGTGGACTTGCTGTATCTGACGCCACACAGCGATGACGTGGCGTTTCTGGAGGAGCTGCGGCTCCAGCGGTCGCGGGCATTCGACGCGGCGGCGTTGCGGGTCGAGGCCGAGCACAGCGGATCGGCCAAGGTGTTGCGCGCGGTCGAGCGACTCGAACGTCTGCCGACGGAGGCGGTCTGAGATGAAACCGGTGTTGATGGAACTACTGCGGGACCAACCGGATGATGCGCGCCGGCGGAGCACGGTCAGGGAATATCTCCAGGCGAGGGTGTTGCTTTCGCTGCAAGACCATGGGGCGTTCACCAATTGGGCGTTTGTCGGCGGCACGGCGTTGCGGTTCCTGTTCGGGATTCCGCGGTATTCGGAGGACCTCGACTTCTCGCTGACCACGCCGCACGGGGACGCCCGGTTTGAGACGTTGCTGAGGGGGGTACAGGCGGATTTCCAGGCGGAGGCATACGATGTCGAGGTGAAGTCAAAGACAAACGCGACCGTGGCATCCGCATTTGTGAAGTTCCGGGGACTGCTTCATGAACTGCGGCTGTCGCCGCACGCCGACGAGGTGTTCTCCGTCAAGGTGGAGATTGACACGAATCCGCCGGCGGGTGCGGCGGTGGCGACGCGGGTCGTGCGGCGCTTTGTGATGCTGAACCTTCTGCACTATGACCGCGCGTCTTTGTTGGCCGGCAAATTGCACGCGGTGCTGACCCGGTCGTACGTGAAGGGCCGCGATCTTTATGACCTTGCCTGGTACTTGTCGGCTCCCGATTGGCCCACGCCCAACGTTCGGTTGCTCAGCAATGCCCTGCAACAGACCGGCTGGGATGGTCCCGCGGTCACAGACCGGAATTGGACGGAACTGGTCGCGACACGGTTGGCGTCGGTGAACTGGAAGTTGGCCCAGCAGGACGTGGCGCCATTTCTCGAACGGCGGCAGGACCTGGATCTGGTTGCGCCGACCGTCCTGCAACCCCTGTTGGCCGCACGTCGCGGCCAATCGCTATGACAGGAAACAAGAATATGAAATCACTCCACATCCTCACCCCTCCTGGCCACGCTTGCGCTGGCCCGGACAACGGCCTCGGCCTTCGAACAGCCGAAGGTCTATGAACTCAAACCCAACGAGCGCATCCTCATTCTGGGTGACTCGACCACGCACGACGGCAACACCGTTGGCGGGTATGTCCGCCTGGTGGATCAGGCCTTCCAGGGATAAGTAGATGACTTCTATCCGGCTGACTGTGGCGGACGGCGCGTCCGCCACCGACCGTATCGCCCTCGTGACGAACACGCCAGGGCTCGTTGCGTGCTGGACTTTCGGTGAGGATGCGGGGATGCCGCGCGTGTCCGTGGGGACGCCGGAGAAGCATCCGCTTAGATGAGCGCCATGGACGATGCCATGCTGAATCAGGGCGACGCTGTCTGGAAATCAGCCAAACTCACCCGGCGGTTTCTGACGGGAGTGCGCGGGGCGATTCCACTCGCGGAGACGCAGATCGCGGTGATGTTACGCCTGCTGGCCACGCGCCGGCAGCCAGTGCGACGGTTTCTCGACCTCGGTTGGGGTGACGGCGTCCCCGGCCACGCCACTAACGACGACGTTGTTTGCGCAGGCAATGGTCGAATCCATCCATCGTCGGCAACCGCGTCTCACCCGCGGCACCATGCGCCGTCAGTTCGTGAACCGTGCCGACAGAGCGGCGAACATCCTCGCGCCGGTCGAAGACCAGTGCCGATGGCTGCGCGCCATTGGCTTCCGGGATGTGGACTGCTATTTCAGAATCTATGAACTGGCCGTCTTCGGTGGACGGAAACCGTGAGCACCGTTCTGGCCCCCAGCCGTTCGACACAATGAGATTGCGAATGGTGTGGGCGGGATATAGTCTTCTCGCATGCCATTGCCGATGCCAACGACTCTCGGGTGCGTTCATCCGTGTTCATTCCCGGCGACGTCTTCCCGCGCGAGGCGCAGCGGGTGCGCCTCGCGGTCGCGCGCCGGAGAGTTGGAGCGTCTGCGTCGGATGACCGTCGAGGCCAGGATCAGAATGGCGCTGACGATGGGCGCGCGGTTTTCGTGGCTCAAGCCCGCCGCCACGGATTGCTGAGCCATGGACGATCCTGAAGCCATCCTCCGTGCGGCCGAGGACATCCTTGGCATCCTCAAACGTCATCGTGTCGACGCCGTCGTGATCGGGGCGGTGGCGCTGGCCGCCTATCGCTATGTGCGGCAGACAGCGGATCTCGATCTGGGCGTCAACGCGGAGACACCGACGCTGCGTGCCGTGGCCGAGGATCTCAGGCAATCGGGTTATGCGACGGAGTTACGGGAACCCGACAGCGACGATCCTTTGGGCGGAGTCATTGACGTGACCGGTCCCTTCGGCCTCGTTCAAATTGTCAATTTTGCCGGTCGTTTCCCGGCCGTCATCGATGACGCCGTTCGCGCCGCCGAACTCGTTGTTCGGGAAGGCAGTCCCCTGCGCCTGGCGCCGATTCCCCAACTGATCGCGCTCAAGATATACGCCGGCGGGCATAAGTCCAAGGCGGACATAGTGGAGTTGCTTGCCCGCAACCCGGAACTCGATCTCACCGAGGTGCGCGCCGCCTGCGAACGCTACAACCTCAGCGGGCTTGAGGAACTGATCGCGGAAGCCTCGTAGCTCCAGACCCATCGAGGGACGCCGAAAGTGGTTTGCCCGCCACGGTGCGGCGCATCCCGTGACGGTGGCAACGGCATCCGGCTGACGCTGACGGCCGGGAGTTCGCTCTGGGGGCCGCGGCGGTTCGCGTGGGAGCGGCGCGTGACAACCCGCGGACGAAGTGGATGGAGACAAAATTTCCGGCATGGCGGGACAAGACTGGACGATGGGTGCGTGGTAGTGTACTGAGATGCTTTGCGTTTGAAGAGAGGAGATTCGCATGACAAGGCAATTGAGTCTGACGGCGGCGGCGGTACTCGTGTCCGTTGCCGCGCGAGCGGCGCCGGAAACGTGGACCATGGTCAACCCCACGGGCCGCGAGTATCGGGACGAACCGGTGCGGCTGAAGATGGCCGTGCCGGCGGATATCGGGCCTGAACGCTATACCGTTCTGGAGGACGGCCGGGCGGTCCCCTACCAGGTGGAGGCGATCGACGGCAAACCGGCGGTGTGGGTGGCGGCAACCCTGAGCGCCACGCAGACGCATGTCTACGCGATCGCTCCGGGACAGGCGGTCCGGGCCGAGCCCAAGGTGCGCGTGCGGCGGGACGGCGACACGATCGAACTGGACAACGGCGTGCTGGCGGTGCGCGTCCCGGCGTCCGATGCCGTCGGACTTGTCGGACCGGTCCGACAGGTCCGACTTCCCGACGGGCGATGGGTCGGAAAGAGCGAATGGCGCACGGAGCGCAAGTTGACTGCCTTCACGGCCACGGTCGTCGGCGACGGTGCGATCTTCGGCAAGGTGCGTCTGCGCTACGAATTCGAGGGGCGGGGAGGACTGCTCGACGAGTCTCCCGCGTTCTGCGAAGTCACCCTTGCATTGCAGCCCGGCAAGGCGCACGCGATTGTCGAGGAAGTCCATGCCATGGGGCGCGATGACGGGTGGGAGTTCGACTGCGCCGCGGGCTGGGCGCCGCGCCATGCGGTGGTCGAGCCGCATTTCGGCGGGTTCGGCCGCCCTGAAATGAAAAATTCCGATGGCATCCCCTACCCCTGGCCGCCCGATACGCTGAAAGCCGGGCAGACGCGCATGGGCGACACGCTGCTTCATCTGCATCCGCGCTGGAGCCAGGCGTATGACGACGGCTGGATGTTCGCGGCGGCCGACGAGAAGCACGCCGTGGCCGCGCTGGTCTGCCGGCCGGGCAAATGGCTGTGGCCGCATGACAACGCCATCGCCGTGAAAGTGAAGGAAAGCGCCGACTATGCCGGGTTGCGTTGTCCGACGCGGCGGGGCCGCCGGTACTGGTATCTGGCCGCGGGACCCCGGGCGGACTGGCAGAACCCGGAGGCGTTGCACGGCTATGTGCTGTATCATGCGCACGAAGGGCTGGACAAACTGTTCCAGGAATACATCCTGGCCTGGCCGGGCTTGCAACCGCCGCCGGAACTGAAGCTGTCGGCTGAGCAAGCCGCGGAATGGGCCAACGGGGCCGGACAATACGCCACGCGGGCCAACGCGTTTGTCGGTTGGGGGCCGGGCGGCAATGCCGGGTTCAGGACGACGAGGCACCCGATCAACACGTTGACGAGAGCGCAGGCGCTGTTCGACCCGGACACCTTCGGCGACTACTGGCTGTTCTGGTCGCCGGAGAATCCCAATTTCGCGACAAGCTGGATCCACGGCGCCTTCAACGCGCTGGCCGAAGCGGTCAAGTATCCCGGTGTGAAGGAGCACCCCTTCTTCGCGCGCATGCAGCGTCTGGCATGGATGAAGGCGCGGGAGGAAGTCCACCACTCGGTCACGTTGCCCAGCGGCGCGGGGCAGGAGTGTTTCGGCTACATGCACCGCCACCAGTGGCGGGACCGCCAGGCGCTGTGCCGCGATGGTCTGGGCGTCGATCCGGAGACGCGTGACTGGCTCGCGGCCGCCGAGCGGTTCATCTTCCGCACGTCGCATCCCGTCGCGGGCGGCGGTCGCCGGTCACATCCCGGAGGCGACACGCACCCGCCGGGACCCGATGTGTTCGAGGGCCTCGGCGCGCTGGGGTTGAGCGAGGATCTCGCGAAGCTCGGGACCGAGGAGTTTGCGGGGTTCGGCGTGGTCTTTCGCAACCGCCCGGATACTCCTGAGGAGACATACCTGGCCTTCAAGGCCGGCCCGAACAGGGGCCATTTTCACGGCGACGCGCTCTCGTTCCACTACTGTGCTTACGGTCGGCCGCAGGTGGTGGATCATCACTGTTCCTACAATCCGCGCGCCGGGGGAGAGCACATGCACAACCGGCTGGCTTTCCATACCGACACCCTGCCGTGGGCGAACATGGATGGCTACGAGCGGTTGATCGCCTTCAAGACTGCCGAGCCGGCCGCGGTTGCCATCGGGCAGGTCGAGTCCGAGCGTCTGCGCGTCACGGAGAAGTTCCCGCCCGAGCTGTGGGATTGGGATTTGCCGCAGGAACGTTTTGCGACCCCGCTGAAGTACCGGCGCACGGTGGTCATGATGAAAGGGACCGACACGACACCCGACTACTTCGTCTTCCGGGATCAGTACACCGGACCGGCGCTTTCCGCGACCTACTGCCTGCACGCGTACGGGCAGACATGCGAGCAGAAAGGCAACTCGTTCGAGTTCGATCCCGTGCGGCTGACGGTGGTGGCGCCGGAGACGTTCGCCGTCTCACGGCACGACTGGAGCCACAGCAATGGCGGGCTCGAAGAGACCAAGGGACTCCGCCTGACGGTGAAGGGCGAGCGGGCCGAGTTCATCACCGTCCTGATGCCCAAGGCGATCAAGCGGGTGACGATGGGGCAGCTCGTGCTCAAAGACGCCCTGCGGCGGGATGTGCGCGGGCGAGGCGCCCCCGAGCCGGTCTGGCAGATGGTGGACCTGGTCGTACAGCTTGTATGGGACGCCGGGAGACTGCTGCCGACGGCGAATGTCCGGGCGCCCGGGCTGCACCCCGCCTTCGTTTGCCAGGGGGCTGTCGAAGGCGCGGAGGCGGACGGCAAGCTGCGCGTCTCCCTGCGGGCGCCGCTGCGCACGCGCGGGTTCTCGGGCGACGTGGATTTCGTTGTGGAGGTCAAGCGCGACGGGAACGCTTTGAGCGGAACCTACACCGGCACGCTACTGCTCGATCCGGGTAAGCGCGAGCAACGGCTGGAACGCGGCGGCAGCGCGGTCGGCGAGCGGCTCGATCAGGCGTCGGCCCCGCTGGATATCTATGCCGACGCGGCGCTGCCCGCGGTGACGGCGGTTCCGGGCGGGGTGCGCGTGGGGAAAGACGAAATCGTCTTCGGCGGCGGTGTGGATGACGACGACGCGACGGTCTACGTGTCGGTCCGGCGCGACGGCAAGAGCCTGATCGTGTTGACCGGGGCGGACCTGGACATGGACCGTTCGCAAGGCGAGATCGGGTTGTTCGTGCCCGATGCCGGCTACCCCTTCGGCGAGATTCCTGACTGGTTGCTGCGCCAGCGCGCACCCAGGCCGGCGTGGTACAAAGACGCCTGGCCGCCAACCAGGGAGGCGCCTTGACAGGAATGGAACAGGAGGAATTGCAATGAGAAGAGCCGCGGCGACAGTGGCGCTGGGACGTACGGCAACCCTGTGCTTCCTGGCTTGGATCGGCGCGGGACCAGCGAGTTGCAGGATGACCGCGCAACGGACCGAGGTGAGCATGACGGACGCGATCTACGATGTGTCGCTGAGGGAAGCCGGAACCGAGTCCACGCGCCTGCATGTCGCGTTGAGAACGGAAGCCGGCCGGTTCGTCTCCGGCGTGACCGTCGGTCCGCTTGGACCGACGAAAGTGGACGGTTCGGGGCTTGCGCTCGACGGCGACAAGCTGACGGGAACGCTCAAGGCCACGGTCGGGTTTGACGGCTACTACCCGCCGGACGGAATACCGGTCGCGCACGAGTACCGGCTCGACGCCACGGTGGCGGGCGGCGGAGTGAGCGGAACGTACCAAGGCGCGGCGACGCCGGGCGGTCCGGCGGCCGGCGTCGTGGAGGGCGCCGTATCGGCCCCGCCGGACCTGGGCGGATACTGGGTCATGGACCTGCAGATGGAGAACGCCGGTGGGACGAACACGCTGGGAAGGAAGTCCTACGGCGATCGCGTGTACCCGCGGCTCTTTCTGAAGGACGGACGGTTCGTGCAAAGCCTGGTCTACGGCTGGGGACGCCGGGTGCAGATCAACTACTTCGAATCGGCGGTCAAGGCGAACAGGCTGTCGTTCGACGGGAAGAGGCTGACCGGGGCGCTCGACGTGCAACCCAGCGGCGGGCCGGCGTACGTGTACGAGTTCGACGGTGACGCGGTCGGCACACGTATCGGCGGGGTTTTCAGGAAGCGCGTGGACGGCAGCGAGCACGCGGGTGGATCGTTTCATGGAGATCTCGCGCCCATGCCCGAACGGCCGCTGGACCAGTCGCTGTATTACCTGGAACTGCACGGGGCCGTGCGGCGGACGTGGACCGACGGGAAGGACGCCCCGTTGCAGCTCATGGCGTCCGTACCCTGCATGAAGGGATCGTTCGGCGCCGGGGTGGCGTACGCGGCGGCGTGGAATCACAACTATCACGATATCGACGAGGCGAACCTCGTGCTGAACGGGAACCGCTTGGGCGGCGAACTGAAGGTGACGCTCAATCCCGATGCCTACATGCCGCCTGACAAGAAGGCCGTGTCCGCATCGTACACGATCGATGCGACCGTGATTGACGGGCGGATCGTCTCGGGCACGTACAAGGGCCGCTGCGGGGGCTTCGAGGTTTCCGGCCCGGTCTTCGGCGAGCTGGAGGACCAGCCGATGGCGCCGGAACCGGTGGCGGTGCATGTGAAGATGGAGGATGCCGTCAACGACGGCGCCCCGTGGTATCGACGCACCTGGGTGAGTTTCACGGCGACTGACGGCCGTGCCGACCGCGGCAGCATGAGCAACAACAAGGGCGGCTGGACCGGAACGTTCAAGAAGGCTGAAATCGAGTTCGACGGGGCCGTCTTCACGACCACGATCGACGGGACGGTCGACACGTCGAAGGGAACCGTTCTCGGCGCCTACACGTTCAAGTTGAAGGGCAAGGTTGTCGGCTCGCAGCTCGTGGGCCAGGTCGAGACCTGGCACGACGGCAAGCTGACCAAGTCCGGCACCCCGTTCATGGGCGGGTTCGGTCCGGCTGACGGAGCGGGCGGCCGGTAGCCGCGCGGTTCTGCCAAAAGCACAGAACGAAGTGGAAGCGAGGGAGAAACGCATGACGGAGAAAAGGTGTGGCGACGCAAGGCCTGGGTCGGTGACCATCAGCCCGGCGGTGGAACGACTTCTGCGGAAGTTGACGTTAAAGGAAAAGGTATCCCTGCTTGCGGGCAAGGATTCGTGGCAGACGGTGGACATTCCGCGGCTGGGCATTCCCTCGCTGGTGCTGACCGACGGACCGCACGCCGTGTGCGCGTGGTCGGTGTACGCGTCCGGACAGCGGCCGAAGACGACCTGCTTTCCCACCGGGTCGGCCATGGGCGCGAGCTGGAACCCGGAGCTGATGGAGACGGTGGGGAAGGCGCTGGGCGTAGAGGTGCGCGGCATGGGGTTCGACATTCTGCTGGGCCCCTGCATCAACATCGTGCGCACGCCGCTGAACGGGCGCAACTTCGAGACCTACAGCGAGGATCCGCACCTGACCGGCCGTCTGGCCGTGGCCTACGTGCGCGGCGTGCAGGGCGCGGGGGTGGGGACTTCCGTCAAGCACTTCGCCTGCAACAACCAGGAGTTCGAGCGCATGCGGGGCGACTCGGTCGTGGACGAGCGCACGCTGCGCGAGATCTATCTGCCGGCCTTCGAGGCCACGGTGAAGGAAGCGCGGCCCTGGACGGTCATGTGCGCCTACAACCGGGTCAACGGCGTGTATGCCAGCCGCCACGAATGGCTGCTGCGGAAGGTGCTCAAGGAGGAATGGGGCTTTGACGGGTTTGTGGTCTCCGACTGGGGCGCGGTTCACCAGATCGAGGACAGCGTCCGGGGCGGCCTCGATCTGGAGATGCCCGGGCCGGCGAAGTATCTGGGCGCGCTGCTGCATGCCGCCGCGCGCAACTGGCAGATCGAGGAAGCCGATATCGACGAGGCGGCGGGGAGGATTCTGGAGATCGTGGAACGTTCGGGCAAGCTGAGCGGGCGTCGCCGCCCCAAAGGGGCCGTCAACACGCCGGCCCATCGGCGCCTGGCTCGGCAACTGGCCGAGCAATCGCTGGTGTTGCTGAAGAACGACGGAGACGCGCTGCCGTTGTCGCCGGGCACGTTGCGATCGCTGGCGGTGATCGGGCCGAACGCGACGGCGTTTCAGTACGGCGGCGGCGGCAGCTCCGCCGCCTTTCCGCCGTACAACGTCGAGCCGCTGGAGGCGCTGCGCAAAGCGCTGGGCAAGCGGGTGAAGATCGAACATGCGGCCGGGTGCGGCAACGTGGAGCAACTTCTGCCGATGTCGGCCGACGGCCCGTTCAAGGCGCAGTTTTTCAACGGCGAACGCTGTGCGGGATCGCCGGTGGCGACGCGGGATGACGGGCAGATTCTCTATCGGTTCGAGGACCGCGCGCCGATGGACGGCGTGGACGCGACCTGTTTCAGCGTGCGGTGGACGGCCGAGTTCACGGCGGCGGGAGACGGCCCGTTCCGTTTCCTGACGCAGACGATCGGCGCTTCCTGGTTGTATCTGGACGACAGGCTGATTCTGGAGAGCAGCACGGAACCCGCGCCCGCCAAGGGCTCGGGACGTACCGTGGAAGACGAGGCGCGGGTGGAACATGCCGACGTCACGCTGGAACACGGGCGCCGCTATGGTCTGCGCCTGGAGTATCGCAAGCAAGCGCTGCAGGACCCGTGCATCATGAAACTGCGTTTCGGACGGCCGCCGGAGTGGCGGGTGCGGGAAGGCATCACCGAAGCGGCGGAGTTGGCGGCGCGGTGCGACGCGGCTTTGGTGTTTGTCGGGATGCCGAACCGTTTCGAGCAGGAAGGCGGGGACCGCCCGCACATGAACCTGCCGGGACCGCAGGACGAGCTGGTGCGCGCGGTGGCGAAGGCCAATCCCCGGACGGCGGTGGTGCTGAACGTCGGCTCGCCGGTGACGATGCCCTGGGTGGCCGATGTGCCGGCGATTCTGTTGGGCTGGTACTCCGGGCAGGAGGGTGGCGCCGCGATCGCCCGCGTGCTGCTCGGCAAGGCCGAGCCCGGCGGGCGTTTGCCGGTCACCTTCCCGGTTCGCTACGAAGACAACCCCACGATCGACACCTATCCCGGCGAGCGGCAGGCGCATTACCGCGAGGGGCTTTTCGTCGGCTACCGGCATTACGACAAGCGCAAGATCGAACCACTTTTCCCGTTCGGGCACGGACTCTCCTACACGACCTTCGCGTACGACACGCTGCGTGTGAAGAAGCCGGCCAAACCGGGGGGGGCTGTCCGGGTTGCGGTTGGCGTGAGCAACACGGGAGCGCGCGCCGGCAGCGAGGTGGTGCAGGTGTACGTGGGGGCCGTGCGGAGCCGTGTGGAGCGACCGCCGCGCGAGCTGAAGGCGTTCCGCAAGATAGCGCTGGAGCCGGGGCAACGGGTCCTGCTGGACTTCGATCTGGATCCCCGCGCCTTCGCTCATTACGACGTCAAGCGGGCGGCCTGGGTGGTCGAGCCCGGCGACTTCGAGATCGCCGTGGGCCGCTCGTCGCGCGATTTGCGGCGGCGCGCGGTCGTGACATTGGGCAAGGGAGCGGCAGGCGATGGACGGCTGGATGACAAGAACGACTGACTGGGCGGCCCTGATTGGCCGAGTAGGGAGCGACTAACCATGAAGTCAATCGCGCTGCATTTTCTGGATTCGAAACCGGCAGGGCCGACGGGTATGACGCAGGGTGTTCCCTGGCCACGCGGGGAATTTTTTCGCACTGACAGCGCCTGTGCCTGGCCTGGAGCAGGGAGGCCACCGAAAGAGCGCTCATTGCCGAGTTCGAGCGGGAGTTGCCGGAGACGCCGCCGTGGCTCGCCTGAGAGACAAGAACAAGGAAGTATGGGATTGCCCCATTGGAGTTGGGCGAAAGCGAATAGTGGAGGAACATGAAACCGACGCGATATGGACATTTTTCGGACGACGGTCGTGAATTCGTGGTGACGGAGCCGCTGCTGCCGCGGCCCTGGATGAACGTGTTGTCCAACGGCAACTGGTGCTACCTCGCCAGCCACATGGGTGGCGGCTACTCGTTTCTGAAGAACCCCACGGTGGGGCGCATCACGCGGTGGCACGTCGATGGCGTGCCGCGGGAAACCGTCGGCAAATTCATCTACCTGCGCGACGAGGAGGACGGAGCCTGGTGGTGCGCCAACGGCTTCCCCCCGACGCGGAAGCTGGATGACTGGCGCTGCCGGGTGGGGTTGGGATACAACACCATCGAGTCGCGCCATCGCGGCATCGCGGCGGAGATCACCTATTTCACGCCGATGCCCGACGCGCGGACCGCCACCGGCTCCGATGTCGGGGACCCCTGCGAACTGTGGTTGGTGAAGCTCACCAATACCGGCGACCGCCGGCGCGTCATCAGCGCCACCAGTTACGCCGAGGTTGCCCTGGGCAACTGGTTCGAGGACACGAGCTGGCGCGAGTTCTACCTGCTCTTCAACCGTCAGCGGTTCGAGAACGGCAGGCTCTCCGTGCGTTCGACGATCTGGGTCAAGTACCTGGGCGGATGGCAGGCCAATGACGCGGACGCCAACAACATCGCGTTCGATTACGAAGCCTTCATGGCCAGTTCCGCCGAGGTCAGCGGGTACGAAGGCAACCGTTACCGGTTCGTCGGGCTCTACCGTGACCTGACCAACCCGGCGGCCATGGACGGCGGCGAACCGGCCTCCGCGCCGGAGAACGGGTGTGATACCTGTCTCTCGCTGCGGCATCGCTTCGAACTGGAGCCCGGCGAGTCGGCGGAGTTTGTGGTCGTGCTGGGCGCGGTCGAGGTCGACGGCGGAGACATGGCCGGGCTGGCGGCGCGCTACGCGGACGTGGCCAAAGCGAAGACGGCTCTGGCCAACTGTCGCGCGTACTGGGACAAGGTGGTGTCGGCGCCGACGATCCGGACGCCCGATCCGGACCTGGACACGATGGTGAATGTCTGGTTCAAGTACCAGGGCGCGAACCTGAGCTGGTGGAACCGCAACACCGGCTACTGCTATTCCGGCATCTACAACTTCGGCGTCCGCGATGCGTGCCAGGATGCGGTCAGCCGGTTGTCGCAAGACCCGGCATGGGTGCGCGAGCACATCGTGAAGCGGATCATGATCTGGCAGTTCGAGGGCGGCGACTACGCCCACGGCGGCAATTTCCTCTCCATGCTGGGCACGCGCACGTTCCACAGCGACGATCCTCTCAATCCGCTCTTTATCGTGGCCAACTACGTTCACGAGACCGGCGACTACGGCATCCTCGACGAGGTCACGGAATACGCCCACACCGATGGGCGGAAGACCGCCACGATCTACGAGCATCTGATCAAGGGCATGGAGTTCTTCTGGACGAAGTTCTCCGAGCGCGGGTTGCCGCTGATCCTCAAGGCCGATTGGAACGACGCGCTCAACCAGATGGGCAGCAAGGGCAAGGGCGAGTCGGTGATGCTGGCCGGCTGGGCGATCATCTGCCTGGAGATGTTCTGGGACTGCATGGAGCGCAAGGGCGACCTCGAACGGCTGGCGGACTATCGCGGGCGCGTGGCCCGCCTGAGGGAGACCGTCAACCGGCTGTGCTGGGACGGCGAGTGGTACTGGCGCGGCACGCACGACAGCGGCTGGGTTCTCGGCAGCAAGACCAACACGGAGGGCGGCATGCTGTTTGCGAACCAGAATGCGTTTGCCATCGTGTCCGGTCTGGCCGACGAGGAACGCACCCGCAGCATCCTGGCCGCCTTCGACAAGCACTTGGACACCGAGTACGGCAGCTACTGTTTCTACCCGCCGTTCCCGGAGCCGGAGCGCCGCGCCGGCAACATCAGCCGTTTCGCGCCCGGCACCAAGGAGAACGGGTCGCTGCAGGGTCACAACTCGCGCTGGCGGGCCTGGGCGGAGTTCACGGCCGGTCGCGGCGACGTGGGATACGGCATCCTCAAGCGGATGTTGCCCTGTACGCTGCACGAGAAGATTCCCGAGACGTACGGCATCGAGCCGTACGTGGCGTGCCAGTTCGTCTGCGCGCCCGAGTCCGGCCACCATGGCGAGGGCAGCCACTCCTGGGCGACAGGCACGGCCTGCTGGACACTGCTGAACGTCTGGGAGCACATGCTGGGCGTGCGGCCGGAAGTGGGCGGGTTGCGCATCGATCCCTGTTTGCCGTCCGACTGGACCGAAGCCGCGATGCACCGCACCTACCGGGGCGCCGAGTTCGAGATCGTCATCCACAAGCCAAAGGGCATCTGCAAGGGCGCAATCGCGGTGACGCTTGACGGACGGCGTCTGCCCGAGAATGTCGTGCCGCCGCAGCCCGCGGGCGGGCGGCATCGGGTGGTGGTGACGGTGGCGGAGTAGGTCAGGCATTCCGGCCTGACCCGGTCGGACAGGAATGTCCGACTTGTTCTGAATCGACGAAGACGAGTGCGGAAGCGTAGCACCCGCGCCGGACGCGCGATCGCGCAAGAGGAGATGAGAGCATGACGCTGACCGATGGCCATATGGTGGAGCTTTACAACGGCATGAACGAAACGCCGATGCAGCGGAAGCTGCGACGGCTGGCGCCGGTGCCGATCGGGTGTGTGTTCATCCAGTGGCCCGAGATGACGATGGAGGACATCCGGCGTCACTTTCGCGCCATGAAGGATCTGGGGTTCACCTGTCTCAAGAACATCCTGACATGCCCCGGCACGTCTCTGGCGGACGTGCAGCGCCTGGCGTTGGACGAGGGGCTGATTCCCTGGTGGTACGCGGAGGGCGGCTGGGAGGATGTCACGCCGGAGCTTCTCGCCCGGCTGGGCATGCCGGAGGACCTCGACATCGAGCGGGCCATGGCGAATCCGCGAATGCGGGCGCACCAGGAACAGGTCATGCGGCGGCGGATCGACCGGCAGGATCGGGCGCGGGAGGCGGATGTCACGGCGGGTAATCCGTTTCTGCCGGGCGAGCCGGACCCTGACCCGACCGCGGTGCCGGGCACGTCGATCGTGGCCAAGGGCGCCGTGCTGCGGGAGCGTGACATTCCCCACTTCATCGAGTGGCTGCGGGCGCAGTACGGCGAGGTGGCGAATCTCCAGCATGCGTGGAACTGCGCGAGCAGCAGCCACCGCGCCGGAACCGAATGGCGGACATGGGAGGATGTCGCGGCCGGCGTGTCCCGTTTCCCGTCGCGGGAGTTCCGGCATCTGCGCGACATCATGCGGTTCCGCTCGGACATGCGCCTGGACCGGGTGCGCGCCGCCGTGAAACGCGCCATGGAGGACGATCCCGACGAACCCCTGCGCGCGGGCGGGGAGTCGTCGATCTTCCTGCCGCACGCCTCGTCGGCGATCGACATGGAGGGCTACGCCGAAGCGATGGCCGAGGGCGGATGCTACTATCCCTCGATGCACCCCGGCTGGCATCTCGAGGAAGTCGGCTTCGAGTTTGTGCGGCCGACGTACATGCAGGCGTCGGCCTGCGTCGACTGGGCCAAGGGGATCTGGTCGGCGCCCATCGAATCGTCGGGCGGACCGCAGTGGTGGTCGGGTGGCGGCAAGGTGCCGTTCGTGCCGGATGCCATGCCGCTGCAGCCCGCCTTCACGTTCACGGCCGACACCATGACGCAGCTCCTCTACACGTATCTGGGCGCGGGCTTCAAGGGGTTCGGGTTGTGGTGCTGGAATCCGCGCGAGGCAAGCTGGGAAGCGGGCGAGTACGCGCTGTGCGACCGCAACAACGACGTGACCCCGCGCGCGCGACGGGTGGGCGAGATCGGCAAGGCCATGTGTCGTTTCCGCCGTGAACTGTGGGCGGCACGCAAGGAGCCGCTGGTCGGCCTGTTCCAGGACTGGGAGAACGACGCCATGTGGGCGGCGCTCGCGATTTCAGGCCGCGACCGCTACCGGCGGGAACCGACGAATGCGCGGATCGGCGCGTCGCGCGCCTTGCTCGACGCCAACGTGCCGTGGGAATACGTCACGTCGCGGCAACTGGAGAAGGGGCTGGCCCTGCGGTATGCGTCCATCTACCTGCCGGCCGTGATGTGTCTGCCGGACCGCCTGGTCGAGCTGCTCACGGCGTACGTGAAGGCCGGCGGACGTGTGGTAATGGACATGCCCGGCGCCTGGCTCGACCAGCGCGCACACCTGGTGGACACGCGGGAGGGAAGCGCCTTCGAACGCCTTTTCGGGGCGGTTCTGCACGAGTACGGCTACTGCAACAATGTGCCGTCTCGCATCGGCGACCTGCCGCTCGACGGGTTCACGGCCGTGATGACCCCCACGACGGCGCGCGTCGTCGCGAGCTACGACAACGGCGCGCCCGCCATCACGGAGCGTCGTCTCGGCGCGGGGACGGCGGTGGTGCTTGGCGCAAACGCCTCGCTGTCGTGTCTCAAACCGGGCCATGTCCGCATGGAGGAGTTGCTGACGCATACCGCCCTCGGCGGGCGGCGCCCGCCGTTCGCCTGCGAAGGCGCCCTTGTGTATCGCCTGGCGGCGCCGGCGGCGGATCACTACTTCCTGATCAACGATGGCCCGGCGCGGTCCGTCGGCCTCGACACGAAGGCGTTCCGCTATGTCGCCGCGCGGGATGCGCTGACCGGCGAGCCCGTCTTCGGTCAGGTGGACCTGCCCGCCCACGGCGCCCGCTGGCTGCGGATGGAGAAGGAGGCCTCGTAAAGCGGGGCATGACAGATCGATTACCGGGTTTGTGGACATGGTGTGACAACTGACAGGCTGCTAGTATCAAGTTCGGAAAACCAGGGATATGGGAGCGAGAGCGCTATGAAGAGATGCGACTGCCGACGGGTAGGAATCCAGGTCTGTTTCGGGCTGGCGCTGTCGGCGGCCGCGGCCGGCGCGGCCGGCGGTGACGCGCCGACGGCGACGGAGCCGGTGGTGCCGCCCGGTCAGCAGCGTACGCAGAAAGCCAAAGATGGCGGGCCGCTGTTGTACTGGCCCGACCGCGCGGACCGGGCCGAGGTCGTGACGGCCGGGTTCCTCGGCGGCAAGGGCAACGAGTGGCTTGTCGGCGGCGGATTCCGGCCGGATGGCGCTCTCGTGCTGGTCGGCAACGGCATCGGCGGGGATTTCGAGCTGCCCGCGGGCGCGAAGGTTCTGGGGCCGGACGGAGTCCGGCCGCCCGCGTACGTTCCCCGGCCGCAGGTGGACCGCACGACGAAGCAGCCGCTGGCCGACCAGACCGGTCAGACACGTTACGAAGCGGTCGGATACACCGACGACGGCGTGACCGGGTTCGTGGTCGCGCTGGACCCGAAACTGGAGCGTATCGCGACGGCCGCGCGTCTCGGGTGGGGCGGCGGCGCGATCACGGCCTGTGCGGTCGCGGGCGACGGTGCCGTCTATATCGCCGGACGAGCCGGGGCCGGCACGGCGCGCCTGGCCGCGGACGCGACTTCGGTGGCGGTGGCGGTGGCGGGAATCAAGAACGCCCCGTGCGAGAGCACGTTTGTCGCCTGCCTCTCGTCCGATCTGTCGCGCGTGGAATGGGTGCGGGTCGTGAACGGCCCGGCCTACGCCCCACGCCTGACCCTGCGGCGCGACGGGACGCTGGTCGCCAGTCTGGCCGACCTGCGCACGTTCGACGCGAAGGGTAAGCTCCTCAACGCCGTGTCGGTCGAGGGCGGACTGGGCGACCGCAATTCGGTCAGCCCGCTCGACGGCGAGATCGTGTACGGCGGGGAACACAATTGGGGCACCGGCCGCGAGCCGTGGCGTTGCCCCATCTTCAATATCAAGCATCCCGACGGCCGGTTGCGCTATCAGCTCATGGACTGGGGCGGCCCCTTCGTGGGACTCGACTCCCTGCGCCTGGTCTCCGACACGGCCGTGCGGCGGGTCAGCCATGACCGCGACGGCAACATCATCGCGATCCTGTGGTCCGACGGCGGGAATTCGGTGGGGCATTGTCAGCCGACCGACATTTATCGTCGCATCGGCCACGGCTGCGGTCTGACGACAGCCGGGGCCGGGGCGACCAGCTTCGCCTACCTGATGCGCATCGAGCCGGAGAACTACCAGGCGGTGGGCTGGACCCTGTGGTGCTCGCAGTGGGGCCGCAAGGCCAACGGGGCGAGCATCGAGCGCACCGGCGAGGCGGACGACGGTTCGACCTGTTTTGCGGGCGGCAGCGCCTGGGGCCTGCGGCAGACCGCCAACCGGCTTTCGACAAGCGAGCCGGGCGGGCCCTATGTGGCCATGCTGACCCCTGACCTGACCGGGGTGCGATTTTCCTCGACCGTGCCCGGCGCCGGGATGGCCCAGGTGGGCGACGGGTGCGCCTGGGGGATTGCGACCGGATCTCCCGGCGGCAAGGGCCGGGCGGTCTTCCTGTGCGGCGCGGGCAGGGACGGCGAGAGCTATGGTCTCGTCACGCCCACGCCGACCGTCAGGGCCATGCAGCCGCAATTCGGCGGCGGGATCATGGACGGCTGGTACCTCGTGCTGGACCTGTCCAAACCGACACCGCCCGCCAAGGTCGACACCACGATCGACGGCGGCCGGCTGACCTGCGAGCGCGCCGCCCGGCGTAGCGGAGAGGCCCTCGGCGTTCCCGACGGCGCGGCCTACGCATTCAGCCCGGCCAACCCGCGCTGGATCACGGCCGATGCCGAGTTCCGGCATCCCGATCCCGTGCGCTTCTGGCCCAACTTCTTCTACGGACGCCCGGTGTCGGGCCGTGTGACGTGGGGACCGAAAGGGCCGTCGGGCTCTTTCGCGATCGCCTGCGACCAACTAACGCAACCTCACGGCGCGCAGGACCGGCGCATCCTCGGCGAGCTGCTCGCGTCCGCCGAGAAACCGGCGGTCACGTTGACGGTCAAGTCACTCGGCCCGTTGCGCGAGGAGTCGGTCGCGCGCAAGGACGCTCGTGGCAACCCGTACGCGGTGCAGGTCTCCTATTGCGAGGCGGACGCGGTCCTCGACGTGGCGGGCCGTTCGGTGGTCGTTCATCCGCGCGTGACCTTCCGGCCCGCGAAGGTTGTCGAACGCGGCACGGAGGCGCTGAGCGTATCGGCCTGGCTCACGCTCACGGGTCGCCAGCTCGGCATGCAGGGCCGCGCCGGCGGCGAGGAAATCGACGTGCGCATCTCGGCGCAGGGCATCAAAGAGTAGCGGGCGCGGCTGGAATTCCGCGCGCAGGGGTTGTGGGTCATTCCACGGCCTGCTACCTTACGTTGCAGGAGGCGCGTTCCGATGATGTGCAGGCAGAATGTTTGGCGGATGTGGGCTGGAGTGGCGTCGCTCGTGCTGGCGGCGGCCGTTTGCGCACGGGGCGGCGACTCGGTCGGATACCGCGGCATCAATGCAGGCGGGCATTTCGCGGGCGAGGGTTTGCTCAAGGAATGGCCCGAGGGGGGGCCGGCGCCGTTGTGGTCGAAGTATGTCGGGACCGGTTTCGCGGGACCGCTGGTCCAGGACGGCAAGGTGTATGTCATCGGCGGCAACCCGGCGCGGCTGTATGTGTTCACGCTCGACGGCCGGGAGCTGCGAACCATACCGATGGGACCCTCGGACTGGAAACGCTTCTCGGGCGCGCGGTCGACCCCGGTGAAGCACGGCAACCTCGTGCTGGGTCAGATGCCGAACTCCACCGTGTATGCGGTCAACGTCGACACCGGGGCGACCGAGTGGACGTTGAACGCCTGGAAGGAGATCGGTTCCGGGACGGGCAACATGGGTTGGGGCGCGCCGGAATCTCCGATGCTGCACAAGAACCTGTACATCCTCAATCCCAGCAGCCGTGATCCCGCCATGCCGGGGATCGCGGCGCTTGACGCCGGAACGGGCAAGGTCGCCTGGATGCTTCCCGGCAGGAAGCCGTCCCCGGAGAATCCGGGGGACAGATACTCCCAGGGCAATACCTCCGGGGCACTGATCATGCACAACGGCCGCGCGATCCTCGTCGCGCAGACGTGGTATTACGTCTTCTGCCTGGACGCCGAGACCGGCGAGCGGCTGTGGGAGTTCCCGAGTGGTCCTGGCGAGGGGGGCATGACGCCCATCTACGGAGACGGCTACCTCCTGTGCTCCCCTCCGGGGCGGTTGCACATGCTCAAACTCAACGCGGACGCCTCGGACTACGACGTGCTATGGACATTGCCTGGCGGCGTCCCCTCCTATTCCCATGGCGTCATTCTGGATGGTCGGCTGTACGTCTTCGGTGGCGACGAGCCTGAACTGGAAGCCGGAAAACAGAGCAAAGAGGCCGCGGTCGCGCTGTTGAAAGCGAAACCGCGCGCCGTGAAAAGCGAGGCGTCCGGTCTGCTCTGTCTTGACGCGGCGACGGGCAGGAAGGTCCATTTCGCGCCCGCGGCCATGGATCATCCCGGCCACTGGTGGGCCGCGGACGGTATGGTCTACGCCTGGTGGCTGACCAAGCAGGGCGGCGATGCGCCGACGCCGGTGGTCACGCTGATCCGTCCCGAGGCCGGGGGATTCAGGGTCGCCGGCACGTTTGCCGTTCCGCTGAATGCGGAGAGCCGCGGCGTCGCCGAGGTGGACTGGCAGATCAACACCTGCCCCGTCATCTGCGATGGCCGTCTCTTCCTGCGGTACGGGTCTCTGTACGTCTACGATCTGCGCATCGAACAACCTTCCTACGGCTGGCGCGGCGACGGCGCCGGCCTGACGGAGAATACCGTCCCGCCGGTGCGGTGGTCCGGGACGGCCAACGTGAAATGGACCTGTACGCTGCCGGGCGAGGCGTGTTCGGGGCCCGCCGCGCAGAACGGCCGGGCGTATGTTCAGACCACGGCCGGTCTGGCCTGCGTGCAGGAGGGGCAGGTGTCGTGGACGGGCGACCTGCCGGCGAAGGTCTCCAGCGCCGCCGGGCCAACGCCCGCGGTGTGTGGCGATCGCGTATATGCGGCCGCCGGCGGCACGGTGGCTTGCTTCGATGCCGGGGGGCGCCGGGTGTGGCGGGTAGACGTCGCGCCGGCTTCCGGCGGGCCGGCGACGAGTTCGCCCATGCTTTGCGAGGACCTGGCGGTCGTACAGGGCCGCGAGTTGACGGCGCTGAACGTGGCGGACGGGACGGTCGCCTGGCGGCTGGCTTCGCCGAAGGGAACGACGCCGGGGACGCCGGCCCGCATCCGCCTGGACGACGGGCTGGTCCTGTTCACGAGCTGGGGCGCGGCGGTGCGGGCGGCGGACGGGAGGGCGCTGGCCGTGGGACTGCCCGCCATCGCGACCGGATCGCCGGTGGCCGCCGGGAGAACCGTGTACTACTGCGGCAGCGCGAAACCGGGCGCGCCATCGGTCGCGGCGGCCTACCGGCTGCCGGCCAGGGCGGGCGAGGCGATCGCGGTCGAGCCGCTGTGGCGCAGACAACTGGATTTCGCGTGCGACGGTTCGCCGCTGGTCGATGCCGATCTGCTGTACGCGGTCGACACGACGCAGGTTCTGCACGTGCTCGACGCCGACACGGGCGAACCGGTCTATCGCCGGCCGCTGACGCCGGACGACGAGCGGCGGCTCGGCGCGCGGGCGGGCGGAGACCTGATGAAAGCGGGCGGCGCGCTGTACGCGGCGAATCTGGGGCCGCGCGCGCGAACGGTCGTTTTCGAGCCGGGACGCGAGTTCCGCGGGGTGTGGGAATATGCCGTCAAGGACGCCGCGCCCGGCAATCCGGCCTTCGAGTTGGAGATGCAGTACGTGGCGGCGGGGAACCGGTTGTACGGCATCGGCGGCGCGACACCGGCCGAACCCGTCGCGCCGCGGGTATCGGCGGTGGCGCCCGTCGCCGCTCTCGACGGCGCGGGGAATCTGCCGGTATCGGCCTTCGTTTCCGACGCGGCGCCGACGAACTGGGTCGTGGTGGGTCCGCTGGCGCCGCGGTCGGTCGAACAGGACTTCCTGGCGGCATGGGGCGGAGCGTCGAACGCCGTGGTGACGGCGGGCCGGGAACTCGCGCTCGCCGGCAAGACGTACGCGGCGCGGGCGTTGACCGACGAATGGTTCACGCACGATCAGTTCACGGCCGGCAAGAACGCCATCGACGTCAGCGCCGTGGTGCACCGGGAGTGGCATACGACGGCCTGCCTGTTCAGCGTGATCGAATTCGACGCCGAGCGCGTTGTCGAGTTCCGCCTGCCGACTCCCGGCGGGGTCATGTGGAACCCGACTTCGCGTCTGGAGACGCGCGCCTGGCTGGCGGGGCGTCCCCTTCCGGACGGCGCCATGCTGCGGGTGGCGCGCGGTCGTTATCCCCTGATGCTGCAGGTCGGCGTGGGCGACTGCGACACATGGGGCAAGATATGGATGGCCCCGCGCTTCACGGACGTGACGGAGGCGGCCGCCGAGGCGGAGCGCCGGTACGCCAACGCGCTTGCCGATTGGCGGGCTGTGCAGGCGGATGCGGGAAAGCTTTTCGTGGTCGGCGAGAAGGAGTAGCGTGGGATGATGGCACAGGAAAAGCGATGGTTGATCGGCAGTCTGATCGTCCTGGCGGTGGCGGTGGCGGCGACGATGACGATGCACATGCGGCGCATGGGCGACACCGCCGGCGGACGCGATGTCGAGAACATGGAGGCCGTGACTTCGCAGCTCGAGCTGGCCAAGGCGCTCAAGGATCCCGCGACGCGGGAGCAGGCCGTGCGCGGCCTTCGGGAGCACCCGGACCCCCACGTCATCGAGCTGCTATCCGCCCTGAGCCACAAGAACGAAGACCCCGATGTCCGGGCCGCCTGCCTGCTGGCGCTGGGCGAAATCGGCGACGAACGCGGCGTACATGCGATGACCATCGGCGTGCGCGACCCGCGGCCGAACGTGCGGTCGGCCGCGGCGAAGGCGCTGGGGATGGCCGGCGGCGGCGTGGCGCATGCAGCGCTGGCCCTGGCGGTCGACGACGTGGACGTCGCGGTGCGAACGGCGGTGGTGGAAGCCCTGGCGGCGATTCCGCCCGCACCCGAGTCGCTCGATGCGCTGGTCCGGGTCCTGAGCGAGGAAGCGGTGGTCGAGGTCCGGCGGATGGCGGCCGCGGCGTTGGGGAAGCACCGGGACGAGAAGGCGCGTTCGGCCCTGCTGGCCGCTCTTGCGCCGGGCACACAGCCCGACGCGAGGCTTCGCGCCGAGGCGATGGCGGCGTTGCTGGGGTTCGACGACGGTTTCCGTGTGCAGGCCGCGGTGTACGCGATGGGCGATCCGGAGGCGGCGATTCGCGAGCGCGCCGCGGAAGCGGTCGGCGCGTTGGGGCCGGACGGCACGGCGTCGCTCACGCAGGCCCTGCAGTCGCCCTTCTGCGCGGGTGTGTTGACCGGCAGTCGGGGCGCGGAGGCGCTGGCGCATGCCACGGGGCTGCTCGCGGCATGGGGTGGCCCCGCCACATTTGACGGCTTGTATCGTGTGCTGGAGCTGACGGCATCCAAGCCGGCGGCGTACGCCGCGGTCGCGGAACGCGCCGCGACCGCCCTGGCCGCGCTGGGACCGGCGGTGGCGGAGCGCCTGGCCGCGAAAACCCTGTCCGCGCCCGTGTCGCTGGCCCTGAAGTCGGCCGCAGCCCTGGCGTTCGCCAAGCTGGGGGCGCCGGGCGTGACCGCGATCCGGACGTATGTCGGTGCCTGCCGGGCGATGCCCTCGGTGGAAGAAGCCCGCCTGTGGATGGAAACCCTGGCGCGGATTGGCGGCGCGGCGGCCTCGGAGGCCGCCGCCGAGGTCCGGGAAAAGGACCCCCATCGCGTGCTCGAACGCATCGCGCAAGAGGCCGGCACCCGGCCGGCGGCCGCGGTTCCGCCGGTCGAACCGCCGGCCAGGATCGACCTGGAGTACGCCCTGGAACTGGAGGGCGCCATCTACACCGGGAACCCGCCGAGCGCGTATGCCAAGCGCAAGAACAACATGCCCTGGCTGGACGATGCCGAGGCGGAGCCGGAGGTGGCGGCGTACGTGCCGGCCGGACGCACCAGACTGCGGCTGGACCTGGCGCGGCGGGCCGGGCGATGGGAGCGCATCGTCGGACACGGCGTCAACCGGGGCATGCATTTCGGGCGCGTGGAAACGGCGTCGGATGACGGTGACGCGCTACGGTTTTCGATCCGCATGGGCATCGCCGAGGACCCGTGGATCATGGGCGGCTACGGCGAGTATGAGGTCACGCTCAAGCGGAATGAAGGCGGCGGTTTCGAGGGCGCCTATACGGGCAAGTACCACGGCCTGGACATCTCGGGGCGCGCGACGGCGTCCCTGAAGCCGGCGCGTCCGCCCATTGCGGAGGGATTCCGGCCGGTTGGCCCCCATGAGCACCCGCGCATCCTGTTCCGCGCGTATGAGTTGCCGGCGCTGCGGGCGCGGTTGGGCACGCCGTTCGGCAGGGCCGCCTTCCGGCGCATGGCCGCGGCGGCCGATCCCGTCTGCATGGGCATGGTGTACCGGCTCGTGGACGACCCGTCGTACGCGGCCGCCGCGATTCCGTTTGTGCGCGAAGAAATGGCCAAACGCGACTTCGGCTTCCTCAGCCTCGGCCAGGTCTGGGGACCGCGGCTGACGACCATCGCGTTGGCATACGACCTGTGCTGGGACGCCTGGCCGGAAGACTTCCGCCGGGAGGTCGAGACCTATCTGGTGCGCGTGAGCAATCTCACCTCCACGGACATGGGGCGGTTCAGCATATGCGCCAACTGGTCGGAGGACAGCAACTACTATTCGCCCATCCAGGGGGGGGGCGCGATGCTCTCGCTGGCCTACTGGATGGATCCGGGCCGGCCGCCCCCGCCGCCGCCCGGCAGCGAGGCCATCCCGATCGCGCCGGCCGAGCGCGTTCCTCCCGGTGTGTCGGCGAGCCCGCTGCGCAGCCGGGAGTCGCCGCGGGACTGGCTCTGGAGCGGCCCCGTGTTTTCTCCCGTGGCCCCGGGCGAGTGGATCGATGCGCTCGGCGGCGCGCCATTCGCGACCAACGGCATGCCGTTGCGGGTCGCCGGCTTCGACCGCGGCATGCGTCCCATGCCGGACGGCCAGGTTGCGAGCGACGGCATCTACCCGTGGGAGGAACTGCGTGCGGAGCAGCCGGAATTCAGCGCGGTGTCTTTTCTGCTGCACACGGTGGTGGACAATCCGCGCCCCGGGTATTACCGGGTCGAGCTTCCGCCCCAGGGCGACTCCTGTATCACCGTGGCGGGACGCGAACTGCCCGACCGCGCGATCGTGAAGCTGTCGGCGGGCCCGTATCCGGTCTTCGTGGCGCACAGCGCCGGCAGCAACGCGATGGCCGCCGTGCGTACGGTCTTCTCCTTCGTCACGGACGACGACAAGGAGATGCAGACGCTGCTGGACGAGCAGACCGAGTCCCTGCAACGGCTGCGGGTGTGGAACCGGGTCAACACCGAGGATCTGGAGCGGACGGGGATGGACGCCCGCAAGCAACAGGTGTTTCATCAGTGCCGCACGGCCATGTACCGCAACGCGCGCAAACTGATGGGCGACGGCGGCTACCAATCCGAGGGCGAAGTCTACACGCACACCGCCGACACGCCCGTCCGTTACCACACCGCATACAAGCGCATGTTCGGCGAAATGGTCTCGCCCCACCCCGACGCCACCCATTTCCCGCTGCGCTACATGGTGGCGGCAATCCTGCGGGAGCCGGAAGGCGCCCCTCCCAGCCTCTTCATGCAGCCGTTCAACGGGAAGAGCGGCATCGGTTCCGGCGTGCAGTTCATGACGCTCGGATTCCCGGTCATTCCCGAGCCGTACAAGCCCGGGGTTCTCTGGATATGGAACAAACTGAATCAGGTGGATCCCGGCCGACCGGAAACCCGGGCGAACATCGTGGAAAAGGTCGGACTCGATGACCTGCCGTGGCTGTTTGTCAACTACCCGCTGGACCCCGTCACCGGCGGCACGACGATCGAACCGGAACATCCCGAAACGAACTTCCCGAAGACCTACCAGGCCATGGGCAAGGGCATGTACCTGTTCCGCAACCGGTGGCGGGATTCCGACGACATCGTGTTCCAGATCTACGCCCGCCACGAAACGGGCGGCGGGTGGAGTCAGCAGAACGCGGCCGCGCTGCGGCTTTACGGATTCGGCCGCGAATGGGCCAGGACGACGACCGGACGCGGCGCCGAACGCTGGCTCGACAGTGTCGTGCTGCTGCCCGACAACCTGTGCAGCGAAGGCGGCGTGGGGCGTACGCTGAGCTGGGCGGCAAGCGCGGACGGTTCCGGACACGTCTCGGTCGACCTGAACGCCGTGTATGTGCAGATCGTGGGCCGCGCGAAGGAAGCGTGGGAGCGGCAACGCAAACTGACGGCCCGGGGGCTGGGCGTCGACGAAAGCGAACTGTCGCCGATGACGGAGGATCCCCTCCTGCGCGGCATGCGCGCGGTGGCGGTGGATTACAGCGGCCGGTGCGGCGCGCCGGCGCTGATGGTCGTCGTCGACCGCATCGAGGCGGGCGGGCGCCGTCAGTGGCTGTGGCATCTGCCCGCCGAGGGCGACCTGCGCACGGAGGTGCTCCCCGATGGTTACTCGTTCCTGGCGTCCCAGAACGGCGCCTCGCTGAAGGGCACGTTCGTCGCGCCGTCGGACGTTAAGATCCTTGCCGTACCCGATGTGAAGGCGCATCTTGAACGCCCCGAACTGGCGCGTTCGAAAGCCGAACAGACGCCCGGGTTCGTAGCCAACGCGCCGCCCGGCGCCGGCTACTTCGCGGTGCTGACGTTGCAGCGCGGCGTCCCGCCGCCCGAGGTCAGAGTGGTTTCGGGAACGGGGCTGGACAGTCTTGTCGCCGTCGGAGACGCACGCATACGATTCGACGGTACGAGGGCGATCATCGAGTAGTGCAGGCAAACCGCGAAAAGGACGTGTCCGGTGTCGCGTGTCGGGGACGGCACGGAAATCGGCGCGTAACGAGCAGAAGGGAGAACGAGGAATGAGACGAGGGCGAGGCATGAGGGTGGCGATCGGGATGACGGCGTTCCTGCTGGCGGCGGGCGGAACATGGGTGGCGCAGGGCCAGGAGGCGGCGCCCGCGCCGGCAGGCGTTTCGGCGGTGGACATCTCCGCGCAAAGCCCGACCGCGCCGGCGGGAACCAGGCTCGCGGGCGCCTGGAAGAACCTCAAGTACCTGCACACGGCGGGTGGCAGCGCGATGTACGGCATCGACGCGCTGCTGATTATCGGCGTCGCCTTCGTGCTGGAGCGGGCGCTGCGGATGACGCGCAAGCGCATCCTCCCGGCCGCGTTGCTCAAGAAGCTCGGCGCGCTACTGGACCAGGGCGATGCCGGCGCGTTGCGCGAGGCGGTCCGGCACGACCGCAAGAGCACGCTCGGCAAAGTGCTGCTCTACCTGGCCGATGCCGGCGACGCCCCGCGCGAGGAACGGGAAGCGACGGTCAACGAACTGGCCTCGCGCGACCTTGACCTGCACCGGATGATGTGCTTTCCGCTGGCGGCGATCGCCGGCCTCACGCCGTTGATCGGCCTGCTCGGAACCGTCGTCGGCATTCGCGAATGCTTTCGCGACGTGGCCCTCGCCGGCGAGATGGGCAACCCGGCCATGCTGGCGGGCGGTATCGAGAAGGCGTTGTTGACCACGATCTACGGCCTGATCGTGGCGATCACGACGCTGTTCGCGTTCAACCTCTTCAAATTCCGCATTAACCTCATCGCCAACGAACTGGAGGAAGTGTTGTCCATGGTTCAGGGGCGTTGGAAGACGGCGCGGGGAGGCGGGGCGAAATGAAGGTGCGGGCGGATTCGGAAGAGGAAGGCGACGAGATCCAGATGGCGCCGTTGATCGACTGCGTCTTCATCCTGCTCATCTTCTTCCTCGTGACCTCGATGTTGCAGAAGCCGCACAAGGACATCGGCATCGTGCTGCCGGATGCGGCGTCGGCCGAGGAGACGACGGCGCAGTACGACACGATCATCGTCGAAATGACGGCGCCGCGGCCACCTTACGGCGATCCGCTGATCGTCATGGATGGCGAGGAGATGACGCAGACGCTGCTCCACAAACGGCTGACGGCCATGGTGGCGAAGGACGCGAACCGCAAGGTGCGCTTGGACGTGGATCGGAATACACCGACCCGGCATGTTTCGCGCATGCTCGACCACTTGCAGTTTCTGGGACTTAACCGCGTTGGCGTACGGACGACGGATTGAGGTAAATGCATGACGACCACGCCCCTCCAACTGGCCCGAAAGCGGCGGCAGGTTTACCTGTTGTCCGGCGGCCTCTTCCTCCTGTCCGCGCTGCTGTGCGCGGGATCGTACTTCGGCTGGTTCGGCTGGTTTGCGTGGGCGCGCCCGAAGCGCGTGCCGCCGCCGGTCGTGGCCGAGGGCAACGAGGCCATCGCGTTCGCCCGGCGTCTGCTGGAGACCGAGGCCGGCTATGCCCGTACGGACATCGTGAAGTTGCGCGAGATGCTGGGGCTGATGGAACGGGTCCGCGACGCCCGCTACGAGAAGTATGCCGCGTCGACACGAACCCCCGAGCCATTGGCGGCGCTCGCGACGGCGGATCCGCAGCCGCACGAACGGGCGGCCCTGTCCTCGGAACTGGAGCGGCAGGATCTGACCGCGCTCTACGACACCGCCCGGATTCTGGACCAGCGTCTTCACGACCTGTACCGGATATTCCGGGCCAGCGAGCTGGCGCGCCTGCAGCATCTGCCCCTGCGGAAGGCTTATGAAGCCACGGACGTGGTGGCGCCCGAACACCCCGATCTCGATCCCGGCGCGATCGTGCCGCGCATCGCCTCCACCGCTGACGCGGCGATGGCGGAGTTCAAGGAAGCGTTGTCCGGTGTCAAGACCGAGCTCCGCGGCATGATGGGCGCCGGGCGACGGATGCTGGACCTGGCCGCCATTCTCGAGCCGGGGATTCTCGGCACCTGGTCCGAATGGGATTTCGCTCAAGGTGTCGCCCAGATGTACAACATCAAGGCCGTGATCGAACGGCCCGACGATCTGTTTCGCGGCGAAACGGGGATGGACCCGCGCGCGTTCGAACACGAGTGGGGACGCGGCGACGGCCCGATCACAAAGAAGGAACTGGGACTTCCCGTCGATCTTGGGATCGACCTGAGCAAGGCCATGCCCCTTCCCGGTCGGAAGATCGTCTCGCGCGGCGAGACGACGCGCTGGATGTTCGTCAACATGTGGTACGTCATCGGACCGTTCCCCAATCCCGGTCGCCGGAACCTCGAAGAGAAGTTCCCGCCCGAGGCCAGCCTCGACCCGCGGCTCGGCTTCACCGGCATCGACCTCGATGCCCGCTATGTCGGAATGGATCAGCAGCCGATCCGCTGGGAGTTCCTGGCGACGGACCGGCGCGTCTGCTTCATTCCGACTCCGCCAAAGGAATGGGCCATCTGGTATGCCTACACGGAACTGTGGTGCGACGAGGAACAGACCCGTTTCTGCATCTTCGGCAGTGACGACTACGGCAAATGCTGGATCAACGGCGAAGAGGTGTACACCAGCGGCAAGACGCCGCATCCGTGGGTGCCCGACCGCAAGCACGCCAAGGTTCACCTGCGGAAGGGCGTGAACGCGGTGCTCTTCAAGCTGGAGAACGCGTGGGGCCGGACGGGCTTTTCGCTCTGCGTCTACGCCGGCCGACGGGCGGAGGAGAACGAGTAGATGGCGCCGCTCGCCAACGTCGGGAGCATGCCCGGAACAAGGGGCCAGTTGCGCGGCCAAATGCGGGGCCGGGTGGTCCTGTGCGCACGGGTCGTCCGCGGGGCGGCCGCGCTGGCGGCGGCCATGGCGCTGTTCTGCGCGTGCGGGCGGCGTGAGGCAGCGTCGCCGGGGTCGGATGGCGCGGGGCTCATCGACAAGCTCGGCGCCGTCGAGCCTGAAGCGCGCCTCGCGGCGGCCTCCGAACTCGGCATCCGCCGCGAACGGGCCGCCACCGGCGGGCTCGTGGCGCTGCTCGCCGATATCCGGCTCGACGTCCGCAAGGCGGCCGCCGTGGCGCTCGGCCGCATCGGCGATCCGGCGGCCACGCCGGCGCTTGGCGCGGTGCTCGCCGACGCGCACGCCGACGCCGAGCTGCGGCGCCTGGCGGCGCAGGCGCTGGGCACGATTCGCGATCCGCGCGCGGTGCCGCCGCTCGATACCGCGATGCGGGGCGACGATGAGGCGCTCGCGAACGCGGCGGCCCATGCCCTGGCCGAGATCGGCGAGCCGGCCATGGATGTGCTGATCGCCGCCGTAAAGTTCGACTCCGGCGTGGCGCGACAGGCCGCGGCGGATGCGCTGGGTTACGTGTCTTCCGACCGGGCGCGCGAGGCGCTGGAGTCGCTCCTGCGCGCGGCGGAGCCCGAGCTGCGGATCGCGGCGGCGGAAGGGCTTGTGCGGGGCGGGCACACGAATGCCACGCCGGGGATCGTCATGCTGCTTGCCGATCCAACCGACGTTGTGCGCCGTGCCGTGCAGCGGCCGATCGCGGGTCTCGGCGCCGCCGCGGCCGAACCGCTGTGCGGCATCCTGGAGATGGACGGGACGACCATCGAGTGGCGCGATGCCGGCGGCCATGTTGTATCCGTGCCCCTGCCGCCGGTTCAGGAGCGCGCCGCGAGCATGCTGGTGGCCATACCGGGCACGGCATCGGTCCGTTCGCTGCTCCTGGCCGCGGACCACGTTCCCGCCAACCAGCGGGATCGCCTGCGCGCACGCCTGTTGGCGTTGCTCGATACGCCGGACGGGCGGCAGGATCTCAACCGGCTCTTGAAGGCGGCGCCGTCGCCGCGGTTGCGCGCCATGACGGCGTTGCGTGACTTTCTCGGGCAACGCCTGGTGGTGGCCGGACCCAAGACCGACGCGGCCGCCGCGCTCGATGCGGCCGGGCTCGGCGACGTCCGACAGGCCATCCCGGACTGCGTTGCCGCCCTGCGCGATGGCGCGGCGGAGTTGCGCCTGGAGGCGGCGATGGTGTTGTGCCTGCTCGGCGATGCGCGCGGACGCGATACGGTGCTGTCAGCGTTCCGGGCCCGTATCGAGACCATCAAAGCGCACCGGCCGGCGGACAGCGGCGACGGCGCGCCGGACGTGAAACGGGCAGCGGAGGAACGAAGATGCGCCGCCGAGCGTGCCTACGCGAGGGCCGCCGATTGCCTGGCAGCCCTCGCCTTCGTCGCCGACAGGGACCTGACCGGCGCGCTTCTGCCCGTGCTTGCCATGGCCGGTCCGGGCGACAACCCCGCGGCGTGGCGCAACGTCCAGAGCATGGCGCTGCTGTCCTTCGTGAGGGTGCCGGATGTCTCGCACATCGACCGCATCCTGCCGTTCATCACGCACGAAGGCCGGCCGGACATTGCGGGGAACAGCGTCGAAGCGCGGGCCTGTCTGGCCCTCGGCGCGACGGGCGACGCGCGCGCTTTCAGTGCGATCGAGGAGCATCTCAAGCGCCATCTGGTCGACGCGTATTTCCAGTCGAAGCTGGCTGTCATGTACCGGGCGCTCGTCTGGTGCGACCGATCGCGCGCCTACCGCTCGATCGGCGAGACCCTCATGAGGCTGGAATCGCACCGGTTGCCGACGCAGATCGACGCCGTTGCCGCCCTGATGGTCGAGTTCCCCGCCGCGACCGCCGTCCCGCCGATGGTGTATTGGATCAACCACGACATCGACATTCACCAGAAGACCATACGGGATACGCTGATCGAGCTGGGACGCGTTGACGTATCCTGGCTGGTTGAGGGCTTCGCGACGGGATCCGTCGAAGCCCGGCGTTCGCTCGCCGCACTGATCGCGACCGGCTTCGACGCGGAAGCCCTGGCGCGGCTCGATGCGGCCGCCGGCCATCCCGATCCGCGTGTGCGGCAGGGCCTGGCCTGGACGTTCGGCTGCGTGGGCGGCGCGAAGGCCGCGGCGCAGGTCCGCGGCGCGCTGGGAGATCCGCACCACGCCGTGCGCAGCGCCGCGGTCTGGTCGGCCGGGCGCCTGGGCGACCCGGCCTTCGTCGAGCCCGTAATGGCCATGCTGGCCGATGGCGAAGGAACGGTGCGGGAACTGGCGGCGGAGACACTTGGCCGGCTTGGCGACCGGCGCGCCGTGCCGGCGCTCGTGCCGCTGCTGGGAAACCGCGATCCGCGAGTGCGGGCGTGCGCGGTCGTCGCGCTGGGCGATCTCGCGGCCGGCGAGGCGCTGGCTGACGTGGAGGCGCTGCTGAGCGACAATCATCCGGAAGTCCGGCGGGCCGCGGAATATGCCTTGAACAAGATGAGGGGAGAGAGCAAGTGAAACTGAGTTCGCTGCAGCACGAGGAGAAGGCCGGCGTGCCGCTGGCGCCGCTGATTGACTGTGTGTTCATTCTGTTGATTTTCTTCCTGGTGACATCGATGCTGCAGAAGCCGCACAAGGAGGTTGCCATCGAGGTGCCCGATTCGGGCGCGGGCGAAATCGAGGTGAAGGAGCCCGAGCGTCTCGTCATTGTCCTCACGGCCGCAATGCCGGCCGGTCTCACGGCGGAGCAACGGGAGATCGCCCGCCTTGTCAGGAAGGATCCGAAGCCGGACGAACAGCGGTTCGAGCCCTATGTCCTGATCGGCGAAGAGGTGCTGGACCGGGTGCTGTTGGAACGGCGCCTCCGCGAGGTGGCGCAGACGACGCCGAACCGTCGTATCCGACTCGATGTCCAGGGCGGTATTCCCTGGCGCCACGTGGTGCCGGTGATCGATTTCTGCCGCTTCCACGGATTGAACCGCATCGACGTGCGGACGGACTGACGATGGCACGACTGCGACATGCGGGGGCGGTGTTGGTCACGCTTCTGACGGCCGGCGCCGGGTTGCGCGCGGATACGGACACCGACTACCGATCGCTGCTGGCCCGCCGCGAGGCGCTGCTGGCCGAAGCGGCACGACGGCCTGCCGTTGAGGACGTGCTGTTGCGGCTCGACGAGGGCGCGGACAGCGACGAGTTGTGGCTCACGTTGCGCCGCACGCAAGGGGCATGGAAGACCGGCTATGGCGAAGTGCCCGGCTGGCACCAGGGCAACATGAAGGACTGGCGCGGGTACTATCACGGCAATTGCACCTACGGGTGCTGGCGGCCGAACCTGCGCTTCCCGGCCGATGCGCGCAAGCTCGCGCTCGATTCCAGACGGCTGACCGGCGAGTTGAACGTGGCCTTCCGGCTGGATCGCGTCATGGCCGAGCGCCAGCCGCCCGGCACGCCCGTACAGTGGTGGGACAAGTTCATCATCGGCGGATTCTCCGAGCCGCGGCATGTGCGCTACGCCGTCGAGGCGGAGGTGCGCGACGACGCATGCCTGCTGGACCTTGTGCTGGAGGACGGTGTGTACTGGGACGACGCCTTCGTGCCGGACAAGACGGGCAGTCCCAAGCCTCACCGCGTATCGCGCGCGCCAATCACGGTGCGGCTTCAGGTTCCCGCGACGCGGTTCACGCGGGCCACGGCCAAGTCGTTTGGCTGGGTCGCCGGCTTTCACGAGGCCGAGCCCGCGGGGCTGGCGTATGACGACGGGCATCTGAACGGAACGCTGGTGGTCTACCTGCACCAGGATGGGTGGATGCCGTGGGGACGGGGCAAGCACACGCAGCACGAGCCGTTGACGGTGAGTTTCGCCATCGACGCGCGGCTGGATCGTAACGAGCTGCGTGGCCGCTACGTGGCCTCATTCGGCGGCGAGGTAAAGGGCAAACACTACAACCCGCGAGGCGACGATTCGGAAGTTGTGACCGTGCCCGAAACTCGCTACGAGGGTGCGATCGGCGGGCGCGGCGGCAAGCTCGTGATCGGCCGCTACGCCGCGGAAGGCGCCTTCGGCGCGTACGCGGGCGCGGTGGATGGAATGCTGCTGGACCGCCGCGCGCCGTTGCGTGAGCAGGTGCGGCTGCCCGAGGGCGGCCCGAGTGTGGCCAACATCAATACGGCGCTGCATCAGATCCGCGCGCTGCACCTTGCCTTGGAGAACGAAACACTTTCCTGCGAAGACGCCCTGCGGCAGACCGATCGACCGGCGCCTGTCGATGCGGATGTCGACGCCCTGCTTGGCGTCGCGACGCGGCTGGTCACGGCGCTGCCGGAACCCGGGGCGACGCTGCCTGAAGCCGTTCCGGAGACCGTGGGTGACAGTCCAAGCTATGGCGTGAACGCGGCGGCGGTGACCGAGGACGGCGCAAACGTGCTCCCCGCGGACGCCGACGGCTGGACGTTCCTGCCGCGGTGGCACGTGCTGGGGCCGTCACACCAGGTCCGCGGTCTCGAACACGACGGGGCCGCGGCGCCGGATGTCGTGGTGTTGCCGGATGCCGGATACGGCCCCTCGACGCAACGCTGGCAGGCGGTGACGTGCACCGATATGCGGCTTGGGGCGCCGTGGGAACGCAGCCAGTTCTTCCCGCGCTACAACGGGGCCGTGTGGTATGGCGCCGCGGTGCTGCGTTCGGAACGGCCATGTAAGGTCTGGCTCAGCGTTGAGGCCAGCGACTTCGCCAAGCTGTGGGTCAACGACCGCCTCGTGTGGGTCGATCGCGAACGTACCTGGCGGTATCGCTCGCTGGGCCGGCAGTTCGTGCCGATGGACCTGGCCACGGGCGACAATCGTCTGTGCGTTCGCCTGCACAACGACTACCAGCTTGCCTGGTTCCGCCTGGCCGTGACGACACGCAAGCCTGCCACGCCTGGCCTGGAGCCACTGCGCATCCCGAAATCGCACCCGCACATCTTCCCGGATCCCGCTCCGCCGCTGGTGTGGGACATCGAAAAAGGGATCAACGTGGCGTGGCGCCGCGAGGAACTGGGTGGCGGAACGCGGCCGGTCGTGGTCGGGGATGCGGTATTCGTCACGCACGGCGCCGGCACGCTCGCGTGCCTCGACGCCGCGACGGGGGCGTTGCGCTGGTCGCGCACCGTGGATGGCGACGTGCCGCCGCCCGCGCGGGGCCAATCCCCCGCCGCTGGGGCGGCCGTGGCCGTGGGTGACGGCGCAACCTTCGTCAGCGGCTACGGTACAGTGGCGTGTTTCGATGCAGTCGGCGCCCTGCGCTGGAGCGTCAAGACGGAACTGCCTGGCGCACGACTGTGGGCGTGCGGGACTCGCCTGGTCGTGGAGGGACAGGCCGCGCAGGGGGAAGGGAGACAGGCTGTCCCCGTGGTGCGCGTCCTCACGCTCGATCACGTGACGGGCACGGATATCTGGCGGCGCGACATTCCGGGGCGAGCGAGCGGATCGGGGATCGATCTCACGACGGGCGATGCGAGTGCGCTTCTCACGTGCACCGGCCACCTGCTGGACGGCGCCACGGGCAAGCCCTTGCCGCCATTGGATTGCGAGCTGCAGATGACCGACCGCGATGGCGCCGCGATACGCAACGTCATGAACGGGCCGCACCGCGTCCACGCGAGTTGCGGAATGCTGCACCTGACCTCACAGGCGCGGAACACGGCATTGCGAGTCTGGGAACGCGACGGCAAGCTGGGGAACGCGCACGCCTGGGAAAGCAACTACGGCAGCAGCGGATTCGGCAACGTGTTCGCGCCCGGCCTGGGCACGGACAAGTACCTGTTCACGTGGCACTCGTCGCTGACGCATACGCCTCACAATCCGGATACCCGTGCCGAAGTCAACGTGCAGGACGTTCGCGACGGCCGCTGGATCGCCCGGCTCAAGCCCGTGATGGACGACCTCTACTGCTACGGTCCGCTGAACCTGTCGAGCCCCGTGGTCGCCGGCCGGTATCTCTACCTCCTGGGCGGGCGGTCCGACAATTCGCGGAACCAGATCGCGGTGGTCACCGCGGACGCGAAGCTCCAACTCGTCGCGCGCCAGGACGTGGAACCCGGCACGACCCAGCCGCCGGTCTTCGCGGGCGGCCGCATGTTCCTGCGTTCGCCGGGCTCGCTTCTCTGTGTCGCGGTGACGACTCCCGAGGGGCGGCAGTACGAGAAAGCGGAACTGGCGAGGGTCCTGTTCCATACGATCGGCAACGAGCCGCGCATGTCGCCGCCGCGCGCGGTAGCGCCCGGGGGGCCATTCAGCCCGGCCGGCGATGTGCCCATAGGCAAACTGATGAACGAGCGGCCGACCCGGTTCTGGCTGGGCGCCGGGCCGTTCCCGGCGGACCGGGTCGTCGAACCGGCGGATCTGTCGGCGGCGCGCACCGGGACCGCACCGGCGGGGATCGACACGATGTTCCAGCCGCTTGACCGGCAGTCGGCCTACAACGAACCGCCGGCCTACTACCGCACGAGCGAGTTGCAGGGCACCGGCGACATTACGCCATCCTTCTCCACGTGGGTCGATCCGCGCGGCATCAGCAGTCCCACGGAAAGCGGTCTGCTGTTCACGCTGCTGGACAACACCCGCGACCGTATCGTCATGCCCGCGCTCGACCGCGACGGCGTTTCGCAATGGCTGGGCGGTGTCGAGGTGGGTCCTGGCGAACGCCTGCGGCTGGCGCCCGGGCTGTATCCCTACGTGCTGCGTGTCGACCCCGAGTTCTACACGGTCAAAGCGCGGGAAATCCTGCCGCCGGTTAACGTAACGAATGCGCTGGCCAGGGGCGCATTGCGGGACATCGACTGGCCGACGCGCTGGCAGGTGCTCGGCCCGTTGCCCGGCCACGCCACGCTGTTGCCCCCTGAGCGGATGCGCGAGATCCCCGAGACGCTGACGGTGGATGGGGAGACCTTGCCCCTGTTCCCGTTTGCCGTGGAGGACTACACGCTGGATCTTGGATGCCTCGTTCACACGCTTGCCGGCGAGCCGCCCGCCTACGACAAGAAATACCTGAAGGCCGTGCAACCGTTCGCCGCCTATGCCTTCGCGGCCATCGAGTGTCCGACCGACGGGTATCTGTATGTCAACGCAACGTGCGAGTACTTCATGCGCTGGTACGTGGACGGCGAGATGGTCTATGACCGGCTGAAGGAGGGCAACCGCGCGCCGCTGAGCGACCTGGCCGCGCATCCCTTCGCGGTGCGGGTCACGAAGGGCAGGCATGTCATTGTGGTCCGGACTTCGCCGGGCGGCAACGGCTGGACGCTGCGCAGTGCCGGCGGCTTCAACGCGAGGCGCGGCGACGAACTTGCCGAGTTCCGCATCGAATCGAAAACCGAGCAACGGCCGCCGGACTTCCGCTTGCAGCCGTGCTTTCGCGAGATCGCGCATACGCCGACGCTGCACGAGCTCTGGGTGGAACGTATCCGCGAGCGGGAATATCGGTTGCGCGCCGTGGTCCGTGACCTGCCCGATACCGCCGAAACCCAGCGCGCGGCCGCCTTGTTGAACGTGCTGGCGCCCTGACAGGCATTCACACGGACATCCCCACACGCGGATTGCCGGCGCCACGGGCAACCATGAAGGAGCGAGGGGGGGTAAATTTCTTGAAATGGTTGAAGAAGTTCGCGCACCTTTGCGCAAGCAACCGCCCGGCAAAGTCTTATGACATTGCGCTGACCGCCTCAATATGCTCCGCTTCCGTCCAGATAGCCTGTCCCTTGGCGGTCTCGGTGGCGATGTACCGTCCGTCAGGGCTGACCGCGACCGGGCGCGTCCACAGAAACCCCTCGGTGCCGGAGAACGTGCGCAGCGTGTCCCCTCCCGGCAACGCCACCAGCCGTGCGGTACCATCCCAGCCCATGGCCACGAGGCGGTCGCCGGCGGGCGTGAACTCAACGTCGCGGGGGGCGAAGTCCGCGATTCCCACCACCCTCGCGCCCGTTCCGGCGTCCCAGACCGTCAGCCCGGCATCGGGACTGCCCGCCGCCAGATGCTTGCCGCCGGGCGCAAACGCGAGGCTGCAGACGAACCCGCAGCCCTCGATGCGTTGGGAGATCGGCGCTCCGTCCGCACTGCGGATCTCGACGCTGCGGTCGCTGTACGCCACGGCCAGGCGGCTCTCGTCGGGCGAAACCGCGATGGCGGTTGTCCATACGCCGGAGCGCTCCCGGTCCAGGCTGCTTACGCGCTCGCCCGACTGCATGTCGTAGAGTTCGGCGCTCGTGTGGGAGGGGCCTCTATCCGCGCCTGTTGCCACCAAGGTCCGCCCGTCGGCACTGAACCGGAGCCCCTCGACGGTCTCGCCGGCGATCCCCATGCGCGGCACGTCCGCGACCAGCCGCCCGGATGCCGTATCCCAGAACTTGAGCGAGCCGTCCCAGACCGGACAAGGGACAGACCATCAGCGCGTCGGCGGTAACGGACGGGTCAATAGCGGTAGCGGCCACGTGGAGAAGATTGACGGCGCCACGGGCAAGCGGCGGCACCCGGCGTGTGTTATGTTGACAGTGCAACAGGGAATGACTAAGTGAGGATGTGCGAACGATGAAAAACGCAGGTGCACGCATGTTGGCGGTCGGAGTGCTGGCGGGAGGTGTGGTTACGGCATGGGCGGATGCGCCCTGGCCGGCGCCGGTGACGGGGTGGACGGCGCCCGAGCCGGGAGAGCACCCACGGCTATTCTTCCGCAAGGCGGATCTTCCCGAAATCCGCAAGCGCGCGGCCACGCCCGAGGGCAAGGCGATTGTCAAGCGGTTGGGGCATTTACTGGACGGCGCCGAAGGCAAGGCGATGCCGGAGATGATTCCGGCCCCGGGCGCGGGGGCCCGCGACGCGGCCGAAGGCAAGGCACTAACCATGTTCCATCCGGCCGGGTACGCGATGCTGTACCACCTGACCGGGGATAAGCGCTACGCCGATTTGAGCAAGCAGGCCATGGAGCTGGCGCTTGCCAGCGCCGGTGATATCGATCCGCGCTACGGTTTCGTGAAGCCCAACGGCGCCTTGCGCGCGGGGCCCTCGCTGGGCGCAGTGGCGATGGGTTACGACCTGGGGTACGACGGCTGGGATGAGGCGTTCCGGCTCAAGGTGGCGCAGGCCATCCAGAAGGGGCCCGGCGGCTTCGCGCTCGACTACCTCGTCAAGGGCATGCGCCACGGTCCCGGCAGCAACCACTGGGGCTGCCAGATTGGCGGCGGCGCACTGGCTTTGCTGGCGGTCTGGAAGGACGCCGGCGTGGACAATTCGCGCATCGAGGCGTTGATGGCGGACAGCCAGAAGGCCATCGTCCGGCAGTTGACTCAGGGCTTCGGTGACGGCGGCATGTTCTGGGAAGGCAAGGGCCCGGGCGGCATCGGTTCGGACACGGCGTTGATCCCGGCCATCCAGGCCTGGCGGGTGGCCGGCGGCAAGGACTTCGTGACGTCGCGCCCCAACGCGGCCGCGGTCACGATGATCCGAGTGCACGATATGGTCATGGTCAAGGGCGAGCCGTACTACACCTTGCCGGGGCCGAGCGGCTACGGATCGGGCTACATGGGCACAGGCGGGCGCTCGGATCGCGATGGCCTTTCGCGGGGCGGCCAGTTCGCCCAGGGCTTCGGCATCATCCCCGAAAAGCTGAAGCCGGCCGCGCTGTGGTCGTTCAACCACATCCTCGAGACCGACCCGGCCGCGCGGATGTACGATACCCCGTCGCGCTATCCCCATCGGGCCGTGCTCGCCTTGGCGAACTGGCCGATCGGGGTCAAGGAAGCCAACCCGTCCGAACTGATGCCGCGTGTGCACTGGGATGACACGTTCGGCATGTACCTGTTCCGCAACCAGTGGACCGGTACCGATGACGACATCCTGGTCGACGCGACCTTCCGGGCGCGCGATCCGCACGCGTTCATGGTGTACGGCAAGGGCGAGCGCCGCATCATGGCGTCCTGTCCGCACAAGGCAGCGACGACGCACTTCAAGCCGGCTGAGGACGGTTCCGGCACACTGACGGCCGGCACGATGGCGTTGGGCGTCGATTTCAGCAAGGCCGGCGGCGCGGACGCGTTGATCGTGACGGTCGGCCTGCCGATGACGGGGGCCGACGTGTTCGATATCGGTGGCGCGAAGCTGCATGTTCTGCAGGTGGGCGGCACGGGCGCGAAACCTGTGGCGATGGGCGGTAGTCTTGCCGTCGGCAGGCAGACCGTCAGTTACGACGGCAAGAAGATTGTGTTCGGAAAGATGGCCGGACCGCCAAAGTTCGGCCGGCTGGGTTGCTGGTAGGAGATTGCCATGAAGAGACAGGATTGCCTTACAGTTGGGGTCGACGCCGGTATCTGGTTGACGGCCGTGGTGACTGTGCTCGGCACAGCCGGTGTGTTCGCGGCGGACGCACCGACCTCGCCACAACCGGTGGTGCCGCCCGGACAGCAGCGCACGCAGAAGGCTATCGACGGCGGGCCGCTGCTCTATTGGCCCGATCGCGCGGACCGGGCCGAAGTCATCACGGCCGGGTTCCTCGGCGGCAAGGGCAACGAGTGGCTCGTCGACGGCGCGTTCCGTCAGGACGGCAGCCTCGTGCTGGTCGGCAACACCATCGGCGGCGACTTTCAGCTTGCGGTACGAACCGGAGTGCTGGGCCATGACGGTACGCCTCCGCCGCCTCACGTGCCGCAACCGATCGTGGACCGCAAGACGAAGCAGCCGCTCCTTGACCAGACCGGCCGGCAGCGTTACGAGGCGGTTCGGTATACCGACGAAGGCGTGACCGGGTTTGTCGTCGTGCTCGACCCGAAGCTGGAGCGCATCGTAGCCGCGGCGCGACTGGGCTGGGGAAGCGGCGCGATTACAGCCTGCAAGGTGGCGCCCGATGGCGGTATCTACGTGGCGGGCCGTGCCGGGCCGGGCGCGCCGCGCCTGGCCGCCGATACGGACGAGGTTACAGTGGGCGTGCAGGGGCTCAAGAGTCCGCCGTGCGCCCGAACCTTCGTGGCCCGCCTGTCATCCGACCTCGCGCGCGCGGAGTGGGTGCGGACCGTCAACGGCCCGGCCTACGCCCCGCGCCTGATGTTGCGCCGCGACGGAACGCTGGCCGCCAGCCTGGCCGATCTTCGTACGTATGACGCCCGCGGCAAGCTGCTCGGCGCGGTGGCGGTTGAGGGCGGACTGGGCGACCGCAACTCGGTCAGCCCGCTCGACGGCGAGATCGTGTTTGGCGGCGAGCACCATTGGAGCACGGGCCGCGAACCGTGGCGGTGTCCGATTCTCAACATCAAGCACCCCGACGGGCGACTGCGGTATCAGCTCATGGACTGGGGCGGACCCTTCGTGGGGCTCGACTCGCTGCGGCTGGTTTCCGACACGGCCGTGCGGCGGGTCAGTCACGACCGCAACGGCAACATCATCGCGGTTTTGTGGTCCGACGGCGGCAACTCGGTGGGCCACTGCCAACCGACCGACATCCACCGGCATATCGGCCAGGGTTGCGGATTGACCACGGCCGGCGCCGGGGCCACGAGTTTTGCGTACCTGATGCGCATCGAGCCGGAGAATTACCAGGCGGTGGGGTGGACGCTCTGGTGCTCGCAGTGGGGCCGCAAGGCCAACGGGGCCGGCATCGAGCGCACCGGCGAAGCCGACGACGGATCGACGTGCTTTGCCGGCGGCAGCGCCTGGGGGCTGCGGCAGACCGCCAACCGGCTGTCCACAAGCGAGCCGGGCGGGTACTATGCCGCGGTGCTGACGCCCGACCTGAGCGGCGTGCGGTTCGCTTCGACCGTGCCCGGCGCCGGCATGGCGCAGGTCGGCGACGGGTGCGCCTGGGGTATTGTGACCGGATCGCCGGGCGGCAAGGGCCGCGCGGTCTTCCTGTGCGGCGCCGGCAAGGACGGGGAGAACTACGGACTGGTTACGCCCACACCCACGGTCAGGGCCATGCAACCGCAATTTGGCGGGGGGATTGTCGACGGGTGGTTCCTGGTGCTGGATCTATCCAAGCCCACGACGCCGGCCAGGGCCGACGTTCAAACCGGACGGGCCCGGCTGACGTTCGATCGCGATGCCCGGCGCGCCGGCCAGGCACTCGTCGTTCCTGACGGCGCGACCTACGTTTTCGGCCCGACCGCCCCGCGCTGGATCACCGCCGATGCCGAGTTCCGGCACGCGGATCCCGCCCGATTCTGGCCCAATTTCTTCTACGGACGACCGGCGTCGGGCCGTGTGGCGTGGGGGCCGAAAGGGCCGACGGGCGCCTTCACAATCGCCTGCGATCAGCTCGTGCAGCCGCACGGCGAGCAGGACCGGCGCATTCTGGGGGAGCTGATCGAGCCGGGGGCCAAGCCGGCTGTCACGCTGACGGTCAAGTCGCTCGGCCCGCTGCGCGAGGAATCCATCGAGCAACAGAACCCGCGCGGCAAGCCTGGCGCGATGCAGATATCCTATTGCGAGGCGGATGCCGTGCTCGACGTGGCCGGCCGCATGGTGAATGTTCGTCCGCGCGTGACCTTCAGACCCGGCAAGGTCGTGGAGGGCAACACGGAGGTGCTGACCGTGTCTGTGTGGCTCACACTCACGGGTCGGCAGCTCGCAATGACGGGCCGTGCCCGGGACGAGTCGTTCGACGTGCGCCTTTCAGCGCAGGGGATCAAGGAATGACGGCTGATTGAATCAAGCCTGACTGTGACGACTATATCTTAACTTGATGTCGTATATACAGTACTAAAAGCGCCATTAGGAGCGTTATATGGAACATCAATACCATCCGGAGGATGTGACGAAGCAGCTTCACGTCTTTGGCGAACGCGTGCGGACGGCACGTGTGCGGAGGCGGTGGAGTCAGGCAAATCTGGCCGAGCGTATGAATGTTGAGAGACGCACGGTGTCGCGGCTGGAGAAGGGCGATCCCGGAGTGACTACCGGTGTATTTCTGAGAGCCCTCTGGGTGCTGAATGGCAGGAGGTTGAAATGCGGACGTTGAAGAAGTTGACGGAGATATTGTGCGTGGGGTTGGCGATCCTGGCAGCCGGCGGTGCCCGCGGCGACGCCGTGTACCAGTGGGCCGTTCCCGTGGCGCGGCCGGATGGCAAGACCTGCACCGCCTATGTGTGGATCCCGCCCACGGCCGAGCGGATTCGCGGGGTTTTCATCGGCGGAGAAGCCTACATCGCCGACGACCCGGCCATCCGCAAGGCGTGCGAGGCCGAGAAACTGGCCATCATCCGCGCGGGCATCGACGGGATCTTCAACTACAAGACCGGGCCGGGGCCCGAGATCTTCCTCAAGGTGCTCGACGCCGTCGCCGAAAGCACCGGCTATGCCGAAATCAAGCAGGCGCCTTTCTTCAGCTTCGGGCACTCGACATCCTGCATCTACGCGACCGCGGCGGCGGCCTGGCGCCGCGATCGGTGTTTCGGCGTGCTGGTCTTCAAGGGCAGCCTCATGCCGCCTGACTACGATCCGGAGGCGGACATCACCGGCATCCCCATTCTGGCGGTGAAAGGTCAGTTCGAGGAGTTCGGTCCGGGACCGAGCGGGGTGCTGCGGGACTTCGAGGATCGCGAGACCGCCTGGAAGGAAGACCGAGCCAAGTACCTGCGCATGCGGGCCGCGAATGAGAACATGCTCATCAGTCTGATCGTGGAGGCCGGCAGCACGCACATGGCGTGGAATTTGTGCGACGGCGAGTACGCGGCCCTGTTCGTTCGCAAGGCCGCGCAGGCGTGCATTCCCGAGTGGCCGATCGATGCCGCGAAACCGGTGATCTGCCGGAAACTCGCCGCGGACGCGGGCGTCCTGACCGGCAGCGAGCCCGCCACCCCGGATGCGCCCGCGCCGGCGCCCCATGCCGACTACAAGGGCGACCGCAAGGCGGCCTACTGGCATCCCGACATGGATGTGGCCAGGGCCTTTGTGGATTTCCACACCGGCCGGTTCGGCAAGGCGCCCCAGTTCGTGGCGTTTGCCGACCCGTCCAACGGCAACCCGATCTACAGCCGGCACGATTTGCGCTACGACGCCAGGCTGGCGTGGGTTGGCGCCGACACGTTCCGCGTGGCCGGCACGTTCCTTTCCGAGGCGCGGGACAAGTACGCGAAACCCGACGGTCCGATCGGGCACGCGGACGGACCCATTCAGTTCCGCCCGTTCGGCTTGAGCGGACGCGATTTTGTGGCGATCGGCCCGGATACGTTCCGGGTGTGCTCGTATGGCAGCCGGGGCATGAGCGGATCGCTCGCCGCGTGGCATCCCGGCGACGCGACGTACCGCCCGGCGGAACAGCCGGCCACGGTGCGGCATGGGCTACTGACACAGGGAGAGGCCCAGACGATCGACTTTCCGGAGATCGCCCCGCTTAAACCGGGCGGCGAGGTGAAGCTGGCGGCAACCAGCAGCAAGGGGCTGCCCGTTCGCTACATCGTCCGGAGCGGTCCGGCCGTAGTCGACGGCGACATGCTGAAGCTCACGGATATCCCGCCGCGGGCGAAGCTGCCGTTGACGATCGAGCTCGCGGCCTGCCAGTGGGGCAGCGCGGTGGAGCCGTTTGTGCAGACCGCCGTTCCGGTAACGCGGACGATCGGCGTGAACGCGACGGCTGCGCTTCCTGGTCGATGAGTCGAACAGAACCGGGAGCCGCCAGCGTGGCCGCCGTCATCAAGTCGGCGGCGGCCGCACGCGGACTTCGCCGAGGGTGCGGCCGTCGGCGAGTCGGGCGCGGACCACGATGACACGGTCGGTCGTGCGCACGCGCTGCACGAGACCGCCCTGCCCCACGCGCACGAGGTCGGGCTGTTCGCTCTCCCAGATGACATTGTGCGTTGTCAGGTCAACGGGGCGTCCGGCGCATTCGGCCATGACGCGCAGGCGCGTCGTCTGCCATAATCCGAGTGCCGCCGCGACGCCGGGCGTCTCCGTCGTCTCCTCCAGACGCGGCGCGACGATCGTGCCGGGATCGCGGTCGCTGAAGATCACCTGAACCAGCGATTCGGGCGCGACGGACACGCGCACCGCGCCGTCGACGACGGCCACCTCGCCGGTGACCTGGTCGCAACGTTCGGCGCCGGTCTCGCGGATCACGGCCCAGCCGTATGCCCGGCGCAGGGACCGGAGATCGATCGTGAACGTATCGCCACGCGCGGGATCGGGATTGACCAGGGTCACGATCAGCCGCTCGCCCTGGTCCACGGCCAGCACGCGCAACACGTTGCTCAGGTCCGGAATCCGCGCCGTATCGCGAATCGCGACGGAAGTCTCGAGCACGGGATACGGGTCGCCCGTCGCGGGGTCGAATCCCGCGCATCGCGCGAACATCCGGAACATGTGATACGCGGGCGTCGCGAACCGGATCTGCAGTTCGTCCGTCGTCGGATACAGTTCCGGCTCCCGCGGCCGTGCGTCGCGGCCGGACCAATCGACACGGTTCATGTCCCCATAGACCAGGCTCTTGTAGTTGCGGTGCGTGGCCGGGAACGCGAAATGGTACAGCGTCGCGGCCGAAAGCTCGGGGTCTTCGGTGCGCGAGACCTGGAGCAACTCGGCGAGGATTGACGCCAGTCCGAGCGATTCCCGCAGCGGAAAGTACATGTGATCGATCTGCATCTCGCCGGCCTGGCGGTTGAACTCGGAAATCGCGATGGTCTGACCGGTGCCACGCACCAGCGCGGCCGCCCGCCGGAAGCGTTCACGGTAGGCTTCGGGATACGGGCTGTACTGGTGGTAATCGCAGCAGTGCACCGACTCGCGGATGCCCGCCCAGTAGGCATCCAGGTTGCCGGCGGCGGGTCCGGAGAGCACAAGCGCCGCGGGACGGCCGTCGACGGCGAGCAGGCGCGCGGCATCGTCGACGGCGTCGCGCGCAATGCGGGTCAGCACCGTGGTTTGCACGGCGAGCGCCCGGAAATAGGTATCCCACAGCACGAGGTCGTCCAGCTCGCGGAACAGCTTGACGAACAGCTTGTCGACGATGGCCTCGATCCGGGCCGGCAGATAGTAGCCCCCGAACCGGTATTCGGGTTCGTTGACCATCATGAAGGTGCGGCACCCGAAATCCGCGGCGAAGTGGTAGACCATGGCGAGGTAGTACTCGTAGGCGGAAGCGGCCGCTTCCCAATCGATGCGCGCCTCATCGGCCGGCGCCAGGTTCTCGGGGTCCTTTACCAGCGGTCGCGGGAACATCTTCGGCACATAGCCCATCGGGATCATCGGGTAGATGCCCAGCTTGTCGAGCCGGCCGACGATCGCGTCCGGAACCCCCAGCCAGCGAATCGCATCGCCGAACCGGTAGTTGCCCCAGTCGATGCCGCCGCGCGGGTCGGCGCACAGCCGCGCGCGGAAGGCGTCATAGTCGGCCCGCGAACCGATCGCCCCCCAGACGCCGGGACGGACGAGTGCGCGCCGCATGTCGACTTCCGGATGAAACTCGCGCACCACCGTCGCCCCGCTGTCGGCCAGCCAGTCCCACAGGTTGATCCGGTCGTGATCGATCTGCACCTCGACATTGAACCCCAGGCGACGTGGCGTTCTGGCACGGGCATGCGGGTAAACGGTCAGCACGGGACAGGCCGTGATGGCGGCAGCGCCGGAACCGACCGCGCGCATGTTGGGCGGAAAGCGTAGTCCGTCGGGCGACGGTGCGGCGCCATTCACGGTTGTCCTCCGGCCCGGACGGCCCGTCCGCGCACCGCGGCCGCGACGCCGAGCAACGCGCGCATGGTTGCGATACCGACGGCGGCGGCGTGCTCGTCGTCGCCGCGCGGCATCACTTCCGCCGATAGAAAGCCGGTGTAGCCGCAAGCCCGCAAGGCCGCGACGATCGGCACGAAATCCGTGTGCCCGAGCCCCGGCGCGCCGCGGTTGCTATCGGCCAGGTGGACCATGCCGATGCGATGGCCGGCCTGTTCCACCGCCATGGCCATATCCGTCTCCTCGATATTCATGTGAAACGTATCGAGCAGCACGCCGAGAGCCGGCCGGTCGACGCGCGCGACCATCGCCAGCGCGTCGGAAACCCGGTTCAGGAAGTTCGTTTCGTAGCGGTTCAAGGGCTCGATCGCCACACGCACACCGCAGGCGCCGGCGGCCTCGGCTACCGATCGCAGCAGCGCCTCGGCCTCGGTCTGCTGACGCGCGCGGACATCCGGCTCGGCCGAGAGCCGCCCCTGCATGCTGCCGACGATGACGGTCGCACCGGTACCGGCGGCGGCTTCCACATGGGCGAACAGCCGCCGGCGGGCCGCCTCGCGCACGGCGCCGTCAAGCGCGCCGATCGTCAATCCATCCAGCGTGCAGCCCTGCCCGGTGCCGAACGAGGACACGGCCAGTCCCGCCGCGCGAACGCGATCCAGAATGCCGGGCATGTCTTCGGCCTTCGGATCGCGAATGTGCAGCTCGACGGCGTCGTAGCCGAGGGCGGCCGCGCGGGCGATGCCGTGATCCAGACGGCCGGCGAAAAGGAACGGTACACCCGTCAACGGCGTCGGCGTGAGAGCAATACTGGTCTTCATCGTCGGCTCACTTGTACTTGCGGCGGATACGATCGGCCGGGGCGGCGGGCGCGAACGTGAACGTATGGGCCGCCTCGCCGGGCCCCACGTTGAAGATCTGGTGATCGAGGCCCTTGGGAATGTACACGGCCTCGAACGGGTGCAGAACGATGCTCTCGCCGGGGAAGTCGAAACGCACACTCCCCTGCAGCACGTAGATCACCTCGTCCGCATCGTCATGGGCGTGCTTCTGGTTGCTGCTGCCCTCGGGAATGCGACAGATGCCGGCGCCCAGGTTGAGTCCTTCGCGCGCGCCGAAATAGTAGTACGCCGTGCGGGGCGGCGTTTCGAAGACCGCCTTATCTTCCTCATTCGGTCGCCCGACCGTCGCCCTCAGCTCGTTCATCGCCACACTCCCCGAAATCGGATCTCTCATCATAACGTCTCATCGAACCGACCGAATTCGCGGGACAGCGTGCCATACGATCCGCCGCGACGCAAGGCTCATCCCCCGACAGGCTCATCCCATAGAGACGCGACAGCCGGGCGCATTATGGCTGAAGACCGCCTGAAGGCGGGACACCAACAAGCGAAGAATCCGCCATTTCGGCGTTGGTGTACCGGCTTTAGCCGGTCTTCAACGTCACCCAGCGGCCATCATGCGAATTGCTGCGCCCGCCTTATCGGCGGTTGAATTCGCACGTCCGGCGTGGCATGATGCCGCACCCTTCAACGATACGGAATCAGGAGAACCAATACCCATGACGACGACCCGCGCGGCCCACTTCTCGGCGGATGGCACCCGTTACCTCGTCCACGACGTCGACCTCATCGCTTCGGCGGACTCGGATCTGTGGAACGACACGATGCGCGTTCAGATCGATCATCGCGGCCGCGTGTCCGAAGCCGGATTCCAGCAGCCGAACATGACCCCGTATGCCGACAACCTGCGATGCTTCTTCGTGCGCGACGACGCTACCGGCCGTTACTGGAGCGCTCCGCATGACCCCGTGCAGGCCGCTCCCGACGCCTTCACGTTCTCGGCCGGGCTGTGCGACATCGCCTGGCATGTCGAGACCGACGGCATCGCCGTCGATCTCCGTCTGGCGGTCCCGCGCGCGGACAACGTCGAACTCTGGACCGCCACCGTCACGAACCTCTCGCGCACCCGCCGCGCGGTCTCGCTTTACTCCTACCTCCCCGTCGGACGGCGGTCGCTCCTGAGACAGACCGCTTGGTTCGACACGGCTCTCAACGGCGCCCTGCACGACTACTTCGACTACTACGTGCATTATCGCGACTACTACCGCCTGCGCGAATTGCGCAACATGGTCTTCTGCACGGCCGATCGGAAGCCCGTATCGTACAGCCTGAGCGCCGCCGATTTCGCCGGCAAGGCCGGCCTTCACGCGCCCGCCGCCCTGTCGCGGAAGACCCTCGGGCCCGCGCCGGACCGCTACGAAGCGGCGAACGAGGCCACGGTCAACGCCTTCCAGTTCCGCCGTTCCCTGGCCGCCGGCAAGTCGTTCACGGTGAATCTTGTCTTCGGTCCGGCCAGGGACCGCCGCGAAGCCGCGCGCCTGTCCCGCGCCTACCTGAAGGCCGGCGCCATCGACACGGCGATCCGCGCCAGTCGGGCTTTTCTGGACGCGCACGCGCCCGCCGTGCGCATCGCCACGCCGGACATCGAATTCAACCACTTCATCAACCACTGGCAATCCCGGCGTTCGCTCATGCTCGCGCGTACGATCCGTTTCAACCTGGCCCCGCAGGGCCGGAATGTGATCCAGGACGCCATGGGCGGCAGCTACGTGGACCCCGCGTCCAGCCGCGACTGGTTCCGCCGCATCTGGGCCCACCAACACCGGAACGGCTGGCTGCCGCACGGCATGCCCTTCGCCGAGGGTGTGAAGCAGATCGAGATCAACGCCATCCCGCACAAGGATATCAACAGTTGGGGGCCCACGGCCGTCACGTTCTACATGAACGAGACCGGCGACCGCGACATTCTGGATGTGCCCATCCCGTTCGCCGATGCCCCGGAGACCTGCGTGCCGCTCTACGAGCACGTCTGCCTGGGTTTGGAATGGCTGATCGCCGATCGCACGCGCCGCAAGCTGTGCCGCATCGGACAGGGCGACTGGAACGACCCGCTGAACATGGCCGGTCTGCACGAACGCGGCGAATCCATCTGGCTGACCGAGGCGACCGTACATGCGCTTGAAACCTGGGCCGACGTCGCCGTCGCCCGCGGCGAAGGCCGCCGCGCCACGCGCTTCCGGAAGGCCGCGGCGGAATCGCGCGCGGCGGTGAATGCCCTCGCGTGGGACGGCCGGTGGTACGTGCGCGGCTTCACCGATGCGGGCCTGCCGTTCGGCAGCCACCGCGACCGCGAGGGGAAGATCTTCATCAACGCGCAAAGCTGGGCGATCATCGCCGGCGTCGCCGACCGCGCGCGCGCCGATGCCTGCGTCGCCGCCGTGGACGCCCTGCTGGACACCCCGGCGGGACCGATGACCCTGGGCCCCGCCTTCACCGCCATGCGCGAAGACATCGGCAAACTCTCCCAGAAGGTCCCCGGTTGGCACGAGAACGGGTCGGTCTACTGTCACGCCACGACCTTCTACGCCTATGCCCTGTTCGCGGCGCGCAAGTCCGAGCGCGGCTTCGCGGTGCTGCGGTCGCTGCTGCCGGGACACGGCGCGCACACGATCGCGCGCGCCGGCCAGATCCCGCTCTACGTACCGAACTTCTACCGCGGCCGCGATGGCAGCGCGAAGGCCGGGCAGAGCAGTCACGCGCCCAACACCGGCACCGCTTCGTGGTACTACCGGACGGCCATCGGCATGCTCCTCGGCGTGCGGGCGGAGCCGGACGGCCTGCGGCTCGATCCGCAGCTTCCGCGCCGGTGGCGCACCGCCGCCGTGGAGCGGCATTGGCGCGGCGCCACATACGACATCCGAATCGCGCGCCGGCGCACGCCGAACGGTCTACCCCCGGAAGTCACCCTCGACGGGGTGCGACGGCCCGACAATCTCGTGCCGGTCCAACCCGCCGGCACGCGCCACACGGTGACCGTCCGCGCGGATTGACCGCCCCGGCGACCGGTGGCAGGAGCGCTATCGATTGCCCGGACGGCGCCGCCGTCCGGGCAACGGATGGCGCCGCCTCAATGCCCCGCGGCCGCCGCGGTCCGGGCCCCGATGTGGACGGGCTTGCCCTGCGCGGCGCTCGCGTAGATCGCGTCCAGCAGGTCCATGACTGTGACGCCCTCGTCCGCCGTCGCCACGTGCGGCACGCCGGTCACGATGGACTCGATGAAATGCTCCATGGCCGAGCCGACGTTCGGGATCGGCGCGTGCGGGATGAGATCGAACTGGCAGCCGTTGCGCTCGATATACATCTCGGCCTCGAAATCGTAGCCTTCGCCGACATTGTGCTGCAGCAGGCCGCCGGCCGTCCCCAGCAACCGGGTTTCCATGAGCTCGCGCTGCTTGATGTTGCCGGCCCAGGACGCCTGCACATCGAGCGTCGCGCCGTTCTTGAAGCGGATGAGCGCCGTCGCGAAGTCCTCGACGTCGAACGCCTTGCCCTCGGCTTTGGCCCGCGCGGCGGCGATGTGGTTGTACGTCGCGCCCATCACCCAGTCGGGTTCCGGATACCCCATCAACCACAAGGCGAGGTCGATACGGTGCACGCCGAGGTCGATCAGCGGGCCGCCGCCGGCGAGCGCCTTCTGACCGAACCAGCCGCCGAATCCGGGCATGCCGCGCCGACGCAGCCAGCGCGTCTGTGCGAAGTAGACGTCGCCGAGAAGGCCACCGTCGACCTCCCGCTTCAGCGCCCAGGACTGCGGCGTGAAACGGAACGAGAAGTTGATCATGAGCCGGCGGCCGGCCGCTTCGGCCGCCGCGCGCATGTCGCGCGCCTCGCCGGCATCCATGGCCATGGGCTTCTCGCACAGCACGTGGGCGCCGGCCTTCAGAGCCGCCAGCGTGAGCGGCTTATGAAACGTGTTCGGCGTCGCGACGCTCACCACGTCCAGCGACTCTTTCGCCAGCATCTCGTCGGCCGACGTGTAAACGCTCGGGATCGCAAACTCCAGTTTCGCGGCATCCAGCCGCTTCCGGTCCAGATCGGCCACCGCCACCACTTCGGCCATCGCATGCTTCTGGTATCCCTTGATGTGCGCCTTTCCCATTCCAAGACCGATTACGCCGACACGCAACTTTTTCATCGTCATCGCATCTCCCTGAATACGCCCGCCCCGGCGTTATACGCAGCGCCTCCACAGGGCATGTGTGAATTTACTTGTTTAGCAGCCTTGCACGGTCACCGTCAACATCCCCGAACCGCTCGCTCCGACCTTGGTCCGACCTTCCGCTTCCGGCTTCTCCTCCGGCACATCCCCCGACCTGCTCACACCTGTGTTAATAACTTGTTCACAAGAGCCCGGTTGTACTGCCCGCACGAGGCGCCGACCGACCGCCACACGACCACCACCCCGAAGCAGGAGCCCTGCTCCCGCCTTGGCGCTAATATGATGCTATTCTTGTAGCATTCACAACGATTTGTTGTACAATTGCTTAGTGAGATGGAGAATATCCGCGCGCACTCCAATTCGGCGGATCGCGCCAAACCGGAACGGCGCGCGAGGCGACGGCGGCGGCCATTCCGGGCCGGGCGCCCGTGGGCGAAGCGATGAACGAGGGTTGTTCACAAATGAACCTTGTAGCCACAAATCGTTGTCGGCAATATAGTTGCGGAACGACGGGCAGTGACCCGGAAAGGATGATGCCATGAGCCTCGCAACGCACTTTCTAGCCAGCCTCTGGAGTACTCTGGAAGCCATGGCGCCATATCTGTTATTCGGCTTCGCGATCGCGGGCCTGTTGTCGGTCTTCCTGTCACCGGCTTTCGTCGAACGACACCTTGGGCAGCGTCGCCTGGGCGCGGTGCTCAAGGCCTCGCTGCTCGGCGTGCCGCTGCCGTTGTGCTCGTGCAGCGTGATCCCCGTGACCGCGTCGCTCCGCCGACATGGCGCGGGCCGCGGCGCAACGATGGCTTTCCTGCTGTCCACGCCGCAGACCGGCATCGACAGCATTCTGGTTACGGTCAGTCTCCTCGGCTGGGTCTTCGCCCTGTTCCGCGCCGTCGCCGCCTTTGTCTCGGGTATCATCGGCGGCATTCTGGCCAACATGATTCCGGAGAAGATCGCCGACGCCCCCGCCGTTCCGGCCTGCACGTCCAGTTGCTGCGACAAGGAGAGCGCCCATGCGCCCGCGTGGCGGCGCGCCATTCGCTATGGGTTTGTCGACCTGCCGAAGGATATCGGCGTCTCGCTGCTGCTCGGTCTGCTCGTGGCCGGCGGCATCGCCGCCGTCGTGCCGGATGACTTTTTTGCGGGCGCCATCGGCACCGGCATCGGCGCCATGTTCGTGATGATGGCCTTAGGGATACCCGTCTATGTCTGTGCGACGGCCTCGGTGCCGATCGCCGCCGCGCTGATCGCGAAGGGCGTCTCCCCGGGTGCGGCGCTGGTCTTTCTGATCGCCGGCCCGGCGACGAACGCCGCCACCATCAGTACGCTCTGGAAGATGCTGGGACGCGCCGCCACGTTTGTTTATGTCGGCACCGTCGCCGTCACGTCCATTGTCTCCGGCCTCGCGCTCGACGCCATCTACGCCGGCACGGGGGCGCAAATCACCGCCGCCTGCCATGACGAACTGCCCGCCATCGTCCGCTGGACCTGCGTCGCCGCCCTGCTCGGCGTTCTACTCTGGCCATCCCTCAAGCGGTTGGTCGCGCCCGACCGCGGGGCAACCGCCCACACGCACTGACCGAGTCGCCGTTGCGCCCGGCGCGCCTCGATTGCGTCACTCGCGAATCGACATCGGCCGGACCGGCGACTACGATGCGCAGCCATGGATCCGAACAAGATCACCGACATGGCTTCGGCCTTCTACGCGTCCGGCGTGCTGTTCGCCGCCTCGGACCTCGGCGTCTTCGGGCTGCTCGCGGAGCATCCCGGCGCGACCGCCGACGACGTGGCCCGCCACGGCGCGCTGAACCCGCGCGGCACACGACTGCTGCTCGATGCCTGCGCCGCGCTCGATTTGGTCGTGAAAGAGGATGACCGCTATCGCAACGCGCCCGAAGCGTCGGCATTCCTGACGCCGGGCGCACCGGGCGACCTGAGCGGCGCGATCCGGTACAACCGCGATGTCTATGCGGCATGGGGCCGCGCCGCCGACTTCGTACGCACGGGCAAACCGGTGGAACCGCCCGCCGTGCATCTCGGGATGGACGAGGCCCGCACACGCACCTTCGTCCTCGCCATGCACGGCCGCGCGCTGGGCATCGGGCGCGCCGTCGTGCCAAACCTGGACCTGCGCGGGCGGCGGCGCCTGCTCGATGTCGGCGGCGGCCCCGGCACCTATGCCGTCCTGATCGCCCAGGCCAACCCGCACATGACCTGCACGGTGATCGATCTGCCCGGCATCGTCAGGGTCGCCGACGAACTCATCGCGCAAGCCGGCATGGGCGAGCGCGTCCGGACATGCCCCGGCGACTACCATGCGACCCCGTTCCCCGACGACCAGGATGCCGTGATCTTCTTCGGGGTCCTGCATCAGGAATCCCCCGATGCCATTCGCCGATTGCTGCAACGGGCCTACGCCGCGCTGACGCCCGGCGGCGTCGTGCATGTGCTCGACATGATGACCGACGCCACGCATACCCAACCGCGATTTTCGGCGCTGTTCGCCGTCAACATGGCCCTGACGACGAACAACGGATGGGTCTTCTCGGACTCGGAAATGACCGACTGGCTGACCGACGCGGGGTTCGTGGACTGCCGACGCCGGGCGATGCCGCCACCCATGCCGCACTGGCTCGTCAGCGCGCGCAAGCCGGAGTGACACCACCATGCCGGACGAGTCTTCCGCACGCCCGCGTCCGATCCGACGCCTCCTGCTGGGGGCGATCCTCTTCGGCATCATCCTCATGCCGTTCCTGATCGCCGGGCCGCAACTGGAGGCCGGAATCGAGCAACTCATCGAGGCCGGCGCCGGCAACCGGATGGGCCTGGCCGCGCTGCTCGCCGGCGCCCTGGCCTCCGACATCCTGTTGCCGGTTCCGTCCAGCGTCGTGAGCACCCTGTGCGGCCTGTGGCTCGGCATCCCGCTCGGCGCGCTGACCTCGCTCGTCGGCATGACCGCGAGTTGCGCCATCGGATACTGGGTCGGACGCCATGGCGGACGCCCCCTCGCCGAAAGGCTCGTCGGCGCCGCCGATCTGAAACGTCTCGAGGTTTGGAACGAACGCTACCGCAACGGCATGCTCATCGTCGCCCGCCCCGTGCCGGTACTGGCGGAAGCCTCCGTGATCTTTCTCGGCATGCTGCGGTCCGATCCGCGTCAATTCGCCATCTTCGCGACGCTGGCCAACACGGGCATATCGCTGGCCTACGCCACGGTCGGCGCCTGCGCCCGCGACACCCATGCCTTCATCCCGGCGTTCGCGGCATCGCTGCTGCTGCCCGGTCTGGCCTTGTCGCTCATGCGCCGCCGGCGGCGAAGCGCCCCCTGAACCCCACCCCGACGCCGGACCCGGTCAACCCGTCGGAAACGGCGACTCCGGCGCGTTCCAATCAACGGACAAGCTGCTGCAGCAACGCGTTGTAGATCGCGGTGAACGAGGACTCGCCGGTCACGAAAATGCGGCGCTCGGACCCGATGCGCGCCTGAACGAAAAGCGGGTGCTCCAGGCCGTCGGGGTTCAGGTCGCGGTCACGGTCGAAGGCGCCGGCATCCACGATACGCTGCAGGGCGTCGCGCGTCGTCTCCGCCGGCAACACTTTCCGGTCGGTCCGCAGGTCCTGCCACGTCGGATCGTCCGGCGATTGCCAGAGCCCGCTGCGCGCACGCTCGCTCGTCCCGGCCTGGTAGGTCAGCAACCCGCTGCCCTGCAGTTCCAGCTTCACCGTGTACAGGCGTCCGTCCGCCATCCGGTTGTGCTGGACGAACTGCACGTAGTCCAGACCCGACGGATCCACCTCGAACCGTACCCGCGTGAACGTCGCGCACCCGCCGGCCAGCGTGACCGCCACACAGAGCAACCCCACCCCCGAACGCCACCGCATCGACCTCGCAGAATTCATGCGGGAACGATTGCAGAATCGCCACGCATCGGCAACAGGAATCCGTTACACGTGCCGGCCGCGCGCTCCGTTTGCCCGGCCCCTCGCCCCCGTCACGATCCACTGCGCACCCGCGGAGAGGAACAGCGCCACGGCGCATACGACGTACATCGTCGGATCGGAACCGCTCCACCGCATGAACCGCTCGCAGTTCGCCGAGGTCGCGAACCAGTGGACGATATTCGCGAAGTAGGGCGCGCGAAGAACAAAAGGCCGCCGAGGCGCCCGACTGCCCCCAGTGCGGCAAGCCCATGCGCCAGCGGAAGTCCGCGAAGGGCGATTTCTGGGGCTGCTCCGCCTTCCCGAACTGCAAAGGAACGCGGCCGGCATGAGCGCAACAAAGTGAGAAATGCCCTTGTTGACCTTATTGACCACATTGGCAATAGGGTCAACACACCAGGTCAGTCCGGTCAACCAGGTCAGTCCGGTCCCCAGCATTCCGGGCACATGTTCGCCTTCATCCCTCCGACCTTGATCCGGAACTCCTCGCGCTTTTCGATACGCTCCAGTTTGCCGTCGCGCATCCATGCGATGCGGTCGGATATCCGGAGCATCTTGGCGTCGTGGGTCGCGGTGACGATCGTGACGTTCCGCTCCCGCCGCAACCGGTGCAGCAGGTCGATGATCTCCTGCCCGGTCTTGGCGTCGAGGTTCCCCGTGGGTTCGTCCGCGAGGATGACCTTCGGGTTGTTGGCCAGGGCCCGCGCGATGGCCACGCGCTGGCGCTGGCCTCCGGAAAGCTGGTCGGGCAGGTGATGCAGGCGGTGGGCCAGGCCCACGCGATCGAGAATCTCCTTGCCGCGCGCATCGGCCCGCGCCGGGGGGTCGTCGCGCAACAGCATCGGCAGCGTGACGTTCTCCAACGCGGTCATCGCCATGATCAGGTTGAACGTCTGGAAGATGTAGCCGATCTGGTTGCAGCGAATCCACGCCTGCTTCGCCTCCGGCAGCGAGAATAGATCGGTTCCCATGAACTCGATGGCGCCGGAGGTGGGCACGTCCAGCGCGCCGATCATGTTGAAAAGCGTGCTCTTACCCGAACCGGATGGCCCCATGATGGATAGATACTCGCCCTCGTAGATGTCCATCGACACGCCGTCGAGCGCCCGGACGTCCCCGCCTCCCAGCCGATACCGGCGGGTTACATCGCACACACGCGCTATGACGCTGGCAGCCATCCCCTACTCCTTGTCTTCGACCCGCAACACGAGCATGTTCATGGTCATCAGCTTCCTGGTGAACACGATGACGCCTTCTTCGACATCCTTGCGGTCCTTGCCCGAATCGGCGGCCATGCGCTCGACGATGTCGCGCAGCCGGTTGCGGCCGTCGACCATGCCCATGAACAGCGTTCCACAGTCGTCCAACTGTACCTTGCGCGCGTAGTCGTACCGCAACCATGCCGCCACCTTCCCGCGCAGTCCCCCGAGTGCCGGCCGCAGACGCAGATGGGCGTGACCGGCGCTATCGAAGCGCATGTCCACACGGTCGGCGATCAGCGGCACCACCGCGAACGGGTCACGGATCGCGGGGCGCGGCGTCTGCTTGTTCCTGCGGGGTCGGGACATCGGCGCTACCTCCCTCCAACCTCTTCGACCTCGATGCCCATGGCCTCCGGCGTACTGATCCGCGCGATCAACCCGTCCTCGATCCACACGATCCGATCCGATGTCTTGAGCATCTTCAGGTCATGCGTCGCCGTGACGATCGTCACGCCCAGTTCCTCGCGGAGATTGGAGAATAACGCGATGATTTCTTCGCCGGTCTTGAGGTCGAGATTGCCGGTCGGTTCGTCGGCGAGCAGGATATCGGGATCGTTCGCCAGCGCGCGCGCGATGGCCACGCGCTGCTGCTGTCCGCCGGACATCTCGGCCGGCTTGTGCAGGGCGCGGTCGCCAAGACCGACGCGCTTCAGAATGTCGACGGCTTTGTCCCGCGCGTCGTCGCTGTCCATGCCGGCAAACGCCATCGGCAACGTCACGTTCTCCAGGCACGACATCACCTGGATCAGGTTGAAGGTCTGGAAGATGTACCCGACCTTCCGGCAGCGCAGCCAGGCAAGCTCGTACGGGTCGAGTTGGGCGATGTCGACCTGGTCGATGTAGACCTTCCCGGACGTCGGTTTATCGAGCCCGCCGACCATGTTGAAGAAGGTGCTCTTCCCCGAACCCGACGGCCCCATGATGGACAGGTACTCGCCGCGCCGAACGTCCAGCGACACCCCCGCCAGGGCATGGGTTTCACCGTCACCCATCCGGTACACCTTGCGAACGTCGACCGCCCGGATCACATGGTCCAACTTGCCGGCTTCGTGCTCGCCGCGAAAGAGGGCATGCCATTGACTGTCCGTGGTCATCTTGTTCTCACACCGTGCTTCGCAAAGCCGCCGCCGGCATCATGCGGGCCGCCACCCGTGCCGGGTAGATCGCCGCGATCATGGCCATCGCCGTGCCGCAGGCGACGGCGCCCGCGGCCGCGCAGGCCAACCACCCATAGTCGACGGAACCGAAGATCAGGCCGAACCGGTACGTCAGGCCGTAGATCGCGAGGGTCAGCGACGCACCCGCCAACACGCCCAGCAGCGACCCGACCAGACCAATCAGGGCGCTCTCGATGAGAAACAGCGTGCGGATGAACGCGGACAGGGCGCCCAGGCATTTCATGGCGCCGATCTCGCGGAACCGCTCGGTCACCGACATCAGCAGGGCATTGGCCACGGTCGCAACCGTGACCAGGAGCGATACCGCGACGATCCACGCGATCCGGAAGCGTTCCTCGCGCGCCGCCTCCGCGATCTCGGCCTGTTCCTCGCGGGCCTGCCGGCCGAAAAAGGGTTCGCGTCCGATCCCGGAGGCGGTCCCCTCGGCGAAGGTGCGGGAGGCCACCGTATCCAGTACGACGCTGCCGGCCATGCCGCCGGCGAGTTCGCCAAGCGAGGCGGAGACCGTCACCGCATCGCCGACCACGAAGAGCAACGCGGCGCCCTCCCCGAGGGTGCGTGCCGTGGCGGGAGTCAACCCGTCCATGTCGATGCCCATCGCCCGGAAGGTCGCGGGCGCGCCGGCCTTGACTCTGGCAAGGAACGCGCGCTCGGTCTCGCTGATCCGCCCGAAAACCGCGACGGCCACCGTCCGGCCTTCGACCGTGCCAACCTCCGCCCGGACCTGACTCATCATCAGCTCGACGGTCTGCCGCCGCCCGCGCTCCTCGCCGATGGCCGTCTTGACGAGCTGCGCGGTCAGGTTGCTCATCAGGAAGGCGATCCCGAGAACCACGCCCGAGACCGTCACCAGCGACCGGCCGAGACGGATGCGGATGCCGCGCACGGCAATCGCGAACGCCCGCCGGAAGGGCAGCGTGACCTGAGTACCAATGATGTCCATATCCCTCTCTCTAAAACGGCAGCGCCGACACCGCCGATACGATCAGGTTAAGCGCCACGCCGATCAGGGCGATCAATCCGACTCCGGTACCGTAACCGGCGGCGAGCACCGGCACGACTTCCAAAACCCGTTTCTGACCGAACCGCTTGTGAAACCAGAACTTCCCGATCAGTGCCCCGATCACGATCGGAACGAACCCGTGCGGCATGGCGCCGACGCCCTGGACAAACCCGTAGATGGCCATGATCGGCATGCGCAAAGCGGACATGATCGTGAAGCCGAGCATCGTGAACGAAAACGAGCCGGCCATCACGTTCGGGTGCAGCGCCTGGAAGAACAACGGCGCAGCGCCTTCGAGGTCGAGGGTGGCCGAGTACATCAGGACGGTGTTCTTGGCGCGGAGGTCCCATATCTTTTCGGCGAAGGGGTACATCTGCGAGGGAATCGCGCCGGATTTCCAGATGAATCCCCAGAAGACGAAACTCAGGACGAAGCAGAGCGGGATGATGAGCGACTGGGCCTTGACGTAGGACCAGAAATTCGTGCCCGTGAGTTCGTTCGTCCGGAAGGCCTGCGCGCCGGTGCCCATGTCGTCGACGGGAATCGGCGCGAGCCAGATCTCGACACCCTTGTAGCCGGACAGGATGTACGCGGCTTCGCGCACGAACGGGATCTGAACATGCTGGCCGCAGATTCCGACCAGACGCGCGTTGATGTAGGACATCAGCGGTGTGTAGAGGAACGTGAACGCGAAGAGGAAGAACAGGGGGAACCCGGGCACCAGCAGGTGACAGACGCCGATGGTCAGCAACGCGCACACGGCGTACAGGGCCAGCGCGATCCAGGGCGAGAAGTCGCCGCGCCCCGGCGGCGTATCCCAGACGTTCTCGCGGCGCGCCGGCATATCCGCCTCCTCGCGTCTTCGACGGCGCAGCTCGCGTATCTTCCGGGTCAAATCGCGCCCGGTCTGGAAAACCGATACGACCATGATCCCGCCCATGACGCCGAACCCGAAGCTCATCCAGAAGTCGATGGAATTGCCGAACGTCGTGGCCACCGTCTCCATGCCCGGCTGCCAGCGTGTCAGGATCCCCATGTGGTACAGGATCGGGTTCATGACCAGCGTCAGCACGATGGCGGCCGCCTGCCCCATGACCGCCCAGAACGGGATCACCATGCCGACGATGACCAGGCCAAGGTCGACCACGACCCCGGTCGGCGTTGCGGGCAGGATACCCTCGGTGAGTGTGGTGGCGTCGTACCAGGGCAACGGAATAATCTGGATCGGCCGGGTCAACAGAGCGCCGCTCACCAGCGGCACGCCGATCTGAATCGCCCCGTAAACCAGTCCCATCATGCCGCCCAGGGAGAATACGCGCCACTTCCAGGTCGCCTTGCGTTCGCCCGATTCGGCCAGGGCCATCGACCCCTGCGCGCCGATTCCCGCGAACGGGAACGGCAACCGCTCGATGTCTGACGTCAGGCGGAAGAAGAAGTAGGACAGTGTGTAGTACTTCACCGTGCCGACCACATGCATGAAGAACATCAGGACAACCGGCACGAGCCAGGCCGCGTGCAGGAGGCTGCGGCCCGTGATCGCGTCGCTGGTCGGCGACGGCGCGTACCAGGCGGGGAACTGGCCCAGCAGACCGATGTCGCGCACCGCATCGCTACGCACCAGATACTGCCGCCAGACCAGATCCCCGATCGGTCCGCCGGCCGCCATGGCTCCGGCCACCATCAGCAGGATCACCAGTTCCTGCTTACTGAGCGTGCGCATGGCCCGGCGGCTGACCTCGGAGAAGATGATCAGCGTGACCCATGCGGCGGCGATGCCGCCACCGGTCACCAGGCTCAGGTAGATGGCCCCGGGCATCATCAGCAAACCGCAGAAGAAGGCGCCGGCCACGGCGACCCAGGTGAAGCCGTTGCGGAACTCGGTGGGGGTCTCCAGGACGGAACGGTAGACTTCGAGTTCCTTGTCCAGTACGAGCGGTTTGCGGGTGTCGGCCATGACCTCTTCTAACTTTCCGTATCGCGTTGCCGCTCGAGCATCGCCTTGGCCTCGGCGAACAGCTCGCCGCGCTCGGCGTCCGTGGTCGCGCGCCAGTTCAGGAACTGCTTGCGCAACGTCCCGAGGAACGGCCGCACCGTGCGACGCCAGGCCGCGGCGTGGCCGCTCAGCCGCGTCAGCCCGATGCGCGCGACATATTCGCCGGTTTCCGGATCGGTGGGCAGGGAAAACTCCATGCGGTGCGAAACCCCGAGGTCATACGGTTTGAGCCAGACCTGGCCGCGCACCCCCGGCACGAGCCGATCGTCCGGCGCCTGCGCCGCCTCCACCCGCGCGAACGGTTCGGGCGGGGAGCAGAAGAACGGCCCCGAACCGCCCACGCCGTTGGCGTCGAGCCAGCGGGCGAAATAGCCGACCACGGCGACCCGGTCGTGCGCGGTGAACGTGAACGGCAGGTTCAGCGTCATCACGTCGCCGTCCACGCGCGGCACCGTCCAACTGGCCAGTTCCGACGGCGCGGCCATCCGCGCGGCGTCGCGCGCGGGCAGTACCGCGGAGAGCAGCACGGCGCCCATGATGGCCAGCGAGGCGTAGATCGTCTCGATCGAACTGTAGTCCATGTTGAGGCCGCCGGCGAGGCCGGCCAGCGTGAGCGCGCGGCCGGTCGCCTGGCTGAGCAGGTAGCCCAGCATGGCACCCATGACCGCGTACACCAGGGCCTCGGCCATGAACATGAAGAAGACGTGGTTGGGGGCGATGCCGACGGCATTGTAGACTTGGATCTCGCCGCGCCGCTCATACACGGAGCCGCGCATCGTATTGAACACCGCCAGCGCCGCGATGACGATCGGCACCAGAAGCTCCAGCATGCCGCCCAGCGTCCGGGTCCGCTTGCGTGACCCGCAATACGCGACGCCGTCCAGGGCATAGTAAGCCTGCTTGCCCGTGCGTTCGAGGAACTCCAGCGCGACGCGGCGCTGCTCGCGATAGCCAACCGCGGGGCGCTCCGGCTCGTCCGGCCCGAGCCTGTACGGCGCGGATGGGAACAACACCGAACAGGACATGGTGGCAATCGTCTGCCCCGACTGGGGCACCGGCATGGCGTTGGCGAGGACAACCTCCGACGCGGGCAGACGGCCGATGTCGGCCGGGACAACTGCCATCTGGCCGCCCTCCGGCCGCCGCCGCATCCCCAGGGTCTGGACGCTGTTGAGGTCATAGGGGAACAAGGGTTCGCCATCGAGGCCGAGTCGCTTGTTCAACGCGACCGAATCGATAATCCCCCGCACCACGAACTCGTCGCCCTGGATGCTCACCGTCGGCGCGCGCGTGTTGACATCGGCAACCGAAATGCCCAGCTCGCGCGCCATGGTATCCGGCAGAATCGCTTCCTTGCCGCGCTCGGCGCCCGCTTCCGCGGCCGCGATCTTCTCCGCGCGGGTCCGGGGCGGACGCTCGAACCAGCCGCGATCGGTGAGAAGGCATTCGTCGATGCCCGAAAAAGCCGGCTCGTTCCACTCCATGGCGACCACGCTGCCGGCGCGCGCCCGCTTCAGCGCCTTCACACCGGCCACGACCAGCTCGTGATCGACGGCGAGTTCCAGGTTCTTGATGTGGTCGGTATTCCCGTCCCAGACGGTCATCGACGGCAGAAGCCATTGGTGCCGGCCGATCGGGTAACGGCCGCCGTAAAGCCGTTCGACCGCGGCGACCTCGGAGTCATCCAGGGGCACGAAGTCCGGATCCCGGATGGCGATGCCGTTCCAGGCCGAATGCCCCGTGGCGTATTCCACGTTGACCAGGTCGTTCGACACCGAGGTGAAACAGATCATGACGAAGGTGATGAGCACCAGCGTCGCGCATGTCAGTCCGGTACGCACCTTGCGGCGGCGCATGTTGTTGAGGCCCAGCATGAAGGCGGTCCCCACCACGCCGCCGCGGTCGATGTCGGCGCCCTTCCCGGCGCCCGCCCGCGCCCGCGCGTCCTCGATGTTCCGCCGGAACTTGCCGCCCACCATGCAGGTCACCAGGCCGGTCAGCAGCAGCATGACGAACCCCAGCAGGATCATCGACGACGAACGCACCATCTGGAAGGCGGGATGGAAGACGCGCAGCAGCGCGAACACCGCCAGGAAGATGCCGCCGCCCGCGACCAGTTGCTTGCGTATGTCGGAGAAGCCGAAGACGAGTTTCTCACAGAAGAACACGAACGGCACGAGCAGGCCGAGATACCACAGGATACCGACCACGGCATGCGCGATGCGCTTGCGGATCACGGGGTGGTTGTTGATGGCATAGGCGAGACTCGTCGCCGCCGAACTCAGCGCCCCCCCCGCATCGCGATCGGCCCGCTTCGCGCGCGCATCGGCCAGCCATTCGTTCCCGCGCGCGTGGAACTGGAGCATCTGCTTGTCGGCCATGCCGAAGCGGCGTTGCAGGTCGAGCCGCTTCTCCGCCGTGCGCAACATGGATGCCGCCGCGTCGAGGTGCGGGTGTACCAGCGTTCCCGCGTCGGCGGCAAGGTAGCCGGCGCCGTGCAGCTCGGGTTCGTCCACCGCGATCGGCTCGGCCGGATCGACATTCAACATGAAGGCGCGGTAGCTCTGCACTTCCGGATTCCCGGCCGCGCCGTCCCGCAGGCCGATGTAGAACACCGTCTCCGGCGGCAGAAACGCCGTAAACGCCGTCGGGGCGACCTGGTGCAGGTTCGGCGGGGCGGACAAACCCTCGCGCGTCAGGTACATGACCTGCTTGAAGCCCCGCATGGTGGTGGGGTTGCCCCGGTCGAAGAGCGACACCGGGGCGCAGCGGAACAGGGCCATGTTCACGGGCTTCGGCGCCTGCGCGTCGCGCACGTTCACGCTCTTCGCGTCGATGTCGCGGTTCTTGAACACCGCCTGACTGGCGGGCGAATCGTCCGTGATGAAAAGGACCCGGCCATCCTGACCGAACCGCGCGGCGGTCACGGTGAACACGGGGGGCAACAGCATCGTGATCGCCGCGTCGTATCGGCCATACGGGTTGACGTCCAGAACGGGCGACACCCGGATGCCCCGCTGACTCGTCAACCCCTGATCGCCCGCCACCTGGACGAACGTCCGGCTTCCCATGCGGTGGCCCGCCACCATGTCGGAAACCCCGACGTTGGCGTACACGCCGCCGTGCAGCGCCGATATGCGGCCGCGCGATGCCGCCATGGTCAGGGGCTTGCAGGTTACGCGACCGTGGGCCATCGCCAGCAGGGCCTTGCCGATCGCCGGGATGTGCAGGCGGAGCACGTCGGTCTGGCGCAGGTTATCCACCGTGTCTTCCGGCGAAGCGATTCGCGTCGCGGCGCCCGGCGCGTATTCGCGGTTGGCAACCGTGAAGGCGAGGCGGTTGCAGGCGTACCAGAACGACGAGGCCAGTTGGGTGTTGTGGTTCGGCGTCTCCCGCCTGCCGCTCGCGTCCAGGCTTCCCCAGTTGACCACGGCGAAAGCCGGCACGCCATCCGTCGCGGGTGCCTGCTCCCGAATCGCGCCGGCCAGATCGCTGACCTGCGGCTCGACCACGGTGCCGATGTTGCCGACTCCCACCAGCACGGCCAGGTCGCTCAACTTCCGGTACCCGCCCGAATAGAGGTCGAGAACAACCGTCACCATGCCGTCGTAGCGACCGAACAAATCGCGCACCGCAATCAGATCGTCGATCTCGCGAAGCTGTTGACGGTGATACGCCGCGAGCGTCTCCAGGTAGGCGGCGAGCCGGGCGGCGTAGCCCCACGCCCTGTATTCGACCCGTTCGGCGAGCCGATCCAGTGGCAGCGACACCATGTGGGCCGCGCGGTTTTCCAGCGCCTTGACGGCGATATAGGCCGCGAGCAGGGGATGCGTATAGGCGGCGTCCCGCCGTTCGGCGTCGGTCGCGGTTAGTTCGTCAAAGCCGTCGCGGAACGCCGGCGCGCCCGCCCGCAGGTGGGCCAATCTGGCCTGCAGCGCCTCTTCCTTGCGCGCCAGACAGACTTCGCCGGCGACGGTCTCGAGCCGCTCGGCCATCCACGCGCGGAAGTCCGCCGGTTCCTCCGCCCAGCGTGTCTTGAGCGCCGCGCCGTCCGCCGCGGCGTCGCCGCTGTTCAGTTCGGGGCGCTCCAGAAAGGCCAGGCCCCGCGTGGCAAACTGGAGCGCCTGCCGCTGCTCCGCCTTGCGCGCCTCGAACGTCCGGTGGTCCTTCCTGCGGGCGCTGACGGTTTCCACGGCCTCCAGCAGTCGGTGCTCGCCGGCCATGGACTGGCAATGGCCCGCGGCGGCGACGAAGACGATGTCCCGCTCCATGTCCTTGCGATAGGGCGCCAGGCCGCGCACATACTCCAACATGGCCGCGAGGGAAATCGACTGTTCCGCGCCGGGCGCCAGATCCGGAACCGTCGAGGAACTGTCATAGAAGCATGAGAGCACCAGGGCTTCCCGCCGGGGCCGGTCGCCGCGCAGCACCCCGATAAGGTTGCGGACGATTCGGGCCTGCCAGGCCACCCGGCAACGCAACCTGATCGTCTGACCGGCGTAACGCTCGATCGGCCCCCGCACCAGGAAGCGCGGGAACACGACCGGCTGCGGCGTGGTCACGCCGCCCCAGTGTTCCTGCCGATCCGGGCTCGTGCGCATGACACGCCGGATGTCCTCGCGTTCCTCCCTGACCAGCAGCGCCTTGACCCCGACCGAGGCCAGATCCGGCCACTCGGACGCGCCGTCCAGCGTGGTCAGGACGATCGCGGATTCGGCCGGGTGTCCGCCCAGATGCTCCGGCGCGGCGCTTTCGGCCGCAACGAGCGTCCCGACAATGCCCTCCTCGGGCAAGGCCGTGGGGAGGATCCCGCCGGGTTCGACGGGATGGATGCGCACCCCGTCGAGCGGCCGGCCCTCCGCGTCAAGGATCTCGCACACCTCGGTCACCGGCACGACGACCGGCAGTTCCTGGGTCGTGATGTCGAGTCCCGCGGCGCGGTAGTGGTCGAGGATGAACCGCTCGGCGCGGTAGAACCCCGGGCTTCCGCTCATCCGGCCGACACCCGCCTCGCCCGGAGCGGAACCCGCCGCGGCAATCTCCCGCATGCGATCCTCGAAGCCGTGCGCGGACAGCAGGTCCGCCAGCGGCCGTTCGTCATAGTCCTCCCGGAACCGACGCCGCGGCATACGCTCGTCCGGTTCCGCGAAACGCACGAAGCCGTACAGGGCCGCCACGGTCAGCACCGCGAAAAGGCCGGCCACGGGCAACTGGCCCGCGATGTCCTGTTTGTGCATGCGCATCTAAGGGATTCGGCTGTAGATATCCACGACGCCCTGGGTTCTCAAACAAATGCCCGCGATATCGAAAAACACGATCGACGCGATGCAGGCCAGGAACATGCCGATGGCGAACGGCGCCAGCCCGTGGCGAATCGACCGCGCACCGCCGATCTTGAACACCAGGTTGCGCGCCAGCCAGGCCAGGAACATGACAAACCAGACCCCTTTCATGAAGAAGGTGGATGCCAGCACATACCCCAGCGGATGGAACGGGAACCAGACAAAGCGACTGCGGAGCCCCGCGAGCGCAAACGTCATCAGGGCGCCGACCCCCAATCCCTTGGCATTGGGATTGCGCATGACGTTCATCGGTTGCGTTTCCGGGTTACAGCCGATGGTTCCAGCCTCGAACGCGCGATCGGCGGCCGTCGCCTCGCTCCGGAACCCGGCGAAGTACCAGTTCTGATCGTAGGGCCAGGGCGTTCGCAGATTGTCGGCGCCGAATCCATACAACCAGCACAGCAGCACGAACCCGCCGATGACCACGCCGCCCACGAGTCCCAGCGTCAGACCGGCGCCGATATCCCGCGGCCGCACGTTGAAGTGGCGCCCGAGTTCCATCATCTCCACCTGCGCCGGCGCGATCAGCAGGAAGCAGACGGTGCACATGAACCCGCTGCAGATCGCCGCCACAAGCATGCCGGTCGACTTGAAGACCGCGATCCCGCCCATGGCCGCCACAAACTGCATGCCGAAGTAGGGCGTCAGATACCCGATCGGCGCGCCGCATTCGGCCCGAATGCGGGATGCCACGAAGCCGCACAGCAGGATGTATCCGAAGAACAGCAGCCCCGCCGATGCCCCCATGCCGACCCAGATGCTCCATGCCGTGATGGCGATCAGCGATCCCGCGATCAGCAGCAGTGCCGTCCGGTAGGAAACGACTTCGTCGGCGTCGTCCACACCGCTCCCGCCGCGCCGCAGCACGGTCCGGAACACCTTGCCCAGATGGTGCCGCCCCACGAAGACGGCCAGCAGCGCATAGGCCATGTACGCCCCCATGGTTTGCTGGTGCTCCCACGGGTATCCGGGGAACCGGTTGAAGTGGAACAGCAACCCGAACAGGTTCCACAGACGGAAGAGCAGAAACGTGGCCCACAACGAGAACAGCACATCCGTCTCGATCAGCAACACGATCGCCAGCAGACAGAATGACAGTCCCACGTTGATGGTCGTACCGATCCCGACATCCGCCAGATAGGCCTTGGCCGGCGGGCTGGTCACGAAGGAGGCGAAATCGATATTCGCCGAGGTCGGACCCGGAAGGCCCGGGAAGTAGAAGCGGATGCCCTTGAGCAGCACGAGCGGCAGCGTGACGGCAAAGCCGAGCCACATGACGCGGTTGCGGAAGATGGGCAGGCGCACACGCCCCGCGTCGTCCGTCGCCTCGGCGAACAGCGCCTTGGGTAGAATGTTGAGCGGAAATGTGAAGCGCTCGTGTTCCACCCACTGTTTGCGCATCAGGACGCTGAGCCCCAGCAACCCCAGAAACAGCGCGGCAATGAGCGATCCCCACGCGAACATCGGCCTGGCCCACTGGCCCATGGGAATGAAGCCGGTCACCAGGTATGTCACGCCCGCGAGGCTGAACATGCGGTCGGGCTTGACGACGGTGGAGTCGCGTTCGTCCGCGCCGAGTTCCGTCAGACGGCTTTCGGACACGCGTCGCCGCCCGGAAAACGCGCGCTCCACGGCTTCCATGCTGAAGAACTGAACGTCCTGCACGGCCAGCGTGCCCTCGCCCGTCAGGGCGATGCGCAGGATCAGCCGTTCCTTCAGCTCCACGGGGACGTTGAACGGGTTCACGCCGACGCGCCGGAAGCCCGAGGGCATCGCGAACGTCGGCTGGGTGCTTTCGGGACTGACGACGATGGGCGTCGGGAAGCCGTCATCCGCCTGCGCCGTAACCAGGCAGGCGGATCCCTTTGCGAAGCCATCCGCCTTGACGAGCAGCGCGAACAGATAGGCTTCGCCGGGAACGAGTTGCTCGACACCCCGCGCGTCGCGTCGCGGAATCTCCAGAACCAGCGCCGCCCGCGCCCGCGGGTCGCCGTCGTTGCTCAGCACCGGACTCTTCCAGACGCCCTTCCCGCCGCGGTCGATCGCCTGCCACGTTACCGTCCCGCCGGCTTCGTGCCGGAATCCGGCCAGGCCTTCGTCGAATGTGCCGTTCCGGACGAGGTTCGGTCCGTGCGGCCAGAGCATGGGCGGAAGGCTGTCGTAGGACTTGAAATCCTGGTGATGGGGAATGGCCGCGACCAGACCGAACAGACGATGCCACATGCCCTGTGTCATGAGGGGGGCGGCCAGAAGCAGCGCGGCGTAGATGACCACCAGCTCGGACGCCATCAAACGCAGCGACCGGCGGACCATGTAGAGACCGGTGCTGACGACCAGCAGGGCGCAGATGACCCCCACGGCGCTGTTCGGAGGCACGTTCTCGGCCAGCGGGCCGCCATAGGCGTTGTAGAGTTCCTCGTATTCGATCCATATCCCCATCAGCAGGAGCGCGAAGAGCGTGACGACAAAGGACCGCACGGTCAGTCCCGGGCGGACTCGCTGACTGTCTTGGATGACCATGCGGTTCTGTTCCTTCGCTGCCTCACGGGGGGGGGCGGCTGCATCTTCACGCGCTTATCAGGCGGTTAGAGTAGAACACGCGGTGGCGATTGACAAGCGGTCGAGAGTGTTCCTAAACGACTTCGTGAAGGCCTGTTCGACGTGCTGGCCCACGTCGCCTACGCCATGCCACCGGTCACCCGAGAAGTCCGCGCCGCGCATGCACGGGTCCACATCAACACCCGGTTCAATGCCAAGCAGCAACTCTTCCTCGATTTCGTCCTCCAGCACTACATCACGGTCGGCGTGGAAGAACTCGATCAGGAGAAACTCACTCCGCTGCTGCTGCTCAAGTATCACAACTCCCTTGCGGATGCAGTAGCGGACCTCGGTGGCCGTCCCGAAGAGATCAACAAAGCCTTCTCCGGTTTTCAGAAGTATCTATACCAGCAAACGGTCGCAGCATGACCGTGACGAGAGCGGGCCACTATTGGGAATCCATCATCTCGTCCACCGCTCTCGCCGCCGCTCTCGTCCACCGATCCCCTCCCCGTTTGTAGTCCAGAGACCCGTCAGCAATACGGGTTGACATCCACTTTTGTCTAAATGATTATACAGCATATGACCAACTTGGGAATATTGTTGTCTTCGGCGGCCCGCACCGAAATCCTGCGCGCGTTGATGTATCAGCCCGCACCAGCCGGCCTACGACCGCTGGCAAGGATTGCGGGTGTGCTGCCGCATTCGGCCGAACTGGCGCTCAACGCACTGGTGAAGGAGAAACTGGTGAATCGCACGGCGTATACCGCCGGCCCCCGTTACGCCTTGAACCGCGCACATCCCGATGCCGAGTTGCTTGATGCGGTTTTTACGGCGGCCTCCCGCGCCGTGACCGCAAGCCGTTGCCGAATGCTGGGCCGGCGGGCGGCCCGTATTCTGCCTTTTATCCGGGAGGCCGGCAGTATGCTGGACCGGGCAAGGGAGTCTCGCGATGTCGCTTGAGTCCCTTTTCAAAGCGGCAACACACGAACTCGATACCCGCCATGTGCCATATGCCGTTGCAGGCGGGCTGGCGGCGTCCTTGTACAGAAAGGAATCCCGACTGACCATGGATGTCGACCTCGTCATCCTGACGGGATCGGAAAGCGTTAAGACGGCAGTTGCCGTTCTGGAGGCGATCGGTCTTGCGACCGGAATCGCACGCAAGGCGGATCTTGCCGGGGGTCCGCTATTTGCCATTCGTCGGCAGAATACGACGCCCTGCATGGTTGTCGGGCGGGCAGCGGACAAATCGCATGCATCGGGCGTGGATATTCTGCTGCCATCGCTGCCGTGGGCGCGCGATGCGGTTCCGCGAGCGCAGGACAACAAGGTCGATTTCGGGTTCGGTCCGGTGCCTGTGCTCACCCTCGAGGATATCATCCTTGCCAAACTGTACGCCTTGACGGCAGGCATGCCGCGTCCGAAGGATATCGATGACCTGCAATCCATATTCGAGGCTGGCTGCAATGCGATGGACACCCCTTATCTGGCAGGACAAATGAAACGCCTGGAGCTGACGATTCCACCGACAGCGGAACCGTTCCTCCCCGCCGTCCTGATTGCACTCTCGCGTGATGTGCGACGCAGCCTCCGCCGACATCCCTGAGCGAAGGACGAAGGCGGATTCGCGTAGGCGAGTCGGTTAAGACCCTTGCTCGCGTCCGGTCGAAGGTCATCGGACCGACGGAAAGAGCATGGCGTCCGCGAATTCCTCATGAAATCCTTCCGCCGTGGACAGATCCACATGCCGGGCGCGCCGCGCCATTTCCTCGCCCCGGCGCCGCGCCTCCGTGGAAAGCAAAGACGCCTTGGCGCCGGCAAGCGAAGCATTCCCGACATAGCGGATGCGTTGATGGTCGATCCCCGCGGGAAGCAGGCCGATGCGTTGCGCACTGCTGCGACGGATGAAGTTGCCGAAACCACCGGCAATCAGGACGGTCTTCAGGTCCGCCACCTTAAGCCCGGCCTTGCGTAACAGGATGGAGATGCCCGCGCGGATCGCCCCGCTGCCCAGTTGCACCTCCCGAATGTCGCGCTGGGTCAGGAACACGGGCGGTGCCGTCCGGCCCGGCGTAGCGTCGGTGACTACAAACCGCGGCTGGCCGTCCTCATCCTCTTGCACCCGTCCAGCCAAGGCGGGCGGCAACGTTCGTGGAAGCTCGTCTTTCGACAGGAGTTGCCCTTCCGGGGATACGATGCCATGGTCCAGCAACTCCGCGACCAGGTCGATCAACCCGCTGCCGCAGATGCCGGTCGCCGCGGTATTGCCGATGACCTCCATCCGGACGTCTCCGTCAAAAACCACTTTTTCGATCGCGCCGTGCGTGCCCCGCATGCCGCATGCGATCCGGGCGCCTTCGAAAGCGGGTCCGGCCGCCGTGGACGCGGCATAGAAGTTGGTGTCGTGGGCGAGGACGATCTCACCGTTGGTGCCGATGTCCACCATCAGCACGGGACCCTCAAGGCGGTCAATCTGGGTTGCCAGCATGCCGGCCGTGGTGTCGCCCCCCACGAATCCACCGATGATGGGGAACACGTACGCCAGCGCCCCGTGATGGATGGGAATGCCGAACTCGACTGCCGGCACGAGGAGTCCCCTGGCATGCGCGGGAACGAACGGCAGTTCGCCCAGTTGCGTCGGATTGATACCGCACAAAATGTGCTCCATGGTCGTGTTGCCGGCAAATGCCGCCTCGTACACGTTCTCACGGCTGACCCCGGCCCCCGCGCATAGCGCGTCGATCATACTCGCGATCTCGCGCACAACGATCGAGCGCATTTCGTCCAAACATCCCGCACAGGACGCGGTGTGCTTGATGCGGGAGAGCACGTCGTCGCCGAAACTGACCTGGGGGTTCATGCGGGACACCACGGCAAGGTCCCGTCCGTCACACAGGCTGACCAGTTCGCCGACCATCGTCGTGGTGCCGATATCGAATGCGACTCCGAAACAACGGTCGTGCGTGTCGCCGGGTTCGAAGTCGATCAATCGATGCTCCGCCAGCACGGCCGTGCCTTTGAACCCCTGCGCGCGCATGGCGCTGGAAACGTGTCGCACCATCGGCAGGTCGGCCTTGAGCGGGCCGACGCTCCGTTCCAGCCGCAGCAGGTCAGGCATGTCATCCTCGAGCGTGGGCGCGGCAAGCTCCACATAGACCTTGCGAATCGCGGGCAGCACCTCCTTCGTGGCCGGGGACGCCCCCGTCGCGAGGATCTGGGGAGCGCCTCCGAACAGGGATGTCGCCGGGACAAAGACGACCGTCTCGCTTTCGATCGGCGTCTGACACGCCAGCCGCCAGCCCTCCCGCAGTTCCCGGCCCGAGAAGGCCCTCTCGTCGGCATCGGTTGGAAGACCCGCATTCGCCACCACGCGCACGCGACATTTGCCGCAGGTGCCGGCGCCACCGCACGGTGTATCGATAACCAACCCGGCACGGGCGGCGGCTTCCAGAATGGTCGTTCCGCTAATCACGGATACCGAACGGCCTTGGGGTTGAAACGTGACTCGCAACTGTTGTTCTTTCATACGCTTCTCACGGCGCCAGACGCGTGGCGCCGGAATATACCTCCTCGATGACCAGCGCCACCGCACCATGCCCGGGGTGCTGCATGCGCATTCACCACGGTACCGCATTGGAAACCGCCAAGACGCCAAGCACGCCAAGGCCACGCCATCTGGCGGAACATGGTTGTCACGGCTTCCGGACAAGCTCGTCCCGCCGGTGCGCGGCGGCGACGGCATCCGCCAGCGCGTCAAGCTGCCGACATGTTTCGTCGGTCGGCAACCCTTTCTGGAGCACCGTGCCCAGCACCTCGACCTTGAGGTTCGGAATCAAGCCGGTAATCTGTTCGATCGCCTTGCTGCTCCATCCGTAGGAGCCGATAATGCCCGCATATTTCACTTTGGGCCGCAGCAGGTTGGCAAGGTGCGAAGCGTAGTATACCGCCGGGTGGGGGCCGATGTGGACCGTTGGCGTGCCGACGATCAGGGTAGCCGCATCGACGAGACTGATTGCCAGTTTGCCGATATCGGTAACCGCCAGGTCGAACGGGTGCACGGTGACGCCCCTGGCCACCAGTGCGTCGATCAGGTGCTTGGCCATCCGCTCCGTGCTTCCATGCATGCTGATGTACGGCAGAACGACTTCGTTCTTCACCAGGGGCGACACCCAGTCCCGGTAGGCGTCCAGAATAAAGGCGGGCCGATCGTACACCGGCCCGTGGCTGGGGGCGATCATGTCGAAATCGAGCGCTCCGATTCTCGCAAGGTTCTTAACGATCACCGAGCGGAACGGCATCATGATCTCCGCGTAGTACCGCTTGGCCGCTTCGTACACGCGCGCCTGATCGGTGACGAACAGGTCCGTGGTGGCCAGATGCGACCCGAAGAAGTCGCACGAGAACAGGCACTTGGCTTCCGGAACGAACGTACACATGGTCTCCGGCCAATGAACCCAAGGCGTATACACAAACGTCAAGGTCTTGTCGCCCAGCGACACGCTTTCGCCGTCGGCCACGACGCGGATACGTTCCGCGCTGACATGCAAATGGGCGGTCAGCATATCCCGCGCCTTTTCGCTGCAGAGCAGCGTGGCGCCCGGGAAGCGTTCGAGCAGGTCGGGAATCGTACCCGAGTGGTCCTGTTCCGCGTGCTGCGACACCACGAAATCGACGCGATCCAACGCTGTCGTCGCGCCCAGCAGCGCGTCACGGAACACCGGGTCGGCACTGTCGATCAGCGCGACGGCCTTCGAACCATGAACGACATACGCATTGTAACTGGTGCCGTCCGGCAACGGGATAAGCGAGTCGAACATCCGCCGTTCCCAGTGAACGCTGGAAAGCGCCTCAATCCCTTCGCGAATTTTACGAGTCTGCATCGCTAACTCCTTCTTCCTCGGTTGACCACGCCAGTTAGTCTACAGGGACGGAAACGGGCTGTCTACGTTCCGTTTTCCGTTTGCCCTGCTGCCCACCCAATGGCGGATAGACTTTCGCGCGTCGTTAGGGTATTCGTTGTGCGTCCCCCCCCTGTATGGAGGGCGATAAAACGACGGGCGATCGGGGAGAGGGCATCCATGGCACAACGGCAGTTCGACGAGAAGGCATCCACCGGGAACCGCGGCGAAGCGGACAAACCGGCGCGGACAGGCCTTGCATCGGGGCGGCTTGCCGAGGGAATGCTCCGGCTTCGCCTGCCGTTCTTCACGCGACTTTTCGATTCGATACGGGCGGCGCGCCGCCCCGATCGCGGTCAGGCGGAGGAAGAGGATCAGCCGTTGCGGTCCGAACTGCTCAGCCTGCAGCAGATCGCGCCGTATGCCCGTGACTTAGCCGGACAGCACCAGACCGCGGTCCGCGGGGGCGCCGACAAGTTGCTGCCGCGCCTGGCCGAGAACGAGCGTGGGCTGCGCCAGTCGTACGAAGTGGTAGCCGACGCCGTCGCCAGGGGACAGCGGATCGCACCCGCCGCCGAATGGTTGCTCGACAACTTCTACCTTATCGAACAGCAGATCCAGCAGGCGCGCCTGCATTTACCGCGAACCTACAGCCGCCGGCTGCCGCGTCTGACGGCGGGTGCGATGGCCGGTTTTCCCCGCGTCTATCATATGGCCATCGAGCTCATCGCCCACCTTGACGGACGGTTGGATGCCGAGACGGTGACAAGTTTCGTCCAGGCTTATCAGTCGGTTACGCCGCTGCGCCTGGGCGAGCTGTGGGCATTCCCCATCGCCCTGCGCCTCGGCCTGATCGAGAACTTGCGCCATGTCGCGAGCCGCGTGGCAAAGCGCCGCCGCGAGCGGGACGACGGCATCGCCTGGGCCGAGCGCATGATCGAGACCACGACGGAACGGCCGAAGCAGTTGATCCGCCTGCTGGCGGAGTTTGCCGATCGCGATCGGAAGCTTACCGCGCCGTTCCTGGAGGAATTCAACAGCCGACTGCGCGGCCACGGCGCCACGCTCGCGTTCGTTCTGAACTGGGTTGAACAGGCGTTGGTCGACGAGAACACGACGGAAGCCCAGCGGCTCCAGGCCGATAGTCACGCGCAGGCGGCGGAACAGGTCTCCATCGCCAACAGCGTCGGCAGCCTGCGATTCCTGGTCGCCATGGACTGGAAGGAATTCGTCGAGACGCTGAGCGTCGTGGATCGTGCGTTGCGCAGCGATCCCTACGGCGCCTATACGGCGCAGGATTTCGCCACGCGGGACCATTACCGGCATGTGGTCGAGGACCTGGCCGAGCGGTGCGGGAAAGACGAAATCGAAGTGGCGCGCACGGCGATCGGCCTGGCCGCGCAAGGCGGAGGCGATGAACGCAAGGCGCATGTGGGCTATTTTCTCGTGGACGCGGGACTCCCCGCGTTGAAACGCACGGTGGGTTGCCGCGGCGCGACGCGCGACCGGATCCTTCAGGGGTGCCAACGCTACGCGCTCACGCTCTACCTCGGCGCCATCTTGACGGCGACCGTCGCCATCACGGCCACGGCTTTTCCGTGGTTCGCCGGTTTCGGGCTTGTCTCGCTCCGGTTCTGGCTTTTCGCCGCGACCGCGGCGGTCGCGGCATCGTCCCTGTCGGTTTCGATAGTCAACTTTCTGGTCACCCTGACGGTCCCGCCGCGTCCCCTGCCCCGGCTCGATTTCTCGGAAGGCATCCCGTCGGATCACCGCACCGCGGTGGCGATCCCCTGCATGCTGTCGGACGCGGACACACTGGCTGTCCTGTTGCAGGACCTCGAGATCCGATATCTCGGAAACCGGGATCGGAATCTGTTCTTCGCGCTGTTGACCGACTTTCCCGACGCGCACGCGGAGGCGATGCCCGGCGACGACGACCTGTTGCGGCGCGCGCGGGCGGGGATTGACGCGCTGAACGCGCGCCACGCGCGGACCGATGGGCACGCCGTCTTCCACCTGTTCCATCGCCCGCGCGTCTGGAATGCCCATGAACGGCTTTGGATGGGGTACGAACGCAAACGCGGAAAACTCGAGCAGTTCAACGCGCTGCTGCGCGGTGGCGCGGCGGGCGCGTTCAGCGTCATCGTCGGCGATCCGGCGGCTCTACAGTCCGTGAAGTACGTGATCACGCTGGACGCCGACACCGGCCTGCCGCGGGGCTCGGCGCACCGGTTGGCGGCCGCCCTGGCGCACCCGCTGAACCGCCCCCGGTTCGATGCGAAACGCGGCCGCGTCACTGAAGGGTATGCCATTTTACAACCGCGCCCCGCCATTCGCATGTCCTCGGTACGCAGCCGGTTCGTGCGGCTATTCGCCGGCGAAATCGGCATCGATCCGTACACCCGCGAGGTCTCGGACGTCTACCAGGATCTCTTCGGCGAGGGCTCCTACGTCGGGAAGGGCATCTACGACGTGGACGCATTTCGGCAGGCGCTGGACGGCCGGTTTCCCGACAACCGGATTCTCAGTCACGACCTTCTGGAGAGCGGCTACGCGCGTTCGGCCTTGCTGAGCGGTGTCGAGGTGTTCGAGGATTTCCCCGCATCGTATCTGGACGATGTCAGCCGGCGGCACCGCTGGATGCGGGGCGACTGGCAGATTGCCCGCTGGTTGTTTCCACGCCCGCCCACGGGGGCGGCGCCGCGCGGACCCAATCCGCTTTCCGCCCTCGCGCGCTGGAAGATCTTCGATAACCTCCGCCGCAGCCTGGTCGCCCCGGCGCTGCTGGTCTGGCTCGTCGCGGGGTGGCTGCTGGCGCCCGCCGCGCCGTTGGCGTTCCTGCTTTTCGCGGCGGGGATCTTCTTCGCGAGCGGCATCCTGCGCTCGTTGACGCACATCCTGAGGAAACCCCGGGACCACGGATGGCATCCCCACTTGCGTGTGGCGGGACGGGCGGCCGGCGTCTGCATGTTGGAGCCGCTGCTGGCCCTGGTCTGCCTGCCCTACGAAGCCTGGATCGCGCTGGATGCGTTTTGTCGTTCCGCCCTGCGCCTGACAGTCATCCAAAGCGGCCTTCTGTTGTGGCGGCTGCCACAAGACCGGCGACGCGCCACGCGCCATACCGCGGCCGGCTTTCTCGTCGAGATGTGGCCTGCCGCGGGCCTCCTGCTGGCGGGCGTGGCCTGGTTCGGCGCGTCCACAAAGTGCCTGCCGGTATACGGCCCGTTTCTCGTCGCATGGCTGCTCTCGCCGCTTGCCTGCTGGTGGCTCAGTCGTCCGATCCAACTCGTCACGTCGGGGCTGGATACGGAGCAGCGCCGGATGGTTCGGACACTCGCCCGGCAAACCTGGCGCTACTTCGAGACCTTCGTCGGCGAGCAGAGTCGCTGGCTGCCACCGGACAATTTTCAGGAGACGCCCCACCCGGAAACCGCCGATCGGACGTCCCCGACGAACATGGGGTTGACGCTCCTGGCCAACCTGTCCGCCTGGGACTTCGGCTACATTTCGACCGGCCGCCTTCTGGAGCGTACGCGGCGGACGCTTGACGCCCTGGAGCGCCTCGAACGCTACCGGGGGCATTTCTATAACTGGTACGACATCCAGGCCATGCGCCCTCTGCACCCGTTCTACATCTCCGCCGTCGACAGCGGCAACCTGGCCGGTTGTCTGGTCGCCTTGCGCGGCGGTCTCGAAGAATTGTGCGGCCAGCCCGTGCTTCCGCCGCAGTTCGGCGACGGCCTGGGTGACACGCTGGCGGCGCTAAGCGCGGCGGCGGGCGCATCGCCGCCGCCGGAGTTGGCGCGCCTCGTGCAGGCGGCGTCCGCGACGGCGCAGACGAATCCCGCTTCGCCCGCCGAAGCCCGGGCCCACCTCGAAACGCTACGGACACTCGCCGCCGAACTGGAGTCCGCCGCGCAGCCGACGGGAGGCGAAACATCGGCATGGGCACGCGCCTTCGCGCAACAGTGCGACGACTTTGCCGTCGAACTCGCCGACCTGCCGCCCGAGGCGAACACGCATGGGCCGATACCGACGCTCGACGCCCTGGCAACCGCCCAGGATGGATGGCCGCCCGATTCGCGGCGACGGGCCACTGAGCGGTTGCACGAAATCGACCGGCTCGCCGCACAATGCCTGGAGATCGAGGCCGCGATGGATTTTCGGTTCCTGTACGATTCGTCCCGACGCCTGCTGAGCATCGGGTTTGACGTGGACACCCGGCGCCGCGACCCCGGCTGCTACGATCTGCTCGCCTCGGAGGCGCGCCTGGCGAGCTTTCTGCTCATCGCCGGCGAACAGGCGCCGATGGAGCACTGGTTCGCGCTTGGCCGACTGCTGACGGGACAGGACGGCGACGCAACCCTCATTTCCTGGAGCGGCTCCATGTTCGAATACCTTATGCCGGCCCTGCTCATGCCCCACTACCGGGACACGCTGCTGGACCACACCTGCCGCGCGGTCATCGCCCGCCAGATCGTTTACGGCCGGCAACGCGGCATTCCATGGGGCATCTCCGAGTCGTGCTACAACGCCCGGGACGCCCGGCACGTCTACCAGTACCGCGCCTTTGGCGTGCCCGGCCTCGGACTGCAACGCGGCCTGGCCAATGACCTCGTGGTCGCGCCCTATGCGACGCTGCTGGCGCTGCCGTTCGCCCCGCGCGAAGCCTGCGAAAACCTGCGGCGCCTGGCCGCCCATGAAGAAGCGCGCGGCGCGTACGGTTTGTACGAAGCCGTCGACTACTCGCCGTCGCGCATCCCGCGCGGGAAATCCCGCGCGGTGGTGCGCGCCTTCATGACCCATCACCAGGGGATGGGGCTGATCGCCATGGCGAACCTGCTCCTCGGCGGACCGATGGTCCGCCGCTTCATGGCCGACCCGGCCATGCGCGCCACCGATCTGTTGCTCCAGGAGCGCATGCCGCAAACGACGCTCACACTGCAACCCCACGAGCGCGAGGTCAAATCCGCCGCCCAGCCCGTCCCCGTGAACCCGGCCGACGTCATGCGCATCTTTGCGGACCCCGACACCCCGTCACCCGAGGTCCATTCGCTGTCCAACGGCAACTACCACGTCATGGTCACGCACGCGGGCGGGGGCGCCAGTTGCTGGCGGAACCTGGCCGTCACCCGCTGGCGCGAGGACGTAACCCGCGACAACTGGGGCTTGTTCCTCTACCTGCGCGACGTCGAATCCGCGGACGTCTGGTCCGCCGCGTTTCAACCCACCCGCCGCCCCGCCAGGCGCTACGAAGCCATTTTCACGCAGGGCCGCGCGGAGTACCGCCGTCGCGACGGGGACATCGAGACGTACACCGAGATCTGCGTCTCGCCGGAAGATGACGTCGAGATTCGCCGCGTCACCCTCGGCAACTTCGCACGCCGACCGCGGCGCGTCGAACTCACCAGCTTCGCGGAGGTGGCGCTCGCGCCACAGAATGCCGATCTGACGCATCCGGCCTTCAGCAAGCTCTTCGTGCAGACCGAGATACTCGCCGACCGCAAGGCCATCCTCTGCTCGCGCCGGAAGCGGGCGCTTTCGGACGCCGATCCCTGCATGTTTCACATGCTGATCGTGCCGGACGTAACCGACGCGCCCACGTTCGAGACCGACCGCGAGCGTTTCATCGGTCGCTGCCGCACGGCCGCCCGACCGGCCGCGATGGACGCGCCGGCCGGTCATCCGGCGCGGCTTTCGAACGGCGCGGGGATCGGACTGGACCCGATCGTCGCCGCGCGGCAGCTTGTCGAACTGCCCACGGATCGCGCGACCGTCGCGCACGTCATCACGGGTATCGCCGAGACGCGCGAAGCGGCCCTGGCGCTCATCGACAAGTACCATGATCGCCATTTTGTCGACCGCGCGTTCGATATGGCCTGGTCGCACAGCCAGATCGTGCTGCGGCAGTTGAACGTGACCGAAGCCGAAGCGCAGCTTTACGGGCGGCTGGCCGGCTCCATGTACTTTGCGCACGCGCACCACCGCGCCCCCGCCGGCGTCATCGCGCGAAACCGGATGGGACAGCGCGGGTTGTGGCGCTTCGGCATCTCGGGCGATTTGCCGATCCTGCTCCTGCGGATGAGCGATTTGAACCGGATGAACCATCTCCATGACGCGTTACGCATGCATGCGTACTGGCGGATGACGGGGCTGGCGAGCGATCTGGTGATCGTCAACGAGGACTACTCAGGCTACCGCGCCACGCTCAACGACCGGATCATGGCCGCCGTTACCGCCGGACCGGACGCGGGGCTATTGGACCGGCCGGGCGGCGTCTTCGTGCGCCGGATCGAGACGCTGACCGAAGAGGATCGGACGCTGCTGCAGACCGTCGCCCGCGTGGTGCTGTCGGATACCGCCGAGACGCTGCAGGAGCAGGTGGACCGCCGCGTGACACCCCGGCGGCTTCCGGCGGCTTTCCGCTCCGCTGAAGAGGAACCGCGCGAAGCGGCGCCCACGCCGTTGCGTCCGCGGGAGCGGATTTTCGAGAACGGTCCGGGCGGGTTCACGCCGGACGGCCGCGAATACGTGATCCTGCTCGAGCCGGGGCAAACCACGCCCGCGCCATGGGCCAATGTCATCGCCTCCCCCGGCATCGGAACCGTGGTCAGCGAAAGCGGCGGTATGTACACATGGGCCGGCAACGCACACGAGTTCCGCATCACCCCCTGGTACAACGATCCGGTCACGGATGCGGGCGGAGAGGCCTTCTATGTGCGCGACGAAGAAACGGGGCGCTTCTGGTCCCTTGCCCCGCTGCCCGCGCCGGGAGCTTCCGGCAGCGTGTGCCGTCATGGGTTCGGCTACAGCGTTTTCGAACACGACGAGTCGGACGTGTTCACGGAGGCCTGGGTGTACGTGGCGATGGACGCACCCGTGAAACTGGTGACGGTCAAGGTCCGCAACCATTCCGGACGCACGCGACGGTTGTCGCTGACGGCGTTCTTCGAACTGGCGATGGGCGAATGGCGTCACGGCAATGCCATGTACATCGTCACGGAACGGGATCCCCAGAGCGGCGCGGTCTTCGCGCGGAACCCGTACAGCCGCGATTTCGCGGCGCGCGTGGTCTTCGCCGGCTGCAGCGAACCCAGAAAATCGGTCACCGGCAGCCGCACCGAGTTTCTGGGGCGCAACGGCAGTTTCGCCGATCCCGCCGCACTGCGGCGTACACGGCTCTCCAACGCCACCGGCGGCGCGTTCGACCCCGGTGCCGGTCTGCAGACGACGCTCGACCTTGCCGACGGGCAGTCGCAAGAGGTCGTTTTCACCCTCGGCGCGGCGGATAGCGCGGAGGAAGCCCGCGCATGCCTGGCGCGTTTCGGCGGCCCGGCCGGCGCCCGCGCGGCGCTGGAGGCCGTCTGGGCGCATTGGAACCACACACTCGACGGCGTGCGCGTGGAAACGCCCGACGCGGCCACCAACGTGCTGGTCAACGGCTGGCTGCCATACCAGGCCCTGTCGTGCCGTGTCTGGGGGCGCAGCGGCTACTACCAATCCGGCGGCGCCTACGGATTTCGCGATCAGCTTCAGGACGCCATGGCCCTCGTCCACGCCGCGCCGTACGTGCTGCGCGAACAGGTGTTGCGCTGCGCGGGGCGCCAGTTCGCGCAAGGCGACGTTCAGCACTGGTGGCATCCCCCAGGCGGCGCGGGCGTGCGCACCCACTTTTCGGACGACTACTTGTGGCTGCCCCAGGCCGTAGCGCGCTATGTCCTCGCCACCGGCGACACCGGCGTACTCGACGAAACGGCGCCGTTTCTCGCGGGCCGCCCCGTCAGTGCGGACGAAGAGGCCTACTATGAGGAGCACGGCCACGCATCGGAAACCGGGACGCTCTACGAGCATTGCGTGCGGGCCTTGCGCCACGGTCTCCGGTTCGGCGCCCATGGCCTGCCCCTGATCGGCTGCGGGGACTGGAACGACGGCATGAATCTCGTCGGCCGTGCGGGCCAGGGCGAGAGCGTATGGCTCGCGTGGTTCCTCTACGACACGCTGAGCCGGTTCGCGGCCATCGCGCGGTTGCGCGAGGACGCCGCCTTCGCCGATTTCTGCCGCGAACAGGCGGACGCTTTACTGGAGCGCACCGAGGCGACCGCCTGGGATGGCGCCTGGTACCTGCGCGCCTATTTCGACGACGGCACGCCGCTCGGCTCCGCGCGGAACGACGAATGCCGCATCGATTCGCTCAGCCAGAGCTGGGCCGTCCTGTGCGGCGCCGCGCGACCGGAGCGCGCGCGCCAGGCAATGGAATCGGTGGTCACGCACCTCGTCCGGCACGACGACGGGCTGATCCGGCTTTTCACCCCCCCCTTCGATCGCAGCGCCATGGAGCCCGGCTACATCAAAGGCTACCCGCCGGGCATCCGCGAGAACGGCGGACAGTACACGCACGGCGCCGTATGGTCGGTCATGGCCATGGCCCTGCTCGGCGACCACGATCGCGCCTGGGATCTGTTCCGCATGCTCAACCCCATTCTCCATGGCGATACCGCCGGGAAGATCGAACGCTACCGGGTCGAGCCCTACGTCATGGCCGCGGACGTGTACGGCGCCGCGCCGCATGTCGGCCGCGGCGGCTGGACCTGGTACACGGGCGCCGCGGGGTGGATGTACCGATTGGCCGTCGAGACCCTGCTCGGACTCGAATGGCACAACGACCATCTGCGCCTGACCCCGCGCCTGCCCGCGGAAGGCTGGGACGTCTACCGCATCCGCTACCGCTACCGTGAAACGACCTACCACATCGAGGTCCGCAAGAGCGATCCGCCCGCCACGGGCATGCGTATTCTGGTCGACGGCGCCGAACAGCCGGACGATCGCATCCCGCTGTGCGACGACCGCCACGACCACCGCGTCGAAGTCTTCCGATGACTCCGTCCCAATGCTCAACCACCGCAGGCGTCAAGGGGCGTCAAGGGCCACCAGAGCAAAATTCCGCATGAAGGTATCCCAACCGGAAATTCCACCCCCTCGCAACTTCAAGGGTATGTCCCGGCCACCAGCACCGCACCAACGGCCGGAGGCGGCGTAAATCGCACCGTTTCAGCCAGTTACAGGGCACTCTCCCTTCTCTCGCCCGAGTCGTTCCCCACCCCACTTGTCAACCGCCGCAATCCTCGGGCGCAGATGGCCTATCCCTTCTCTACTCTACATAATCCCATGGGTTACTGTTTGTTCGAAGAATCTTCAATCTTGCCAACGGTCACCTTGAGTTTCGGCGCGTCAGCGACGTAAACTTTCAGGTGTGGTTCGCCGAACTATTCGTAGTGCGTCCACAGTCGAATGATTTTAACCGTCTTGACGTCTTCCAGGACCTGATACACGAGTCGATGCTGTATATTGATGCGACGGGAACATGCGCCAGCAAGATCTCCAACCAGTTTCTCGAACGGTGGCGGATTCTGATAGGGATTCAGTCCCAGAATCTCAAGCAGTCGCTCGGCTTTTGGTTTCAAGCCAGACGTCTTAAGTTTCTTGGCGTCCTTCTGGGCCTGTTTGGTAAACACAAGCGTCCAACTCACCACTTGAGCTCCTTGCTGCACTTTCCAACAGGAGTCTTCATTCCCTGCAGAATGGACTCCCGCATTCCTGGAATGGCGGTCAGGAATAACGTCTCTTGAATCGCGTTCCAATCCTCTCCCGAAACCAGGACGGCAGAATGCCGCTTTCCAGTAATCTGAATCGTCTCGTGGGATTCCGCCACGTCATCCAGAAGAGAGTAGAGAGCTTTCCTCGCCTCGGTAGCTGTAAGTGTTGTCATGATATTTTCCTTCCGTACGCAATACCGTACGCTACCGTTGTCTATTTTGTCAAAATATCTTTGGCACAACGGTGGCGTTCACGGGCGCGAGCTTGCGAGCGTACCGTGCGACACCGTGTTCGGCCCGTCTACGATGCCCACTTCAGCTCAAGCTTCTTGTGGTTTGAGCGCGGTCGCGCAGATACAGGTTGATGAGATTCTGATACGGCATGCCGAGTTCGGTGGCCAATGACTTGAAGTACGCCACCGTGGCCTTGTCCAGGCGCATCGCGATCGGCTGCTTCAACGCCTTGACGTAAGGATTGCGTTCCCCCTTCATCTTTCCGAAATCGGAGTGTTCTCTCATATGTACACTGTACGGTTTCTCCCTATGCAGAGTTACAGTAGGCGCCCTGGATACCGCCATGCACACTCGACAATCAGGACGAGTACATGGTCGAGAATCCCCGTGGCTTCGCCAGCCCTGATCAGTGTGACAACCGATGGACTGAAGACTGCAGGGCGCTTATCCATGGCCTCTGCGACGGTTGCGCCTTTCTCAATGTCCTCAAGTACCGCCGCCACCACATCTGCCATCGGTTGTCCCACCAGTTCGGTCTGTATCTCCCGCAGGGATCGACAGACCGGCAGGCCGGAAGAGATCTTCTCGGCTAGTAGGGTGAGTACCTGCAACGTTGCCCGGTTGTTTTCGGTTGATGATGTTTTCTTGGTCATGTGCATGTCTCCTTCCTTTTTGGTCACAACAGTTTATTAGACGGATGGAATCTGTCTAATTCGCCTTTCTGCCGCCCCTCCAATGGCGCGGTTTATGGCCTTGATTTCCGCCACCGCAGGAATCCAATAAAGATCATGCAACTCATCAAGCATCAATCGCAGATGACGGATGCAGAACGCCATTTCTGGAGTAGATACGCGAATTTCATCCTATCCAGGAATGTCAGCGGCCATGCTGCCGAGTGGTCTATCCGGTATGCCCAGCCGTTAATTAGATGCGTTTGCCCTGTACCGCCTTGCCCCCGCGATTGACACCCCCGCCCGCATTGGGCTATGCTGTGGAAGTTATGAGCATTGCGCCTTACCTCTCGGCATCGAACGCGAAGCGGAACAGCCTCCCGCCGGGGGGGCTTTTGCGCCTTGCGCGCACGGTCGGCGTCCCGGCGAGCTAGGCCCGTACATCGAGGGATACCAGGCGCCCGCCGATGAAACTCAGTCGGCGGGCTTTTTTTGTACATATGGAGATGATCATACTATGACTGCCGCAACCAAGAACCGTATCATCATATTCGACACGACACTGCGCGATGGCGAACAGTCGCCGGGCGCCAGCCTGGACCATCGCGAAAAACTCGAAATCGCGCATCAGTTGGCGCAGATGGGCGTCGATGTCATCGAAGCCGGCTTCCCGTTCGCGTCGCCGGGCGACTTCCGGGCCGTGAAGGCCGTCGCGGAGACCGTCAAGGGGCCGACCGTCGCGGGACTGGCCCGCTGCGTCAACGCCGATATCGAACGTTGCGCCGAAGCCGTGGCGCCGGCCGCCAAGCCGCGCATCCACGTCTTCCTGGCCACGTCCGCCATTCATCGCGAATTCAAGCTGCGCAAGGCCCGCGCCGAGATTCTCAAGCAGGCCGTCGCCTCCGTGAAGTACGCGAAGTCGTTCGTCACCGATGTCGAGTTCAGCCCCGAGGATGCCTCGCGCACGGAACCCGACTTCCTGGCGCAGGTGGTGGAAGCCGCGATCGATGCGGGCGCGACGACGATCAACATCCCCGACACGGTCGGCTACTCCGTGCCGGAGGAGTTCGGGGCCGTCATCGCCGGCGTCTTCGAGCGCGTGCCGAACGTCGGCCAGGCCGTCATCAGCGTGCATTGCCACAACGATCTGGGGTTGGCCGTGGCCAACTCGCTGGCGGCGGTCGTCCATGGCGCGCGCCAGGTCGAATGCACGATGAACGGCCTGGGCGAGCGGGCAGGCAATGCGTCGTTGGAGGAGATCGTGATGATCCTGCGCACGCGGGCCGATCGCTATGGCGACCTGCGCACCGACATCAAGACCGAGCGGCTCGTCCCGGTGAGCCGGCTGGTCAGCCGGCTGACCGGCATGCAGGTGCAGCGCAACAAGGCCATCGTCGGCGCCAATGCGTTTGCCCATTCGTCCGGCGTACATCAGGACGGCGTCCTCAAGAAGCGGGCCACGTACGAGATCATCGATCCGGCTTCGGTGGGCTGCAGCGACGGCTCGGAGATGGTGCTGAGCAAGCTCTCCGGCCGCCACGGCCTGCGCCAGGCCCTGACCCGCATGGGTATCACCTTGAGCGATGACGAGCTGCAGAAGGCCTATGACCGCTTCGTGGAACTGGCCGACAAGAAGAAAGTCATCTACGACGACGATTTGATGCTGATCGCCAGCGAACAGATGAGCGACGCCTACAACGTCTATACGCTGGACGCCCTGCAGGTCGCCGCCGGAAGCCGTACCATCCCGACAGCCACCGTGCGGCTGCGCCGGGGCGACGTCGTCCTGCAGGAAGCCGCCTGCGGCGACGGCCCGGTGGACGCCGCATGCAAGGCGATCGACCGCATGGCGAACGTCCATGGACGGCTGCTGGACTACGCCCTGCAGGCCGTCACGATCGGCAAGGACGCCATGGGCGAGGTCAGCCTGCGCGTCGCTTTCGGCGACAGCGTCATCAGCGCCAAGGCCGCCAGCACCGACATCGTGGAGGCCAGCGCGAAGGCCTACCTGTCGTGCGTGAACCGCCACATCACCATGAAAGAGAACCGCGTCGCCGCGGGCGAAACACACGCGCCGGCGAAACGCGCACCGGCGAAACGGTCCGCCAAACGCGCCACCGGAAGATGAACCCCGCCGGGCGGCGCCTTGCGCAAGGCGCCGCCCGGCTTTCACGTACGGAGCCCGACCATGCAGCTCAGCGGAAAGACGATGCCGTTCGCCGTCCTCGGCCACCCGATCGCCCATACCCTGTCACCCGTCATGCACAACCGCTCCCTGCGGTCGCTGGGCCTCGACGCCATCTACCTCGCCTTCGACGTCGCGCCCGACCGGTTGATGGCCGTACTGCCGGCCATGCGCGATCTGGGCTTCCGCGGCGTCAACCTCACGGTTCCGTTGAAAGAGGTCGCCTTCCGCGGCATCCCCGACCTGGCGGAGTCGGCACGCATCGCCGGCTCGGTCAACACGGTCGAGTTCCGGCCGGACGGAACCCTCCGCGGACACAGCACGGATGGCATCGGCTTCGTGCGTGCGATCGATGAGTCGTTCGGCTGCGCCGTACGGGGTCTGAAGGTGTTTGTCCTGGGCAGCGGCGGCGCCGGCCGGGCCATCGCCATCACCTGCGCGGCCGAGGGCGCCGCGGAGATCGTGGTTACCGATATCGAGCGTCACCGGGCCGATAAGGTCGCCGCGGAGATCGAGGCCCTGCGGCTCGCCCGCCCGCCGACGGTGCGAGTCGCGGACCCGACGCCCGACGCCTGGGTCGGGGCGGCGCATGCCGCCGACCTCGTGATCCAGGCCACCCCCGTCGGCATGAAGGCGGGCGAACCGTCGCTTTTGCCACGCGAGGCCTTCCATGCCGGCCAGATGGTCTTCGACATGATCTACATGTACCCGCAAACCGCGATCATGCAACCGGCCGCGCGACAAGGCGCCCGCACGGCCAATGGCCTCGGCATGCTGCTGCACCAGGGGGCGCGCTCTTTCGAAATCTGGACGGGGCTGACGGCCGATGTGGCCGCCATGCGCGCGGCACTCGAAACCGCGGTCTACGGAACCGCAACACCGGCCTGACCGCCACACGAGGGAGATGCATATGCTTGAGTTCATGATGACCGATCCGGCAATCTCCGCGTTCCTCGCGGCCATGGCACTGCTCCTCGGGGCCTGCATCGGCAGCTTCCTCAACGTCTGCATCTACCGGATTCCGATCGAACAGTCCGTCGTCGTGCCGGGCTCCCACTGTCCCATGTGCAACGCGCCGATCCGCTGGCATCACAATATCCCGATTCTCTCGTACCTGCTCCTGCGCGGCCGCTGCGCCTCGTGCGGCGGCCGGTTTTCGGCCCGCTACTGCCTGGTCGAAGTCCTTGGCGCCCTGCTCTTCCTCCTCGTCTGGCTCAAGTTCGACATCGAGGGGCTGACTCGCCCCTATGCCCTGACGCCGATGACCGACTGGAAGCTCGTGCCCGTCTACTGGCTTGTCGTCATGGGGTTGGTGCTGGGGACGTTTGTCGACTTCGATCACATGATCATCCCCGACCGCGTCTCCATCGGCGGCATGCTGACCGGCATTCTCTTCAGCGTCGCCGTGCCCAGTCTGCACGGGCAGTCTTCGCACCTCGACGGCCTCCTGCAGGGCGCGCTGGGGCTCGCCGTCGGATTCGGTTCGCTGTGGCTGGTCGCGTGGGTGGGCAAGCTGATCTTCCGCAAAGACGCCATGGGATTCGGCGACGTTAAGCTGATGGGCGCCATCGGCGCCTACTTCGGCTGGCAAGCGGTCCTGTTCGCGATCATGGTCTCATCGCTGGTCGGCTCGGTGGTCGGCGTCTCGCTGATCCTGAGCGGACGCAAACAGCTTCAGAGCCGCATCCCGTTCGGACCCTACCTGGCGCTGGCCGCGCTGCTCTGGATGCTGTGGGGCTCGGAATGGTGGACGTGCTACCTGCATTTCCTGCTCCGCCGCTAACGACCGGTCGCCTCGCCCCCGCGTCGCCCGCGGCGGGCGCTCATTCCAACCCAGCCAGCGCGCGGACGTACTGTGCCCGTTCGAAGCCGCTTTCGACGCCTTCTTCGCGCCGCAGCCGTCCCCGGAACGCGCCGATGTCGGCGAACCCATGGTCGTCCATCCACGCTTCGATACCGGCGAGGAGTTCGCGGACGAAGCTCAGTTCGTGACGGTAGAGCGCCGAGCAGACCTGCACCGCCGCGGCGCCGGCCAGCAGCGCCTTCACGACGCCGTCGCTGCCGTGCACGCCGCCGCTCAAGGCGATGTCGGCATGGAGGCTCCCGCTCAGGATGGCGGTCCAGCGCAGCGGCAGACGCAGGTCGTCGGGATGCGACAGGCTGATGGCCGGCTTCAGGGCCAGCGTCTCGATGTCGATATCCGGCTGGAAGAACCGGTTGAACAGGACCAGACCGCGCACGCCGGTCGCGTCCATCCGCCGCGCAAAGGACGGCAACGACGTGTAGAACGGCGCCAGCTTCACGGCCACCGGGATCGACACTTCCCGGACCACGGCCGCGGCCAGCGCCACGTGACGCCGTTCGATCTCGTCCGAAGCCATATGCTCCAGATCGACGATATCGTAAACGTTGAGCTCGATGGCATCCGCCCCAGCCGCCTGAATCTTCCGCGCGTACGAGACCCAACGGTCCGCCGTGACGCAGTTGACACTCGCGATGACGGGAATGTCGCAGGCCGTCTTGATCTCGCGGATCCGGTCGAGGTACTTCTCGGGCCCGATCCGCATCGGAAGATCGGCGCGCAGATACTCGTACGCTTCGGCATGCGAGTCGCGTTCGAGCGCGTCGACCATTTCGGCGACGTCCGCGCGAATCTGCTCCTCGAAGATCGATTTCAGCACGACGGCGCCGACCCCGTTCTCGGCCATGACACGGACCTTGTCGAGGTTGACCGTGTACGTCGAACTGCCGGCGATCACCGGGTTCCTGAGTTTCAGCCCCATATAGGTTGTCGACAGATCGGCCATGGTTCGTCCTCTCTCGCGTCGTGGGTGCTTGCAGAAAAACGGGACGTCAGACCTTACCCCCGTGCGGCACGCCGTTCAACAGGAAAACGAAGCGCCATCACCCCTTCGCGAACGGGTTGCGACGCCGCGCGGCCGCGCGGACGGACATTGCCACGGCAACGACGCCGGTTCGGATCGACCCGGCGACCCAGGCCGCGAAACGCCAGGCGCCGACGGCCTCGCGCCGAATCGCCGACGGCCACCGCTTGATCCGCTCGCGCGACGGGTGTCTCAGCGCGAGCGCCACCCGCCGGACCGCCCCGCCCAGGCCGCGGCACAGCCGCACCGCCATTTCGGCGAGCGCATCGGGCACCGGTCCCCGCAAGAGGCGATCGAACAGAGCCGGATAGGGGCGCGGCACGGGCCACGCCGCGGCTTCCTCGTCGAACGGGATGTCCATGCCGTCGAACCGGGTGCGCAGGAAGACAAGCTGCACGTTGAGGTCGCGGGCCATGCCCAGGAGTTCGCGGAGGATGCCGGGCTCGGGCGGTCGCTCGAAGTCCCAGACGAACCGCGGGGTCTGCCGGGCGCGCGCATGCGTCACCTGACGCAACCGCATCAGCGCCACAATGTCCGTCAGCACCGCCGCGGACAGGGATGCGCCAACCACCGCGCCGCACCCGCGGTTGAACCACACCGTTTCGAACAGGAACTCGGCGCCGTGCCAGGCATCGCCCGCCCGCGCCGTCGTTTTCGGCACCGGCAGCAACGGGTATTGGCCAATAGTCACGCGGGGAACCATGGTTCCCGGCAGCGGGTCGTCTTCGCCGAAGTAGAGGAACGTGCCGCCCCGCCGGACGACATCCGCGAGCCAGGCCGCGCGGCGCGCGCGGTCGACAGTTCCGTACCGAACGCACATGGCCTTGCGCGTGCAGCGGTCGAGGAACAACAGGGACAACGGCAACGGGAAGAAGGCATCGCTCGTCGTGTTGAAGCGCATCAGGTAGTCGCCGACGCCCAGAACCGCGGACACGACGAGAACCAGCGAGGCGAAACTGTTCAGCAAGCGGCCCAGCCGTGTGGCGTGTCGGGCATCCTCCTCGCCCAGACGCCGGCCGCCGACATCTCCGGCGTCGGTCGCTTCGGCAATTTCTGTCACTGCGCCCGCGGTCCGCCGCGCTTCATCGCGCGACTGCCGGCCGCGCCGCCGGTACAGATACTCCTGAGGTTCGTCCGCGGGCCCGGCCGCATTCGTCACCGCGACCTCGGACGGCGGCGCCGCCGTCGCCCCGGCCGCCTGCGCCAGGAGCCGGCGGTCGGACGCATCGTCTTCGGCGAACTCGACGCGCGAACGCGCCCTGGCGCTTTCGCGTTCCTGCGCCTGCCGTTCGGCTTCCTCGCGGCTTTCGGCGGCCCGGCGGCGCGCCTGCGCCTCGCTCTGTTCGGCGGCGCTGTCCACGCGGACCGCCGTCACCTCGCGCCAGGTCGAGTTCGACATCAGCACCGCCGCAACAGCCAGCAGAAAGGCCCGGCCGAAAGCCCGCGAACGGTCGAACCGGCGCACATGCGCAATCAGATACACCGCCGCCGCCACGCTCAGGACCAGCGCAGCCATGCCGCGCCATTGGATGTAATCGTACAAGGTCATTCTACTTCCGGTACTTTCGGGTCTGCTCCAGATAATGGGTAAACGAGTAGTACAGGATGTTCACACCGAGGTTCATGGCACCCTCCGCCAGATCGGGCCGCATTCCCGAATGCCCGGTCTTCCAGGCATCGTTCACGTCGCCGGGGTGATAGAAGACGATCCACCGATCCCTGTGTTTGATACCGAGCGCGTCGTTCCCGCCGTGGTGCCACAGCGGCGGCGCACCGTTCGGGAACGCATACGGAAACTGAAAGATCGGATCGTCATGCGCGATGGGTATCAGACGCTGCCCGGGCAGCGCCTGACCGATGAACACGCGGAAGAACCGGTCGAAGCCGGGCGAACCGGCATCGGCAAAGAGCATGCCGCCGTCGTTCAGGTAGTCCTTGAGTGCCGCGAGATCGGCGCGCGACGCGGGAATCTGACCCGTGCCCGTCAGATAGACGAACGGCGGCGCGAAGCCCTTGTCGTACTTGGCCAGGTATCCGATGGGGTGCGCTTCCGGTTTCCGGGCGATCTGGAATCCGGTCAACCGGTGGAATTCCTCCAGGAAGTTCATGTCCGCATTGGCGACCCGGTCCATCCCGTCGTCCCAGCCGGGGCCGTCGTGCTTGAGCCGGATGAAGCGAATCTTGCCGTCCTCCATGCCCTCGGGCCAGCCGCCTTGCTTGCCGCCGCCGCGCCCCATCTTGCCGGCTTTCGCGTTCGGATCGGCCCGATAGACCATCTCGGTGGCCTGATCGACCTCTTGGAGCACCTTCGAGTCGTCCAGGTCGGGCACATGGAAGTAGATCGCGGAGTCCGGACGCAACACGTACTGCTTCTTCTTCTGTTTCTTGGGTTTGACGATCTTGACCATGGCCACCACGGGATCGCCGCTGCCCTTGGGAATGCGGTACGGTTCGACGCAGCCGATCATCTCGAACAACCACGGCAGCAGGATCAAGATGGCGACGTGCGAGCCCACGCTGGACCACCAGCTCTTCCGATACGCGGGATCGGCGCCGTGCGAACGGATGTTCTCGATGACGCGGTCGCCGGGCGCCGGCTCCGTCGCCGTCGCTCCGGTATACCGGTTGATGGCGCGCCGCGTCCACGAAACGACATGCACGGCCACAAGGCCCGCCGCGCCCAGCGCGTACCACTTCACCGCATCCCACCGCATGAAAAACAGCGAGACGCTATCGATCGGGGCGCCCGCCAGATCGGATCCGGCGGCATCCAGGATCGCGGTGACGCGATGCACGGCAAACGCATACAACCAGAAGGCGAGGTAACCGAGGATGTAGGCCTTGCGGACCAGCGCCAGAGCCGCGGCACGCCGGGTCAGTCCGACGGCGAACCCCGCCAGCGCAAGGACGGCCACGACTCCGTAGAACACGGCCATCACGACGGCAAGCCCGCGCACCCCGCCCGCCTCCAGGGCGGCGCCGACCTTGCCCGACTCTTCGATGACCCGTCCCGGCAGCCACGTCAGCCTGCATGCCGCCGAAACGCACGGCACGGCCAGCAGCCCGAGCGGCGCGCTCAGTACGGTCGGCAACCAGGAATCGTGAAACTTGATGCGCATGGCGGGTATCGGCAGGCGTCGGCACGGCGGCGCCGGCCGTGTCAGAACGGATTCGTATCGTCGAGCGAGATGCCGAGGCCGGGATCGCCGGGGATTTCTTCGGGTTTCGACGCCTCGGTGATGGCCTTCACGGTCGGCGTGTTCTTGAACTTCTCCATATCCGCGGCAGCCTCACCGCCGGCCGCGGGCCGGGGCGCCGCCACGGTCGCCGTCCCGTTTGACGCCGCGACGGCTTCGACGGCATTGGTCGCGCCGCCGCCGGCTTCCGCCGACGCGCCCGCCGGCGGCGGCGCATCCGCGATGAATGTTCGGTACACATACCCCACGGATGTGAACGCCACGAAGACGATATGGACCGCCACGGAAAGCAAGGCGACCTTCAAGAACGGCGTCTTCGTAAACGTCTCCATCAACGCATCGGGCGACAGCTTCTGGATGTCTTCATACGTCTGCTTCATTTTGTCGATAGCCTCCCCGGTCTTCACCGGTTGCGGGGTTCTCCCACGGCGCCGACGATGCCGCCGGCCTTCGCAATGGCGTCGAGCACGGGCTCGAACACCTTCTTGTCCACGTCGCGATCGCACTTGAACATGACCATCTTCTCCTCATCGGTCGTCCGGCCCTCCAGGAGTATCCGCACGCCATCCTCCACGGATCGCACACTATCGAGCGGCGCGCCGTTCAGGTGGATCGCGCCGTGGTCGTCGATCGAAATCGAGAGCTTCGATTCCTTGAGTTGTTCGAGCGAGACGGCGGTCGGCTTGCGGATGTTGATGCCGGATTCCTTGGCGAAATTGCTGCAGAGCATGAAGAAGATGATCAGCAGAAAGGCGATATCGCCCATGCTGGCGACGGGCACGATGATCGCATTGCGTTTGCGGCGCTTGCGCATCCCGTTCACTCCTCCTCTTTCACGATGCCCACGACGCCCTGCGCCGTGCTGATGGCGGCCATGATCTCGTAGTAAGTCTGGTAGGCCACCGCGCCGGTGGCCTCGATGATGACGATCCGTTCCTCTTCGCGCGCCTTGGCGCCCAGCTTCAGCGCATCCAGTTCCGCGCGCAACTCGTCGATCGTCAGGCTTCTGTCCGCATAGTAAATCCGGCCGTTGTCGACCTTGACGGTCGGCATCTCGTCGGCCTTGCTCTCGGCGGCCTTGTCGCCCGCCGGCAGCGCGGCCCGGAAGCCGGCGAATTTCTCGAGCGAGGTCACCAGAATGAAGAAAATGATCAGCAGGAACGCGATGTCGGAAAACGACGAGACGGGGACCTCGTCGCTGTGCGCTCGTCGCCTGATCGGATTCAATGACATGGATTGCTCCGCGGGGCGGGTACGGCCGGACGCCTTTACTGCACGCGCTCGACCTGGGTCGCCACGAAGTCGAGCAACTCGGAGATCGTTTCATCGATCTCGAGATTGATGCGGTCCGACATGGCCGTGAACCAGTTGTAGGGGATCACCGCGAACAGCGCGATCAGCAGACCGGCCGCCGTCGTAATCAGCGCCTCGGAAATGCCGGACGACACCTTGCCCGCGTCAACGCCCCCGGCCATCGCCATGGCCTCGAACGACGCGATCATGCCGGTGACCGTGCCGGCCATGCCGAAGAGCGGCGCCGCGTTGGCCACGGTCGTCAGCACGTTCAGGCGCTTCTCGACATGACTCATCGCGTGCTGCGAGTAGTCCTGCATCGCTTCCTTCATGATCGCGGTGATCGACTCGGTCCGCGTCGTGAAGGCCTTGTGCTTGGCATAGCTCTGCAGACCGGTCAGCAGCACGGCCGACACCGGGCCGGGGGTCTCGGTACACAGCCGGGCGGCATCCAGAAGACGATCCTGCCCCAGCAGTCCGAGCACCTTGGCGCGCAGCGACCGACTGTCGATCCGGGCATGCCGGTAGAATGCGTAGCCGCGGTCGATGACGACGGCCAGTCCCGCCAGGCTGCACGGCACCAGGAACACCATCATGGACCCGCCTTGAATGATCCGCTCAAGCATCTGTGCTCTCCTTCCAGGCATGGCCTGGTTCCATTGTTGGTTGCCCATCAGTTACGCGAAGCCCGCCGCCGCATCGTGACGCATCCGCGGGTGGCGCGCCGACATAAGCCAGCAGCGCATACCCGATCGCGGGCGGCACGCGAAGACCGCCCGCGGCCGGCCGCGCCGGTCCAAACACGAGCGATTGTGTCACATGATTGTACATCGTCTCCCGCAGCTCGCGACAGGCCAAGCTCTCGACATACGGGCGCGGGCCGGGCGCGCCGAGCACCAGTCGGTCGCCGCCCCCCGCCACCCAGACCCGCCGCCGCCGGAACCACAATCCCACGTCGACGCGCGTGCCGGTCGGCAGCGCGAACACGGGCGTCGCGCCGTCGGCGTCCCGCAGCATCTCGCGCACGGCCTCCGGCACAACCGCCGGCGAGGCATCCATCAACACGGTCTTCCCGACGCGGTCCATATCGTCCGTTCCCCGCCGCTATTGGACGTCGATCTTCGCGAACTCGGCTTGCGCCAGCCGCCCGCGGGCGTGTTTGGCCCATTTGGTGTCAGGATAGTCCCACCGGAGTCGCGTGTACATCTTGTAGGCTTCCAATAGCGCCTCGTTCTTCGCATGCGCCTCGCCGCACCAGAACATCGTTTCGGAGATGACCGCCGGTTCGTAGGCGTCGGCCTTGGCAATCACCAGATTGAAGGCTTCGACGGCCTCCGGATACAACTCGGCGCGCATGAAGCACTGTCCCGACAGCAAGCCGGTCTGCCCGGCCAGCTTGTGTTGCGGGAAGCGCTGCCCCAGACGCCCGAAAACTTCGCCGGACGTCTTGAAGACATCGACGGCTTCCATCCGGATCTTCTCGCGCTCGACGGCATCCTCCACACCTTCCATGCGCGCCATCACGGCCTTACCCTTCACGAGGAAGTACTGGCCGAGACGGGCGATCGTTTCCGCGACAAGCTCGTTGTCGGGATAGCGGTAGGACAGTTTGACATACTCCTCGGCCGCCTTTTCCAACTCGCCCATCTTCTCGTAGACGATGCCCTTCTTGAACTGCGCCTTGGGCGCGTATTCGGTATCGCCGTACTTCGCGACGATACTTGTGAAGCGGCTGATGGCCTCCAACTGGTACTGCCTCTGAACGCCGGCATCGGCCGAATCCTTCGCGAACTCGAACGCCAGGTTCCCGAGCAGGTAGTCGGCCTGCACGCGGGCTTCGGTGTTCGGGAAGTCGCGCAGCGCTTCTTCGAGCATCTTCTTGCCCTGGGCGATCTTCTGACGCGCCATATCGTCCTCGCCCATATCCCGGTGACGCTTCGCCAGTTCGAAGTAGGATTCGGCCAGTGTGAACTGGGTCTGGACGGCAATCTCGGGATCGTTGAACCGCCGGGTGAACGGCAGGACATCGCCGTCGGCGCCCCGGTGCACCAGCACCTCGTGCACGACAACCCCGCGCTCCGCCTCCGCGCCATATGACAGCGTCAGCGCGTCGCCATACTTAACCGCAAACGCGTTGGGGCCGGCGGAGGCGACGCCTCCCGACGCATAGGTCAGTTTGGCGTAACCCTGGAAGATGCCGGAATGCAGCCGCGTCTCGACAAGCCGGACCGTCTCGGAGGCGCCTGACGAAGCCTTCGCGACGACAACCACCTCGTCCTTCTCGTCCGTGCGGTCGGCCAGTCGATCCAGGACGCGCAGATAGAGCGTCTCGCCGACGTAGGCGTGGGTCAGCGGCACGGCGTAGGCGCGGTCCATGACGTCAAAGAAGACATCCCCGCGCACGGCGGCGAGACGCGTCATCCAGTTGGTCCCGCCCCGGTCGTCGATGTAGCGGAAGCCGACAACCAAGGTGTCGCCGCCCTGCACGACCAGCGGCGGCGGCTCGCCGGAAGATGCCTTCTCGTCCACCATCGAGCGGTCGGGCGCCGGCCCCAGGACCAACGGCAGTACAACCGAAAACTGTCCTTCGTCGAGCGGGGACCCCGCCTTCCGCTCCGCCACGACAAGCACGTCCCCGTAGCCCGCGGGCGGCGGAAACGCCCCGACGCCGCTGGGCGCCACGGTCCGCTTGATCGTGCCCGGCACCGTGATATCGATCGCCGTCGGACGTTCGACGGCGGCGTCGGCCGTTCCCGCGGCGGCGCGGTGGCGTTTCAGGGCGGACAGCGTCTGCACGTAGATGTCCGCCGTGCTGCGCGGCGACTTGGCGATCGTCGGAAACACGACCTCCGCCACGAGCGGCCCGTCGATGAGAATCGTGGCCGGCGCGTCGTTCGTCACGAGCGACGGACGTTTGACGACCATCGAGCGCGTCGGCAGGAAGCGCTCGCCGGCCTCGACGGCGCCCGACGGCGCGGACTTGGCATCGGCGGTCAGCGGCAGGGACTCGACGTTGTACACGCGCAATTCCGGTTCCTGATACCAAACCTGCTCGCAGACGAACGATCGTTTCCACGGGATGCCCGGATCGGTGTTCTCATCGTCCATGTAGCCGATGACCAGGTCATCGCCTTCCGCGACCGCGACCTCGGCCTCGCGCTTTGCCGCGCCCAGCACCGGAAAGATGCGTTTTGTGAAGACCCCGGAATGGGGGGCCGTTTCGATCGCTTCGATCGAGACCGGCTTGCTCCCGACGGCCGAGGTCTGCAACGACAGCACGACCTTGTCGGTCTCCGCGGAAACATCCATGTCGGGATCCCTGACGAACACCGTCAGCGCATCGCCGGGCTCGTACCGTCGCAAGGGGATATACGACTCCCTGCGCTCGCCGCCGCCGTACCCGATCTCGACGAAGCTGACGCTGACGTCCGCGTTGTGGAAGGTGGCATTCAGCCGCGCGGACAGCGACTCCCGGCTCTTCGTTACGAATTTCGGGTCCTTGTAGGTCACGGTGATGACATCGCCCGGCACGGTCTCGAGCCGCGCGTTGGTGCGCAGCGCCAGAAGGTCCTGCTTCGTCGGCAACACCTGGCGGCCTTCGCGGTCGGTCAGTTCGATGCGGTCGATCGCGGGCGCATCCGTTTCATAGTCCAGGATTGTCAGCTTGAAGACACGCGCGCGGGCGGCCGTGGCGTCGAAACCCACATCGATCGTCGTGCCGGCTTCGTTTACGGTGAAGGTGGCCGGCCGGGTGGCGAGGGCCTCGCCGATCAGCGGCTGCGCGGCCACGTCGAACAGGGCCGGTGGACAGGGGATCATGTAAGGCGGCTCGGTCGTATCGCACCGCAACTCGACGGCCGGCTGGGCGCGGCGCGTGGCGCAAATGTAGACGTCGATCCGATGCACGCCTTTCTTGAACGCCCGCGTAATCGCCATCTTCGGCGCTCCGTCGCGCCGCTGCCCGACCGGCGGACCTTCGCCATCGATCGTGAACAGGGCCACCATGCCGGCGTCGCCGCGGATCGTCACAAGCTCGAACGTACGGACCTCGCGGACCGCCGTATAGAAACCACCGGAGAGTCGGGCGACATACCACGAGCCGGCGCCATCCCGGGCGAGGTTCATCTTTTGCGCGAAGCCGTCCACGTTCTCGTCCCAGGCGACCGAGAAGCTGGCGTGCTTGCCGTAATGAAGCTGCTCGCCGGCCGTCAGGAAGCCCGCGTCCAGGAACTCGCGAAGCGCGGTCACCGACTGCGGCGCCGCCACATACTGGCCGTAGCGAGCGATCTCGATCCGCGGCGACCCATCCCACGACAGGAAGGCGGCGGGAAGACTGCCGGCGGACTCGAACACCTTGCCGTTGAGCGACGTCTGCAGGAGCAGACGCTTCAGATGCCGTCCGGGGACGTCGGAGACGATCTTCATGGCGGCGGGATGGATGTTGTCGTGCACGTCGAACGTGAAGATCTTGGGACGGCTGTTGTCGGGCAAAGCCACCCAGGGCGGATGGTCGCCCCCGGAGATCGCGAAGCACGGATCGCTGCCCTCGTCGCTATCGGTCGCGTAGGCCACGGCCTCGCTGGGCGCCGTGGGCACGGCCCCCTCGAAGACGCCCGAATGCGTTCCGGTCTCGTTCAGGACGAACGCCGGGATGCTATCGCCGCTCGCCGCCGCCACCGCCACCGTGAGGGTATCGATACCGGCCGTCAGGCTGCGGTCGGGGTCCACGACGCGGACGTTGATCGGGTTGCCGGGCTTGATCTGGTCGCTTTGGCGCACCGTGCTCAGCGCCATGTCGGTCGTGGCCGACGGGGTATCCAGTTCGAGCCTGTCGCGGATCATCCGCTCCAGTGCCAGTTGCTCATCCTCCTCGCGCGACACGATCCGTCCGGACGAGACGTAGAGATCCGGGTCGGTCATGACCGCGATCTCATTGCGCGCCGACACGGTAATCTTGTTGGCCGTCTTGAAGGCGTCGGAAAAGTCGTAGTAGATGAGATCGTCGCCGAGCACCTGAAGCGCGCCGTCGTTCGGCTTCATCGGCGCCAGCGCCGTCGGGAGACTCCCCTCGAAACGCGTCAGCGCATCGCCGAAGGGAAGCAGGTTGAAGGTCTCGCGGTCGCCGGACTTGGTCCAGGCGACGATCTCGACATCCGCCGACCGCCGGACAATCGTCAGGTTCGGATCGTCGAGCTTGACGCGCAGCGGGCTGCCGGGAACCAAGAAGCGCTGACTGGCCAAATGCCCGACCTTGACGTCGGTCGCCTCCATCAGCTTCTTCAACTTCAGGAAGACCTTGCCTTCGAGAATGCGGCCATCGGAGGACGCGGGGTCGAGGGCGAACACCTTGTTGAGATAGGCCATCGCCTCCGGATAGTCCTCCTGATCGTACTTGACGACCGCCAACAGGTAGTTGGCGCCCTTCCGCAGGTCGTCATCGTCGCGCCGCGCCAGTTTCTCGAGCCCTTCGATGGCCGCATCGTAATTGCGGGTCTGGCGGTCGACTTCCGCGATCCGCAGGAGCGCCTTGCGTTGCGCCTGCGTGTCGGCGAAGTCAGCGGTGGCGGCGATACGTTCGTACTGTGCGCGCGCCTTGGGATACTCCTGCTGCCCGAAGGCGATGCCCGCATGCGCCACGTAGAGTCCGGCGCGAATTTCGGGGTCGAAGCCCTTCGGATTCTCGTCCATCCACAGAATCATCACCCGCGCCAGTGCCTCGGCGTCTTCGAACTGCTTCAGTTCGGTGCAGCGTTCGACGATCCACGTGCAGAAACTCGGATCCAGCGACTTGACCATCGATTCCACCTGCGATCGGTGTGCCCGAATGCCCTCCCACGCGTCCTGCTCCTTGCCGGTGAAATACGCCACCTGTGCGGCGAATACGGGATAGCGCGGGTCGGCGCGGTCAAGCGGCACCTCGTTCGCGACTTTCGCGAGAGCCTTGCTCTTCGCCGCCTGCAGCGTCGCTCGACTGGCTTCGGCCAACCGCCCCGCCATCACCTCGGTGCCGGAAAATCCGTATGCGATGGCCAGATGGTAGCGGCCTTCGTCGGCGAACACCTGCGCCTGTCGCACGAGGTGCCGCTCCAGATCGGCATCGCCGGTGTCCCGGCAGACTTTCCAGAAGTGGCGGACAAGCCGGTGCAGTTCCGGCTCGCGTTCGGATCCAACCAGCGCGCGCTCGACAGCATACACCAGCGCCGACTGCGACGCGTTCGCCGTCCAGATCTCGGGAAGCGCATTCTCGAAGATGGCGTGCAGCACGCCAAACTCGCGCGGGCTGAGCGGCGCGTCGGCCATCTCCAGCACGGCCTTCAGATTCGGCAGCGCGACCCGTTCGCGGGCCGCGGCGGCGCGGGTGACATAAGCCTCAAGCTTGTCGATGAACGCGGTGCGGTCGGCGGGAGTCTTCCCGCGCGCCTGCGTCGCGAAGAACCCCAACCCCATCGCATACGGATCGAACCGGGTCTTGCCGTAGGCTGCCTCGCACGCCGCGAGCAGCGGGTCGCGCGTCGCCGCGCCGGACTCCAGTGCGCGCGCATGCCATTGCGACAACTCGTCGCGCGTGTAGGACGGACGCTTGTCGTTCCCGTACCCGAGCGGGAGCACGGTGCAGCCCTTCAGAACCTCCGCGGCAACCCCGGCGATCTTGCGCGACGCGTCCCCGCTGTAATTCCAGCAACCGGCATCGAGATGCTGCTTGGCCCTGGCTTCCGTCACGTACAAGTCGTCGAAGTAGCGGTCATACGGGTAGCGTCCGGACAGGGAAGGAATTTCGAAGCGCACGAGATGCATGTAACTAATTGCGCTGTTGCGCTGGGCGGAGCCCGCGATGTCGTGCTTGATCAGCGTCTGCTCCTTGATCAGGCGTTCGAACAGGTCCGCATTGGCATCCGCGTCGCTCCACCTATGTCCCCCGCGGGTGCCGCGCACAAGGTCGTAAAGCTCCATGGAGAACGCCTGCTTGTCGAGCAGCTTCGTCAGCCCTTCGGCAAAGGCGGCGTTCAAGGCTTTCGCCTTGGAACGCTCGTGCTGGGGGATCCTGGACCATTCCCAGCGGTTCGATTCGCGCAACGCCTCAAGCATCAGGCGTGCTCGAACGTTCGGTCCGTCGGGCGCCCAGTCCAGAAGCTGGGCGCGCAGAAACACCACCTGCACGTCAAACATATCCACGCGCTCGCGGCGCTGCATGATGAACCGCAGCAGGGCGGTCGCGTACGGCGGCTTCTGCGCGGGATACTCCCGCACGGCCATATAGAGGTCCTTCATGGCGGCCCCGAGACTGTCCTTGTCGCCCGCATCCTCCGCGACCGTCGCTTTGGCCAGCAACGCGCAGACCCCGGCCGGCGCGCGGTCCAGCGCCGGAGCGACACGGCCCAGCGCATCGCGGAACGCGGCATCGATCGCGCCAATCTGACGGACCGTGGCTTCGTCGGCCCCCTTGCGAACGCCATCGGCCCAGTGCCTGAAATCGCCGTAGACGGGCTCGATCACGGCGCGGCGCGTCTTCGACGACCAGGGCACCCAGGCCAAGGACTCGACGAGCGGCACGATCCCCCCGCGCGCGTCCCGGGCGCTGTAGTGGCGCCAGGCGCCGCGGAGCGCCTCGCGCAGATTGTCCGGGTCGAAGATGGCCACCGGGCTGGCGCACGCATGCTTCTCCAACGCGTGCGTCAACAGTTCGTCGCGAACGGCATCCCAGTCGGCGGCGCCGCCGAGACCGCGCCAGGCGGCCGGCACATCGACGCTCACCATCGGCAGCAGGTCCGCAAATCCGAGGTGCCAGGTTTCCCCGGCGAACAGGTGGTCTACGACTCCTTTGGCATCGGCGGCCGCGGCCATACCCCGGATCAGGGCGGCGGAACGCGAGGGCACGCCCGGTAGAGCCGCGGCATCGGCGACGTACGCCGCCTTGTCCTTGTAGACCCCGCCATAGGCCAACGTCCCCGCCAGCGTATTGTCTTTAAACCACGCGGGGACGGCGCGCGCCGCGGCCGACCACTTCGACGGCGGCGCCGCCAGCGTCGCTATTGTCGAACCGTTGTGCACCCACTCCACGAAACGGGTGCGGTCGGCATCCGAGAGCCGGGCGAAGGCGCGGACGATTACATCGCCCTTCTGCTCCCAGTCCTCGCGGCAGAGCGTCGCGCTGAACGCATCCGCACCGCCGCCGAACCCGAGGCAGATGCCGCGGAGGCTCTGCAATCCGGGCGCCGCGTCGAAGGCGCGTCCGGCGGCGACGGCAACCGCATCGAAGTGCCGCGCGCGCACGTCGGCCGCGGCGACCTTGCCGGTGGCCGCGAAACGCACCAACGCGGCATGGAACCCGACCTCCGCCTGGCGGCGCGCATCGTCGCGGATCAGCGGACCAAGCGATTCGAAGGCGTCGAGCGCCTGTTGCTGTTTCGGTCCGGGAATCGACATGGTCTTGATCAGCCAGTCAAGTTCGTCCCAGAAGTAAAGCCGCTCCTCCTCGATCGGCAGCTTCTCCTTGAACACAAGCGCCAGGAGCCGCGCGTGCTCCGCGCAGTCGTTGCGGGACCGCGCGGCCCCGGCATACCAGCGGTCAAACCGCCGGTACGCGGGATCCTCGCGAAACCGCCCGAGGTTCTCGGTCATGAACCGGTAGACATCATCGGTGATGCGCAGGTAGTCCAGCGACAGCTCGACCAAGTCGGCGGCGGCGCGCGACGCCTCGACGCCGGGCGCGGCCTGCTTCAGGTAGTTCTTGTAGCGCGAGACAGCCGTACGCAAATCGCCGGCCGCCTCGGCGTTGCGCGCGGACCGCAACAGCAGGGCGGGCGACGCATCGGCGTGCTGCGTCAGATACTGCTTCACCGCCATCGACGCCGGATACGGACGACCGATCGCTTCGGCCAGTTCGAGCAATTCTATCATCTCCGTCTCACGCGCGGCGCGCACATCGCGATGGATCCGCTCGAACAACGACTCGAACCGCACGGCGCGGGCATCGGGTGCCGGCGCCGCGCCGATCGCGACACTCGCCAGCAACAGCCCGGCGAACGCGGAACCCAGGAAACGACGGCTAGGTAGGCTTTGTATCTGCATGGTTACAGTTTCTCCTCGATGGTGGGTAACAGTTCCTTGGCCTTCACAGCGTGCTTGCTGCCCGGATATTGGAAGATCAGCGTCGAGCACTTCTCGTGCGCGACCCGGAAGTCGCCCACCCGGAAGGCGACGATCACCCACTTCAGCAGCATGGCGTCCAGGAACTCCGCGTCCGGGTAGTCCTGAAACACCTGGGCAAGCAGATCGGAGGCGCGGGCAAAGTCCTTGGTATCGACGTGATAGTCGATGAGCCTGGCCAGCGACGGTCCGGCGAAGGCGCTGTCGGGATAGCGCTCGGCGCACAGGCTGTAATGGCCGATGGCCTGCTCGATGCCGCCCTCCTGCGCCTCGATGCACGTCGCGATCAGGAACTGCGCCTCGGCCTTCGCCAGCGACGTCTTCAGCGCGAGAATCTGGTTGAAGACCACGATGGCTTCGTCGTAGGATTTGGCTTCCAACTTGATGCGACCGATGCCCAGCAGGGCCTGATCGACGAAAGCCGAGTCGGGGAAGAGCGTGTTGAAGGCCCGGCACGTGGCGATCGCGGCGTCGTAATCCCGCTTGGCCATGTGCAACTCCCATTTCAGCTTGAACGCCTGCTCCTTGAGCGTGGGATCGATGGATTCCTGGGTGCCGATGATGCCGGACACGCGGGCGAGCCCTTCGTCGGCATTCTGACCGGCGCCGTCGCGCAGCCCCATGTCGTTGAAGATGCGCGCGAGTTCGAGATAGGCCTGCGCCTCGACAATGTCTTTGCGGGCGCGCACGGTCGCGTCGAACACCACACTCTGAGATGCCGTCGGATGCGTATCGATCGCGCCTCCGACCGGAACCCTGGCCGTGACCTCGCGGTTGACCTCGCCGCCGGCGTGCAACACGTCGATGTAGACCGCCACGAGTTCGTCACCCTCCTGACACGCAAGCACCGCGTCGGCCTTGTCAACCTCGGCATCCGCCGCTACGGCGACGGTGTCGAACGCGCCGACGAAACGACCCGAGCGAACGACGGCATTCGTGTCGGTTTCGACGAGTTCAAGGACGAGTTCGTCGCGCACGCGGTAGGTCTCTTCCGCTTCGAGGAACTGCGCGAAGCCTTCCCCCTTCCCTTCGTTGCGCTCCTCGGCCTCGTCGGGTTCGGCGCGGTAGCGCGAGACGATCCGTACAGTGGCCTTGTCCGCGCGCGGCGAGACGTCCAGGTCGACATCGGACAGCGCCACATGGACCGGTTGTCCCACGAAACCGGACTTCGCACGCGTCTCGCCATCACCAAGAGAAAAGAACACGTCGCCGCTGGATACCACCCGAACGTCCTTGAGGCGCGGGATATCTTTCTCACCGGCCTGGGTGTTGACATCGCTGTAGGCAACCTGGACCTTGTCGCCGCCGATGAGCTGCAGCACGGCATCGTTGGTGACGGCCAAGCCCGGACGTGTCGGAATCGAACCGATAAAGACCGTCGCGTCGCTCGACAGCGGAATGCAGCGGATGGCTTCCTGATCGCCCGATGTCGCCTTGACCGTAACCGCCACCTCGTTCCCGAGGCCGTACAGGATGGACAGATCGCCATCGCTGACCTTCACGTAGAGCCGTCGCCCGGCCTCGACGAAGTCGGTCCCATCGGCGTTCGGGTCGACATAGGTGCCGACCAGGCTGAGCGCATCGATGGCCTGGTTCCACCGTTCGAGCGCGAAGTGGCACATGCCGATGTAGTAGTAGGACTGGTTCGCCCACACCGTGTTGGCGTAGTCGGCGGCGATCTTGCGCAACACCGGGAAGGCCTTGTCGTACTGCCGCATCTTGAACTGGGCCACGCCGGTCAGATAGAGCGACTCGACGAAAAGATCCTTCAACTCGGGCGACAACGAGTCGCGGGCCTCGAGTTCCTTGATGCGTCCAAAGTAGACGATGGCCTGCGCCGGCTCGAACTTGTCCGCAAAGTGTTTACCGAGCGCCAGGTAGGCCTGATACCGCACGTCGCTGCCCGGATATTGCTCGATAACCGTCTCGATCATGCGCACGCCGCGCTCGGATTCCGACGCCAGCAGCAGATCCTGCGCCCGGCGCAACAACCGGCTCGCCGCGAAGTCGCCCCCGGCGTCCGCATCCGCCGCACCCTCGACCGGCTCTTCCCTGGCCTCGCGGACGGCCTGCACCGGGCCCGCGCCCAGCAGGCAGACACTGGCCGCCGCCATCGCAATCGCCATTCGTCTAGTTAGCATCGATTCCTCCTCCTATACGAACCCCCAGACCTTCCAGTTCCTGGTGCGCCTGGCTGGACTCCCGGCTTTCGGGATACTTCTTCATCACACTGCGCAACTCCGCCTCGTACTGCTTCGCCAGGTTGCCCTGCTGATACAAACGCGCCACCTGAAGCGCCGCGGCAGGTTGCTTGAACCAGGTCTCGATCTCCCGAAGCTGACCCACCGCCTCGTCGAGTTTGCCCAATTTGGCGAGACAATCGGCGATTCGCCAGAGATTCGCCGGCTGCCGCGTGGATTGGCGATAGCACAGCATCGCATCCTGAAAACGCCGCTCGCCGAACAGCAGGTCGGCCTTGATCCACAGCGCCCCCTCGGCATACGTTGGACTGCCGAGCAACTTGTCGGCAACCTCCAGCGCGCGCGGTACATTGCCGGTCTTCGCGAAGAACACAAGCAGTTCCATCGCGCCGAAATCGCGATCCCGGATCGCACCGCAGAGCGGTTCCACCTGATCGGGTTGACGCAACCAGAAGTACCGCGCCAGCGAGGCGATGTCCTTGTCCTCGACCTGCGACAACTTAACGCGGTCCAACACGGCGCGGCCCATGACCGGCTCCTTCACCCGATCATAGAGAATCTCGATCAGCGTGCGAAGCTGCGGATACGTCATCTTCGCCAGATCCAGCTTCGCGTAGTATTCCACGACCTTATGCTTGTGCGCGGACAGCACATCCATCCACTTCAAGACGCGGATCCAATCGTCAGCCTTGCCCTTGGACGCGAACTGCTTGTCGAGCCGCTCGATCCACTTGGTCGTGTCGCCTTCGCAAGCCAGATGAAAACCGATGACGGCGATCCGGAAATCGTCGTCGCCGGCCAACCGTTCGCCGAGCCGCGTGACCCAGTACCGATAATACGCTTGCTGGAGATCCTTCTGCTCATCGGCAAACACCCCATGCCGCTTGACCAAATCGGTCACGGTCAACCAGTAGTCGCGGTCCTCAACCAAGTCCGCGGGAACCGGCTGATAGCGCCCGAAGGTACCGACGTCGCGGTAGAACTGCTGCAGTTCGGGCTCGTTGTTGCGGCGCATGTAATAGGCGGTAACGCGGTCGATAGCCTGCTGGGCGGCCGGCGGGTTCCGATGCCGGAAGTCGACGGCGATCTGGCGGAAGTACTTCAAGGCCTGGTCATGCTGCTCCTTCTCGGCCAGGTAGGATGCCAGCCGGTTGATGGCATCGGCGGCCAGGGAGTGGGTCCGATAGTCCTTGTCTTCCGCCATTTCCGCCCAGGCCTTGCGCGCATCCTCGTTGTCGCTGCTGTCCCAATACGCAATTCCCATGTAGTAGAGGGCGGGCGCCGCATAGGCGACCTCGTTGGGAAAATAGTCCATGATCTCATTGTACTGCTTGATGGCCTCATACCGCTTGCCGTCCAGGTGCAGGCTGCGCCCCTTGCGAAGCACCACATACGGAACGGCGGCCGAGCGCGGAAACTCGACGATGAAGGCCTCGTATTCCTTGAGCGACTGCCGATAGTTGCCGGCATTGAAGGACCGGTCGGCTTTGGAAATCTCGTTCGCCTCGTAGGTATCGAGCTTCTTGAAACTGTCGGCGGGCATCTGCACCTCGTCCCGCGGCGACCCGGCCGCCGCCCCGCCCGACAGCACAACCGCCAACAGCAGCATCCGCGGCACAAACCGTCGGCCGTCACGCACATGGCCCGTATAGTTTTCGAATATGTTCATGGCCGCCCAAAAGCCGAGCGCTCGCACGTCTTCAGACGCCAAGCGTCCGATGGATCCTCGAATAAGTTGACGACTATAACCGATGCGCACAAGAACGACAACCCCCTATCCGAACAAACGGAGCGCGTTGGCAAAAGTCAGCGCCGCGATCCGCTCGATGGTCGAGCCGCGGACTTCGGCCAGGGCGCAGACCACGTGGCGCACATGGGCGGGCTCGTTCTGACACCCCCGCACCGGCGTCGGCGCCAGGAACGGCGAATCGGTCTCCACCAGCAGGCAGTCGTCCGGCGCCATGCGCGCCGCCGCGCGCAGCGCATCCGCGTTGCGAAACGTCAGGATGCCGCTGAAACTGATGTACATCCCCAGCGCGACAAGACGCCGCGCCATATCGGCGGACCCCGTGAAACAATGTACCACGCCCAGCCGGTCGGGCGCCCCGCCCCACGCGGCGGCATGGGTGCCCAACAGGGCAAGCGTGTCCGCTTCGGCGTCGCGGCTGTGTACGATCGCCGGCAGCGTCAGTTCGCGCGCCAGCGCCAATTGGGCCTCGAACAGCCGCATCTGGTCGTTTCGCGAGTCCGGGGCGTAGTGGTAGTCCAACCCCATCTCGCCCAGCGCGACCATCGGCACATCCGCCGCGGCGGGGGCCGTCACCCGTCGCCGCAGCCCGGCCATGGCATCCGCCACGCTATCGGCCGATGACGCCAGACGCCCGGCTTGATCGCGGTCATACCCCAACGCCGGCCGCACGACCGCGCGAAACGCCCGCGCCGCCGCCTCGGCGCCGCTGTCCAGAGACGGCGACCCGCCGACGGCGATCATCCGCTCCACCCCCGCCGCCCGGGCCCGAGCCACCACCGCCTCGACTCCGCCCACCGCCTCCATCCGGTCGAAATGGACATGCGTATCGAAGAACTGCATGGCCCTACCATGCCTGACGCGGGCCCGGGCTGCAATCCCCAATCTGACGCCGTCCCAGGCGTCGTTTTCCACCCCTCCTGCCAACCCACCGGGCCAGCCCCGTCGTGTTCTGAATCCTAACGACTGGATTCCGGCCGCTTAGATTTCCTTGATGATCGCGGCGGGGATGCCGCCGACGACGACGTTGGACGGCATCGGCTTGGTGATCACCGCGCCGGCGGCGGCGACGCAGCGCTCGCCCAGGCAGGCGGAGTCCAGGACCGTGACACGCGCCCCAATCCAGCAGTTCCGACCCACCGTCAGCGGGCCGCCGGTGATGAACCCGGTCTGTTCGGCGAACGGCGGAGCGCCCTTGGAGAAGTCATACCCCCCTCCGCTCAGCAGATAGGAATACGCCCCGATGACGGTCTTCTCGCCGATGGTCATGTCGTTCGACGCCACAAACTGACAGTTCGACGATATGTTGACGTTGTCTTGAAACCGGATGTTGCCGTTCTTGCAGTAGACGATCGTGTTGCGTCCGATGAAGACGTTGTTGCCGATGGAGATGCCTTCGTTCGTCTCGCCCTTGGCGTCGATCACACAGTTGTCGTCGATGATCGCACCATCGCCAATCCGCACGCGCTGCGGGTGGCGGATGAGGACGTTGCGGCCGAAGAACACGTTCCGGCCCATGGCGGCGAAGAAGAACCGGTACAACCGGCTGCGCAGGAAGAGCCCGAGCGCGCCGCCCATGCCGCCGCACAGCATGAAGCACAGTTCGGCGGCGAGCATCTTCGGCAACGGCATGTCGCCGTAGTTGAGGACGCGATATTTGCGGAACGCGCCGCCCGCGCCCTTCTTCGACGAGACCGTCTTGAACTTGAAATCGCTGTCTTCGTTCATCGGTAACTTCTCCGGTTGTCCCGGCCGTGCGCTCAGTCCAATCGCTCGAGCACGACCCGCTCGATGACGACATCCGCGCGCCGCGTGTAGTCGAACGCGATGCGCACGGGTAGATTCTTGCGCGGAATCGTGAACTCCGCAAGGGTGTCCGCGCCCGCCGTGACGGGGAACGGCCCAAACGCCGCATCGCCGCAAACCACCGACAGGCTGCCCAGCGGGCTGCCGGCGGGCGCGTCGCTCGTCGCCCCCAGGCGCAGCCTGTGGCGGCCCGGCGCCAACGGGAGGTTCGGCCCGTAGAACGGCTCGCCGTCCTGTTCGGTCTCGGCGCGGAGGACGACCGCGTCCCGCTCGAGATCGGTGTAGCCGGCGTGGAAGAAGAGCGGCGCGGGCAGGGAAATGCGCTCGCCGGGCCGCATCAGCAAGGTCGGCCCGACGGCGGTCAGCAGCATGTCCAGATCCACGGCGCCGGCGGCGGGACGGAATTCCAGAACGGCTTCGACGTCGCGCGACGGCAGCGGCAGCGGAATGACAAGCCAGGTCCAGTCCGGCGCCTCGACGGCGACGGCCTGCGTGTTGGTCCGGTCTTCCGCGATCGTGCTCACGGCCAGTTCGCCACGGCCCGCCACGCGGACCTGCAGGACCGCGTCCGGGATCCGGCTGAGGTAGACGGGCACCGGCAGGGTCGCGGCGGAAGCCGCGTCGAGCCGGACGAAACGGTCGCCGGCGGCGTTGGTATCGGCGACGACGACGGCATTCGTCGGCGCATACCACTCGCATTCGCGCAGGGCGTTCCCGACCGGGAAGAACCGGTCCCAATGCGCGAGCCGCGGGGGCCGGTCGACGGCGTCCGCAAGCACGCGGAACGCCCATACGCTGCGGTCCTGCTTCAGCAATTCGAGGCGCGGATGGTTCATCAGTCGTTTGATCGTGAAGGCCACGGGGAAGCTGCCGACCTGTTCGGGGAAGGCGTTCTCGTGCAGGATGACGTACTGGACGCCCATGTCCGCGAGTCGGACGAGCTGGTCGTCCGAGATGGCCCCGCTCGTGCAGCTATCGAACACCTGGTAGACCTGCTCGATGTAGCTGCGCGGCACGGCGGGCAGGTAGCCGTTCAGCATGCGGATACGGTAGAGCGACACGTAGTGCTCGTAGAGCGAGGCCCAGGCCGAGTTACCCGGCCAGATCGGCAGCACGAGCACATGCGGCTCGCGGCCGGCGCGCGTGCGCGCGTCCTCGGCGACGGCCCGGTAGGCCTGTTGTTCGGTATCGAGCAGGCAGACCATGGGCCGCACCTGGCACTTGTATTCCACGACGGCCAGGAGGATCGCCACCGGCAATACCACGCGAAACGCCGTCGGGAAACGCGGCACAAGCCGCTCCACGGCTGTGGCCGCCAGGAGCATCGCCAGCGCCAGCAGGGGCGGGAGGAGGGAGAAAACCTTGGCGGGCTGCCGCACCAGGGCGTAGGGCGGCAAATGATCGCGGACCAGGCTGAAGAACCGGCCGTTCATCGGCCCGCGCGCGCCGAGGGCGAGGACCGCGATCCCCGCGATGCCCAGGATCAGCAGCAGGAAGCACGCGGTCCGCCGCCCGTTCGCCCGCGGGCCGCGGACAAACAGCGTCGCCTGCGCCACCAGGCCGACGAGGAGCACCAGCGGCGCGACAACGCCCAGATAGACGAAGCTGTCGTACCCCATGGCGCGCCACGCCGTCAGCCCGGCGGGATAGGGCGAGCAGATCATCACATCGCGCCAACTGTCGCGCCCGGCATCGGCTTCGACGGCGGCGACATCGGCGTGCTTGAGCATGGCCAGCACGGCGATGGCGACCAGCAGGACGGCCATCGGAAGGGCGGCCGTGACGACGCGGCGCCAGTTGGCGCGGCTGGTCCAGGGAAACCGGTCGTCGTGCAGCAGCACGAACGCGACCCAGCACGGTCCCATCAGGACGCAGAAGAAGAACACATACATGTCGTTCCAGTAGGCGAAAAAGACGGCGAGGCCCGCCAGCGTGCCGGCCATCAGGCTGTTGCGGCGGATGAGCGCGTCCAGTCCCCACAGAAGCATGGGCACCCAGGCCATGGCGAGGCCGGACGGACTGCCGCCCATGAGCGTGTGCCAGCGGTACGGCAAGGCGATGGCGATCACGGCCATGACCGGCGGCAGCCACCGGTTGGGCGTGTAGTTCCGCAGCAGCAACCAGGTGAAAAGGTACGTCAGCAGCAGGGACACGAACACGGTCAAGTTCCACCCGGCCGCCCGGCCGCCCGCCAGGTAGCCGAGGGTGAACACGGCGGAGAAGAACGCATTGTCGAAGCCGAAATACTTCCGGTCCTCGTCCGTGCCGGTGTTGAACTCGTAGGGATTGCAGAAGGGTTCCGTATGGCCCGTCAGGCTATCCGCCGAAAGCCAGTAGTGATAGAGCACCTGCAGGTGGTCGCCCATGATCATGCGCCGGACGTCGCCCTGCTCCACGTTCGTGGACGACGACGGAATGCCGGAAAGCGCGTGCCGCGGCAACGGCCACGAGAAGACGCCCCAGACCAGGGCGGTCGCGAGCACCGATACGAGGACGGTTTTTGCCAAGGACATGCCATTCACCTCCGTTCCGGCGCGGTCATGGCGGGTTGCCGGAGTCGATGGACGATGACCATACCATCTTCGTAGGCGACGGCAAAGGTGTTCCTGAAGAACGCCAGGCGGTCGGCGGAGGTGGTCTTCCGGTCCAGCACGAGGTAGTGGAGTCCGAACTCGGCGACGATCCGTTCGGCTTCGGCGCGGTCGGCATGGTAGAGCAACCGGGCCTGGCGCTCGCCCCGTTTGGCGACATCGACGTTGAAGTTCATGTGCGCGGGGTAGTGGTGGAGGATTCTGCGCGCCGTGAATGGCTGGACCTCGCGGTAGTCGAGCCACGGATGGCTGCTCACGATGACGGCATCCTTCGGCGTGTGCTGCTCGATCCAGGCGATATAGCGCGGCTTGGGCGCGAGATGGAGCACAAGGTAGCGCATTTGCGTGGCCCGCAAATCGGCGTAGCCGGGCACGATCAGCAGGAGCGTCAAAGCCAGGTGGATGAGCCGCCGGTGCCGTTTGAGCATGATCCGCGCGCAAGCGCCGATGCCGTATGCGACGGGGACGAGGGCAAAGAGTTGGAAGAACCATTGGAACTCGTGCGGCAGCAGGCAGGGCAGACGCCGCAGGCCGCCCAGCACCGCGGGGTTCGCGACGGCCAGGATGCGGATGTAGCCCGGAAGCTGGCCGCCGGCCGTCACCAGGAGGCAGCAGACGAGCAGCAGGACGCCCGGGCGGCGGAAGCGCCGGCGGAGCGCGAACAGGCCGATCGGCAGACAGCTCCAGAAGAAGACGCAGAGGGCGCGGTTCGGGATGAACACCGTAAACGCCGGCGACGCGAGCTCGGGAGCCACGTAGTCGAGCGGGGCGGGGTTGAGCTTGGGGCGCAGGAGGTTCGGCAGCAGGTACGGCGCGGCCAACAGGATCGGGATCGTGACGGCCACCGCCGTGGCGACGAGCGCCGGGCGGGTACGGACGAGTCCGAGCCGGATCAGCAGCATCAGACAGACGGAGGCATAGGCGATCATGCCGGAAAGCGAGTGGTGCAGGATGGCAATCCCCATCAGCGCACCGAGCACGGCGGCCCGCCCCGGACCCATGCGGCGGCGGCTGAACAGGATGGCGGTGACGAGGACGACGAGCACCAGCGGCACGGCGTGGATGGATGGCATGCCCATGACCAGCAGATGCGTCTTCAGCCACGGCACGCAGGGAATCAGCAGGGTGGCGGTAAAGGCCGTCCAGCGACCGGCGATCAGAAAGGCAAAGACGTAGAACACGATGGGCGCAAAGATGTTGATGAACAGGGGCGAGTAGGCATAGAGGAGGAAAACATCCACGCCCGTGAGTTTCGACAGGCCGGCGAACAGCCATGGGTTGAGCGGCGAATACCAGCCATACTCGCCCGCGATCGTCGGGTCGCGGAAGACGCCCTGTCCATTGAGGATGCTGCGCGCGCAGGCGACGTCCCGGTAGGTGTCGAACGGCAGCGGGCGGGTCCGGACGATGCGCGGCGCGATGGTCGTGGCGTGAAAGACGATGAAGGCCGCGAACAGCACGACGGGCAGCGCCCGGCCGTTCGCGAAGCGCGCGGCCAGCCAGGCCGCCCATGCCGTCAGACGGCGGCGGGCCGCGGCGGCGCGACCCGCGGCGGCCGGGACGGTTCCGCCACCGGATGCGGCGGGCGCGACGGGGCTACTTGAGGAGGCAGGCATGGATGACCGGTATCCCGACCAGGGCGATGGCGTTCAAGACCACGGCGTATGCGACGAGTCCCTTGACCAGCGGCGCGCCGCACCGTTTCGCGCCCAGCGCGACAAGGACGATCAGGACGGGCATGAAATCCAGCGTGAAGCGCTGCGCATTGTATTGCACGAACCCGTTGTTGTAGTAGCAGAGCAGGTGGGCGAGCGTGAGCGTCACCGAGGCCCAGGCGCCGGCCAGCAGGAGACGCGGCCCCCTGGCCAGGAAGGCGACGAACAGGAACGGGCTGGCGAGGGTCAGCGAGGTGCCGAACCGATCGAGCTGGGGCAGGAGCTGTTCCCGTCCGATAAACGATACATGGAAGCCCTGCAGGAACATATGGATGAAGTTGAACGGCACGTAGGCGACGTTGAACACGCCGTACTTCTCGACCCGTGCCGCCAGGAAGCTCTGCAACGGCATGTACTGGTAACCCGTATCGGTCAGGCTCCCGAACCGCACGTAATTGAATCCGTTGTAGAGCCCCATGCAGGCGCCGAAGCAGACCGCGAAGACGGCGAGACCGACGAGTCTGCGCCGCCACGACCCGCCGGCGGGGTTGCACCACAGGGCGGCGCACACGAAAATCGCGCTGTAGAGGCTGAGCTGGCGCGACAGCAGCGCCGCGCCCAGACAGAAGCCGACGAGCCAGGCGCGGCCCCGGCCGAGCGCTTCGTCCATGGCCAACAGGATGCACGTGACCGCGGCGAGGTGCGCGTAGAAGTAGACGGCCGCGCTGTTCGCGAGACAGTACCAGTAGGCGGTGCCGAGGAAGAATCCGGCCAGCAGCCATGACCGCAAGTTGCGGTCGGTGTCGAACCGGCCGAGGATCCGCCACAGCACGGCCAGGTTCAGGACGGTCAGGGCGATGCACAGCACAACGACGTTGGCGCCTTCCATGCCGAAAAGGGCGACGAGCGGCATGACCAGGGCGGCGGGAAACGGCGGAAAGACAACGTACTTCCGACCCTCGAACTCGGCCAGGTCGTGCACGTAGTCCGTGTAGGCGGGGATGTCGAGCCGGCCGTGCAGGAACGCGTTCGCCTGATGGACGTGCAGGTTCTGGCTGCCGGGTTGCCGAACGGCGTCCTTGAGGCTCGCGCCGACCAGAAGGGCGATGACGGCGGCCGTGAGCAGTCCGCGGACGGACGGATGGCCTCCGATTCGGTCGGCGATCCAGCGTTGGAATGTGTGAAGTCGTGCGGTCATGGGAGTCGGGGGTGGATGCCCAGTTTCAGGCGTTTGAACGCGATCCAGCTCATCTTCAGCAGCAGGATGCCATGTTTGAACCGTTCGATCTTGATGTCGCCGTACGACCGTTCGCGGTAGCGCACGAAGACCTCCGTGATCTTCAGATTGAGCCGGGATGCCCCGAAGAGCAGGTCGAAGTCGCCGAACGGATCGAAGTCGCCGAAGTAGGCGCGGTTCGCGCAGATGGCCTCGTAGTCCTCGCGGAAGAGCACCTTCGTACCGCACAGGGTATCCTTGATATCCTGCCCGATAAGGTAGGAGAACAGGCGGCCGAAGAAGCGGTTGGCGAGCGAGTTCAGGAAGCGCATGGCATCCTTCTCCTGCGGGTACACGAGGCGGTTGCCGTTGATGAACTCGCCGTAGCCGTCACGGAGCGCGAGGTAGAACTCGGGAAGCATGCCCGGCGGCACGGTGCGGTCGCTGTCCAGAATCATGAGGACCTCGCCCTTGGCCGCGGCGAAGGCCTTGCGGACGGCATGGCCCTTGCCCCGTTTGAGCATCTTGCCGGAATGCCGCTCGGCCTCCGAAATCTCGCCGGGCTCGACCTGGTGGATCAGCCGGATGTCGCGCACGCCGCGGTACTTGGCGATCTGCGTCTCGATCGCCTCGACGGTGCCGTCGGTGGACGCGCCGTCGATGAACAGCAGTTCGGTGTGCGTGCCGAAGTCGGGGGTCTCGGTGACGCAGAGCTCGATGTTGTCCCGCTCGTTGCGCGTGGGGATGACGACGGTGACCGAGTAGTCGCGCGCGGCGCCGGCGCGCGCGGCCGGACGGGCGACGGTGATGTGGTTGAAGCACATGTGCCGGAGCAGCGGCAGCGGACTGAGCAAGCGATTGAGAAGCGCGCTCAGACCGTCGAAACAGACGGGGATGAGGTTGAAGCGATCGAGGCGGATCAGCTCGAAGCCGGACCGTGTGAGCAGCCGGTCGATGTCGGCGGGGCTGATCCAGTTCTGCGCGGACCCGGCCTGGCGCAGCTTCAGGCGGTCGGCCAGTCGCACCAGCGGTTCCCAGAGGAAGTTCCAATGCACCATGAGCAGGCGGGTGCGGGGCGTGCAGAGGGTGGCGGCCATGTCATGGAGTTGATCCCAGAGCGCGGTCGAGCGGCTCAGTTGGTCGGGCAGGACGATGTAGCGAAACGGGCCGGCGGCGGCCGCGGCGGCCGGATCGGCGAGGATCGTCACGTCGGGAAAGGCGGCGGCGATGCGTGCGCGGCGGACCGGATCGGCGATGGTCAAAACCAGTCGCGGCCGCGCGAGGGCGCGGACGTAGACCTCGTCGGGGGGATCGACGAGCAGCACGTTGGCGTCGGCATGCACGACGCAGCCGGCGATACGGTTGGCGACGCCGTCGTGGTAGGCGCGGCGCAGTCGGACGGCGAAGGGTTCCTCTGACATGACTGGTTCCGGCGCTCCCATTACGGTGTTGGACGCGGCGGGTGGGCGCGTCCGGTTGATTTCAGCAGGTGGATGACGGGGAAGGCATAGCGGAAGTCGGTGGGCATGGCGTCATAGTCGAACGCGACAGGCCCGAGTGCAAGCCGTTTGCGGAAGACGCGTGCGACGGCATAGTCGCGGGACGCCGTCAGGCGCGCGAGCGCGGCTTCGGTCGACGCGTCCATCGTATCGTCGAACTGGAACACCAGCACGTAATCGCGGGGGTGTTCCAGGTAGTCCAGGCGGTCGGCATCCACGGTGACGCGTTTGCCGGGAATGGCGTTCAGGATGCGCGAGAAGTTCCGGGTCTGATAGCGCTCCCAGTAGATGCCGTGAAACCCGATATCCAGCGTATCGGGGATGTCCGCGCCGGAGAAGTGGGCATGGACCTGCACGAACGGATCGGCCTCGCGGTCGGCCATCGCACGCACGCAGGCCAGGTCGAAGAGGAACGTGCCGAGGAGGACGAATCCGAGGACGGCCGCTACCGCCTGCCGAACCGGCGCCGTGTACCAGGCGCGCCGGCGCAGGTCGTCGAAGGCCAGCGCGGACAGGATCGCCAGCACCGGAAACAGCGGCATGACCGGACGCGCGGCGATGAGTCCATAGGCCTTGGTGACGTAGTAGAGATAGGGGAAGAGAAAGGCGCACAGGGGCAGAACGTAGCGGTATAGCCCGGGGCGGCACAGGACATAGACCACGGCCGGATAGAAGACGATCCAGAGCAGGAACGACGCGTCGGGAATCACCGAGACCACATACCGCAGCGGCATGGCGAGATTGGCGATGTTGGCGAGCGTCGGGGGACCGAACGCCGAGGTGCCGAGTTGGTACACGAACGGCACGCGCACGGACTCGAAGTCGAACAGGATCGGCCAGTCGGCGACCAGAACGCCGACGACGAAGGCGACGCCGACGAGCGCCATCCGCCAATGGAAGAGCGAGGCGAGGACATACTTCGGCGTCAGACGCCGGCCGTCCAGGACGAGGCGGCGATAGAGGAAGACGGCGTAGGGCACGATGGCCACGGGCAGCAGGTTGTAGCGTGTCACCGTCGCCAGGGCGAGCACGAGCCCGGTGGCGATGAAAACCAGGGGGCCGGCCGCGGCGCCGTAGATGAACAGCGACGCATGAATGGTCAGGCAGACCAGGAGGTTCCCGAGCACATGCGGGCGCATGTAGTGGCTGTGTACGATCTCGAAGGGGAAGAGCGCGAACAGCAGGGCGCCGAACAGCGCCGCCGCTTTCGACGCCGTCATCTTCATGACCGAGAGGTAGATCAGAAGGATCGCGCAGACGTCAAAGAACACCACGATGAGCCGCCCGGCCATGACCACGCGGAAGTAGTCGGGATGCGCCGGGTCCGGAATCGCATTGGGCATGTGCTCGACGATACCCAGCACACGCATCGTGGCGGCGGCGCCGACCCAGATGAAGTAGTTCAGCGGCCCTTCGTTGTGGCCCCAGTCCGGATTCCAGTCCCCGCGCCGGACATCCACCTGCGCCAGGGCGTTCATCACCATGTCCTCGTCGAAATGCGAGAGCAGATGGGGTACGGCCGGCGTCGGGATGCCCCACGACAGACCGATGCACCGCAGCACGGCGCCGAGCAGGAGGATGCCCGCCAGCAGCCGGTGTTCACGTATCCGTTGTACGATTGACTTCATGTTCTCACGCCGCCCTGGGCCGTCGCCCGCGAACGCCGCCGGTCATGCCGGACGCGTCCGCGCGGGTTCCCGGTTCCGAATGCAGTCCAGGAACAGTTCCTTATACTGTTCGGCGACCCTGGCAGGCAAGTACCGCTCGCGGACGGTGCGCAAGCCGGCGGCCGCCAGGCGGGCGCGCAACGCCGGGTCGGCGAGCAAACGCTCGACGGCGGCCTGGAGTTGATCCTCCCGGCCCGGGTCGATGAGCAGGCCGTTCTCCTCGTGCACAAGGGCGTCCCGAATGCCGCCGACGCGCGTCGCGACGACCGGCAGACCGCAGGCCATGGCCTCCAGCAGCGCCAGCGGGAAGGCTTCGGTCTCGCTCGGAAACACGAACAGGTCGGCGGCCTGCAGGTACGCGCTGACGTTATCGACGAAACCGGTCAGCGTGACGCGGTCGTGCAGTCCGTGCGACGCGATGAACGCGCGCACCGCCGCCTCGCAGTTGAAGATGTCCGTGCCGCCGCCGCCGACGAGCACGAGGCGCGCCTCCGGATGGGATGCGCCGAGACGTTCCCAGACGCGGGCGAGGCCGGGCACGCCTTTGTAGGAGACCATCCGCCCGCTGAAGACGGCGACGGGGACCGTGTCCGGCAGGCCAAGCGTGCGGCGCAGGGCGGCCTTGCGTTCGGCGTCGACGGGCTGGAAGACCGCGTCGTCGAGCGTGTTGGGGATGAGGCGGATCAGGTCCGCGGGGGCGCCGGCGCCGGTGAACTCCGCGGTCATCTCCGACGACAGGCTGATCAGCGCCGTGGCCTTGGCGAACAGCCGGTTGCGCAGCTTCAACAAGAGGCGGACCAGCGCGGCGCCGGGGCCGATGCCGCGGGTCTCGAGCCCGGCGGCGAAGAACGCGCCGGAGAACTCGCCGGCGCTGGCGCCGGCGAGGATGGATATCTTGCGCAGAAGCTTGCCGGCGATCACGGCCGGAATGCCGAGGGTGCGCAGGCCGGGCACGAGGATGATGTCGTACTCGCGGCGCAGCCGTACGAGCGTCGGCAGACAGGAGAGCGCGAGGAGCCAGCGCGCATGCGGGATCTTGCCGGCGGGCCACACGCGATAGACGGGCGCGCCGTAGACACGCTCCACGCGCGGCCAATCCGCCTCGGTCCGGCGTGTCACGACGAGGACGGGAATGCCGATGGCGGCCAGGCTGGAGATCATGTTGCGCGCCTGGCTCTCCATGCCGCCGACAACCGGGTGGAAGCTCTCGAGGAGCATGCACACGCGCATGCCGCCGGCGCGCCCGTCCGGTCGCGCCGCGTCGCGCGCCACATCGCACCCGCATGCCGCTTCCCCGGATCCCGCCGTCATGGCGCATCTCCCGCGCCGGACCGCCCCGCCCGAAACGCATGGATGACATCTTTCAGGTCCGCGACACGGATCAGCCGGAACAGGTACAAGGCCGCCAGGTACGCGACGGCGGAGAGGATGCAGGCCGGCAGCGACAGCGCAAGCGGCAGATGGAAGCGGTACAGCGGGACGAACGGCAGACCGAGGAGCGCGACCTTGACGAACGGTCCGGCGATGGCGCGCATGTGGCGGCGGTACGCCGTGCAGAAGACGGCGGCCATGGCGGCATACCCGAGGACCGTAGCCGCGGCCGCGCCGGCCGAGGCGAAACGCGGAATGAGCATGAGGCAGGCGACGGTCAGAGTCGTAAAGCCCGCGATGACCGCGAGCGCGTAGACCTTGGGTTGCTTCTTCAGAATCGTGTAGTTGACGCCGACGTACGCGAGCAGACTGGGGAAAATGGCCGGCACCAGGATCATCGCATTCCCGAAGACCGGCGCGAACGACGGCCCGAGGACCAGCGCCACGGCGTCACGCCCGAGCCAGCCGAGCGCGTTGCACGCGAGGAAGACCGCCACGCCGCAATAGGTCAGCGCCTGGCGGTGGTAGTCGTCGATCGTGTCGTGGCGGTCCTTCGAGTACAACGCGCTCAGCGAGGGAATCAGCGTCGACAGGATCAACCCGAGAAACGTGGCGGTCAGCAGGAGGAACTGGTTGGCGATATCGAAATAGGCGACCTGTTCGTCGGAATGGGTCAGCCACCGGACGTAGACGTTGCCGATCCGCGGCATGGCGCCGAACAGGAAGACCGGAATGTAGAACCGCAGGCCGAAGAGGAAATAGGGCTTGAAGTCGCGGAACCGGATCGGCTGCCACGCGCCGAAGAGCCGCGTGCGGGTCCAGTGGATGCCGATCCCCGTGATGATCATCTCGTTGACGACCAACCCGCACAGGGCGCCCGTGAGACCGAAGGCGAGGTACAGGCCCAGGACGAGGAAGAACGTGAAGGCGCTGCGCATCACCTCCTTGGCGGAGTAGCGGGCGATCTGGTTCGTGCCGTAGAGAAACGCGAAGAGGATGCCCTGCACCTGCGAGAAGATCAACTGAAGCGCCATGATCAGGAACCAGATCGGCGGGAAGCTGTCGAACGACCGCCAACGGGACAGCCCCAGCATGACGGCCACCAGGACGAGCGAGAGCGTGACGCCGTAGACGAGGAAACCGCGGAAGAGGCGATTCGTGCGCGGCTGTTCGCCGTTGGCCTCGAAGTCGGGGATGAACCGGCCGAAAATCTGCGTGATGCCGATGTCGGAGAAATACTCGAGCACGACATAGACCGAGACGAAGAAGGCATAGCGGCCGTACACCTCGTCGCCCATCAGCCGCGGGATGACGCCCACCGACAGCAGAATGAACGGGTAGCGGAACACGCGCCAGAAGGTGCCCAGCGAAACGGTGCGGATCGTATGGCGCGTATCGCGTTCGTGCGCGGCGGCGTTGGGGTCCGCATGACTCATGCGCGTTCCAGACTGTTGAGGGCGTCGAGCGTTTCCCGCGCGCAGCGCTCCCAGGTGAACCGTTTCGCCCGGGCCAGCGAGCGCGCGGACAGCTCGGCCCGGAGCGCATCGTCCGTGTAGAGCCGATGGAGCGCGTCGGCCATCTCGGCGGGGTTGAAGGGATCGACGATCAGGCCGGCGTCCTTGACGATACCCGGCAGGGCGCCCGTGCTCGAAACGACGGGCGGGCAACCGCAGGCCATCGCCTCGCAGGCCGGAATGCCGAACTCCTCGTAGACGGACGGAAAGAACTTGCAGCGCGCCAGATTGTACAGGTACGGCAGATCGGCCTGATCGACCCAGCCCGTGAAGACGACATCGGCGGCGGCGCCGTCGTCGTCGAGCCGGTACTCTTCACGGTACTTCTCGCAACCGATGCCGGCGACGACCAGCTTGCAGGGCGTACGCTGCCGCAACAGCCGGAAGGCGGCGATCAGGTTGCCGAAGTTCTTCCGCGGGTCATGCCGGATCACGGCGACGATGAACTTGTCGGGCAGCTTGTAGCGGGCCTTGATACGCCCGCACGCGGCGGTGTCGTCGATCGGCCGGAACGCGCCGTTGGTGCCGAGTTCGATCGTGCGGATCTTCTCCCGCGGCACATGCAGGATGCGCACGAAGTCGTCGGTCGTCAGCTCCGAATTGGAGAGGATGAGATCGGCCTTGCGGCAATAGAGGGGCATGAAGGCGCGGATGTAGAGGATGCCGAGGCGGGGGTAAAGCTCCGGGTGCACGAACCAGCTCGCGCCGTGGATGGTCATGACCGTCTTGCGGGTCGTGCAGAAGGGGAGCGTGAATTTCGGATGGAAGATCAGGTCCAGCTTGTGCCGCCGGGCCGCGCGGGGAATGGCGACCTGGTCCCACAGGGCCTTGCCGGGCGCGGTGACGACCTCTTCGATCACGTTGGGGTAGCGCTCGGCATACCGCTTGACCGACCGCCGGTCGCGGTAGAAGAGCACGTACGTGTTCCGGCGGTCGATCGGCAACAGGTGTTCCAGCACGTTGGCGGCATAGATGCCGATGCCCTGTCGGTCGTCAACGGCCCGAAGCATGATGCCGATTCGCATGCGCGCTATGCCTCCCCTGCATCGAGTCGCGACGGTCAGACACCCATCGCGAGGCGTCTCAGAATTCGTTTCATGGGCTGAAGCGCCCGGATGAGAAACTCGCCGTAACGCGAGTAATAGGCGTAGTAGATGAACGCCTTGAGCGGGGACCGGCGGCGGTAGATCCGATACCCGAAGAGCCGGAAATTACGGAGGATCTCGGCCCGCGGGAACCCGGGCAGGTGCAGGACGGTATCGGTCTGACCGACGAACTCGGCCTTCAGGCGGCTGGCGTCGATCAGGTTCTCCTTCACGCAGATGTCCCCCAGCGTGGTGCCCGGGTAGGGCTCGAAGATGTGCAGGTTGAAGCTGTCCGGCATGATCCGGGCATTGAGTTCCACCGTCTTCGCGTGAATCGCCGGCGTCTCGTGCGGCAGGCCGACGAGGTTGTGCGCCTTGGTCTTGAACCCGTACTTGTGGCACAGATCGAACGCGTTGATGATCGTCTCGTTGGACATGCGCCGCCCCAGCACCTGAGCCCGGAACTGCTCGTCGCCGTGCTCCACGCCCATCGTGACGCGGGTGCAGCCGGCGGCCTTGAGCCGGCGGCAGACGTCTTCGTCGATCTGTTCCGGCCGCGCGTTCACGAGGAACGGGTATGCGAACTCCTTCGGGTACCGTTCGCAGAAGCCTTCGAAAAACGATTTCTTGACCATGAAGGTATCGTCGTTGAAGTACAGGCTCTTCACCTTGAACCGGCGGACGACCTGGCGGACCTCTTCCAGGGCGCCCTCGACGCTGCGGAACCGCACGTAGTGGCCCTCCTGGGCGTCGCGGATGATATGGTTGCTGCAATAGGTGCAACTGAACGGACAGCCCCGCCCGAACTGGAAGGTGGCGACGCCGAAGTCGGAGTCGATGATGGCCTGATAGTCGCAGAACTCGCGGTCATAGAACGGCAGCGTGTTGAGATCCTCGATAAACGGGCGTGTGGGATTGCGGACGATCGTGCCGTCGGCATGCTTCACCCACAGACTCGGGATGTGGTCCGGGGACCCTCCGGCCGCCAGGGTGTCGACCAGCTCGAGCATCGGGTACTCGCCTTCGCCGATGCAGATGGCGTTCAGGCCCTGGATGTCCTCCAGGCAGGTCGGCATGACCGAGGTGTGGGCGCCGCCGCAGATCGTGAAGGCGGACCACGGACGCAGGGTCTCGATCGCCTGTTTGACGAACCGGTATTGCGGATAGACCAGGGTGAACCCCACGACATCGGGCTTGTACTCCGCGACACAGGCGCGCAGACCGTCCAGGTCCATGCTGCCGAACATGTAGTGCAGCCGCGTTTCGTGACCGTGCCGCCGGAGCACGGCGCTGAGCTGGCCAATCCCGAACTGGTAGCTCAGGGCGCCGCCCCGCACGTTGATGTCGGTGTAAACGAATAGAACTCTCATTTGGCCGCTGCCCTTTCCCGCCAGGCCGGCGTCTCCGTGACGTGCCTGAGCTTCTCGTGCAGGACCTCGGCGATGCGCCAGAGGCCGTCCTGGGTGAGGTGGATGCCGTCCCGGTTGAACAGCGGAACACTGGCTTCGTTGTCGAAAAGGGCGGCGAGATCGAGCAACTCGGCGCCCATGTCGCGGGCCACTTCCCGCGTGATGGCGATATACTGGGCATGGGCTCGATCGAGCTGCTCGATGGACTTGCCTTGCCCATTATTGACCAGATGCTGCGTCAGCGCCGGCCCGCGGGGTGCCGTGATGAGGATCGGGATGGCGCCGCTGGACCGGATCTCGCGCACAAACCGCGACAGCGTGTAGCGATACTCGTCGGGCGGGACCCGGTAGCGCTCTTCGATGTCGGCGGGCAGCGTGCCGCCGAGTTTGGGAATGGCGATGTTGCGTCCGCGCGTCAAGGCTGTGATGAGCAGTTGCCCGAACCGCTTCCGCCGCAGCACGTTCATGGCGCCGCCGCCGAAGCGGCCCATGAGGAAGGCCTGGTTGTTGCTGTCCGGCCGGTAACCGCACATCCAGTGATCGTTCCAGCCGAAATAGAGCGTCACGATGTCCGGGTTCAGCGCCTTCCCCCTGAGATCGAAGACCTTCAGCCCCTGGACCGATGAGTAGCCATAGACGGCCATATTGAACGCTTCCCAGGAACCGCCGGCCGGGGGATCGTTCCTCAGGAGTTGGTGCAGACAACCCGAGTAGGGCGGACCGCCGTCGGCGGTGCAGGAGTCGCCGTAGCAGATGACGCGCACCGTGCCTGGCGCCTTGGCCACGGTCACTTCACGGTCGCGGAAACCGAGGGCGTTGATCTTCCACCCCTTGAACTCCCCGCCCGGACTGAATTTCCACGTAAAGACGGGGTCGGCGAGCATGCCGTACTTGCCGAAGACCTCGTTGTTTTCGCCCTTGATGACGATGGGCGAAACATTGGCTTCGAACCCGACGGCTTCGAGAATCTGCTCGACGACGAGCAGCGCGACGAACGCGGACACGATCGAAAGCGCCAGCCGCTTGCACAGGATACGGTCCCACAGCCAGGTCGCGTCCGATACGCCGAGGCGCCGGGCGCCGGCCCTAAACCCCCAGCGCAGCGCGGCAAGGGCGATCGGAACGACGAGCGGCCGGAGTCCCCAGGTGACGCTCACATCCACCGGTCCGATACGGAACGCGATGCGGGTGAACAGCCACGCCGCCGGGGCCGCCAGAAGCGCCACGGCCAGGAGCGGATCCATGACGTTAAGCGCCGTGCGCAGGAGTCCGCGGACGAGGCGGGACGCGGTGGGCACCGGACGCGCTGTCCGAAGGTTCGCAGCGGAGCTGCCGTTGGTCGTCGCGCGAGGCAACATCAGAAGGTCCACTTCACGCCGGCTTGCCCGGCCCAATTATCGATCGGGAACGTCCAATAGTAGTGCCGGTCGTCCGGCACCCAATGGAAGTGCGCGTCGATATCCGCCTGCATGTACCGCACGATGATATCGATGGACAGCCCCTTCCACAGACGAATGCCGCAACCGGCCGACGCCACGAGACCGCGTGTGCCGTCCTCGGTGTCAATGATATGCACGCCCTGGCCCCATGGCGCGTGGTCGAACTCGGCGTCCAGAAAAGCGACGCCGGCGCCGACATACGGCTCGAAAGGCGTGCGGTTCGGCAGCGTACCGAGGATCTGAAGCGAAAGTCCGTCGACGTCCAGTTCGCCGTCCGAGTGCCCATAGTAGGTCCGCGCGTCGCCACGCAGTTTCTCCTGGCCCACTTCGATGGCCACATACTTGAACACCCGGCAACGACCATACAGCGTCGGGCTGGAATTCTGAATCTCGTCGAGCCGGTCGATGCTGATACCCTCGGTGAAGCCGCCGATGAACTCGCCCGACTGGGCGAACATGCGCTCCGTGCCGCCCGTGAAGTCGAAGTACGTATACCGCACACCCACCGAAAAGCGGTCCTGGAGGCTGGCGGCGATCGACGTGGCGGCGGCGGCATGGGCGGTCCAGACGCACGTGACGGCGGTCAACACAACGGTGGCAAGACGAGACATACGGGTAGCACCTCCATTACGATATCGTGAACGCTTAAGGCTAGGCGGCGGAGGGGCTACTGGCAAGCCGCAAATTGGGTGCGTGGGCAAGTTCGGTGTCGTTCTCGCGCCGATACCGTGGCATCCTGTGCCAACGTGTCACTACGTGCAGGGAGAACGTCGAAATGCCGTCGCCAAACCAATCGTCGTCGCGCCTGATCCCGCTGACGGACATGGAGAGCCGCGCCGCGGAAGCCGCGCTGGCACCCTTCGGCATTCCGCCGGGCGCCGTACGGCGGATACGGATGGCGGCGTTGCGGGACGGGGACATTCCGGCCACGCTGTCCGGTGTCGCGACCCGGCATCTGGAAATGGCGCGCGCGCAAACAAGCATCCCTCGCCTCACGCTGGTGGAGAAGCGGGTCTCGCCCCGCGACGCGTTCGCGAAGTACCTCTTCCGCGGTGACGGTCCGGACGCCTTCGAGGCGGTGCGGATTCCGCTCCTGCACAAGGCCGGCGACGAGAAGTACATCGTCTGCGTCAGTTCCCAGGTCGGTTGCGCCCTCGGTTGCGCGTTTTGCGCCACCGGCCGCCTGGGGTTTCGCCGCGACCTCGCGGCCTGGGAGATGGTCGATCAGGTCGCGCGCGTCCGGGCCGATTCGCCGCATCCGGTGGCCGGCGTCGTCTTCATGGGGATGGGCGAACCGTTGTTGAACGCCGACGCGGTGATCCGCGCCGGCCGGATCCTGTCCGAGCCCTGCGGGCTGGCCATTTCCGGGAAAGCCATCACGATCTCGACCGCCGGCATCGTGCCGGGCATCCGCCGCATGGCCGAAGCGCGCCTCCCGTTCCGTCTGGTCGTCTCGCTCACGGCGGCCGACTCCGCCAAGCGACGCGACGCGATGCCGGTCGAGGCGATCTACCCGCTGCCGGACCTCATGGCCGCCCTTCGCGACTACCACGCCGCCACACGAAGGAGGATCACGCTGGCGTGGATCATGGCGGCCGGCGTCAACACGCGGGAGCGGGACGCGATCGAACTGGCCGCACTCGTAAAGGGTCTGCCGATCAAACTCGACCTGATCGACGTCCTCGATCCGACCGGGCGATTCGCACCGCCGGACGACGCCGAACGGAACGCGTTCCGCGATGCCCTCCGCAAGCATGTGGGCGCCCCGGTGGCCCGCCGTTACAGCGGAGGCGCGGATATCGACGCCGCCTGCGGCATGCTGGCCGGGCAATCCGGTTCCGGACCAACCCACTGTGTCAATCGCTCAGGCGAACCCCTGAGCAATCGCGGCAGGGGCGGTCTGTCTTACGCCGGGGTCTCTGGTCCTGTCGCCGTGCCCTCTGGACGCGCCGGGGCTGCCCCGGCACGCCCGGAAGGGCGACGTTCAAATTGACACCTCCACCCCGCCTCAGATATGGTCTCATCCCATGAAAGCACTCCTTCAGGCCGATCCCAGCGGGCATGTGCCCGCGCCTCCTGAAAAGCGTTTTCTTATCAATGACTAATGTTGGCCGGCGATTCCCTCGTCGACGCGCCGAACGGTGCGTACCCTGCCAACAAGCTCATCTGTCGTGAGGTCGTGTAGATGACGGTGCAATGCCTGAACGGCGTGTGGTGGTTCGTGGATGCGGACGGCGGGCCGTTCGTTTCGCTTGGGGTCAATCACATCCAACCCAACTGCTGGCTCGCTCCCTACAACCGCGATGCCAGTCTGGCGCGGTACGGGGCGGACCTCGCCACGTCCGATGACCGGTTCGATATCGGCGGCAGAGGAGTCAGGTTGCTGATGCGGTCGTTGGTCGGTCGCCTGAAAAAGTGGGGATTCAACTCACTTGGCATGCACATCCAGGATGTTCCGGTGGACACGTATGCCGGCGACCTGTATTCCGTGGCGTGCATTGATGCGTACCACCTCGGGTCCAGGTTTCGGTTCGGCGTAGACAGGTTTCCCGACGTCTTTTCCCCGGAATTTGAGCGACGCGTTGATGAAGCCGCCGCGGCGTGTTGTCTCAGGCACGGGGCAAACCGGCGCCTGATCGGGTACGCGTTCAGCGACATTCCGCGCTGGTACTTCTATCCCGGCCAGAACGACCTGCTTTCACTGCCTGTTCATCCGTGGGCCGACGATCTACGTTCCATGCCGCCCGGTTCGGCGGGCAGGGCGAAGTGGACCGAGATCATGCAGGCGCGGCACCAAGACGCCGAATCGGCGCCGTGGATCGAGGGCGTGGTGACGCGGAAGGCCGGCGCGTTCTGGGATGTGGCGCAGTGGCCGTCGCCGTCTGACCCGGTGCGCGACAGGGGCGATTCCGAGGCGCTACTCGCCGCGGCGGCGGAGCGATGGTACTCGGTGCATACCGAGGCGATCCATAGGCACGCTCCCGGCGCGCTGATCCTCGGCGACAAGTTGCACAGCCCACACATTCTGCCCGCCTGGCTTCTGTCCATCGTGGCAAAACATGTGGATGTGCTCTTCATCCAGTGGTATCAGCCATTCGAGGTTCAGCGCGAGGCATTACAGAGACTTCACCGTCTTACCGGCCTGCCAATCCTGAACGGCGATTCCGGATTCTGCTGGCCCGATCCGCCGCGGCGGACTCGAGTGAAAGGATTTCAGGTCGCCGCAATGGAAGCGGTTGGCGAAGCGTACCACGACTATCTGCGCGGCATCATGTCGTTGCCGTTCATGCTCGGCTGGCACTTCTGCGGCATCATGGAACAGTGGGACGGCGCGCGGCGCGGATACCCGGAGGAACCCAACGAGAACGGGTTCATGGACCCGTTCGAGAATCCGCGCGAAGTTGTCGTCGCGAAAGTTACAGAGGCGAACCTGCATGCGAAGGGGTGGCATGAGGCCGTCGGCGCATGAGAGTGCGCGGCGTTCCTTGACCGTTGGACGCCGATCAACGACCGGTTCGATGCAGACCAACGGCGCGCCGCGTCGGTGACGATGACCGGTTCGCGTCACGTTTCCATGTGTCTTGTTTCCATGTTGACTCTGGCGATAATAGTCATAACAGATGGCCAGAAGGTCTGGAGAGATAGTCATGAAAATGTCAGTCAGCGAATTCAAAGCCAAGTGCACCAAGGTTGTGCGTGAAGTCGCGACGCAACCATATACGGTCGAGATAACGAACCGCGGAAGGTTGTGGCCGTGGTTTCGCCGCCACCGGTCGGCAAATCTTGCGATCCCAGGGAGTTCTGGGGGTCTCTAAACGGTTCTGTGACCTACATCGCACCCGATTTCGACACACCCATGGGCGAGGAAGAATGGGAGGCAACCAAGTGAACTACCTTTTGGATACTCACGTTTGGATTTGGGGCATGGACAAACCCGACAATCTCCCGCCGAAAGTGAGGGATGAACTCTTCAACCTAGAAAGAGCAGTTCCTTCGCGCTTCGCGCGAGCGAACTGTTCTTGATTTGCCCCTTGCCCACCCTAGGCGGTGAGTAGCAGCAGGGTCTGATTGCCTTCCACCATTGCATGGGTCGAAGTCAGCCGCTCGATCTGAGCGCGAACCTTCGTCGTCTGCCGCAGCTTGAACAGATACCCCTGGCTGCGGCTCTCGGCCTCCAGCATGGTCTGCTCATTGCCGTAGCTGACATCGCCACGGATCAACCGTGGCCGGCAAACCGCCGGCAAGCCGTCCAGCAACGCCCACAGCCCCGGCATGCTATGGCGACCGGCGTGCTGTTTGCCCCCGTGGACCTCCACACTGAGTATCAGGCGCAACGAACCGATGAAATACGTGTGGTAGTTGTGACTCGGCCGGCCCGGCTTCCGCGGGTTGTACCCCAGTTCGGCGCCTTCCTGGTGTCCGTACAGCGGCTTGACCGTCGCGAAATAGACCATCGAGCCCATCGGGGTAACGGCCGCTGCCGTGTCCCACGCCACCTCGTATGTGCCCCCGGCACCCAGCAGCAACTTCTGCCAAGCTTGCCCAGCCGTCGCCTTCGGCTAACGTTGCCGTTGCGCTGCGCTTCTCTGCCGCGGCGTGGCCGCGGCCTGTTGCCCTTCGGGCTGCGCGAGCTGGTCTCTCTGGTTAAGGACTCTACATCAGTTGGTGTGCTTCCTTTCCAATGTATCACCTGTTAGCTGCCGGATACGCCCGGCACACAACGCCCACGCCTCACTTTCGGCGCGGAACGCGACGTAAAGTGGAGGCGCTTGTCCGGCGGTGATCGGAGACTGGATCAACCGTGTCGATAAAAGGGAAGCGGTTGAAGTCCATGTCTCGCGTGTAGATGATCTTGATCCCGTTTTCTCTCATCAGAATCGCCGTGTGCGCATCGAACACTAAATTGCCACAGATGCCGGGTGTCTCGACAAACACCTCTGCCGCCACATGGCGATGACGGTCTGTTTCAGTCAGGATCCTGATGCTCGCGGAAGCGAACAAGGCGTCCAGAAACTCCCATGCCTGGGCAGCCGAAAAGGGCCGGTTCAAGACGCGCGGATGAGTCACGACGCGCAGGAATTCGTAGACGATGCCCCATGTCAGGTACCATGGGATAGTCTCTGAACGCCACTGCTCCAGCAATGCGCGACAGCGCGCATGGTCGGGCGAGTCCTTGTCGGCGCCATAGACCAGGATATTGGTGTCGACCACGAACATGCTCAGTCCCCCATCACGTCATACAGCGCATCGCGATTGGCAATATTGACGCGCAGTCCCCCGCTGCTGAATTCGGGCAGCGACGGCAAGTTGCCCGCCTCTTTTCTCGGCTCGATGATGATGCGCAGAGCCGTTTCGACCAATTCGGACATGGTTTGCCGTCGACGCGCAGCTTCACGCTTAACCTCTCGCATCGTTCCATCGCTGATGTTGAGTGTCGTCTTCATATGGATAACCATATCGACACTATGGAATGCCGTCAAGCCGTCTCTGTTGCCTGCCGCACATCCTCGTATACGTCAAAAACTGGGCGTCAAGGGACAGGCCATCAGGGCGGAGTTCTGCATGAAGGCCGCCCAGAATGAGGTGATGTAATGCGTTGATGATTGGCTTACGAGCACGAGCGTGAACTATTTCAGAAAATTCCACACCCCTCGCCACTTCAAGGGTATGTCCCAGACCATCGGTACCGCACCAACGGCTGGTGACACCGGAAATCGAAGGAATCGGGCCAGTTCCGGGCACTCTCCCTTTCAATGACCGAGTCGTTCCCCGCCACACGCGTCAACCGCCGCGATCCTCGCGCGCAGTTGGCCTGGCCCGTCTCTACCCCTCGCAGCCGATTGTTAGCCCCTTTTGTCGAATCGTTCATGCTGCGACCGTCTGTTGGTAAAGGTACTGTTGGAATCCGGCGAACGCTTTGTTGATCTCTTCGGGCAGTCCGCCGAGGTCGGCCACGGCGTCCGCCAGTGAGTTGTGGTACTTGAGCAGGAGCAGCGGGGTCAGCTTCTCCTGGTCGAGTTCTTCCACGCCAACCGTGATGTAGTGCTGGAGGACGAAATCGAGGAAGACCTGCTGCTTGGCGCTGAATCGGGTGTTGATGTGAACCCGCGCGCTCGCGGCCCGAACTTCACGGGTGACCGGCGGCAAGGCGTAGGCTACATGGGCGAGCACGTCAAAGAGGTCGCTCTTCTCGGCATCAATGATCTTCTGCATTTCGGCCAGTTGGTCATGCCCAAACCCCTTCTCGGCTAACCTCTGCAACAGCTTCTTGCGCGTGTCGGGTGCGCTCCAAATGGCGCGGAGTTCCTCCTCGTTCTTGAAGAAGTCCGGCAGTTTGCCGAAAAGCAGTTCCATGAACTGCTGTGCGGACATGGGTGTGCCGTCGGGGTGCCAGAAGCTCGTCATCATCATGTGCTGGATGTTCCGCTCCTTGCCATCTGCGAGCTTCACCTTCACCTTACGCCGCCTCTTGCATACACAAGGGCGTTGTCCGCATTCCGGGCAGGGCTCCGGCGGGCAGATACATGGGGTCTGTCCGCAGACCGGGCACGGTTGCGGTGGCAGCTTCTCGCACTCGCACGGCTGACAACCGCATTTCGGGCAGGGTTCCGGTTCAATGGGTTCCCCGTCCCACTCGGGATCGCCGAAATGCTGGTGCGCCTTCACAAAGTCGTAGATCGTGAAGTAGTCCTTGCCGTCGTAAAGCCGTGTGCCGCGCCCGATGATCTGCTTGAACTCGATGAGCCGGTTGATGGGCCGCATCAGGACGATGTTGCGGATGTTGCGGGCGTCCACGCCCGTCGAGAGCTTCTGCGAGGTGGTCAGGATGGTCGGGATCGTCTTCTCGTTGTCCTGAAAATCGCGCAAGTGCTGCTCGCCCAGTTCACCTTCATCCGCCGTCACCCGTTGGCAGTAGTTCGGGTCCCGGCTCGTCTTCATCTGGTTGATCAGGTCGCGCACAAGCAAGGCGTGGGCTTGGTTTGCGCAGAAGACCAACGTCTTCTCGTTCTGGTTGATCTGCTCCATGAATAGCGCCACGCGCTTGCGTTCGCGTTCTATGATCTCAATATCGCGGTTGAAGTCAGGCTCTTCATAGACCATGCCCGGCTTGATTTCCCCCTCCAGCACCTCATCGTCGGGCGTGTAGATGTAGTAGTCCAGCGTGGTCTGGATTTGCTTCACCCTGAAGGGGGTCAGGAAGCCGTCGTTGATCCCGTCCTTGAGCGAATAGACATAGACCGGCTCGCCGAAGTAGCGGTAGGTGTCCACGTTCTCGTCGCGCTTGGGCGTGGCGGTGAGGCCGAGCTTCACGGCCGGCTCGAAGTAGTCCAGGATGCCGCGCCACGTGCTCTCGTCGTTCGCCCCGCCGCGATGGCACTCGTCAATCACGATGAAGTCGAAGAAGTCGGGAGCATAGTCGCCAAAATAGGGGGATTCTCCCGGCCCCGACAGAAATGTCTGGAAGATCGTGAAGAACAGACTGCCGTTCTTCGGCACCTTTCCCTTCTTGCGGATGTCGCCTGGCTCGATCCGCACCAGCGCGTCTTCGGGAAAGGCCGAGAACGCATTGTAGGCCTGATTCGCCAGGATGTTCCGGTCGGCCAGGAACAGGATGCGCGGTCGGCGCGACACATAGCCGGTGTCTGAGCCGTTCGACGAGCTCACGGCGCCGCTTGTCGAAGACAGGTTCCATCGGGCGTGGAACAGCTTCCACGCGATCTGAAACGCGATGAAGGTCTTGCCCGTGCCCGTGGCCAGCGTCAGCAGGATGCGATTCCGATTCTCCGAAATGGCCTGCATCACGCGCTCGATGGCGATGTCCTGATAGTAGCGCGTCGGATGCGAGCCGCCCTTGTCCTCGAACGGCACCGCCGCAAACCGGTCCCGCCACAGTTCGACAAGCTCACTGGCCGCGCGTTCGGTCGCTGAGCCTGTCGAAGCGGTCGAAGGGAAGGTCATCGCCCAAAGCTCGGCGGGCGACGGATAAGCGGCAATCTCGCCCTCCTTGCCCGTCTGCATGTCTATCGCGTAGATGCCCTGGCCGTTGGTGGCGTAGGCGAACCGGATGGCGAGCTTCCCCGCGTAGTTCTTGCCCTGACCAACGCCCTCGGTCAGTGCCTCATCCCACGCCTTGGCCTCGACCACGGCCAGTTTCCGGTTGCGGTATTCCAGCACGTAGTCGGCGGTCAGCGGCTTCCCGCGTCGGCCCAGTCCCTCGATGCGCCCCGGCGCGATGGGGAACTCGCGCCGAATGCGACTGCCCTCGACGACGCCCCAGCCAGCGGCGGCCAGCGCGGGATCAATATGCTCGGCTCTGGTTTCGGCTTCGTTCATAGTCTCTTCTTCCGTGGCTTCGGCGCGAGTCTGGGCAATTGCTTCACTGCCGTTTCGAAATCGGTATCCACGGAGCGCCGCTCGCCGGCGGCGAGCGCTTTGAATTTCTCGTATTCCAATTCGGCTTTGGCCTGCGCCAACTCGTGCGAGATGCGTCCGGCGTGGGTGAGAATGTCGCGCTCGTTGAGCGTCAGAAACGCATCCAGTTTTTTGATCCAATCCGCCATGTGCATCGGAATGCGCCGCATCGCCTGCCCCTGGGCGAAGATGAGGTATTGCTCCACCAGGTTGTTCAATGCCGCCAGTTCCGGTTCGGTGAGATAGTTCTTGGCGATGACGACATCCGTCTTGCGGATCACCGCGCCACGCCAGTTTGTCAGGCCGAGGTTGGGTTTGGCGGCACCCACCCGGCCATGAATGATTTCGGCGGCGGTCTGGCCCGTGATGGCCCAATGCACCTTGTTCTGCACCGTCTTGAAGAAGGCGATGCTGGCCTCGTGCGTGGGATCGTAGTCAATGCTCGTCGCATAGATGTCCGTGATCTTCTGGTAGAAGCGCCGCTCCGAGGTGCGGATGTCCTGAATACGGCGCAGCAGTTCCTCGAAGTAGTCGAAGGGCTGGTCGGGGTTTTTCAGACGTTCGTCGTCGAGGACGAAACCCTTGACGATGTATTCCCGCAACCGCTGCGTGGCCCAGATGCGGAAACGGGTGGCCACCGCGCTCTTGACCCGGTAGCCGACGGAGATGATGGCGTCCAGGTTGTAGAAGTTCGTCGCGTAGTTCTTGCCGTCGGCGGCAGTGGTAAAGAAATTCTTTACTACTGAATCCGGCGCGAGTTCGCCCTCGGCAAAGATGCTTTTCAAGTGCTGCCCGATGTTCTGCTTTGAGGTCTGGAACAGCTCCGCCATATGCTGCTGGGTGAGCCACACGGTCTCGCCCTCGAAGCGCACGTCGAGCTTCAGCTTCCCGTCCTCGGCCTGATAGACGAGGAACTGGCCGCCGGGCGGAGGGGATGGCTGGGTTTTGTCAGTCATGGAAGAACCTCCGGGATACGTGGGCGCGGCGAACCATTCGGGATTTCCGAACAGTTGCGGCGATAGATGACATGGTCCGTTTCATCTCATAACTCCCCCGTAAACGCCTGGTGCAACAGCGACTTCTTCAACGCCGCCAGCGCCAATCGGAACGCCGATCTCCCGATCGGCCTTTCGATAAGCACTCCCCCACTTCCATTGCTCCGCCCTTCCCACCAACCCAGCCTTCACGGGATTGTTGCGGATGTATGCCGCCGCCCGATGAAAATGCGCCTCATCTCGCATGAAACGATCCCAGTATTCGCGATGCCAGACGCCTGAGGGGAAAGCGCCAATCGGGAGCTTGGCGTTCCGATTGGAGGGAACGCCGCACGGAACGCCGATCTCCCGATCGGCATCTTCCGCGCTGGCGTTCGCGCCAATCGGGAGATTGGCGTTCCGATGGGCGGTCCGATGGGCGGTCCACTCCAGAATCTTCCGTGCACTGAACTTTTTCCAAGAGGCGACAATCTGCGACACCTTGCATCCCTGAAGCGGCTTGAAAAGCAAATGCACATGATTGGGCATGACAACCCACTCAAGAAGGGTATAGCGTTCGTTGTCGAAAAACAGCAACACGCCTTCCATCATGGCCGCGATGTCCGGTTCGCGCAAAACGCAAGAGCCATGGCCGCTATCCATCCAATCCTGCAGACGCATGGTCATCTCGCGTTTGCGCTCGTCCTCGGGCAGGTGTTCAACTTCGGCTTGCAGACGCGCAAGCGTCTCTTTCGGCAGGCTGTCCGCCAGATGAAAGGTCACATGCTGAATCGCTTCCTGTCCATCAAAATGCGGCAGATACCCCCGGCTGTGCCACGGATTGCCGACAGGAACGTCGATCGGAACGCCAATCGGAACGCCAATCGGAACGCCAATCTCCCGATTGGCACGGATGCCGGTCGGGAGACCGGCGTTCCGGTTGGCATTCCTTCCTGACCGCTCGCTCATAACTCCCCCGCAAACGCCTGGTGCAACAGCGACTTCTTCAACGCCACCAGCGCCGCCAGCTTGCGCTCGTAGATGGAGGCCAGGCGGCGGCTTTCGGCGGAGAGGGCGTCGAATCTTGCAGCGATTCGTTTCTGCTCAGCCAGAATCTTTGGAAAAGAAATCCCAATCGTCTTGAGAAGGCTCGCCTTGATGCCTTGGACGGTCGCGCCAGTCCCTTTGGTGCGAATGCGTTCCTGCACGGGCTGCGAAAGCAGGAGGTATCTCAGGAAAGTGCAGTCGAGCTTTGCGGCGTTCGGCTGCATGATGATAATGCGCTGGGCAAACGCCACCTTCTCGTCAGTGTCGAGCTGAGCGACATTGGCGAGCGGCGCTTCGGTGGTGAAAAGCACGTCGCCCTTTTTCGGAATGCCGCGCGTCATCCAGCCTTCGTAATTGTCAGCGGCGATGAACTCCGTCGGCGCTTCTTGGAGGTAGCCCATCTTTACGTTTTTCGCAGTGATGAGGCGGATGCCGCTCGCTGTCTTCACCGGCGTTTTGCCACGATAGTCGATGAAGCGGATTTCCGCGCCGATGGTCGAGTCCACCCACCCCTCGCCCCGCTTGCTGAACACGTCATCCAAGTGGCTTTCGAAGAGAACGCGGGCGTTTTGGAGGTTCTTTTCGGCGTTGGCTTTGGCGGTGGCCAGCCCGGCAAACGCCTCGTCGAGAATCCCCACAATCCGCCCCTGCTCCGCCAGGGGGGGGATGGGAACTTCCGTTTTCTTGATCTTTATCTGCGAGATGTTGGGCTGCGCGTTACCGGTTGCTTGCGCCACCAGCTCATCTCTCTTCGCCAGCAGAAAGTAGAAAAGAAAGTCAGGAACAAACGTGTCGTTTGGAAGGATTCCGCAGACTGCTTGATTCGTTGCCGCTTCAAAACGCAGGATGCCAACTTGCCCCGCGGTTGCGCCATACATTGCGACCAAGACCGTATCCTTCGGGAAGAGTTTGGCGGCGGAGTTCTCAAGACCTGCCTTTGTGATGTAGTTCTTCGCCTCGCGCACATTTCCTTGAGCCACTTCGCCGCTAAGAAGCCACGGGATGTTTCCGCCTTCGTAATACTCCCTCCGCGAACTCAACGGCGTCCCGCCGGAGCCTGTCTTGCAGACTTCGCCCAACGGTTTCCATGCCCACCCCTTCTTCATTCCTCCGCCCCCTTCTGCCCGGCCCACAGGCGCAGGCGTTCGGCGATGGCTTCGGGGCTGGGGAGTTGGTCGCGGTAGGCTTCGGGGAGTTGGGGCACGACGGTATAGGTCGCGACGCCGATGGGACGGCCTGCTGCGCGCAGAGCGTATTCGACCACGGTCTTGCTGTCCCAGTAGAGCGACAGCAGATCCTTATTAACCGCCCGCAACGCCTGGTACTGGGCCTGCCGAATGCGGGTCTTGATCTCGACAAAAAAACCAGCGTAGTCATTTCCCGCCAGTTCGCTCATTTGGCCACCTTCTCGCCGCCCAGTAGCCCCCTGACCCTCTCCAGCACTTCCGCGCTCTCTTCATCCAGCGCGGCGATTTCTTCCATGATCTCCCGCGGACTGCGGTGGGTCACGGCCTCGCCAC